>PXBD01000004.1 GCA_003565625.1 Gammaproteobacteria bacterium
GAAGGCGGTGACCCGGATGCCATCGCTGCCCAGTTCCGCCAGACCGCCGACTCCTGCGGCGCCTGCCATCGGCCGTTCCGCGCGTCCGAATAAGGCCGGGATCGTCGAAACGGTCTGCGGTCTGATGCCGCAGACCTGTCGGCACACAACCTTGCCGGCGGCTGGCTTCTGCGCAGGCGCCCGCCCGAAGTTCACCGGCTGTTGCGGCCGGTGGGCTATTGTTCCGGCATGATGTCATCTGCTGAAAACCTGACCGTCTGGTTCGACGGTGCCTGCCCGCTGTGCCGGCGCGAGATCGCCTTCATGCGCCGGCTGGATCGCCGGGGGCGCATTGACTTTGTCGATGTGGCCTCTGAAGACAGCGTCTGCCCGTTGAATCGCGATGAATTGCTGGCCCGCTTCCACGCCAGCGAAAACGGGCAGATGGTGGACGGTGCCGAAGCCTTTGCCGCGATGTGGCGCGCCATCCCGGTGCTGCGCCCGCTGGGCTTGCTGGCCCGCATTCCGCCGATCCTCTGGCTGCTGGAGAGAATGTATCGCGGGTTTTTGCGGGTCCGCCCGGCCATGCAGCGCCATGCAGCGCGCGCCGAGACTGCAGCGCGCTGACCCGAGCTACAAACCACCCTCGCCCGCGTCGGTTTGCCGGCGCGGGGCAAACACGGTTTCGGTTCGGGTTTCTCGGAAGTGCGCCAAGGCCCAGTGCACCGACGGAAAGGCCAGCTCTTCCCAGGGAATCCGATCCCAGGTAAACAAGCCCACCGCGCGTGATTCCGGCCCGGCGGCGATTTCGGGGGTAGTCAGGCGCGCGCGGTAAATCAGCTGCACCTGGCTGATGCGGGTGATGGCGTAGGTGGCCAGCAATTGGTCGATTTCCAAACTGGCCCGTGCCTCCTCCCAGGCCTCGCGCAGGGCACCCGCTTCCGGGCTTTCGTTCAATTCCAGGTACCCGGCCGGCAGGGTCCAGTAGCCGTCGCGCGGATTGATGGCGCGCTTGCACAGCAGGATCTTGTCCTCCCAGGTGGCCACGCTGCCGACCACGATTTTGGGGTTTTCATAGTCGACAAAGCCGCAGCGATCGCAGACCAGGCGCTGGCGATCGTCTTCTTCCGGCGTGCGACGGGTGAAACTTTGCGCAATGTTTTCAGAATTCATGAGCGAAGAGTACCGCCAGGCGGGTGAGAAGGTCGCCACGGCAGCGCTTTTGATTCGGGCGTCCCCGGTTACCAGCCCAGGTCCGGCGGCGGTGGCGGTGGCGGCGACAGCAAGGCGCCGTTGGCGACCCAGACCGCAGCGCCCGCCACCAGCACGGCGATGACGAAAGCGATCCAGCCGCCGCCGCGGGCGTCCTGGACGGGACTGGAACCGACCGGCTTGCGCCCGGTAATCATCGGCTTGACCAGGCGCTCGCGCTTGATCAATTCATGGAAGGCGATGGCGGCCAGGTGCAGTGCGATCAGGCCATAGATCACGTATTCCATGCGCATGTGCCAGCTGGTCAGCTGGCTGGCAGTATCGCCCGACACCGCACGCCTGAGCGGGCCGGTAAAGGCAATCACGTCGTCGGCAAACAATCCGGTGACCGATTGAAACAGCAGCACGGCCAGAATGGCGAACACCGACAGCGCACCCAGCGGGTTGTGGCCGAGGCCGTGCCAGCGCCCGCGCAAGTAATCCACCAGGCTGCGCGGCCACGGCGCAAACGACCAGAAGCGCGCGTGGGTCGATCCGATCACCCCCCAGACCAGCCGAAACACCAGCAGCCCCAGCACCGCCAGCCCGAAGCGACCGTGCCAGTCCATGGCCTTGAGCTGAATGGTGACCAGCGCGCCGGCCACGCAGATCAGCAGCAGCCAGTGAAACAGTCGCAGGGGCAGGTCCCAGACCCGAACTGATTGGGTACTCATCGGCCGAAGAATACGAACTGGAGTGGCCGCTTGGCAAGGTCGGGCTGCGTTTTCCGTTATTAAGAATGCATTTGCAGATCACCCAAGGAACCTGGAATCATGAAAACATGCACCCTGATCGCGGTCACCGCTGCGTTTTTGATTGGCGGCTGTGGTGGCGATGCGTCCAGCAGCGCAGGCTCGGTCTCGACCGCCGACATCGGCCAGGGCTTGAACCCCGGCGAACACGAGCTGGAAATTGTCGGCCCTGTGCGCACCGTGGGGCCCTACTCGGGCGACCGCGAGGCGGTGAGTTTCAGGGCCAGCAACTATGGCCAGTCGCGTGAACGTCGGGACGGTACCGGCGGTCGCGAGTTGGTCGTGGCCAACAACGTGGACGGGCCTTTTATCGTGCGCCTGCGCGCTGATCTGCAGCGTGGTGATGACGAGCCGGATCGCGAACTCGGGGCGGTGGCCATTCAGTTGCCGCCCGGCGCTGCCGCCGGGCAGACCTACGCGCTGGAAAATTCCCCCATCGCCCGCCATGGAGAGGCCTACCTGATTCTCATGGGCTATGGCCAGCCGCTGCGCTTTGGTGGCAGCGGCACGGTCAGCGTGGCCGAACTGGGGGATCACGTCAGCCTGCAGTTCGAATTCCGCGGCGGCAGTGCCGAGGAGGACAACGAACGTCACATCATCGGTCGCGCCTACCGTATCCCCCTGACCCTGCGCGGAGAGGCGCGATACGAACTGACTGTGAATGGTGAGCGCGAGGAGCGGGCCGACCAGATGCGGTTTCGCAACGATCGCAGCATCATCGTGGACCAGCAAATGACGTTCGGTTTTCCCGGTGATGTGGCCCAGCCGGGAACCTATCGCGTGGTCAGCGGACGCCCCGGAGCCGGCGAGGTCTCGTTGAACCTCCACGATTTACCCCGGGATCTGGAGATCAGCGGCAACATGGACATTCGCCAGGATGGGGAGACCTGGTCGGGCTCTTTCGAGTTCGAGGCCCAAGGCGAAGTCAGCGTCCAGGGTCGGGGAAGCTTTGATCACGTCGCTGCCCGGGAGGCGCATTTGTAGCGCTTGCTGATGGGCTTGGGGTATCCTTCGGGCACGTTTTTTTCTCAAAGGTCTTTTGATGCCCGCAAAACTGTTCTCCGTTTTGACCGCCCTGCTGCTGTGGTCGCTGTCCGGCCTGCTTGTTGCCGAACCCACCCACCTGCTGCGCCAGCCTGCCGTCTCGGCCGACCATCTGGCTTTTGTCTACGCCGGTGATCTGTGGGTCAGCGACCGTGACGGGGCCAATCCGCGCCGCCTGACCTCGAGCCCGGCCGAGGAGAACAACCCGCACTTCTCGCCCGACGGGCGTCTGATTGCCTTTGCCGCCGACTACGGCGGCAACACCAATGTCTACGTGATCAGCGTGGACGGCGGCAACCCGACCCAGCTGACCTGGCACCCCGGCGCCGACATCCCGGTCGGTTGGAGCGCCGGCGGCAACGCTGTCGCCTTTGCCTCGCGCCGCGAGACCGACCACGGCCGTTCGGCCCAGCTGTATCACGTCCCGGTCGACGGCGGTGCGCCGGTCAAGCAGATGGAAGCGCGCTTTTTCCGCGGCCAGTGGGACGAGGCCGGCGAACGCCTGGCCTATATAGACTTCGGCCCGGCCTATAACGGTTTGTATGGCGGTGGCGCCGGCTGGCGCGGCTATCGCGGCGGCACCACGCCGTCGATCCGGATCCTGAATCCTGCCAGCGGGGAAGTGATCGGCATTCCGGGTGAGCGGGTCAACGACATCAACCCGTTGTGGGTCGGTGACTACGTGCTGTTCCTGTCCGACCGCGATGACAAGATCTTCAACCTGTTTTTGTTCAACCCGGCCACCGAAGAGATGGTGCGCCTGACCCAGCAGGAAACCTGGGACATTCGCTGGGCCGCGCGGCGGGGCAACCACGTGGTGTTCGAGGCCGGCGGCCGACTGCACGAGTTCGATATCGGCACCGGCACCCAGCGCACCCTGGATATCCGTATCAACCCCGACCTGCCCCAGCCCCGACCGGGCTGGAAGGACGTGCGCGGCCAGATCCAGTACACCGGGCTTTCGCCCAACGGCAAGCGTGCCATTGTCACCGCCCGCGGCGAGGTGTTCACGGTACCGGTCGAGCACGGCTCGACCCGCAACCTGACCGGCACTGACGGGGTCCGCGAATACACCGGCCTGTGGTCGCCGGCCGGCGACCAGGTCGCCTGGATCGTTGAATCGCTCCAAGGCCAGACCCTGGTCGTGACCGACCAGTCGGGCCTGGGAGAGAAAACCGAGTTCGAGCTCGGTCCGGATTTCTACAGCCTGCAGGCCTGGAACGCCGAGCAGGGTCGCATCGTGTTCGAAGACAACCGCATGCGCCTGCATGCGATCGACCTGGTCTCCGGAGAGGTCACCGAAATCGACCGCAGCCCGCGCCAGGGCGGATTCGACGTCGCCTTTTCGCCCGACGGTCGCTACCTGGCCTACACCCTGCGCCAACCGAACTACCTGCGCGACCTGGTCATCCACGATTTCGCTACCGGGCGCTCGCACACGGTCAGCGATGGCATGGCCGACGTGGCCGCACCGGCCTTCGACCCGGACGGCGCTTACCTGTATTTTGCCGCCTCCACCAACGCCGGCCCGACCCGCTTTGGACTGGACATGACCAGCCAGGAGCGCCCGTTCCGGGCCGGCCTGTATGCGCTGGTCTTGCAGGCCGATGGCGAATCGCCGCTGGCGCCGCGCACCGGCGACGAGGAAATCGACGCCAACGGCGACGAAGAGGCCAATGGCGAGGACAACGGCAATGGAAGCGGCAATGGAAACGGCGACGGACAGGACGCCATCGAGATCGACTTCGACGGCCTGATGGCCCGCAAGGTCGCCCTGCCGGTGGCCAAGGGCAACTACGGCGACCTTCATGTTGCCCATGATGGCAGCCTGTTCTACATGCATCGCGTCCAGCCTGGCGCCACGGTCGAACAGCCCGGCGAGCGCGCTGCCCGCAACAACCAGCTCATGCGCTTTGACCTGGAAAAGCGCGAGGCCGCCTCGGTGATGACCGGACTGAACGGTTACCGGATGGCCGCGGGCCGTCGCCATCTGCTGATCCAGCGCGACACCGGTGCCCTGGCCGTGGCCGAGGTCGGTGCGAGCCTGTCACCGGACAACCTGGACCTGTCGGACCTGCGCATGTACATCGACCCCCGGGCCGAATGGGCGCAGATCTTCGATGAGGGCTGGCGCTTCCAGCGCGAGTTTTTCTATGCCGCCAACCTGCACGGGCTGGACTGGGACGCGGTCTATGAACAGTACCGGCCGCTGCTGGACCACGTTGGCCGGCGCGAGGACCTGAACGAGCTGATGGTCGAAATGATCGCCGAGCTCCACGCCGGCCACAACCGGATCGGTGGCGGTCACGTCCACCGTGAGTCCGGCCCGGGCGTCGGTCTGCTCGGCGCCAATTTCGAAATCGCCAACGATCGCTGGCGCATCAGCCGGGTCTATTCCGGCGAGGCCTGGAACCCGTTCATCCACGGCCCGCTGGCCCGCCCGGGCTCGGAAGCCCAGGTCGGGGAATACGTGCTGGCCGTCAACGGCCGGGCGATCAGCGCCGATGACAACCTGTTCCAGCACCTGCACAACACCGTCGATGAGCAGATCACGCTGACCATCGGCCCCAGCGCCGACGGGCTGGATTCCCGCGAAGTGCTGGTCGAGCCGACCGGCAACGAGGGCGGATTGCGCCTGTGGTACTGGATCGAGGCCAACCGCCAGGCCGTGCACGAGGCCACCGACGGGCGGGTTGGCTACATCTACCTGCCCAATACCGCCGGGCCCGGGTATACCTTCTTCAACCGCATGTTCTATTCCCAGCTCGACCGCGAGGCCGTCATCATCGACGAGCGCGCCAACGGCGGTGGCCAGGCGGCCAACTACATCGTCGAAGTGCTGGCCCGTCCGCACCTGTCGAACTGGGTCTACCGCGACGGCCTGATGTCGCGGACTCCGATGGGGGCGCTGCATGGACCAAAACTCATGATGATCGACCAGGATGCCGGCTCCGGCGGCGACTACCTGCCCTATGCTTTCCGTGAGCTCGGCATCGGCCCGCTGCTGGGCACCCGCACCTGGGGCGGCTTGATTGGCATCTTCAAAAACCCGCCGCTGATCGACGGCGGCGTGATGACCGTGCCGCACTTCCGCTTTGTTGATACCGATAACAACTGGACGATCGAAAACGAAGGCGTGGCCCCGGATATCGAAGTGTTCCTCGACCCGGTGGCGACCAATGAAGGCCGCGACAGCCAGCTCGAGGCCGCCATCAGCGAAATCCTGGAGATGCTCGAAGACTACAGCGACGATATCGCCAGAGAGCCGCCGCCGCTGCCGACGGAGTTGGGGCGCTGAGAGTGGACTTTGACTGATCGTCCAAAGGCTTCGAGCAACACCGGCTTGTCTTTGATGTGGTGATGCGCTAGCATCAAATCATCAAAGACAAGCGTTGTTTCCATGCGAACCACGATCGATATCGACGATGAAGTGCTGGCCGCGGCCAAGGAGCTGGCTCGGCGACGTGGAACGTCGGCCGGCCGGGTGGTTTCGGAGCTGCTCAGACAGGCCCTGACCACCCCGCAAAACGGCTCAAGCGAAGTGGGCGAATCAGCAGCGCACTACGGTTTCCGGCCGTTTCCCGCGCGCGGCACAGTCGTGTCCGACGAACAGATCGAGCAGTTGAGAGAGCAGGAAAATATCTGATCTTGCGCGCGCTGCTCGATATCAATGTGCTGATTGCCCTGCTGGACGCGCAGCATATTCATCATCGGCTGGCCCACGCCTGGCTTGAAGCGCACATCGACCACGGATGGGCTTCCTGTCCCCTGACTCAAAACGGCGTGATTCGGATCATGTCCCAGCCGAGCTATCCCAATCCGCTTACCCCCGCACTCCTATCGGAAAGGCTGGCCGAGGCGACCGCCACCGCCTGGCACCAATTCTGGCCAGACGACATCAGCCTGCTGGACGAGAAAATCCTGAGTTGGGACGCAGTGCTGGGATCACGCCAGATCACGGATTGCTACCTGCTAGCACTGGCCGTCCATCATCAGGGACGGTCCGTCAGCTTCGACAAAAGGGTCAACCTCAGGGCAGTTCGATCAGCGGAGCCGGAACACTTTGCCATCATCGGTGGATAAGTGCCGAAAAATGCCATGGACACGAGGGGTATACACTGGCCACTCGGACTCAGATTCCAAGGAAGGAGAAACGCGCAATGACCCTGTGCCCCATCGCCCTGACCGCCGGCTGCAAAAAATGCCCAGCCTTTTCGATCTGCCCGTTGAAGGGCGTGATCGGTAATCACAAACCGGAAGGCACCCAAGCCAGCCAGCAGAACCGCTCCGGCGGTCGGTAGTTTGAAAGATCAGGTTTCGAGCGGTTTGGCGGGACTTAGCCGAACCACTCTTGCTCATCCGAAAACCGCTCCATCAGCTCCAGGGTTTTTTCGCTGACGTGGTGTTCCACACCTTCGGCATCAATCCGGGCGGTGGCATCGTCTACGCCCAGGGCGCGGAAAAAGCGCAGGACGACGGCGTGGCGTTGGCGCGACCAGGCGGCCATGCGCCGGCCCTCCTCGGTCAGAAACAGCGAGCGGTAGGGCTCGTTGCTGACGTAGCCCAGTTCATTCAGGCGCCGAACCATTCGGGTGACCGTGGCCTGGCTGACGCCCATTCTGGCGGCGACGTCGGTTGCGCGCGCCTCGCCGCTATGCTCGAGTAAATCGCCGATCAGCTCGACGTAGTCTTCGATCAGCTCCGTTTCATGGGCGTCGCGCACGGCCGCGTACTGGCGGGCGTGCTGGTCCGGCGGCGGCAGCACGTCGGCCGCGGTGTCGCCAGCGTTGCGGGAGCGTAAGGGCTCGGATCGACTCATCTCTCCTATGGTAGCGGACGCGCGCGCCCGCCACAATGAAGCTCTGGAACGGCTTCACGCCGATACCTCGCTCAAGCCACTAAACTTAGCGTTAGCTAAAAGAGTTTGCACACGCCCAATCTCTTGGTTTAGGCTGCACTTCTTGGCCTGGACGCAAATACTGGGAAAAGCACCGGAACTTGAGTATGACACCGCGACTCCTGACACTGCTGTTGCTGAGCGCCCTGCTATCGTCGACGGCGTGGGCGCAGGATCGGCCCAGGGTGGTGGTGACGTTCAGCATCCTCGAAGACTTTGCCTTGCGCGTTGCCGGCGAGCATGCCGAGGTGATCAACCTGACCCCACGCGGTGCCGAAGTACATGAGTACGAGCTTCGGCCGGCGGATTTTCGCGCCCTGGAGCGGGCCGATCTGGTGTTGTACCTCGGATTGGACCTGGAGCAGTGGATGGGCCAGATGCGCGCCGTCGTTGGCAGCGGAGTGCCGGTGGTGGCGGTTGCCGAAGTAGCGGACATTGAAACCCTGCCCGTTATTGCCGGAGAGTATCGCGACCAGCCCGACCCCCACGTCTGGATGGATCCGAGGCGTGCCGCCGGCCTGGTCGACGCGATCTATCGGCACCTGGCCGATCTGTTACCCGACCAGGCGGCTTTGCTGCGCGCCAACGCCGAGGCCTACCGCGACGAACTCGACAGCCTGTATCGGGAACTGGTCGATGCGCTGGATGCCATTCCCGCTGAGCGCCGGGTACTGATTACCAGCGAGGCGGCATTCGTCTACTTTGCCGATGCCTTCGATTTTTTCCATGACGGCATCTGGGGCAACAATGCCGAGACCGAAGGTAGTCCGCGCCAGCTGATGCGGATTACCGACGTCATCAACGAGCGCCAGCCCCCGGCGATTTTCTGGGAGAGCACGATTTCCAGCCGGCACGTGGAGAGCATTTCGGCTGATACCGGTGTGCCGTACTTTGGTCCGCTCCACGTCGACTCGCTGGATGCACCGGACAGTGCCGCCGGCAGCTACGCCGGCATGATGAGAGAAAACCTGCGCGTGCTCAAGGAGGCGCTGCGCGATGGAAGCTGAACAGCGAAACCAGGCGGTTCCGGCAGTCGAGATCGCGGATCTGTCGGTAGCGTATGATTCGGCGCTGGCGCTGGACAAGGTGGATCTCGCGCTGCCGGCGGGTCAACTGATTGCGGTAGCCGGGCCCAACGGGGCCGGCAAGTCCACCCTCTTGCGCACCCTGGTCGGCAGCCTGAAACCACGCAGCGGCCGGGTTCTGATCCACGGCGAGGATGCAGAGCGTCAACGCCGGTCCGGGCAGATTGCCTACATGCCGCAACACGAACAGGTGGACTGGGACTTTCCCTTGTCGGTAGGCGATGTGGTGCTGTGCGGGCGCTATGGACGCATGCGCATGGAGGGCGGATGGCGTCGCTTCCTGCTGCCCGTGATGGCCTCGGATCGGCATCGGGACGCGGCCCGCGAGGCCCTGCAGGCCGTCGACATGGAGGACAATATCGATCGTCCCATCGAGACTCTGTCCGGAGGGCAGCGCAAGCGGGTACTGCTGGCCCGCGCCCTGGCCCAGGATGCCCGGCTGCTGCTGCTTGACGAGCCCCTGGTGGGCGTTGACCGGCGCAGCGAAGAGTTGATCATGCGGGTATTGTGTCGCCAGCGCGACCAGGGGCGGACCGTGGTCATGGTGACCCACGATATTGCCGGGGCCCGGCGGGATGCGGACTTTGCCGTCCTCATCAACCGCCGCGTGGTCGGCGCGGGCGACCCGAACAAGCTGCTGAGCGATGACATGATCTCGCGCACTGCCACGGATGCCTGGCTGAGCAACCGCGGCAAGCGCTACTCGCCCGACCTCCTCGAGATCGCATGACCGCGACGCTGCAGGGGGCGGGCGAGGCGGTCATCGATCTCCTGATCGCGGCGATGATGGTGGTCGTCAACCTGCTGCCCGAGGCCCTGGCCGAACCGTTCCAGTACCGCTTCATGCAGCGGGCGCTGCTGACCTCCATCCTGGTCGGCGCGGTGTGCGGCCTGCTGTCGAGCTACGTCATACTCAAGCGCTGGTCGTTGCTGGGCGATGCCATCTCCCACGCCGTGCTCCCCGGCGTGGCGATTGCCTACCTGCTCGGCTGGCCGTTCTTTATCGGCGCTTTCGCCACCGGCGCGCTGACCTCACTCGGCATCGGCGTGATCGAGCGCAATACCCGGATCAAGTCCGATGCGGCCATGGGCCTGATGTTCACGGCCGCGTTTGCGCTCGGCGTGGTCATTATCAGCCAGATCGCCACCTCTACTCACCTGATGCACATCCTGTTCGGCAACGTGCTCGGTGTTCGCTACCCGGCCCTGATGCTGACCCTGGTTGCCGGCGTGCTGGTGCTCTCGGTGGTGCTGCTGTTCTACAAGGAACTGTTGATTTACGTGTTTGATCCGGTTCAGGCGCGCTCGCAGGGACTCAACACCAGCGTCATTCACTACGGGCTGATCCTGCTGCTGACCCTGACCATTGTTGCCAGCCTGGAAACCGTCGGCATCATCCTGGTGGTAGCCATGCTGGTCACGCCGGGTGCGACCGCCTACCTGCTGGTCAACCGCCTGTCCACGATGCTGATGCTCTCGACAGTCATCGGCATCGTCTCGGCTGTGCTGGGTTTGTTTCTGGCCTTCCAGTTCAACGTTGCCTCGGGCGGTGCCATCGTGCTGGTGGTTACCGGCTTCTTCCTGCTGGCGTTTTTGTTTGCCCCGCAGCGGGGCGTGGTCACCCGCTGGGCCAGGCGAAATATCGGCCAGGGCTTGCCGAAAGCCGACCTCTGATCGACCGCGCTTTGGGGTTTCCGGTCAGTGGCGGCCGGGGCCCACCTCCAGCGACCAGCTCCAGCTGCTGACCGGCCCGGTGGCGGATTTCGGCGCCAGCGGCACCAGTTCGCTCCTGGCCACCGTCGTGTCGTCCAGGGGTACGACCAGGCAGTGAGACTCCCGGGCGGCCGCGCGGGTCGTGAACGCAGGTAACTCGGCAAAAGATCCGTAGTTATCGAACTGCGCGCACCCTGACGTATGCGGCTTTTGAGCCGGGGTGGCCATTGCTTCGGGGCTTGCCTGTGACCTGCCGCCATCATCAAGCTCCAGCCGTGCGCCGGGTCCAAGATAGTGCAGGACAACGCCGTCGATTTGCAGCGGTTGCCGGCTGTGTACGATGGCGCGGTCGGTCAGGATCAGCCAGCCCCCGGAATCGCCATGGGCCTGCAAGGTGACCGGCTGGTCATCGAACAATCCCGACACCTCAATCGCGCTGGTTTCATCCACGCCCAGGCCCAGCGCAATATCGCTGTCGACCATCAGCTGCAAGAGACGGAATTGGCGCCAGCGTTCGGAGAAGTGGGTATCGACGATGCCGAGGGCAAAGCTGCCCAGGCCGCCGCGGTGGAAGGTCAGGGAATCGACGCCCAAGCCTGACGGACAGGCTTGCGCTCGATCGCAGCCGGGTCGCGGCGGCGGCCGCTCATGGGCACCCTCCAGCAAGGCGCGCCGGCTGCTGCCGTTGCTGATCATGACCGGCCCTGACTGCACCGCAGCGCCTGCGCTCGTGCCGCCCAGCACCAGTTCGCCGGCTTCAAGCCTGGCCAGGATGCGCTGCCACTCCCGGGTTGGCTGGCCATGATCGTCAATGAAGGCATGCAGCGTCAACCACTGATTGCCGCCGTTCAAGAACACGCCGTCCAAAGTTTCAGCCAGCGCCAGGGTGGAGGCGGAATCGTCGCACAGCGCAAGCTGCTGCTGAAAGAGGGCCGGAAAAACGCGGTCCCGATCCCAGGCACCCAGCAGCTCGGCCTGGAACCCGGCCAGGTCCTCGCAGCGAGAGGCTGCGCGGGCCGCGCTGAAGGCCCGGTCCAGGGGCAACCAGTACACTTCTGCGCCGGCTTGCTCAATAACCTGCAGGTAAAAGTCCAGAGAGTCGTAGGGGTCGCGCGAAGACGCGGTGGAAACGCCGATCCGTGGCCGCTCACGACCGCTGGTCGCGCCGGCCATGGCCACGAAGCGCTCGAAAATTTCAATGGTCGCCTGGCTGCTGCTGTCGCTCAAGCGCACTTTTTCGCCGCGCGCGCCGACGGGTTCCTGGAAATGGTCGAGCATCTGCCATCTTGCGCGCTCATCCAGGGTGTCATAACGGGCTGCGGCGGCAACCCTGAGCGGGTCGCTCAACCGGCTTCGGGACCCGGCTGCCGTCTGTTGCTCGGCCAGTTGCTCCAGAACGGTCTGCCACTCGCGCGCTGCAGGGCTTTCGGCGCCATCGCCCAGGCTGGCCTGCCAGCGATCGATGCGCGCCGTGGTGACGCGATACAGGTGCCTTTCCAGCGCCTGCTGCGGCCACGCCGCCATCGGCTCGCAGCCGTGGCCGCTCATCGAGCTGCACACCGGCAGACTGCCGCCGGCCAGCAGGACCTGGGCGCTGCCGGGCTGAGCTGCGCCAGCGGCCAGCACGGCCAGACAGAACACAAAGCGATGCAACATTGGAGTGAGCGGGGTTGGCGTGTCGCTCAAGCTACCGCAAGCCGTGTGCTCCCGCAAGTGCAGCGGGCGTTGGGTCTCGCCGGTGCTTTTTACCGCATGGCCCACTAGTGTTCATGAAAGAGACGAATGGTCTATCGCACGCGACCAAGCGGGCCTAACAGAACAACCTGCGCCGGGCGAACGAGGGTGGTCGACTGCGCGCGGAGTTGTTTGACGGCGACATCGAACCGGAGTTTGATCAGTACACGGTACGCCTGGAAGCCGGGCACGAAAAGCTGGGCTTTTTTGACCGCGGCACGATCGGCTTCGAGGCTCGGCAGAAAAAACAGGATTCGCGCGGGGCGTTCATGGCGGGGTGGCGGCGATCCAGATCGGCAACCCGGATCTGCAGCCGGAAAAGTCGCTGAATACCGACCTGGCCCTGCGCTGGCGTTCGCAGCGAGCCATGGCCAGCGCGACGGTGTTTCGCAACCGCATCAATGACTACATCTACCTGACCGATACCGGCCAGCGGGCGCCGAATGGTCTGCCGATCTTTTTCCACGAGCAGGACGACGCCGTCTTGCGCGGGTTCGAGCTGTACGCCTACCAGCTGCTGAGAGACGATCTGGACCTGAGCTTGAGCTTCGACTCGGTCGATACCGAGAACCGCGCTACGGGCCAGGAACTGCCCCTGCAGCCGGCCGACCAGCTGCGCGCGGAGCTGGGCTGGTATCCGCCTCCGCTCGGCATGATGCGCAACCCGGCGCTGCGCTTGACCGTACGCCATACCGCCGCACGCGATGCGGGTTTCAGCCGAGGGGCCGCAGGCTACGGTCGTCGGCGAGCTGGACGGCCCAGCCAGCAATAGCGGCAGCCCGCTGACCGGTCCCGAAAGGGATAATCATGTGGCTTTGGGTTGGAAAGAGTCGATAATTTACCGAACGGGATCATTTCGGCTATCATCCGTCTTAATGCTCCGAATTTTCCTGAACGGTAAAAGCAGTGCGTCCGACGCTCGATCACAAAACACCGCTTCGAACCGCAGCCGAACTCGGTGCGGCACTGCGCGCCCAGCGCAAGGCCCAGGGGCTCACGCTGGAACAGCTCTCCGGGCTCAGCGGGCTGGGCATGCGGTTTTTGTCCGAGCTTGAGCGCGGAAAGGCTACCGCTGAGCTGGGCAAAACCCTGCAAGTCGCCGCCCTGCTGGGGTTGGACTGCCTCCTGATATCGCGCTCGTCCACGGATGCGCGCGAACGAAGGCCTGTCGATGACCCGGTCGACTGATCCGGATCGCCTCAATGTCTGGCACGGCGGCAGCCTGGTCGGCGAACTCTGGCGGGATCGACAGGACCGCATCGGCTTTTCCTACAGTGCCGACTGGCTCGCTCAGGGTTTCGGCATCGGTCGTGTTTTGCCGCTGAGACCGGAACCGTTCGGGCCGGAGGAGGGTCTTGCGCACGCCTGGTTTGCCAACCTGCTCCCGGAGGGCTCAGCCCGTGAGCGGATCATCCGCAACCTGGGCGTCGCCGACGACGACTTCGTCTTGCTGCGCGAGATCGGGGGTGACTGTGCCGGCGCGCTGAGCGTTCTATCGATCGACCAGGTCGTCGATGAACAAGCCGGCGCCGAGGCGCTGGACCAGGCAGGCTTGACACAGATGCTGCAACAACGCGGCCAGGGCATTCTTCCCGGATCGAAAAAAGACAACGCGGCTCGGCCACGGCTTTCGCTGGCCGGAGCGCAGTCCAAGTGTCCGGTGTTGATCAAGAACGGCGACTACCTGCTGCCGCGCGGCGTGACCGCCTCATCGCACATCCTCAAGTTCGAGCTGCCGGAGTGGCGACATGTGCCGGTCTACGAAGTTTTCCTGAATCGCCTCGCGCAAGCGGTCGGCCTACCCGTGCCCGAGACCCGGCTGGAGCAGTACCGCGGGCAGCGTTACCTGATCATTCGCCGCTACGATCGGGAGGCACGAGACGGCGAATCGCATCGTTTGCACCAGGAAGACTTCTGCCAGATCGTCGGCCTGCGCGCCACGCGCAAGTACGAGGCCGAAGGCGGCCCCGGGCTGGCCGAATGCGCACAGTGGATTCGGGAACTGAGCGAGAGGCCGGCGGAGGATCTCCTGAACCTGCTGCGCTGGCAGATCTTCAACTGGCTGGCCGGCAACTCCGATGGACACGCCAAAAATCTGGCCCTGGTCCACACTGCACGCAATCGCGCCGGGCGTCGCCTCGCACCTTTCTACGACCTCGTCTGTACGCGCGCGTGGCCGAACCTGGACCGTCGCCTCGCCATGAGCGTCGGCGGCGAATCAGACCCCGGGCGCATTTCGCCCGGACATTGGCAGGCACAAGCCGAGGCCATGGGCATGCGTCCCCGGTTTGTGCTGCAAGAAGTGGCAAACATGGTCGAAGCCCTACAGCACGCTCTACCGAAGGCCCGCGCCGACCTGGAGCAAGCCCACGGCCCCCTGCCGATGCTCCAGCAGCCCGAGAAGATCATCCATACGCAACTGCGAATGGCTGGCTATCGCTTTGCCCGAGCCGACAAACCGTGAACCGCTGACAGGTTTCAGGCCAAACCAGAGCGGACGCGCCCAGGGGTTGAGGTTTACCGGCTGCCGGATGCCCCTGCTACATTGGGGCCTCGCCGTCGCCTGAAGAGCACCGCCGCCATGACCAGAACCCCGCTACGCATCCTGATCCTCGGCAACGGCGCCATGGGCACGATGTTCAGCGAGCTGCTGGGGCAGCGTTACGCGCCCGCGATCTGGTATCGCGAGATGGAAGACGAGCAGTCAGCTGCGCTGGAACGCATGGCAGCCGCAGCCGACCTGATCCTGTTTGCCCTGCCCGCCCAACCGCATGCGGCCCTGGCCCGGCGGCTGGCGGCGGTGATGGATCTAGACACTGTCTGCCTGTCGATCGCCAAGGGCGTGGACGAGTCCGGACGCACCCCGGCCGAAATCTTTGCCGAAACCCTGGGACAGAACCGTCACTGGGGCATGATCTACGGGCCGATGATTGCGCGGGACTTGAGCGCCGGCAAAGTCGGGTTCGGCGTGCTGGCCGGCAACAGTGCCAAGGCCCGTGCCATGGTGGACGTCTTTGCCGATACGCCGCTGTACCTGGACGCCGACGATGATCTGGTCGGTGCGGCCTGGGCGGTGGTGCTGAAGAATGTCTACGTGCCGCTGCTGGGTGCAGCAGATGCGCTGGAGCTGGGCGATAACGTGCGCGGGTTTTTCATTTTCGAGGCCGTGCACGAACTCGAGGCCATCATGACCGACCGCGGCGGACGCCCGGCGACCGCGCGCGGCCCGGCCGGCATGGGGGATCTGATCACCAGCGCCACCAGCCGCTCCTCGCATCACCGCACCATCGGCGCTGAGCTGGCCTTCGGGCGCAGCGACAAGATCGCCTCCGGTGGCGAGTACATCCGCTCCGAAGGTGTCCACACCGCCCACCGTGTGCGCGAGCATGCACTGGTCGCACGCGGCCGCTATCCCTTGTTCGACCTGGCCTGCGATTTTCTGACCGGGCCATTGGACCTGCCTGAGGCGCTGAAGCGCTACTTCGACCAGCGTTTTGCCCGTCGCCAAAGCTGAGATAAACATCGGTGATGTTCGAGCGCGTTTATGCTTGTCGCCTGCAGCGCACCGTCCAACGCATGATCCATAGTCATCCAGCCAGTAGCTCACTCCGACCCGGCGGCCGATGGACGGATCATTGGCTGGCCGCGTGCTAATCTCCGTTAGAAGAAAAAACGGCATGGATACGTATGGGGTGCTTCGGGATCCGGTTCGCCGGGCTGGGTGTTGCATTTTGCCTGGCGCTGACTATTGCGGCGGCAAATCGCGTCGCGGCTGAAGAGCAGCAGCTGGCCGCTGAACTGAGCAACATCGAAAGCGCTTATGCGCGCATCGAGGTCTTGATCCAGGCACTGGGCACACAGCCTGCAGAGCATCGCGATGCGATTCGTTTCCGCATCGACGAGCGTCTCCTGACGCTGATCGATGAGCTGGATGCCAAGGCTCTGGCAATCGCTGACGTCGACCTCGACCCCGAGCAATCGGCCGCCGTCCAAAGCCTGCTGGACGCCATGGATCAAGTGCTCGACCTGACTTTCGTCAGGATGGAGCAAATCAATGCTCGCATCGCCGATGCGCGCGAGGAAATCAATGAGTTCGACCCCGGCCTGCGCAGCAATGTGGCCGAGTCATTCATTCAGGAACAGCAGCTGCTGCGGCTGCGTTACATGCAATCGCTGGTCCAGCACCTGCAGGTGCTGGAGACCTTGACCGAAAGACCGGCTTTTGCCGGCGTTTTCGGCACGGCCGCCGAGGAGTTGCGCGAGCGGCTGGAAACTGGCGCCGATTTGCTCGCCGAGCGCATCGCCGGCCAGATTCGCCTGGATGCCTCGACTCTGATCGAGCTGCGTTCGCGCCTGGCCGAAGCGCCGCTGGATCAGGACCTCAACCTGGCCGTGGAAGCCGTTCAGCGCAAGCAGACGCGCTCGCTCAACAGCCTGCAGGCCATCGTCGACCTGATGGACCGGATGGGGATGGATACGGCGGAATTCCGAGCGTTGATCGTGCGCCAGCGCGGCGTGATCGGGGTCGAGCTCCTCCAGCGCGAAGTCTTTTCCCGCGTCATGCGCGATCAGCTTGAAATCGCCCAGCAGCAACTGGTCTCAAACGGCCCCAACCTGATTTTGCGCAGCCTGATTTTTCTGAGCATTTTGCTGATCGCCTGGCTCGTGGCCCGGTTGGCGCGCCAACTGATGCGCTGGTTTTTGTCCTTGCGCCAGGTCAGCCTGACGCGGCTGTCGGGCGAGGTGCTGGTATCGGTCATCGGTATCGTCGTTTTTCTGCTCGGTCTAATCCTGGCCTTGTCCAGCCTGGGCGTGTCGGTGGGGCCGATGCTCGCCGGCCTCGGCATCGCCGGTCTCATCATCGGTTTCGCCCTGCAGGATTCGCTCAGCAATCTGGCATCGGGCGCGATGATCCTGCTTTACCAGCCCTATGACGTGGATGACCATGTGCGGGTGGGTGATGTTGAAGGCATCGTCAAGAAGATGAACCTTGTTGCCACCACCATTACGACCTTCGACAATCAGGTGCTGGTGGTGCCGAACAAGAGCATCTGGGGCGGCACCATCGTCAACCACACCGCCAGCAAAGTGCGCCGGGTCGATATCGAAGTCTCGTTCAGCTATGACGAAGACATTGACTTTGTCGAACAGGTGCTTATGAAAGAGATGCGCGACGAGCCGCGCGTGTTGTCCAAGCCGGAACCTACGGTCCATATCGCGCGTTGGGATGACTCCTCGGTCAGCATGATGGCCAAGCCCTGGGTGCGCACAGCCGATTACTGGTCCACACTGCGCGCACTGACCAAGCGCTTCAAGCAGTGCTTCGACGCCGAAGGCATCCAGATTCCCTTCCCCCAGCGCGATGTTCACGTTTACGAGCACGGCGCCGCGCCGGAAAAGCCGAAGCGCCAGTTGCGCCGCGCCAAACGCGCCGAAAAGACCGAGGATGACTCGCCGCCGTCGCTGGATGAACACTGAGGCTGCAGGGGCCAACTTCAGTCGCTGTCGCTGCTTTCGCTACACCCTGTGGCGACGATGGGACCCGGCCAGTCCCCTGGTCATGATCGTTGGCCTCAATCCTTCCACGGCGGATGCGCGCCAGACCGATCCGACCATCCGCCGCTGCATCGGCTTTGCTCGTGACTGGGGCTACGGCGGGCTGGTGGTGACCAATTTATTCGCCTTTCGCGCCACCTACCCGGCCGACCTGAAGGCCGCAGCCGATCCGGTCGGGCCGCGTAACGATGCCTGGATCCGGCGCATGGCAAGACAGGTCGAGATCATTGTCGCGGCCTGGGGCAACGATGGTGTTTGGCTGGATCGCTCGGCCTCGATGCGCCGTCTGCTGGCCGGACGTCTGCACTGCCTGCGCCTGAATGCCGCCGGTGAGCCGGCCCATCCGCTGTACCTGCCGGCGGGGCTGCGGCCGAGAGGCTTGTAGTCGCTCGGATGTCGCGCTATCTGTTGATCAAAGTTGCTGGATCAAAACTGGACAGCGAGCCCCAGCGAACCGGCGGCGTTCGCCAAGGTTTTGTCGAAACAGGCGAATCGAAGGCGGCCAAAACCGGCCGAAGTGCTGAGGGTTTCGGCCGCGGCAAGGTGAACCGCATCGTAGCCACGCAGTCCGAATTGGGCCGCCAGAGACCCGGCCCGCCGGGCTAAGGTTTCGTCCACGCCGACCACATCCAAATTCGGCCAGCTTTGGTTCAGCTCTGCCTCAAGTTGGCTCAGCACCTGATCATCAATCCTTCCCGTCCGGCAGGCTTTGGCGAATCCAGCGCGCGCTTCCGTGTAGGCCAGGATATGCGTGGCGACCATTGCGGCGTTTGCTACTGCCGCTTGTACTTGGTCTGAGTGCTCTTCCTGCAAATACAGTTTGACCAGCGCCGAGGTATCCAGGTAGAGAATCATTCGCGATCGGCCAGAACCAGATCGGAGACCTCAGGCTGGCCGTCTTCCAAAATAATCGGCAGGACGGGCGACTCTTGCCACGGCTGGTTTGCACTGCGTACGAATGGAAGCGCTCGCAAGCGCGCGATCACCGCGTCCTCTGTCTCTTGTTCCGGTCTATGGGTAAATACACCGGACAACCGGGCCAAAGCACGGCCATGGGAGGTCACCACGAACTCTTCCCCCGCCCGCGCTCGACGCAGGTATTCGGATAAGTGATTCTTCAGATCGCGAACAGAAACTTCCATACCGGTCAGCTTAATGTGGCCACGGTGTAAATATTATAGCCACAAGTCGCCGGGTGCTTCACTTATGCCACGGCTCGCCCATGCCGCTACAGTCGTAGCCCGGCAAGGCGCTGATGGCTTCGCGCAGGTCCGGGTCGTCGTTCAGCAGGCCGAGCAAGGACTTGACCCAGTCGCTGTTGCGCTCGCTCTTGCGGAACGCCAGCAGGTAGTGCTCGCGCACCATCGGCACGAAATCCAGCCCGAAACGCTCGGCTGCAGCGCGCACGCCGAAGCCGGCATCGGCGGCGCCGCTGGCGACCATGGCGGCCACGGCCAGGTGGGTGAATTCTTCAGCCTCGTAGCCACGGATATTGCCGGGCTGAAGGTGGGCGCGAGCGAGCAGTTCGTCAAACAGCAAGCGCGTGCCCGAACCGGCCTGCCGGTTGAGAAAGCGCAGGCCGTTGTCGGCGAGGTCGCGCAGCTGGCGCACCTGCATTGGGTTGCCAGGCGGCAGCATCAGCCCCTGGCTGCGATCGACGAATTGAATCGACTGCAATTCATCGGCCGGCAGTAGCCGGTGGAAGTTCGCCTCGATGCGACTGGACTGCGGCAGATCAGGAATGTGATACCCGGCCAAGTCGCAGTGACCTGCGCCCAGCTGGGCTACCGCATCCATGCTGCCGCGGTAGAGCACGCTGAATGGGCGGATTTTGTCTTCTGAAAGGCGTTCGCGCAGCAGTTCGATCGCCAGATCGTGACTGGCGACCAGTTGCAGCGGGTTGGAGCGGTCGGCCAGCGATCCCAGTTCGTGCCCGACCTCGGCCGCAAGACTGCCCAGCGTCGGCCGCAGCCGGGCCTCGGCATGTCGCTGAGACCAAAGCAGGGCCCGCCCGAGACGCGCAAGCGAGGCGCCGCGACCCCGCTGGAGTTTCAGCAGCGGCGCTCCCAGGCGCTGCTCCCACTGCTGCATCAGTCCCCAGGCATGCCGATAGGAGGCACCGCATTCCTTTGCTGCGCTGCGCAGTGACCGGCCGCGCTCGACGGCGCTGAGCAGGCGGAAAACCAGAGAATCGATGGACTCGACTCCGTCCAGGCCGACCGCCCACTGGAGGTCGATTTTTACTTCCATGCTTTCATCTTGCGCCAAGTTATGTTTTAAGTTGCCAATACCTTTGAGCCAAGCGTCCGCGATTTCTGCCTGCAAGATGCATTAAAATCGCCAGTCGTGCGATCGAGTGTGGTCTTGACTGCACAGCAATATCGCAAAAAATAACATAACTTTGAAGAGGGTGCCCTGAGTTTCGGCATGGATGAAAACCCGTTGACCCAGGCTTTTCGGTTGATTCTGGAGCTGGATCCAGCCCTGGTCGGTATCGTGAGTCTGTCCCTCAAGGTCAGTCTCAGCGCGGTCGCCGTTGCCGCAGTGCTGGGCTTGCCCTTGGGCGCACTGCTGGCGCTGTACCGGTTTCGCGGGCGGGGTGCGGCGGTGGCGTCGCTGAATGCACTGATGGGATTGCCTCCGGTGGTCGCAGGCTTGATGATTTATCTGCTGTTATCGCGCGCCGGCCCACTGGGCTCCTTGGGACTGTTGTTCACGCCCACGGCGATGATTATCGTTCAGACCTTGCTGGTCTTTCCGATCATCGCCGCGCTGGCCCGCCAGGTCATCGAGGACCTGTGGGACGAGTACCGCGAGCAGCTGCAGTCACTGGGCTCTGGTCGACTGCGCGCCATTCCCACCCTGCTCTGGGATGCCCGCTTCTCGCTCGTCACCGGGGTGCTGGCGGGTTTCGGCCGGGCCAGCGCGGAGGTCGGCGCGGTGCTGATCGTCGGTGGAAACATCGATGGGGTGACCCGGGTGATGACCACGGCGATCGCCCTGGAGACCAGCCGCGGCAATCTGGCCCTGGCGCTTGGGCTGGGCATCGTGCTGATGCTGCTGGGCTTGCTGATCAACATCTCGATTTACGTCATTGGTGAGCAGACCAAGCGGAGGCTGGGATGAGCACGGCAGCGAAAGATCCGGTGCGCGCCGCGAGCCTGCTGCCGTTGACGTTGGAACAAGTCTGCTTCCGGCACGGGGATCAGACCCTGCTGCAAGACATCAACTTGAGCGTGAGCGAGCGCGGCAAGACTATCGTGTTGGGCCCCAACGGTGCCGGCAAAAGCCTGTTGATGCGCCTGTGCCACGGCCTGCTCGATCCCAGCAGCGGCGACATTCGCTGGGCGCTCGACGGGCGCGATGCGGCGCCGACCATACGCCGTCAACAGGCCATGGTGTTTCAGCGCCCGGTCCTGCTGCGACGCAGCGCGCTGGCCAACGTGGTCCATGCCCTGGCCCTGCAGGGCGTGGCGCGCGCGGAACGAACCGCCCGGGGCGAGGAAGCGCTCGAGCGCTTCGGGCTGCTGCCCCTGGCTGGCCGACCAGCCCGCGTCATGTCCGGCGGTGAGCAGCAGCGCCTGGCGCTGGCCCGAGCCTGGGCCTTGAGGCCGGAAATCCTCTTTTTGGATGAGCCGACCTCGGCGCTGGACCCGTCGGCGGTCAAGGCAGTCGAAGACGCCGTGCTCACCTTTCATGCGGCCGGCACCCGGATCGTCATGACCACGCACGACCTGGGCCAGGCGCGCCGCCTGGCCGATGATGTCGTATTCCTGTGCGACGGGCGGCTGCTCGAACACACCCCGGCCGAGACGTTCTTCCGCCAGCCGCAGAGCGCCGAAGCGGCCGCGTTTCTGCGCGGGGACCTGGTCTGGTGAGCGCCGTCATGCGCCAGCGGTTCTGGTTCCGTCCGCCGTACGCGGCTCTCGCCGGCGGGTTGCTGAGCCTGGCGCTGTTGCTGGCCGTGGCCACCGCGCCGGCCGATCCGCCTTTCATTGTCGTGGCCTCGACCACCTCGACCGAGCAGTCCGGCTTGTTTGGCCACATCGCGCCCCGGTTTACCGAGGCGACCGGCGTGCGCGTGCGCGTGGTGGCGGTCGGCACCGGGCAGGCGTTTGCCATTGCCCGTGCCGGTGACGCCGACATTCTGCTGGTGCATGACCCGGACGGCGAGGCTGAGTTTGTCGCTGCGGGCTTCGGGGTCGAGCGCAGCCCTGTCATGTTCAACGATTTCGTGATCCTCGGCCCGGCCAATGACCCGGCCGGCATTGCCGGTGCCCAAAGCGCGGTCGAAGCCCTGCAGCGGATCGCCGCAGCGCAAGTCCCGTTCGCCTCGCGCGGCGACGACAGCGGCACGCACCGTGCCGAGCAGCGCTTGTGGGCGGCGGCCGACATCGACCCGGCCGGGCGCTGGTACCGCGAGCTGGGCAGCGGCATGGGCCCGACCATGAACACGGCGGCGGGGATGGATGCCTACGTCGTGGCTGACCGAGCGACCTGGCTGAATTTTCACAACCGCCAGAACCTGGTCATCCTGTTTCAGGGTGACGAGGTGCTGTTCAACCGCTACGGCAGCGTGCTGATCAACCCCGAGCGGCATCCGCACCTGAAGCATGATCTGGCCATCCAGTGGCACGAATGGCTGGTCTCCGCGCCAGGCCAGGCCGCGATCGCCAGTTACGAGATCAACGGTGAGCCGCTGTTTTTCCCGAACGCGGATTGAGGCTTTCCGCCGCTATAGGCCGTCCTCGGTCGGGAGCTTCTGCTGAAGGCCTCGCCACCGCGTCGAACTGAAGCAGAAGCTCCCGGGCGGGGACGGCAACCCGGCTCAAACGAAGCCCTCGTGCCGAGGCGCGACCCCGGCTGGATCCATCCGAATCAATCCGGATCCTCGCCCTCCGGCACGTCGAAAGCCTGGCGCACCCAGGCCAGGTACTGCTGGTTGGTCGAAACCACCTTGCCCGGCGAGTCCGACAGCTTGACCACCGGCTGGCCGTTGCATTCGGTCATCTTGATGACGATGTTGATCGGGGCGACGCCGGTGTCGTGGGTCAGGTTGGTGCCGATGCCGAAAGTCACGTTGGTCTCCGCGCGGAAGCGCCGCCAGATTTCGGCCGCCTTCGGGATCGTCAGCGAGTCTGAAAAGATCAGGTTGCGGGTCTTGGGGTCGACGCGATTGCGCTGGTAGTGATCGATCATGGCCTCGGCCCACAGGTAGGGATCACCCGAGTCCTGGCGTGCGCCGTCGAACAGCTTGCAGAAGTACAGATCGAAATCGCGCAGGAAGGCGTTCAGGCTGTAGGTGTCGGACAGGGCAATGCCCAGATCGCCGCGGTACTCGCGTGCCCAGACTTCGAAGGCGAAGCGCTGAGATTCGGCCAGGCGGGGGCCGAGGGCCTGGCAGGCCTGGATGAACTCGTGGGCCATGGTGCCGATCGGCACCAGCCCCAGCTCCCTGGCCAGGCGCACGTTGCTGGTGCCGCGCAAGGATACCGGGATTTCATACGCCAGGGTGCGCACCGCCTCGTCGTGCCAGGCGCGCGAATAGCGCCGACGGGTGCCGAAGTCGGCGAAGATGAACTCATCCGGTCGGTCCAGCGCGCGGACCTGTTCGATCTTTTCGGCCAGGCGTTGCCGCCCTTCGGTCAGTTCGTGTTCCGGTTGGGCATGCCGTGCCCACAGCTCGCTGATGATGGCCAGCAGCGGGACTTCGAACAGGATGGTGTGCAGCCAGGGCCCGCGGATGACCAGGGTGAGCTGGCCCTGCGATTCGCCGACCTCGATGAAGCGCGATTGCAGCCGGAACAAGCGCAGAAACTCGATGAAATCGCGCTTGAGATAGCGCAGGCTGCTCAGGAAATTCAGCTCTTCGGCGGCGAGTGAAAGACCGCACAGCTGCTCGATTTGGCGTTCCAGCTCACTCCGGATGGGACGAAGGTCGACGCCGTCGCTGCGACAGCGAAACCGGTACTCGACTTCCGCACCCGGGAACTGGTGCAACACCGCCTGCATCATCGAGAACTTGTAGATGTCGGTATCCAGCAGCGACTGGATGATCATGGCCTTGATTTCCGCACGGCAAACCCAGTTTCGGATCATAGCGCGGCGGCATGAGCCGTGCCGACCGGGCCGGTAGCCGATCATCGCGGCGGGAAACCAAAACCCAACATCCTTGCAATTCATGGAGTAGTAATCCAACATTGCAAGGATGAAAAGCCGCAGGATGTTCTTCAGCTTGACCCAACGACTGTCGGAAGTGCCGGCGGTTGTGTTGCTCGGACCACGCCAGGTGGGCAAGACCACTCTGGCGCTGGATTTGGCGGCCAGGCAGGAGGCCTTGTACCTCGATCTCGAATCAGAACAGGATCGCGCCCGGCTGGCCGAACCGGAACTCTATCTGTCGGAACATCTCGACAAGCTGGTCGTTCTCGACGAAATCCATCGCGTCCCCGGATTGTTTCCCGTGCTGCGCGGCCTGATTGATCGAGCAAGACGAGAGGGCCGACGCAGCGGCATGTTTCTCTTGCTCGGTTCGGCAGCGCTTGAGTTGTTGCGACAATCCGGAGAAACCCTGGCCGGGCGGGTGAGCTACCTGGAACTCAGTCCCTTTGATGTCCTTGAAATCGAAGACAGCCGGGCCGCGCGTGATCGATTGTGGTTGCGTGGCGGCTTCCCCGACAGCTACCTGGCCGATAACGAAGGTCGGAGTCTGCGCTGGAGACTGGATTTCATCCGCGCCTACCTTGAGCGGGATATCCCCCAATTCGGGCCTCGCATCGCCGCTGATCGTTTGCGCCGCTTGTGGACGATGCTGGCTCATCACCAGGGAGGGATGCTCAACGTCGCCCAACTGGCGCGCAATCTTGGCATTGACGTCAAAACGGCTGGCGGCTATGTCGACCTGCTGATCGATCTGTTGCTGCTGCGACGACTGCCCGCCTGGCATGCCAATGTTGGAAAGCGGCTGGTCAAATCGCCCAAGGTCTATATCCGCGACAGCGGCATCGTGCATGCGCTGCTCAATATCGCCGACCGCGACAATTTGGCGTCGCACCCGGTGCTCGGTGCCAGTTGGGAGGGTTTCGTCATCGAACAAGTCATGGCCGTCCTGCCCGATGGCGTCGAGGGATACTTCTATCGCACCAGCGGCGGCGCCGAAATTGATCTGCTGCTGAGCTTCCCGGATCGACCGCCCTGGGCCATCGAAATCAAGCGCAGTCTGTCGCCCAAAGTGGACAAGGGATTTCATAGCGCTTGCGCCGACCTCGAACCCGAGCGCCGGCTGGTCGTGTACCCGGGTGATCAGGCCTATCCACTCAGCTCCGAGATTCGGGCGATTCCCTTGCGGCAGGCCATCATCGAGCTTTCCGCCACGGTGGGCTGATTACTCGAACCGGAGCGCCTCGATCGGATCCAGGCGCGAGGCGCGGCGGGCCGGGTAGTAGCCGAAAAACACCGCGATGAACACCGCGATGCCGACCGCGCCGGCCAGGGTCCAGGGGCTGATCAGAATCGGAAACTCGCCCAGGTGGGCGGCGAGATACGTCCCGCCGACCCCGGCCAGCATGCCGATGATGCCGCCGATCAGGCCGAGTACGGTGGCTTCGACCAGGAACTGAGTCAGCACGTCACGGCGGCGCGCACCGACCGCCCGCCGGAGCCCGATCTCGCGGGTCCGCTCGGTGACCGACACCAGCATGATGTTCATGATGCCGATGCCACCGACCACCAGGGAGGTGGCTGAAAAGGCAGCCAGCAGAAAGCCAAGCAGGGCCTGGGTCTCGTTGCGCGCGCGGATGAACTCGGCAAAGTTGAACACGGCAAAGTCGTCGTCGGCGCCGGGTCGAAGATTGCGGCGCAGGCGCAACAGGTCTTCGATCTCGGCCTGGACATCGAGCACGTCCAGATCGTCCCAGACCTTGATCGTGATCGTCCCGGCGTTGTCGGGCACGCTGCCGGATGAGCGGCTGATGCGCGAGCGAACTGCCGCAAGTGGCATCCAGATGACGTCGTCCTGATCCTGGCCGAAGTTGTTTGCGCCTTTCTCTTCGAGCACGCCGATGATGGTGACGGGGCTACGGTTGATGCGGATGCGCGCGCCTACCGGGTCGATGCCGTCGAACAGTTCGTTGACCACGGTCAGGCCGACCAGGGCCACGGTCGCGCCGCCTCTGGCCTCGCCTTCGCTGAAGTTGCGGCCTTCGATGATCTCGCGGCTCTGGGTGATGGCGAAGTCCGGACCGACGCCCTGCACCTGGGTCGGCCAGTTACGCCCCCCGGCCAACAGGGTGACATTGGACTGGATGCGTCCCGAGACGGCCTCGACCTGGTCGCTCAGCTCGGCGACGGCCTGGACATCGCGGTCGGTCAACGGCCGCGCGGTACCGGCCCCCTGGCGTCGACCGCCGAAGAAACTGGACCCGGGGCGCACCTGCAGCACGTGGGTGCCGAAGGCCTGGATCTGCTCTTGCAGCTGCTGACCGGCGCCCTGCGATATCGAGACCGAAATGATCGCGGCGCCAATGCCGATGATGATGCCGAGCATGGTCAGAAAGCTGCGCACCGAGTTGGTGCGGATGGCTTTCAGGGCAATGACCAGGCTGGCCGAAAGCTGCACGCCGACGGCAGCGGGACGATCCTCGGTCGGGGCGTTCGCAGGCTTCTGGTCGATGACGCTGCTCATGCGGCGCCGACCTCGCGAATGCTGTCTTGGATGATGCGCCCGTCGCGGAAGCGAATGATGCGCCGGGCATGCTCGGCAATTTCCTCTTCGTGGGTGACCAGCACGATGGTGACGCCTTCCCGGTTCAAGTCCTCGAGCAAGGCCATGATCTCGGCGGCGGTCACCGTGTCCAGCGCTCCGGTCGGTTCATCGGCCAGGATCATCTGTGGCCGGTTGACCAGGGCGCGGGCTATTGCCACGCGCTGCTGCTGGCCACCGGACAGTTGCGATGGGCGATGATCCATGCGCTGGCCCAGGCCGACCCGCTCGAGGGCCGCGCGCGCCCGCCGGTCTTTTTCAGCCGGATCCATGCGGGTATACATCAGCGGCAGTTTGACGTTGTCGATCGCGTCGGTCTTGGCCAGCAGCATGAACTGCTGGAACACGAAGCCCAGGGTCTCGTTGCGCAGCCGGGCCAGCGCATCGCTGCTCATTTGGCCGATGTCCTGCCCGGCAATGCGCAAGATGCCGACGGTGGGTGTGTCGAGCGCGCCGACCAGGTTCATGAAGGTCGACTTGCCCGAGCCCGACGGGCCCATGATGGCGACGAATTCGCCGCGCTGAATCGATACGTCGACCGCGCGCAGAGCGTGGATGACGTTGTCGCCCATGACATAGTCCTTGCCCAGGCCGACGCATTCAACCAGGGTTTCGGTGGCTGGAGCGGATGGAGCGTTCATTAACGCGTGCGCGGCCGGCGGACGCGGCTGACCACTTCCTCACCCTCACCCAACTGGCCTTCGACGATCTCGGTGAAGCGGTCGTCGCTCAAGCCCAGGCGAACCCGGTGGGGCGCAAGAGTACCGTCGCTGTTGACCGTGTACAGCACGGCCGGACGGGTGTTGGCGCGCTCGCGCTGCAAGGCGGTGACGGCGTCGAGCTGCTCCGGGCTCAGGTGGCGCTGGAGCACTTCCCGGGTCATGCCTTCCACGCGCTGGCGAATCATGTCGGGGTCGGCACCGGAGGCAAACATCCCGCGCATGGCGCCGAAGGCCTCGCGCATCTCGCCCTGGATCGTGGCGATGGTAGCGGCAGCCACACCCAGCTCGGCCAGGTTTTCGGCCAGTTCGGCACCCGGGTTGCGGCCGCTGCCAGGTCCGCCACGGCCCGTTGGTGCCGCGTTGTCCACGGCCGCTACCATTTCTTCAGGGGGCCGGAAGCGGACCGCCTGATTGTCCACCCGCAGCACGTTTTCCTGGCGCCCGGTCACCAGGTCGATGTTGGCGGTCATGCCGGGCAGGAGTCGCCGACCCGGGTTGCTGGCGTCGATCACCACGGTGTAGGTCACCACGTTCTGGGCTTCGTCCGGCGCCAGGCGAACCTGGGCCACACGGCCGGTAAACTCGCGCTCGGGAAACGCGTCGACGGTAAAACGGGCTTCAGCGCCTTCGCGGACGTTACCGATGTCGGCCTCGTCCACGCTGGCCTCAATGCGGATTTCGCGCAAATCCTGGGCGATGGTAAACAGGACCGGCGCCTGCAGGCTGGCCGCTACGGTCTGGCCCAGATCGACGGCTCGATCGATCACGACACCGTTGATGGGTGAGCGGATCTCGGTGCGTTCCCGATCGATGCGGGCGGCTTCCAGGGTGGCCTCGCGCTGCAGCACCGTGGCCTCGGCGTTGCGCAGCTGGGCGCGGGCGATTTCGACGTCAGCGCCGGTGTTGCGGTAGTTGGCTTCGGCCAGTTCCAGGGCCGATGCCGACACGCTGCCACGCTCGACCAAAGAGCGTTGCCGATCGAATTCCCGGCGGGCGTTGTCGTGCAGGACCTCGGCCTTGCCAATGCCGGCGGCCTGGATTTCAACGTTCGCCCGCGCCACGCCCAGACCGGCTTCGGCTTCCTGGACCCGTCGCTCGAAGCTCTGCGGGTCAATGCGTGCCAACAGATCACCGGCCTTGACCGGGCTGTTGAAGTCGGCGAACAGTTCATGAATCTGGCCCGACAGTTGCGATCCGACTTCCACCGTGTTCAAGGCACGCACCGAGCCCACCGCCGACACCATCTGGACGATATCGCCGCGGCTGATGGAAAGGCGGTCGATCCGGATCTCCTCGGCCGGCTCTTGGCCACCCCAGCGCCACCAGGCCAGGCCGGCAGCAAGAAAGAACAACGTACCGGCGATGATCCATGACTTCATTGGTGGGGTTCCTCTCGTGGCTACGCAGGGTGGCTGCTGCCGGGGCGGTAGCCAGCGACTAGTCTAGGCGCGGTTGGATCAAGAAACTGAAGTTTTGTTCGCGCTGCTGCCCGAAAACTGCGGAATAATACCCGTACTTCCCAAGCCACTTGAGAGCACTCGCGCTACCCATGTCACGATCACAATCTCTGTTTCGTTTCCGGTCGGCCGTGGTGAGCCTGACGTTTGTCCTGGGCGGAACGCCGGCGGTTGCTGCGGAAGAAGCCGCCGAGTTGGCCAACGAACCCGAAGACCGGATCAGCGTGACCGCGGAACGCGGCCGCGAACGCGAGATCATGGAGGTTCCGCAAGCCGTGGACACCATTACTCGCCTGCAGCTTGATGAGCAACTTCCAATTGATCTGACCCAGGTCATTCAGCGTCAGCCTTCGGTCGGTCTGGGGCCGTCCGGGGAGGTGTTGAGCTTCTGGCAGCAGGGTTTCACCCTGCGTGGGCTGGGTTCTCAGCGGGTTCTGACGCTATCTGATGGTGTTCGACTTTCGGGACAGGGCACCGGCTATGGCGGCGGGTCCTTGAGCATTTATGACACCTTTTCGGTCGAACGCATTGAAATCCTGCGCGGCCCGAACTCGGTGCTGTATGGCACGGATGCTTTCGGTGGGGTCATCAACGTGATTACTCGTCAACCACGGCGGCGCGGCGAGGCGGGGGTCAACGGTGGCGTGGCCTACGCCCACGACTCTGCCTACAACCTGAACCGCAGTTCGTTGTTTGTCGATGCTGGCAATGAACGAGTCGGTGCGGTGTTTGGTGGAAGCTACTCAAGCAACGACAACCCCAAGTTGGCCGACGGTACGCGTGCGACCAGTGGGGCAACCGACAAGTGGTCGGGTTTTGGAAGGGTCGACATGGAACTGATGCCGGGCCACCGCCTGAGTCTGCTGGGCAACATCAGTCGCGATACCGACGTTGAGGTCGAAGATTCGGGTATCCCCTTCGGTCCCGTCGGGCAGGGGCCGCTGCGCTTTCGGTTCCCTTTGTACCAGCGTTACCTGCTTGGCGCCGAATGGAAGTCGTTTGATTTAGGGCCGACCCTGGCTGAGTTCTATCTTGGAGTCTACTGGCAGCAAATTCGCCGTCAGTTCGACCGAACCACACCGGAGGTTTTCTTCCCGCCGCCGCCGCCGACCCGGGTCGAGGCGGTTCGAGTCCAGACCAATGACCGGATCAATACCTATGAAATCAATCCGCGTCTGCGCTTTGATCTGGGGGAACGCATCCTGACCCTGGGAGCGGACTTCGGGTACGACGAATCGGTCGGGCCGGAAATCGAGACTCGGGAACAGTTGTTCCCCCTCGGCCCACCGGCTCCGGCTCTGGTTCCTGGACCCACACCGATACAGCGGGTAGATGCCGAGCAGTACCGGGCCGGTTTCTATCTCCAGGATAACTGGTCTTTTGCCCCGCGCTGGGAGTTGATCAGTGGCTTGCGCCTGGATTATTTCTCGGTCAAAGATCAGATTTCGCAGACCTCGGACTCCGAGACCGGTGCAAGCGGTAACTTGGCGGTGGTCTTTGAGCGTAGTGCCGAACACATGGTGTACGCCAACCTCGGTTCCGGGTTCCGCGCACCGGATCTTGCCGAGCGTTACCAGCGGGCTGTGGTGTCTGTGGTGCAGAAGGTCGAGATCATCGGCAATCCCGAGTTGAATTCGGAACGCTCGGTTTCCATGGATTTGGGCTCCAAATGGCAGTCCGAGTCGATCAGCGGAGAGGTTGCGCTGTTCTATAACCGGGTAAGCGACTATATCGTCGAGCAGGTGGTGGAGCCGTTTCCGGTGATCATTGAGCAGGCAGTCAATACCGATACGGTTGAATTGTATGGATGGGAGCTTAGCGGAGTCTGGCGGCTTGGTCAGTTTGAGTTGTTTGGTAATGCATCGCGCACCTATGCACCGTCCGCCCGCGATCTGATCCGGCTGGATGGTGGCCGCTTCAACTACGGGGCTGCCTATCGTTTCGTTGGCCCTGGACGTTCGGATGTTCGGGTCGAACTGCTCGGCCGTACCACGCTTTCCAGTCGCGATCTGACCACGTTGGGGCGCGAGGACACGGGAACCGATCGGGTCGACTATCCCGGCTTTACCACGCTGGAACTCCGTGCCCGAACGGATATACCGCTGGCCGTTGATCGCCGCCTGCGCCTGGTTGCAGGAGTCCGTAACCTGGCCGATCGCGAATATGTCGAGCCGTTTTTTGATCAGATTCAGCCCGAGCGCAGTGTGTATGGGTCGGCCCAGCTGCTGTTCTGATGGAGTGAACTCATGTGCGCTCCAGCCCCATCCGGTGATGCAGGCGCAGCAACCAGGGCAGGAAGAGCAGGACGCACAAGACCTCGAATAAGCCAAAGACGATGAACACCGTCGGATAGGGGTCGATTGCCAGTGCTCGCAACGAGGTCAGCGTGGCCACACTCAGCAGCGGCCCGAGCAGGAAGCCAAGGGAGCCGGTCAGATGGAATCCGCCCATGCCGGTTGCCTGGGCCGGGCCGGCCAGGCGAACGGTCAGCACCAGCGAGGGTGCCAGCATCAAAGCCGCCACGACCCCGCCGGCGGCCATGACCGCCACAATGTGCTGCGCTGGAGTGAACCCCAGCGCAACCAGGAAGACGCCGTAGCAGAGACTGCCAATCGCCATCAGCAAAACCGGGCTGACCCGCTCGCATAGCAGGCCGGAGGGATAGGTCAGCAGTGCATAGGGCAGCAGAAACGCTCCCATGGCCAGACCGATCTGGGCCGGGGCCAGGTCAAGAATGGTGGCGAAGTAGAGCGAGACGGTGGAGATGATGAAGCCCGCCGTCAACCGGTCGATGAAGGTGAATGCATAGGGCACGATCAGCGCCCGGCGCCGCGCGGTCAGGCGCAGCACGTCGCGCAGACGATCGGCCGAGCGCTCCAGGTCGGCGTCGCGCAAGGCCACGCTGGCCACCAGCGCGACCAGCGCGACGAGGCCGCCCCCGATCAGGAAAACCTGCGTGGCGGCTTCTGATCCGATCTGTCCCCCGATGACGGTACCCGAGGCCACACCAAGACTCATGGCTGCCCCGGCCAGGCCCATCGCCCGACCCTTGTGCTCGGGCCGTGCGCTGTCGGCAATCATGGTCATGGCCAGCACCAGTGCGGTCATGTGGGCGGCCCCCTCGATGAACCGAAGCCCCAGTTGAACCGGGTATGGCCACGCCACGTACATTGCCAGGACGGCGGCCGCAAACACTCCCAGGGCCGGCACGACCAGGACTTTGCGCCGGGCCAGCTGATCGGACAAGACGCCGGCAAGCAGGGCCGCCAGCAGCGAGCCGGCCATGTTGGCCGACATGAAAAGATGCCGGTCAAGCTCGGATCGTCCCGGGAAACGGCCTTCGGTCAGGTCATACAGCAGAGGCACCACGGCGGTGACCGGCAGCATGATCAGGAAGATGCCCAGGGCAATGGGCCAGGTGGTTCGCATCAAGATTCGGTTGGATTGAAGAGCTCGGGCAACCCGGGATGGTAGCCTTGGTGCGGTTAAGACGTTGGCATGAAAACCGTTATCATTTGCCTTATTCCCGGACGGACTCCGACACGGAACCCTGTTGCCTCCTGATCACCACAATCCAGCCGCGCCCGCTGCGACCAGGGCGCGCTTCCAGTTCGATGGCTGGACCGCGCTGACCCTGGTCATCGCGGGGCTGGTTGCCCTGCCCGTCCTGACGGTTCTGGCGCACGTCTTCGTGCCGTCGGCCGAGGTCTGGTCGCACTTGTATGAAACCGTGCTCAGCCGCTACGTGGTCAATACCCTGGGGCTGATGGTCGGGGTGGGTGTCGGTACGTTGCTGATCGGGGTGGGAACCGCCTGGCTAGTGGTGATGTGCCGGTTTCCGGGGCAGCGCATTTTCGAGTGGGCGCTGCTGTTGCCGCTGGCGGTACCGACTTACGTCATCGCCTACGCCTACACCGATTTTCTCCAGTTTGCCGGGCCCGTGCAGACCGGTTTGCGCGAACTGTTTGACTGGGGCCGCGGCGACTACTGGTTTCCCAACATTCGCTCATTGGGCGGCGCCGTGGTGTTGATGTCGCTGGTGCTGTACCCCTATGTCTATTTGCTTACCCGCGCCGCCTTCATGGAACAATCGGTGTGCGCGCTTGAGGTGGGTCGAACTCTGGGGCGCGGTCCCTGGCGCCTGTTTTCCGGTGTTGCCATCCCGCTGGCTCGTCCGGCCATCGTCGGTGGTCTGGCGCTGGCGCTGATGGAAGCCTTGAATGATTTCGGCGCCGTGCAGTTCTTTGGCGTCGATACGTTCACCACCGGCATTTATCGCACCTGGTTTGGTATGGGCGAGGCCGCGGCGGCGGCCCAGCTGGCCGCCTGTCTGTTGGTGTTTGTATTGGTGCTGTTGCTGCTGGAGCGTTTCTCGCGTCGCAGCGCTCGCTTTCATCACACCACTGGAACCTACCGGGAACTGCCGCAATATCGCCTCTCCGGAGGTCGTGGGCTGCTGGCCTTTCTGGCCTGCGCGCTGCCAATCGCCATTGGTTTTCTGGTGCCGGCCGTGCTGCTCATGGAAATGCACCTTCGGGTCGGCGACCCCCTGATGGGCGCCCGGTTCTGGGAATTTGCCTGGAACAGTCTGCGCCTGGCAACCGCAGCAGCAATCGTGGCCGTGACCCTGGCCGTGGTCATTGGCTATGGGGTGCGGCTGAAGCCGCGTCCGCTCACGCGCGTGGCCGCGCGCATCGCCTCGGTCGGATATGCCATTCCGGGGTCTGTGGTGGCGGTCGGCATTCTGATCCCCCTCGGCTGGATGGATCAGCAAATCAATCTGTTTGCGCGCGAGCGCTTTGGCGTGCTGCCGGGTCTGCTGCTGACCGGCACCATGGTGGCCCTGGTATACGCCTACGTGGTGCGCTTCCTGGCGGTGTCTTTCAACACCGTCGAGGCCAGCCTGACCAAGGTGACGCCCAATATGGATGCGGCCTCGCGAACGCTTGGCAAGACGGCCGGCCGAACCCTCGCCCTCGTTCATCTCCCGGTGATGCGCTCCAGCCTGCTCGCGGCCGGAATCCTGGTATTTGTGGATGTCATGAAAGAACTGCCGGCTACCGTGATTCTGCGGCCGTTCGACTTCGACACCCTGGCGGTGCGGGCATTCGAGCTGGCATCGGATGAGCGCCTGGCCCAGGCCTCCACCTCGGCGCTGGGCATTGTCGGGGTCGGGATCGTGCCGGTAATCCTGCTCAGCATTGCCATGCGCAAGTCACGCCCGGGCGGCGGCAAGCGCGGTTGTTCGTGAAACGGTTGCCTGGCCGGAATCTTTCTCAGTTCAGCGGAAACACGAACGTCTGCGATTGATCAAGGTGCAGTTCCACGCGCTGGTTCTCCTGCGGCAGGAACACCCCGGGCATGGTCGAATGCATGTGGAATTCGCGGTTGTGTTCATCGTGCACGCAGATGTGCAGCATGCTGTTGCGGCCGAGCAGGCGCGACATCACCACGTGGCTCTCGCGGTGGTGGCTGTCGGGATGACCGACAACCACGACTCGAACTCCTTCCGGTCGCACCATCACCAGTACCGGCGTGCCGTCGGCAATCCCGCGCGCGTCCACCCGGCCCAGCGGCGTGGCCACCGACTCGTTTTCGACCACGCCTTCCATGCGATTGACCTCACCGAAAAAGGTTGCCACGAACGGATCCACCGGGTTGCAGTACAGATCGACCGGTCGGTCCATTTGCAGGATCCTGCCGTCTTTCATCAAGGCGATGCGGTCGGCCATGAACATCGCTTCTTCAGGATCATGGGTGACCAGCAAGGTGCCGGCGCCGGCTTTTTTGAGCAGGTGCAGGGTGTCGTCGCGAATGCGGTCACGCAGGCGCGCATCCAGGGCTGAAAACGGTTCATCGAGCAGCATCAGGCCCGGCCCGGGTGCCAGCGCACGAGCCAGGGCGACGCGCTGCTGCTGACCGCCGGAGAGCATATGGGGGTAGCGCTCGGCCTGCGCGCCCATGCCCAGCTTGTCAAGAAACTCCATCGCCCGCTCGCGGCGCTGACGCGCCGGGAGTCGATCCAGGCCAAAGGCTACGTTGTCGAGCACGCTCAGATGAGGAAACAGGGCGGAATCCTGGAACATCAGGCCCACATTGCGTCGCTCGGGCGGGGTCAGCCGACCGGAGGGAGCGCGCATGTCCTCCCCGTTGATCAGCACACGCCCCTGCTGCAGTTCTTCCAGCGAGGCGGCAATACGCAACAAGGTGGATTTTCCGCAGCCCGAAGGGCCGAGCAGGCACACCACTTCACCGGGCTGGACATCAATGGTGACATCGTCCACTGCTCTCAGGTTGCCGAAATCATGCCTGATGTTTTCCATGTACAACATGGCGCTCTCGGCAGCAGACAGGCTGGCGGGTTGAGGGATTCTGGCGGCGAGCTGACTCATGGTGATGATCGGGGCGCATTGAACGCAAAATTGCTGTCCTCACATGGTAGGGAAACAAGAATCATTTGTAAACAGCACGCCGATATGAGAAGATATTGAGAATCATTCGCGTGTTTATTTCAAGGAGTCGTAATGCGCTTTTTCGCTTTTTCTCGTTTGTCAGGCCTGCTGCTGGTTGCCGGTGTGCTCGGCCTCGGTTCGGCGGCGGCGGAGCAGGTCAACGTCTACTCGGCGCGTCATTACGCCGTCGACCAGCTCCTGTATGACGCTTTCACCGAAGAGACCGGAATTGCAGTGCGGGTTCTCGAGGGCAGCTCGGATCAATTGGTCGAGCGCATTCGGCGCGAGGGTTTGGCCAGCCCGGCTGATGTGTTGCTGACCGTCGATGCCGGTCGTCTGTGGCGGGCTGAACAGGCCGGGATTTTGCAGCCGATCGAGTCGGAATGGCTGGAGCAGCGTGTCCCGGAGCATCTGCGCCACCCCGATGGCCTGTGGTTCGGTTTCAGCCAGCGACTGCGGCTGATCTACTACAGCCCGGACCGATTCGACCACGAACTGGTTTCGCGCTACGAAGATCTGGCCCGTCCCGAGTTGAAGGGACAGGTCTGCATCCGGTCGTCGAACAACATCTACAACCAGTCTTTGCTTGCCGCCATGATCGAAACCCACGGCGCCGAGGAAACCGAGGCCTGGGCAGAAGCCCTGGTCGGCAACCTGGCGCGGCGACCGGAGGGCGGTGACACCGACCAGATCCGTGGCGTGGCCGCCGGCGAATGTGACGTGGCGGTGGCCAACCACTACTACTATCTGCGCCTGAAAAACTCTGATGACCCGTCCGATCGCGAGGTCGCTGATCGCGTGCGGATCATCTTCCCCAACCAGGATGACCGTGGCGTGCACTTCAACGTTGGCGGCGCGGGCGTAACCGAGCACGCTCCCAATCGGGCCAACGCCATTCGATTCCTCGAATACCTGGCTTCGGACTCAGCCCAGGAACTGTTCGCACGCGCCAACTACGAATATCCGGTGGTTGCCGGGGTGGATCGCCACCAGAGCCTGGCCGAGTGGGGTGAGCTTCAGTTTGATGGGCTGGGCGTCGAAGCGCTGGGCCGCAACAACCCGGAAGCCGTGCGCGTGGCCGACCGGGCCGGTTGGCGCTAGTCGGTCACCAGACCGTTACTTAGGCATCCCGGTCAGTGGCTATTACCGATGGTTGCTCGCCGGTAATGGCCTGCTCGGTCTCGCGGTTGGCGACCAGGATGGAGATGCGCCGGTTGATGGCGCTGAACGGATCGTCTCGCTCAAGCGGTAGGGTTGAGGCCAGGCCGACGATGCGCAGCATTTTGGCCGGATCCAGTCCGGCGCTGATCAGCTCACGCCGCGCCGCATTGGCCCGGTCGTTGGACAGCTCCCAGTTGCTGTAGCCACCTTCTCCGCCGGCAAAGGGAGCCGCGTCGGTATGGCCGGTGATGCTCACCCGGTTGCCGACCTGGTTAAGCAGCTCGGCCAGTTCGGCCAGGATGTCGGCGGCATAGGGCTGCAGCTGCGCGCTGCCCAGCTCGAACATCGGCCGATTATCCAGGTCAACAATTTGCACCCGCAGGCCCTCGTCGGTAATGTCGAGCAGCAGCTGGTCACGATATTGACTGAGTGACGGAATGGACTCGATCGCTTGTTCAATCCGCTCTTTCAGTGCTTCGAGTTCGCGTAGTTCCTGTTCCTGGCGCAGGATTTCGAGCTCTTCCGGTGACGGGTCACCCCAGCGCACTTCACCGTCAGTCAGGGTCAGGTCTTCGCCTCCACCCGGCAACGGTCGGGTTTGTTCGCCAACACCGTCACCGCCCATCATCGATACCCGTAGGGGGTTGTCGAAATAGTCCGAGATGCCGCGGCGCTGCTCCTCGGTCGCCACCGTGAGCAGCCACATCAACAGGAAAAACGCCATCATGGCGGTGACGAAATCGGCATAGGCAATCTTCCAGGCCCCGCCGTGATGGCCGTGACCCTTGACCTTCTTGACCCGCTTGATGATGACCGGTTTTTGTTCGCTCATGGCGGAGCGTTCCTCCTGGTCGCGTTAGCGTGACTCGCGGACTGCCTCATCAAGCTCCTGGAAGCTGGGTCGGTTGGCGCTGAACAGCATCTTGCGGCCGTGCTCCACGGCAACAGCCGGTGGGGCGCCGTTGAGGCTGGCAAGCAACGTCGCCTTGACTGCCTCCAGCGCCTTGGTTTCATCAGTGACCTTGTGCTCGATGGCTACCGGGATGGGCCCGATGATGGCGTAACCGAACAGGATGCCGACAAAAGCGCCGACCAGGGCACCGCCGATCAACGGACCGAGCTCCTGGGGCGGAAGATGCAGGGAACTCATGGTGATCACCACGCCCATCACCGCCGCGACGATGCCGAAAGCCGGCATCGAATCAGCCATCTTGGTCAACAGGCTCAGCGGCACCTCCGCCTCCTGGTGGTGAGTTTCGATTTCCTGGTCCATGAGGGTTTCGAGCTCGTGAGCCTCCATCGAGCCCGACAGCATCAGCCGCAAGTAGTCACAGATGAAATCAATCAGGTGATGTTCGGCGAGCAGGCTCGGGTAGCGCGAGAAAAACGCGCTGTTTACCGGATCGTCGACGTCGGCCTCGATCGACATCAGGCCGTCCCGGCGCACCTTGTTGAGCAGGTCGTAGAGCAGGCACAACAATTCGGTGTAGATCGCCTTGGTGTACTTGGCGCCCTTGAGCGCCTTGGGCAGCGTCCGGAGTACGGACTTGATCACGCCAGCGTTGGCCGAGGCAATGAACGCACCGACTCCGGCACCGAAGATCATGATCATTTTCAACGGATTGACCACAGCCGCAAGATGGCCACCCTGAATCACATAGGCGCCCAAAACCACAACAATAACGATGACCCAGCCGACAATAAGGAGCACGATTCAGCCCAAACCTCGCGGAAGATTACTGTGCCAGTCTACCGGAGCCCGGTGGGTTTGCCTACACGGACTGCAGTCGATCGGGGCTCTGGAATGATTCTGCTATATTGATCAGGAAGCCAAGCGAAGAGCGAAGCCAATGAACCTGTCATTTTCGGTCAGTGCAGTGCAGGCGGCCAACAGCCGCTTCAACGAGGCCGCGATGCGCGTCGGTCAGGGGCCGCTGGCGCCGGATTTTGCCGCCAACGTGGTGGATCTGAAGGTCGCCCAGCGGGAAGTGGAGGCCGCCGTTCAGGTAGTGCGCGCCCAAAGTGAAAACATGGGCTACCTGATCGATCAACTGGCCTGATTACAAGCTTTCCGGTCCCGCTTGCGCTCATACATCGCGGCATCGGCTGCCGCGAACAGCTGGCGCGGACCCATTTCGCGCCGCCACTCGGCCACCCCGCTGCTCGCTCTGAGCGGCAGTCCGCTGCCTTCGGCGGCCACCCGCTCTTCCAGGCGCTGAGCAATTTCGCGGGCCGCCTGCTCGTTGGCGTCGGGGAGAATGACCACGAACTCGTCCCCACCGTAGCGAAACAACTGGTCGCTGTCTCGCAGGTGCTTCAGCAGCACGCGGGCAAACCGGCGCAGGCTGTCGTCACCGGCCAGGTGGCCATGATCGTCATTGAGCGCCTTGAACCCATCGAGGTCAAGCACCATCAAGGCAAGCGCGCCGGGTTCGTCCCGGCGCTCTGCGCGGGCAATTTCGCTGCGCAGCGCCCGATCCATGGCGGTGCGGTTACCGACCCCGGTCAGGTCATCCTGCAGGGCCTGGCGCTGCAGCTTCTGGTAGCGGAGCGCGTTGTGCAGAGGATGCATCAGGCAGGCCAACAGGCGATCCAGCGTACGCTGCTGGCCATTGTCCGGTGCACTTGACGAATAGATTTCCAGCCAGCCAAGTTCCTGGCCCGCTGCTTGCAGCAGCATTCGTTTGCAGTGGCCACCGACCTGGCCGAAGGCGAAATCCCGTGGTGACTGGATGACATCACTCCAGACGGTTTCGAAGCGTATGCCGCGGTGGGCGTAGTCTGACTGCAGGCGCAGGCTGAAGGTCTCGAGTAACTGCTGGACGTCCATCGAGGTCTGCAGGGCGATCAGGAAATCAAACAATTCGGCTCGATCCGGATCGCCACCAATGAACCCAGCGGTTTCAAGGTGGCGCGCGGCTGCATAGCCGGACAGGGAGATAATCGGATTGGCGCTCATGGTCGGTTCCAGTTTGCCGTGGTGGTTGAGGTATGCCTGTCTGCAGCAAAATCCATGCCCGGGCGTCCGCGGCCGGGCCGCCAGCGTCGCGGGCACGCGCCAATTCATCGTGGCGCCGTCGCCCGGCACGGGCTTGCCGGGGCGGCAGGAGGCTGCCGTCTTTCGGCTACACTGACGCGCTCCCGTCGCCGCCGAAGCGAGGTTGCTGATGCACAAGGTTCAATACTGGTCGTGGTTGCTTGCGGTTTTGCTGCCGCTGCAGGTTGGCGCCGGGTCGTTGCCGTCGGTCGAACGCCTGGTGACTTTACCCAAGCTCGACGGGACGGCGCCGACCCAGGCCGTCTGGTCGCCCGACAGCCAATCGATCGCCTTCCTTTGGAACGATCACGGAATGCCCTACCGCGACGTCTGGCTGGTTCGGCACGGCGGCGCGCCGGTTCGCCTCACGCACGGTGCGCCGAATCCTGACGAGGTGCTGGGACCAGGGGAAGATCTATCCCTGTCGGCGCTGCGCGAGCGCGCCCGGCGGCGCGAGCACGGCGGCGTGGCAACGCTGGTCTGGCATCCCGATGGCAGCGGGATCTACTACGTCGTGGATGGCGTGCTGCACTTTGTCTCCTCCAACGGCGATGGCGACCGGCGGATCGGTCCCGGCGGCAGCGCTCTTTCCGTGTCTCCAGACGGTCGTCATCTGGCCCTGCTTCGGGAGGGGGATCTGTGGATCAAGACGCTGGCCACCGGAACGTTTGCGCGCCTGACCGAACTGGGCGTGGCCGGCATCGGTACCGTCCCGATTGGCGCTTACGTGCGGCCGGATGCCTATGTCGGGCGCTACCGCTGGGCGCCGGATGGTCAGCGCCTGGCGTTTGAGTTTATTGATGAGCGTGCAGTCCGGCGCGTGCCGTTTCCCAGCTATTTGCACGACGAGCCGCTGCTGCACGAGGTCCGCCGACCATATCCTGGCGATACCGATCTGCTGCGGCGCGTCGGCGTAGTTGATCTGGGCGGCGAACTGAAATGGCTGGGGCTGGAGGCGCCCGATCGGCGCCTGCTGCTGGATCTGGACTGGTCGCCCGACGGCGAGCGTTTGCTGATCATGCAGGGTGCCGATGTGGCCGAAAAGCGATGGATTTTTGTCGCTAACCCGGCAGACGGCCGCATTGATCTGGTCTGGGAGGATCGCCGCCCGCGCCGGATCTATCCGATCTTTCGTGCCTTGTGGAGCGCCGACGGGGACAGTATGTATTTCATCGGGGATCACGAAGGCCACTACCGACTCTACGCATTGCCCGCGTCCGGCGGTGAGCCGGAACCACTGAGCGGGGACTATGACGTTGCGGCAGATTGGGGCGCGGCCTGGATCGAGCTGGATCCGAATCACGGTGACATCCTGCTGGTCTCCACGGAGCACGGTCCGCACGAACGTCAGGTCTACCGACTGCCCGCCGGCGGCGGCCCGACCGAGCGCCTGACCACCCTGCCCGGTGTGCATCAACCCGTCCTCTCGCCCGATGGTCGGCGCCTGGCCCTGATTCGTTCCAGTGACACCACGCCGGCCGAGTTGTACTGGCTGGAACTGGACAAAGGTTCGGCCGAGCAGCGCCTGACCCACTCTCCGCTGGCGCAATTTGATGCCATCGAATGGCTGGAGCCGGAATACGTGAGCTTTCCCAGCCGAATCGACGATTTTGAACTTCGCGCTCGCATCATCCGCCCGCCGAACATGGAGCCCGGCAAGCGTTATCCGGTGATGTTTGGCAGCATTTATTCCAATACTGCGCTCAACCAGTGGAATCCGGATCGACCGACTTCGTTCCTTCAGCAACAAATGGCCCTTCGCGGCGACTACATCACCGTGCTGGTTGATGTGCGCGGCAGCGTGGGTTACGGGGTCGATTTTCGCGAGGCCTTTCAGGGCGATTGGGGGGGTGATGACCTGGAGGACCTGCACAGTGCGGTCGACTACCTGGCCACCCTGGACTACGTGGACAGCGACCGAATCGGCATCTGGGGCAACAGCTACGGCGGCTTGCTGGTGCTGAGCGCACTGTTTACTAAACCCGGTCTGTTCGCCGCCGGCGTGGCCGGCGCGCCGGCCGTCGACATCTGGCACTTTACCGGCTTTGATCAGCATCTGACCCGGCGCCCCGACACCCATCCGGAGATCTTCGAGCACGGCAGCCTGCTCGATCTGGGCGAGAACCTGTCGGACCCGCTGCTGATCATTCACGGGGTCCACGACGATATCGTGCCGCTCAAGACGACCTTGATGATGACCGAAAAGCTCAAGCTGCTGGGCAAGCGTTTTGAGCTTGATCTGGTGCATGACTCGGGACACTGGTGGGCTGGCAGCGATCACTACGCCCGCTACACCTTCCAGCGCCTGGAGGAGTTCATGCATCGGCACGTGCCTCCAGGACCGCAATAGCAGCTTGCACTGGAGTGGCGTGCTGACCTTGTCCTCGTCCGACAATGGCAGCATGGCCGCCTGGCGTTGGGTTTTGCGTGCTCCCTGGCGGTACCTGCCGCCCGCGCTGGCCGTGGCCGTTGTCGTCGTCGAACTGCTAGCGGCGCTGCTGCCGGGTTTCCTGGGCGGTTTGCTGATCCTGTCTTCCATGTTCGCCTTGTGGGCATTGCTGTTTACCCTGGCCAGTCGCCTGCTCCTGCTGCGGGCTGCCGGTGGGCGCGGAACGCGCCAGGCGGCGGCCGTGGATCTGCCGCCCGGCGTCGCCGTCCGCCACACGATCCTGTGGATCCTGGCGTCGCTATTGCTGGCCCTGGTTCACAGCGCCGGTGGCTTGGCTGGACTGCTGTTGGCGGGCGCGGTCCTGGCCCTGCTCCTGCCGGGGGCCACCATGGTCATCACGTCCGGTAAAGACCTCAGCGACGCCCTGTATCCGGCCGAGTGGCTGGCTTGCCTGCGGCGTTTGGGGCCGCGTGATTACCTGGCCCTGAGCGCGTGGCTGTTCGCTTATGCGCTGGTATACCTGGTCCTTGCCGGTTTGCTGGACAGCGCGCCTGCCAGCCTGCGCAACGCGCTGCAGATGGCCTGGTGGAGCGGCGCGATGCTGGCCTGGTTCGCCCATGCCGGCCTGAGCCTGCATGCCCACCGCGCGGAAGACGAGGAAGGCGGCCCCGGAGACCAGGAAGTGGCCATTCCGTCGCCGGCCGACCCGGTTGCCTTGTTCGAGTACGTCATGCGCCGGGGCGGGGACGCTGCGCTGCACCGCAAACTGGCCCGCAGCCTCGAGTCAGCTGGCGAAGACCGGCGCGCGCTGACCCATGGCCAGGTTCACATCCAGGCCCTGTTGTTGACGTTCGAGCGTCCGACCGAAGCGCTGGAACAGGCCGATCGCCTGCTGGCGCTCGACCCTGACTTTTCCCTGGACGACCCGGTCGTGATGCGCCACCTCATACAAACCGCAGGACGGCTGGGAACGCCGGATCTGGTCGCGCGCCTGTGCCGGAATTACCTGGCCCGGTTTCCGGGCTCGCTGGTCGCAGCCGACATCCGTCTGACCGCCTGCGAGGCGCTGGCCGATGCCGACCGCCTCGATACGGAACCCGCCCGTGACTGGCTGGACGCGTTGGCTGACCATGATCTGGACGCCGCCCAGGCCGAACGCCTGCACCGCCTCGAGCAAGCCGCTGCCCGGCCTCGCAATCGGTAAGCCAGGAAATACGAGGCATACATGAAGCCCACGGTAGCGCCTGATTGCTACCGGTTTTCCGTCTTCATGCACGCAATCCGTATCAATCAGGAAAGGGCGGCATGGTCCATGGCAGGAGGAAGCTCGGCGATGAGCTGAACCAGATCCAGGAAGATCCGAGAGCAGTGCTGCCAGGAAAATTCCGCAGCGAAGGCGCGGCAATCGCATCGATCCAGGCGCAATGCGCGCTCCATCGCCACGGCCAGATCGCGGTCCAGGCATCCGCTGACACCGTCGAGTACTACATCCAGCGGGCCGGGTACCGGGAATGCCGCCACCGGAACACCGCATGCCATGGCTTCGAGCATGACCAGGCCCAGCGTATCGGTGCGACTCGGAAACACGAACACATCCGCCGAGGCCATCAGCCGAGCCAGCTTTTCGCCGTGCTGCAGGCCCAGGAAGTGGGCATCGGGAAAACGGGACTCCAGCGTGTTCCGTGCCGGGCCGTCGCCGACCACCACCTTGCTTCCCGGAAACTGGACGCTCAAGAAATCCTCCAGCGTTTTTTCCGGTGCGACCCGACCAGCGTACAGTGCGATGGGTCCCGGCAGCTGCAGCGCGCGCTCGCGGCGCGGCCGAAAAAGTTCGGTATCGACCCCCCCGGGCCACACTTCGAGGTTCACCCATCCGCGCGCCATGAGCTCTTTTTTCTGCGTTCGAGTACGGACCATGGTGCGTTGGGCCTTGCCGTGGAATCGGCGCAGCCACGCATAGCTCCAACGCGTGGGCACCGGCGCACGCAGGCGCAGATATTCCGGAAAGCGAGTGTGGTACGACGTCGTGAACGCGACCTGGTTGTGCACACACCAGCGCCGCGCCGCCATACCAAGGGGGCCTTCAGTGGCAATGTGGATGCAATCGGGCTGAAACGATTCGATCGTTGTTCCAATCCCTCGTCCCGGCATCAAAGCCAGGGGGATTTCCCGGTAGCCCGGCATCGGTACTGTCCGGAAACGATCCGGGCCGATGATCTGAACCTGGTGGCCCAGGGCAGCCAGTTCGGAGCTGGTGTACTCCAGCGTCCGGACCACACCATTCACCTGGGGTCTCCATGCATCACTGATCAACAGGATTTTCATGTCAGCCAGCATGGGCCTGGTTGGTAAAGGCTCGATGACTGGAAGATCAAGCCGCGATGACAACGCGAGCCCGATTGTCACCAAAGCTTTATCGCACTGCAATGGCGTGGTCGCCTCGAGTTCGCAACCTTGGCAGCGTAATCGTCAAGGTCGCCTGCCATGCGCAGCACTACCCGAGCTTTCGCCGCGATGGATGGAATGGAGCATCGCCTGTGTCGCTGGATTCATCGTGCCGGGCATTGCCGCCCGATGCGCAGTCTCTTTTCCGTGGTTGGTCGCCTGGGCGACGGAATGATCTGGTATCTCTTGTTGCTCTATTTGCCCATGGCTGAGGGCAAAAACGGTTTGGTAGCCGCCATATCCATGGCCTTCGGGGCCCTGTTCGGTTTGTTGGTCTACAAAACCCTGAAAACCTTTCTGGTTCGCGAGCGTCCGTTCATCTCCTATCCGGACATTCACTGCCTGAGCGCTCCGCTGGATCGCTACAGCTTTCCTTCGGGCCATACCTTGCATGCGGTCTTTTTTGCCGTGGTCGCTGTGGCCTGGTTTCCGCAGCTGGGACCCCTGCTGTATGGCTTTGCAGCGATGATCGCCTTGTCACGGCCGGTGCTGGGATTGCACTATCCCACCGATGTGGTGGTCGGCGGCCTGATTGGCTGGGCACTGGCTTTGTTCGTCCTGCTCCTCGTTCCGCCGCATGCTGTCATGTAAGAATTTCGCCTAGGCCAGCAAGGCCTCCAGCGCCCGGCGCCCGGCCTCGGGCAATCGCCGGCGCAGTCGATCCGGCTGCATCAGCTGGGCGGCGATCAGTCCGGTGGCAAACGGCTTGGCCGACTTGATCAAATCCAGGTCGGGATAAATCGCGTGCGAGACGCCCTCGACCGTGACCAGGGCCTTGACCAGCAGGCCGTAACCGGCCGGGATGGTGATGCGCTGATCGGCCAGCATGGACAGAAAACCCAGCGCAAAGCCGCGCACATCGGCACGCCCTGGCTCGAGCAGATGACGTCTGACCAGGACCTCCGTTTCCCGGCGCACGCCTTGCTCACGTTCGGCGGGCACCACCAGGCCCAGCTCGCGCGAATAGCGCAGGGCGCGATCGGCATCGCCGTACACCAGGCCGACCAGCACCTGGGCAATGGCCTCGCGCTGAGTCGGACTGGTGCGGCCGACGATGCCGAAATCCAGGAAGCACAGCTGGCCCTTCGGGGTCACGAGCAGGTTGGCCGGGTGCAGGTCGGCATGGAAATAGCCGAGCACCAGGATCTGGCGCATGAACACTTCCGCGCCATGCGCGGCCAGGCGGCGGGCGTTGATACCGGCGCGTTCGGCTTGGCCCAGCTCATTCAGTCGCCAGCCCTCGACAAACTCGCTCACCAGCACGCGTCGGGTGCTGTGGCGCCAGACCACGCGCGGCACGATCACATACGGGTCGGCGGCGAAATCCCGCGCAAAGCGATCGGCGGTGCGGCCTTCGTTGCGCAGGTCCAGTTCGCGCTCCAGCATGGCGCTGAACTCCTCCATCAGCGCGGCCGGCCGCCAGCGCGCCAGCCGACGCCAGCGATTCAGGCGTCCGGCCCAGCGTCGGGCGATGGCCAGGTCGGTCGCGATCAGGGCCTTGATGCCGGGGCGCAGGACCTTGATCGCCACCGGCGTGCCGGCCGGCAGTTCCGGACCGGTGACGGGGCGGTAGGCACGGGCCAGCCGGGCGCGGTGTACCTGGGCGACGGAACCGGCGGCAACGGCTTCATCCTCGAAGTCATCCAACAGCGCATCGACCTCGGCTCCCAGTTCCTGCTTCAGCACGGTCTGAATCGCGCCGACTGAGACCGCCCCCACGCGGTCCTGCAGCTGTTCCAGCTCGAAGATGGTTTCCGGGGCGAACACGTCCGGGCGGACCGAGGCCAGCTGACCGAGCTTGATGAAGGCCGGCCCCAGGCGCTCGCACAGCAAGCGCACCTCGCGCGCTATGGTGCATCGCCGCCGGTGGCCGGGCATCAGGCCGAATCGGGTTTTCCAGGCGATACGCAGCGCACACTTCAGGCCGGCAATGAACAGCTGCCGGCCCCTTCGACCCCGCGCTTCATTCATCGCGACGCGCGGCCAGGCCATCCACCGAGGCCTGTAATGACTCCACGCAGCCGCGCAACTCGCGCAGTTCGAAGGCCAGTGTATCCAGGCGCTCGCTCAAGTCAGGGCCAGGCGCTGCTTCCACCGAATCACCCTCTCCGGCCAGGCGTGTCTTGAGCTTTTCCTTTTCTTCGTCGACCAGCGCCGCCAGCCCCTGGACAAAAGCCTCGGGGCCATCGCCCATGCTGCCGGGCTGCTGCGCCTGACCGCGCGCCACGGCCGATTTCCAGCCCTCGTCGGCGCTCTCGTGAAACAGCGCCCAGGCGGCCAGCAGCTTGATGAAGTCCTGGTTCATGGTGACGATCCGATAGAGCGAAGGCCCAGTATAGCCAGCACCATCGAAGGTTCGAGCCACGAGGCAGCGGTAAGCTTTATTCGTTACTCGCGCTTTGTGGCCACGGCCGTACGGCCCCAGTCACTGCTGGCGGAGATCAGAGATACCGGACATCAGCAGGGATTCCCACCGGGGTCCCAGCGTGGGCGCCAGCCAGCCATCCGGCTGGACGGACTCCGGCAGCCCTTTTTTCAGCCAGTCGAACAGGTGATTGCTCAGGGCGTCGGGCTCGTCCGCGGCATAGCGGTACTCGGTCGGATACTGTTCTGGATAGCACATCGCGTCGGGCACCAGCGGCCGCACCCCGGCGCTGGCGGCTTCCAGAACGCTCAAGCCTTGAAACTCGTGGATGGCGGTGCTGATCACGATGCCGGCGCGGGCCACCAGTGCCTCGTAGTCGGCGCGCGGCAAGTGGCCGTCGGCAACAATTCTCGGACCCAGACGCGCGCGGATTCGCGCCAGCGCCGGCGGTGCTCGCCGAGGGCGCTTGCCCAGCAGCGCCAGCCGAAAGTCCTGGCCGCGCTCGGCTACTGCGATCAGGGCATCGGCAAACCGTTCGGGGGCCTTGTCGTACTCCCAGCGATGATTCCAGACGATCAGGTCATGATCGCGGTCTTCGGCCACTTCCAGCGCCTGGATGGGCACCGGCAGGACACTGCTGCGCGATCCCAGCCGGCTACGAAGCCCGGTCGGCAGATGATCCGGCAGGCGCGCCATCATGGTTTCGATGCCGTCAAGAAAGCTGTCCCGATTGAAGCGCGAGTTGAATAACAGCCGGTCTGCAGCGAGCGCCGCATACAGTTGCACCATGCACGGCTCCAGGCTGCGGAACTGTCGCTCACTGGTGGGATAGGCAAACTGATTTTCGTGGAAGTACAGCCAGCAGGGCACGCCATGCAATCGTGGATGCAGACCCTTGAGAGTGGCCAGATCGACCATGGAGGTGGCCAGAATCAGGTCCGGTTGTGCTTGCGGCAGTTCGTCCAGCCAGCTCAACGGGTTGCCCCGAATGCGCCAGGCGAAGTGGCGTCCCGGCAGCGTCCGAACCTGCCAATCGATGTTGCGGAAACGCTCGCTCAGCCAATCGGCCCAGGCTGCATGGCTGTCGGCATGATAGGCCGAAAGAAGCCAAACGCAAGGTTGTCGGGTCATGGTCAGAGCCCCCTGGGGATTGCCGCCAGCAGCCTCCTAGTGTAATCCTTTTCGGCCTGGGTGTAGATTTGCTCGGCCGTGCCGTATTCGATCAAACGGCCCTGGTTCATCACGCCGACGTAGTCGGAGATGAAGTTGACCACGCTCAGGTCGTGGGAAATGAACAGGTAGGTCAGGCCGAACTCTTCCTGCAGGTCCAGCAGCAGGTTGAGAATCTGAGCCTGAACCGAGACATCCAGCGCCGAGACCGATTCATCGCAGACCAGGAATTCCGGGTTGACCGCCAGTGCTCTGGCAATCCCGATGCGCTGGCGCTGGCCGCCGGAAAATTCGTGCGGGTAGCGGCCCATGTGGCTGGGCGGCAGGTCGACCTTGGCCAGCAGTTCGCGCGCGGCGTCGCGGTGTTCGGCGCGGCTGGCCTGCGGCTTGTACTCCTTGAGCGCTTCGAGCAGGATGTCGGCTACAGTCATGCGCGGGTTCAGTGACGAATACGGATCCTGGAAGATAATCTGCATGCGCTTGCGCAGGCGCCGCAGCGTGGTTTCGTCCGCGGCGGTGACCTCCTCACCGTCGAACAGGATCTGCCCGGCGGTGGGCTCGACCAGGCGCAGCAGACTGCGGCCGAGCGTCGTTTTGCCGCAGCCGGATTCGCCGACCAGGCCGAAGGTCTGGCCGCGACGGATGGTCAAGCTGACCCCGTCGACGGCGCGGACGTGGTCGACGACCTTGCCGAACAGGCCGCCGGTGACCGGATACCAGGTCTGTAGATCGCGCACTTCGACCAGCGCCGGGGCCTGGGTCAGTTCGGCCTCGGTCCGCTTGACCTGCGGCGCCAGCCGTTCTTTGGTCACCTCCAGGCGCGTTCCCTCCGGAGTCATGAAATCGGCCACGGTCAACAGCCGGCGCGGGTTGCTGTCCAGGGCCGGCCGGCAGGCGATCAGGCCGCGGGTGTAGGGGGGTTCGGCGCCATGGAACAGCGCCGCGGTTTCGCCTTGTTCGACCTTGTGGCTGCGGTACATGACCACGACCTGGTTAGCCACCTCGGCAATCACGCCCAGGTCGTGGGTAATGAACAGCAGGCTCATGCCGTATTTCGCCTGGAGTTCGCCCATCAGATCCAGCACCTGCTTCTGGATGGTCACGTCCAGGGCAGTGGTGGGTTCGTCGGCGATCAGCAAATCCGGCTCGCAGGACATCGCCTGGGCGATCATCACGCGCTGCTTCTGGCCGCCGGAAAGCTGGTGCGGATAGCTGTCGATCAGCTGTTTCGGACGCGGCAGGCCGACCTGATCGAGCAGCTCCAGGGTGCGATCGCGCGCGGCTTTCCGGGACAGGCCCTCGTGCTGGCGCAATACCTCGGCGACCTGCTCGCCGATGCGAAAGACCGGGTTCAGGCTGGTCATTGGCTCCTGGAAGATCATGCCGATGCGCTTGCCGCGGATGCGGCGCATCTGGCTTTCCGAGAGCTTGAGCAGATCCTGGCCATCGAAGTCGATGGTGCCGGCGCTGATCTCGCCCGGCGGCGTCGGAATCAGGCGCATGAGCGTCATCGCGGTCACGCTCTTGCCCGAACCCGACTCGCCGACCAGCCCCACCGTACCGCCCTTGGGAATGTCGAAACTCAAATTCTCGACCGCCCGAACGCGCCCGTCCTCGGTATGAAAATCGACCGTCAGGCCATCAATACGGACCAGCGGCCGGCTGCTCATCGTTCATCCCCCGTGCGTGACCCGAGGCCCGAAAAAGCACAGGAAACCGCAGATGAACGCCGATGAACGCGGATAAAAAAAGAGCTTTTCAATCTGCGTGTATCTGCGTTCATCTGCGGTTGAATCCTTCCTTTGCTAACCACGATCAGCGGTCCTTCGGGTCGAGCGCATCGCGCAAACCATCACCCAGGAAATTCAGGCAGAACAGCGTGGCGGCCAGGAACAGGGCGGGGAAGAACAGGCCCCAGGGGGCGAATTCCATGTCCTGGGCGCCGGCGTTGACCAGCGCCCCCCAGGAGGTGTTGGGCTCCTGTACGCCTAGCCCAAGGAAGCTTAAGAAACTCTCGACCAGGATCACCTTGGGCACGGTCAGGGTGACGTAGACGGCGACGATGCCGAGCAGGTTGGGCACGATGTGGCGCCAGATGATGACCCAGGATCGCACCCCCAGCGCCTGCGCGGCCTCGACGAATTCCTTTTGCCGGAGACTGAGTGTTTGCCCGCGCACGATACGCGCCATGTCGAGCCAGATATAGCTGCCGATGGCCACGAAGATGAGCAGGATGTTCCTCCCGAACACCACCATCAGCAGAATGACCAGGAACATGAACGGCAGCGCGTAGAGGATGTCGACGATGCGCATCATGACGTTGTCGACCCGTCCGCCGACGAAGCCGGCAATCGCGCCCCAGGCCACGCCGATGACCAACGCCACCCCGGTGGCGACCAGGCCGACCATCAGGCTCATGCGCCCGCCGTACATGGTGCGCACGAACTGGTCGCGGCCGATCGAATCGGTGCCGAAGAAATGCCCGGTTTCCA
>PXBD01000027.1 GCA_003565625.1 Gammaproteobacteria bacterium
CCAGCGCCCGGCGCCGGTCGAGGTAGGTCTGAATCAGGCCTTGCCAGTGTTTTTTCAGCTCGCCGGACACCTTGGCATAGCCGTAGCCCGGCAAGTCGACCAGATGGCGATCCGTGTCAAGCTGGAAAAACACCAGTTGCCGGGTTCGGCCCGGGGTTTTGCTGGTCCTGGCCAGGGCATTCTGGTCGCATAGGCGGTTGATCAGGCTGGATTTGCCCGCGTTGGAGCGGCCCGCGATCGCAACTTCAATGCCCTGGTCTGGCGGCAGTTGCGACGGGTTGTGGACGCTGTCCAGATACACTGCCCGGCGAAACATCTGGTGCGGTGTGAACATGGACTGGATAGGGTCACGTCAAAAAAGCGATAATATCAGGTTGCTGACCTGGTCGAACGGAGTACTTCTGGAATGCTTGCTAGGATAATGGTGGTTTTGATTCTGGCCCCGACCGCCCTGTGGGCCGCCGGCGATGCCGAGCGCGGGGCCGGGCTGGCTGAAATTTGCGCCGCCTGCCATGGGCAGGATGGCAACAGCGTGGTACCTGAATGGCCCAAAATTGCCGGCCAGCATCCGGACTACGCCGCCCGGCAGTCGATTCTGATTCGCGAGCAAAAACGCAACGTCCCGGAAATGTACCCGATGGTAATGAACCTATCGGATCAGGATTTGTGGGACATCGCGGCCCATTACGCGCAGTTTGAGGTCGATCCGGGCGTGGCCGACGAAGAGTTGGTGGCGCGCGGGCGCAGTCTTTACCAGGCCGGAGATCATGGCGCAGGGATTCCGTCTTGTTCCGGCTGTCATGGGCCCGCCGGAGACGGCATTCCGGGCGCCCACTACCCCAAATTGCGCGGCCAGCACGCCGACTACACTGCTGACCGGCTGCAGCGCTACCGCGCCGGTGAGCACAACGGCGAGGACGATCCATACAGTCACATCATGGTCGCGGTGGCGCGCAACCTCAGCGACGAAGACATCGAGGCCGTCAGCTCTTACATCGAGGGCCTCCACCAGGCCCGTTTTGACGCAACCGCCAGCCGCTGACCGCGGAACCGAATCCCGGCCGGCGGGTCAGTAGACCTGTTCTGCTGATGTGACCATACCAATAGGGAGATGCATGATGATTCGACTCAGTTTCGTGACGCTGACGGCCTGCTGCCTGCTGTGGAGCGGTTTTGCGACCAGCGCTGTTGCCCAGTCGTTCGAGGAAGGCCGGCATTTCCATGCCATTGGCTCGCCGGCCACGCCGCCAACTGATCGCGTCGAGGTCATTGAGGCCTTTGCCTACCCCTGTCCCGCCTGCCGCAGCTTCCTGCCGATCATATCCCGCTGGTCGGAGGATTTGCCGGACCATGTCGTTTTGAGCCATTTGCCGGTGGGGTTGCAGCCAGGCTGGGAAGTGTTCGCCCGGGTGTATTACACGGCTGATGTGCTGGGCCTGGGAGAAGATGCGCACGAGGCCATTTTCAAGGCGCTGCACGACGAGCGGCGCCAGTTTCGCAGCATCGAAGATATCGCTGCCGTGTATACGGACTTCGGGATTGAAATCGAAGAGTTCGTCAATACCTCGCAGTCCTTTGCCGTCGACGGGCGCATGCGCCGCAACCGCAACGAGATCATGCGCTACGGAGTGCGCGGCACGCCGAGCATGATTGTGCAGGGCAAGTGGCGGCTGAGTCCCACCGACTTCAACAGTTATCAGGAAATGCTGGCCGCGGTCGATTACCTGATCGAGCGCGAGTCGCAGACGCTGACCCTTGATGCTGACGGCAGCGCCGAAGCCAACTGAAGTTCCGATGCCCGCCGGGTCTCGGCAGTTGCGGCTGCTGAGTTATAACATCCAGGCTGGTACGACCACGGGCAAATACCGTGACTACCTGACCCACAGCTGGCGGCAGCTGCTGCCGAACAACCAGCGCATTGCCAATCTGGATGCCATTGCCGAGCTGCTGGGCGACTACGACATTGTCGCCCTGCAGGAGGTCGATTGTGGCAGTTTGCGCTCCGGTTTCCTGAACCAGGCCAAGTACCTGGCCACCCATGCCGGCTTCCCTTACTGGCACTATCGCGGAAATCGAAAGGTCGGCGTGCTGGCGCATGCCGGCATCGGCTTGCTCAGCCGTATCGAGCCCAGCCTGGTCGAAGAGCACCGCCTGCCCGGAGCCATTCCCGGTCGCGGCGCCTTGATCGCCCGCTTTGGAGAGGGTCCACGGGCACTCTGGTTGATCGTTTTGCACCTGGCGCTGGGTCGCCGGGCGCGGTCCCAGCAGTTGCGCTATCTATCGGGCCTGGTCAGGGAATATCCCAACGTGGTGGTGATGGGTGACTTCAACACCGGTCCGGGCTCGAGAGAGTTGCGCGAGTTCTGCGATCATGCCGGACTGATCATGCCGGCCGGCGAGGTGATGACGTTCCCGTCCTGGAAACCGCAGCGCTCCATTGATCACATCCTGGTCTCGCCCTGCATGGACGTCGCCGAACTCAACGCGCTTTCTGCCCGGTTTTCCGATCATCGGCCGCTGGCCATGCGGCTGAATCTCGATGCCGACGTCAACCTACCAAAGCATTCGGATCGCGACCAGCATTAGTAGCAGACCGAAGATGCGGCGCAGGCGGTCGGCCGGCAGTCGATGGGCAAGAGCTACCCCCAGCGGTGCGGCCGCAGCGCCAAACAGGCCGATGACCAGAACACCGGGTCCATACAGATATCCAATGCTCCAGCCTAAAAGGTGCTCTCCCCAGCCGGCGGCGACAAACCCGGTAACGCCGCCCAGGGCGATGGGCCAGCCGCAGGCCGAGGCAATGGCGACCGCGCGCACGGGCGCAAAGCCACAGCGCACCAGGTAGGGAACGTTGAAGCTGCCGCCGCCAATGCCCATGACGGCAGAAAGCGCCCCGATGGCCGGCCCGGCCACCGGCCATGCTCGGGGATACAGCGCCTGATCGCCCGGCCGCGGTTTCAGGTTGAGCAGCATCCGAATGCCGATGATGGCGGCAAGCAGGGCGAAAATCCGTCCCAGCCAGAGACCGGGCAGCAACGTCGCGATCCAGGCGCCTGCCAGCGCGCCCAGCCCGACCCCGGGCGCGAGCCGGGCCACGGTTGGCCAGTGAACGCCCGCGCGGCGATCGTGGAACCACACGGCACTGGCCGAGGTCAGCAGCATGGTAGCCAGAGAAGTGGCGATGGCGACCGGCACCGCCAAATCGGTTTCCACGCCCTGGCTGCGCAGGATGAAGGTCAGCGCCGGCACGATCACCAGGCCGCCGCCGATCCCCAGCAGTCCGGCGAGTATGCCGGCGACCACTCCGGTGGCGGCGAGCATCAGGAGGAGAAAGAGCACTTGTTGGTCAACACGGATTGGCGAGACAATGGAGGCATATTGAAACAGGCGGGCGTTGCATGGCAAGTACGATGATTCGGTTCTGGCTATTGTGGGCCGCGGTGCTGGTGGCCGGGCCGGCCTGTGCCGAACCGGCAAGCGATCGAGAGCGCTTCGTTCAGGCCTGGGAAGCGGCGGCTCGCGCAGACCGGGCGACTTTGCGCGCGGCGATTAACGCCATGCCGGACTATGGTTTGACCCCGTACCTGGAGTTCGAACTCAAGCGCCAGACTCTGGACGAGGTCGCGACCGACAACATGACTCGTTTCCTTGCCCGCTACCGCGACTGGTCGTTTGCCCCCGGCCTTGAGACGGCCTGGTTGCGCAGCCTAGGCCAGCGCGGAGAGTTCGCTGCGCTGGCTCAGTACGGTCGCGGGGCAAGTGATGTCCAGGTGCAGTGCTGGCTAGCCCGGGCCGACATCGCCGCGGGCCGACATGATGGTCTGGAGGCACGCATTGCCGGCTTGTGGCTGGTCGGACGATCACAGACCTCGATTTGTGATCCGGCCTTTGACTGGTGGCGCAAACGCGGTTTTCCGACCACAGACCAGGGTTGGACGCGGTTCGGGCTGGCCATGGATGCAGGCCAGACCGGGCTGGCTCGTTATCTGCGCCGTTACCTGGTCCGCGAACAGCGCGCCTGGGCCGATCGCTGGCTGCTGGTGCAGGCCCAGCCGCAGAGGCTCATGAACGAATCGCGGCGCTGGTCCGACAGCGCCCAGGCCCGCCGCCTGGTTCAGGATACGCTGATCGGCCTGGCGCGCACAGATTGGCAGCGTGCCGATCGAACCTGGGCCGCACTGTCCAGTCGCTTTGATTTCAGCGCCGGGGAGCGGGCGACCATCGCCCGGGAGATTGCCCTGTTCCGGGCCGTGGCGCTGGATCGAGGCGCGGTCGCGGCCATTGATGCCTTGCCGGCCTCTGCGCGCGACCAGCAAATACTGGAGTGGCGTGCCCGGGCCGCCATGGCGCATGGGGCCTGGGCCGAGGTGCTTGCCAGTATCCAGGCTATGAGTCTGGCCGAGCAGGGCCAGGCGCGCTGGCGCTACTGGCGCGGTCGGGCGCTGGCGGAAATGGGCCGCCCGGAAGCCGCGCTGGCGTTCGGATCACTGGCCGGCGATGCAACCTTCTACGGATTTCTGGCCGCCGCCCGGTTACAGCAGGATTTCAGTCTTTGCCCCCAAGACTTGCCTGTAGACGCGGCTCGGCAGCGGCGTCTGATGCGCGATGCCGAATTTGAGCGCGCCCTGGAACTGCATGCGGTGGGCCTGGTGAACCATGCGCGGAGGACGTGGTCTGCGGTCTGGCGGCGGCTCGGCGATGAAGAACGGCGCCAGGCCGCGCTGCTGGCGGCCGGCCAGGGTTGGCAAGATCGAGCCATTGCCGCTCTCGGCGCCGTGGGTGCCATGCGCGCCTATCCCTGGCGATTTCCCATGATCGAGAAAGGCCGGGTCAGCCGCTACGGGGATCGCTGGCAGGTCGATACGGCGTTGATTTATGGCTTGATGCGGGCGGAGTCGGCGATGCAGCCCGACGCCTTGTCGCCGGCTGGCGCGCGCGGCCTGCTGCAGTTGATGCCCGGGACGGCGCGCGCGGTGGCGCAACGCAACGGGCTGGGTTACAACGGATCCGGCGATCTGCTGAATCCGGCGGTCAATCTGCCGCTCGGCATCGCCCACCTGGCTGAATTGCAGGCACGCTACTCCGGTGACTGGATCCGGGTTGCGGCCGCCTACAACGCCGGAATTAACGCGGTTGCGCGCTGGGAAGCAGAACGTCCGGCCGCTGATCCGGATGTCTGGCTGGAGACGCTGCCCTTCTTCGAGACGCGCGACTACGTGCCCCGCGTGCTGGCTTTTGCCACGATTTATGAGTGGCAGCTGGGGCGGTCGCCCCAGGTTCTGGCCCGTTACCTTCTGCCGGGTCAGAACGCCTCGGTGGGCGAATTCCACTGTCCCGGCGGCTAAGCGCTTCGACAGTACAATCCAGTAATGACCTCCGGACTGGAATGGGAACAGGCTGCCGACGCCAGGCTTGACGGTCTGGTGGTGTATCAGGTCGGCGGTTCCGTGCGCGACCGCCTGCTCGGTCTGCCGGCCGGGGATCGCGATTTCGTGGTCGTGGGCAGCACGCCCGAGGAATTGCTGCGGCGCGGCTTCCGTCCCGTGGGGCGGGAATTTCCGGTATTCCTGCACCCCGACAGCGGTGATGAGTTCGCGCTGGCCCGGACCGAACGCAAGCACGGTCGCGGCTATCGAGGTTTTGTTTTTCGCACTGGTCCGGAAGTGACTCTGGAGGAGGACCTGGCCCGGCGCGATCTGACCATCAACGCCATGGCTGCGGCGCCGGACGGCCGGCTGATTGACCCATTTCATGGCTGTGTGGACCTGCGTGCCGGTCGCCTGCGCCACGTGTCTGACGCGTTTCGGGAAGACCCGGTACGTATTCTGCGCCTGGCTCGGTTTGCCACCCGCTTTGATGATTTCGCAATCGCCGATGCCACTCTGGATCTGTGCCGCCAGATGGTGCGCGACGGTGAGACCGAACATCTCGTTGCTGAACGAGTCTGGCAGGAAATGAGTCGGGCGCTGATGCACGAGCGGCCTGCACGCTTTATCGAAGTGCTGCGCGAGACCGGCGGACTGGCCGTGGTGTTACCGGAAGTCGATGCGCTGTTCGGCATCCCGCAGCCTGCCCGTCATCATCCGGAGATCGATACCGGCCGCCACGTGCTGCTGGTGCTTGACCAGGCTGCCGCACTTGGCGGCGATCTGCCGGTTCGGTTTGCCGCCCTGGTTCATGATCTGGGTAAAGCGCTCAGCCCTCCGGATCTCCTGCCAGCCCATCATGGGCACGAGCGGCGCGGTCTGGCATTGATCCGCAAGCTGTGCGAGCGGCTGCGGGTGCCGAACGCCTGCCGCGAGCTGGCGCTGTTGGTCGGAGAACTGCATCTCAAGGTTCATCAGGTCGAGCAGATGCGCCCGGGCAAAGTGCTGCAACTACTCGAGCGGATCGACGTCTTTCGTCGCCCGCAGCGGCTGGCTCCCTTCTTGCTGGCCTGTCAGGCTGACTACACAGGGCGCCTTGGACGCGAAGCCAGAGCATACCCCCAGGCCGATCTGCTAGTGCGGGCGGCGGCTGCGGCTGGAGAAATCAACGGCGGCAGGTTGGCGGCACAAGGCCTGGAGGGCCCGGCGATTGCCCGGGCGCTGCAGCAGCAGCGCATCCAGCGCATTCAACGGGAACTGCAATCCGGATCGGAACCGAATCAGCGCTGAATCAGAGCGCGGTGATGTATTTTTTTTCCAGCAGCGTCTGGTAGTCGATTGCCGGCCGCGGGCGGCCCAGCAGGAATCCCTGCGCGTAGTCCACCCGGCATTGAATCAGCTGCTGCAGTTGGCTGCGGGTTTCGACTCCCTCGGCCAGCACCGGCATTCCGAGACTGTGGATCAGCTCGATGATCGCGTGGGTCAACGCGTGTTGATGCTTGTCGTGGTCAATGCCATGCACGAACGAACGATCCAGTTTCACGTAGTTGACCCGCAGACGCTGGAGATGCGCCAGGGCGCTGTATCCGGTGCCGAAGTCGTCGAGGCTGACCTGGATACCGTGTTCGCGTAACCTGCCGATCGTATCGAGCCCTGCCTCGAAGTCGGTGATGGCGGCATTCTCGGTCAGTTCGAGATCAAGGTAGCCCGGGCTGACGCCGTGGGTGCGGCAGAGTTCGACCATCTGGTCGGGCAGATCGGGCTGTTGGAACCGCTCGGCCGAAAGGTTGATCGCCACGCTGACCGGGGCGAGCGACAAGTCACTGTGCCAGTCAGCCAACTGGGTCAGCGCTTTGGTAAACACCTGCTCTTCAATCCTTTCGAGCAGCCCCAGTGATGCCGCATCCTGCAGAAAATGATCCGGGCCGAGGAGTCCGCGCGTCGGATGGTGCCAGCGCAGCAGCGCCTCAAAACCCACGATGCAGCGCTTGCGAATGCTGACCAGCGGCTGATAGTAGACGTCAAACTGGTCTTCCTCGCAGGCTCGTCGCAAGTCGGTTTCCTTGTGAACCAGGTCTCCCGGTTGCATGGTTCGATCGCCGGCATCGTGCACGGTGAGTTGCTCACTGGCCGAGGCCGATCGGAGCTGGGCTCGATGGGCCTGGTTGACCAGCGTGACGGCGTCATCGGAGTGATCGGGCCCGATGCTCAGGCCGCCGCTGACAGCCAGAAAAACGCGCTGGCCCCTGATCTCGAACGGCAGCCGAATACGCGCCAGAATCTTGTGCGCATGGGCAATGGCTGCATCCGGTCGGCGCAGATTGGGCATCATCACGATGAAGTCGCGCTCGCCAATCCGGCCGAGTGTGAAATGTCCTGGCAACTTGTCGCGAATGCGCCGGGTCAGGTCATTCATCATGTCTTCGGTACGTTGCCATCCGACCGCTTCGCTGATGTCCTTGAATCGATGGATGCCCAGCGCAAGAACCGCAACCCGTCGCTCGCTGTTTTCCTGCGACTGCAGAATTTCCTGGCTGAGCTGATTCTGGAACTGCCTTCGGTTTGGCAGGCCGGTAGCCGCATCATGGGTGCTGACGAAGCGCAGGCGTTGTTCTGCCGAAGCCGCTTTCTGGTGAGCGCGGCGGGCTTTCTCCTGCTCGTTTTCCAGCAGCCAGATGACGATGCTCAGTCCGACCAGACCCAGCGCAAGCAGACCGAGCAGTGCGACAAATGGCGACTGAAACGGCGACTGGCCGTCGAGGACCAGAAAGAGACTGCGGGTGCTTAGGGAGAGCAGGAACAGGCCCATCAGGCCAAAGGCCGTGACGCCCAGGATCGGGCTGATCAGGGCCGAAGTATTCGGTTGGGCCCGGTTGAGGTGCCAACTCAGGCCCAGGAAGACCGCTGCGGCGATGCCGTACGGAATCGAAACGCGCAGGATGTAGGTGCTGAGAGGGTCGGTGGTCGTGACTGCCATCAGCCCCAGTCCGGCTCCGGCGATCGCGGCCAGTCCAACCAATCCGTATTCTTTCCGCCGGGCGGTCGGGCGCTGGCGGAGCGCGTTCAGCAGGCCGATGCTCAGCCATGCAAGGGAGGGAAACAAAGCGATCAGGGCCAGCGCTTCGAACAGATCATGCAGGCGACTGGCCGGGGCGCCGTGCTGGCCGATCTGCAACGCGACGGAAAGGCAACCCAGATGCAGGCTCAGGGTCAGAAAGGAAAGTGCCAGCAGTTTCAGGTAGCGGTACTCGCGAGACCGCTGGAACAACCACAGCAACCCGGCCAGAACCAGCGCCGCCAGGGCTTGGGCCAGCACGGTAACAACAATGACATCGATTGGATGCAAGTTTGCCTTCCGGGAGCGCTACTTTCGAATCGTCTCATATTTGGATCCGCAGCGCACCCCGAAAATCTCTGTGGCCGGGACTTCTGCAATCACTTTGCTCCTTCACAAAAGTCGTTGACAGAGTGATGATGCGGGTCTGCTAATCTTGAATGTCAGGTTGAGGAGGTAATTTCAGTGCCATTAACGCGTCTGGCCTTGGGCAATCCGGTTGCCGTGGCAGTCGGCTGTATTCTGTTGGTTATTTTCGGGCTGATCAGCCTGTCGCGCCTTCCAATTCAGCTAACGCCCAACATCGATCGGCCTACCATCAGCATCAGCACCGGCTGGCGTGCCGCCGCGCCGAGCGAAGTGGAAAGCGAGATCCTGGAGCCGCAGGAAAACCAGCTGCGCGACGTGCCGGGTCTGCAGCGCATGACATCGACCGCTCGCCAGGGGCGGGCGTCGATCAACATGGAGTTCGACGTCAACGTTGATCTCAACCGGGCGCTCATTGAGGTCATCAACCGACTCAACCAGGTGCCGCGCTACCCGGCCGATGCCAGCGAACCAACCGTACGTGTCGGCTCGGATCAGTTCGGCGACACGATCGCGTGGTTTGCCATCCGCCCGCTGGAGGGTAATCTCCGGCCGATCATCGAGTATCAGGATTTCGTCGACGAAATCATCAAGGAGCGGCTGGAACGGATTCCGGGCGTGTCCTCGGCCAACCCGCGCGGCGGTCGCCCGTTTGAAATCCGGGTTACTTTTGACCCTTTCCGCGCCGCGGCGATCGGGGTGGATTTGACCCGCATCGGGCAGCGCCTGGGCCAGAACGCGGATGTCTCGGGCGGGTTCCAGGAGGTGGGACGGCGCCAGTTTACGCTGCGCTTTGCCGGTCAGTACGAGGTGGCCGACCTACAGAACCTGGTGCTGGACTGGCGGGACGGGCGTCCGGTTTTTCTTGGTGACGTGGCGACGGTAGAGCGCACGATGCGCGACTCCAGCGGCGTCATGACCCAGAACGGCGGTCCCTCGATCTCAATGAACGTGATCGCCGAGCCCGGTGTGAACGTGCTGGAGGTAATGGCCGAAATCAAACAGACAGTCGAGGAACTGCGCCAGACCCACCTGGACCCGGCCGGTCTTTCGATTACCCAGGTTTCAGACGACACGATCTACATCCGCCAGTCGATCGCCATGGTCGCGACCAACCTGCTGCTTGGGATGGGTCTGGCGATCGTGGTGTTGTGGTGGTTCTTCCGCAAGATGCGCGCGACGCTGATGGTGGCCCTGGCGATTCCGCTGTGTCTTTGTTTCGCCTTCCTGGTGCTGGATGGTGCCGGCCGCACCCTGAACGTGATTTCGCTGGCCGGGCTGGCCTTCGCGGTCGGGATGGTGCTCGATGCGGCCATCGTGGTGCTGGAAAACATTGTCCGCCAGCGCGAGATGGGGCGGTCGCCGCTGGAGGCATCCGACCGCGGCACCGGCCAGGTATATGGTGCTCTGCTGGCCTCAACGGCCACCACGGTGGCGATTTTCGTGCCGGTGGTCTTTCTGCAGGACGAGGCCGGACAGTTGTTTGCCGACCTTGCGGTGGTGATTTCTGCGGCCATTATCTGCTCGCTGCTGGTCGCGATCCTGGTTCTGCCAGCCGCTAGCTATCGTCTGTTGGGCGATGCTCAGATGACGGACCGCAAGGCTTCGTGGTGGCAGGCTGCAACCGGCGTGATCATGCGCCTGACCGATACCCCGCGCCGTCGGTGGAGCTGGATTGCCGGCCTGACCATGGTGCCGATTCTGGTTGGATCGCTGCTGCTGCCGCCGGCCGACTACCTGCCCGAAGGACAGCGCAACTTCATCTTCGGATTCATCCAGACCCCGTCGGGCATGGGGCCGGACACGGCTGAGCGGGAACTGGTTGAAGTCATCAACGAACGACTGATTCCGTACCTGGAGGGAGAAAAGCAGCCCAAGATCCGCAACAGCTTCCTCGGGTTTTTCGGCACCGGTGCATTTTTCGGTATTCGGGCCGAGCGCGATGAGGATGTCGACGAGCTGCTCAACATCGTCAACCGTGAGATTCTGACTGGCTTTCCCGATACTTTTGGTCGGGCCAACCGGTCGCCGATTTTTGGTGGTCGGGGTAGCCGCAGGATTGACGTCGATCTGCAGGCGGGCGACGTGGAGGAACTGCTCGAGGCCGGACAGATCGGCTTCGGCCTTATTCAACAGGCCCTGCCCGGGGCGACGGTACGGCCGCAGCCCGGCCTGGAGCTGGCCGAACCGGAACTGCGCCTGGTACCGGATGACCGGCGGATCGCCGAACTGGGCTGGACTCGTAGCGATGTAGCCACGCTGACCCGGGCGCTGGGTAATGGCGCATTTCTGGGCGATTACTTTGACGGCGACCGACGGCTGGACGTCATCCTGCGCGGGGAAGCCTGGCTGACGCCCGAAGAACTGATGGCCATGCCTTTGCACACACCCTCCGGTCGGGTCGCCACGCTGGGTGAGTTGACCAGCCTGGAGTTGACCGCCGGGCCCAACCAGATCCGCCGCGTCGACCGGCGACGGACGCTGTCGCTGCAGGTGACTCCGCCTTCTGGCATGCCAATGGAAACCGCCCTCGAGACGTTGCGCCGCGAGGTGGAGCCGCAGTTGCGGGCCGCATTGCCGGCCGATGGCGTGATTGCCTATCGCGGCACGGCCGAGGCACTCGGCGAGACCCTGCGCAATCTCAGCGGCAGTTTTTTACTGGCGATCGTGATCCTGTACTTGTTGATCTCGGCTCTGTTCCGATCCTTCCGTGATTCGGTGCTGGTGTTGCTGACCATCCCGATGGCGACGGTCGGCGGCATCATCGCTCTGCGCATCACCGGCATGGTGACCGGGCAGGCCATGGATATGCTGACCATGATCGGCTTCGTGATCTTGCTCGGTCTGGTGGTCAACAACGCGATTTTGCTGGTCTATCGAGCGCGTGACGGCGAACGCGATGGTCTCAGCCGTCGCGAAGCGGTGGAAACGTCGGTTCGCTTGCGCCTGCGGCCCATATTAATGAGTACGTTCACCAGCCTGTTCGGGATGCTGCCGCTGCTGTTGCTGCCGGGCGCCGGCACCGAGTTATACCGTGGTCTGGCCGCCGTGATTGTTGGCGGCATGGCGCTGAGCACGCTGTTTACCCTGATCCTGCTGCCCAGTTTGCTGCGGGTCAATGAAGACAAGGTTCGCACACCCTCCGGGGACGTGGTGCCAGCATGAGGATGAATGAAATGAAGAATTGGTTGGTCTGTGGCGTGGTTGCGCTGGCGTTGTTTCCGTCAGCCCACGCCCAGTTTAGCGGTGCCTCTCCGGTGGAACTCAGCGAGGCCCGGGTCACCATGATGTCCCCGACCATGCAGGTCGCCGGTACTGTCGTGTCGCGCTCTGATGCAGTCTTGTCGGCTGAAGTGGAGGGGCGCCTGATTGAAGTGGCCGAGGTTGGGACGCGGGTGGAAGCGGGCGATACCATTGCCAGAATCGAGGATACAGGTTTGCGTCTTCGGGCCCAGGAGTTGGCGGCGGAAATCAATCGTGCCGAAGCCAGGCTTCGCTTTCTAGAGGCAGAGCTGATCCGCTTTGAGCGTCTGGCCGAGACCAATCTGGCGGCAGTCAGTCAGATCGAGCAGACCCGTTCCGAGCGCGACGTGGCCACCAGTGATCTGGCCGTGGTTCGCAGCCGGCTCGGGCAACTAGAGGACCAGCTCGGAAGAACACGGATCGCAGCGCCTTTCCCCGGGATTGTTGTTGAGCGCCTGGCCCAGGCCGGCGAGCGCGTCGGTGCGGGCAACCGAGTAGTCCGCCTGGTCAATCCGGATAGCCTGGAGGTGGTTGCGCGTGCGCCGCTGAATTATTTCCGCTACGTCCAGCCCGGCGATGAACTCGGCGTTCGGGTCGGGGCCGAGGAACTGGTTTCGCCGGTGCGCACCGTCGTCAGCGTCGGGGATGAATCACGCCATGTTTTCGAGTTGCGCCTTGATATGGCCGAGCGGCTGCCGGTGGGTCAGACGGTCCGGGTGACCATCCCTACCGCCGATGTCCGTGAGGTGCTGGCCGTGCCGCGGGATGCACTGGTGCTGCGCGGTGACGGTATCGCCGTGTTCATCATTGATGAGGACAACACCGCGCGCCGGATCCGGGTCACCACCGGCATCGGGGCTGGGGAATGGATCGAGGTCTCCGGACCGATTCAGGCCGGCGACAAGGTCGTCATTCGCGGTAACGAGCGCCTGCGAGCCGGCCAGGAAGTGATGGTGCAAGGCTAATACTGATGCAGGTGATCGTGGAGGGAGGAATCCGCTGGCTTTCGCTCCTCACTACCGTTGGGGTTCGCCGGCCAGAGCGAAGACCTTCTGCTGGCCGTCGTCCACGAGTCGGATACGACAGCGATACAGGCGACTGAGGTGTCGGGCGGTGAGTAACTCGGCAGTAGGTCCGGCCAACCATTGACCATCTCCAAGAAGCAACAGTACATGGCTGCAGTAACAAGCAGCCAGGTTGACCTCGTGGAGCGCCATGATGGCCGTCTTGCCCTGGTCGCGTACGCGCCGTCCCAGCACGTTGAGAATGGTGACCTGGTTGGCCGGGTCCAGGTGGTTGGTCGGTTCGTCCAGCAGCAGGACGGCCGGGTCCTGAACCAGCAGGGTGGCCAGCGCCAGGCGACGCGATTCTCCGCCTGACAACTGCATGCAACTGCGCTTGGCCAGATCCCCGAGTCCCAGCTCGGTCAGTGCTTCGCGTGCCATTGCGCGATCTGCGCGAGACTCCCGGGACCAGGCCTGCAGGTGCGGATGGCGACCCACCAGGGCGGTTTCCTCGCAGTTGGCATCAAAGGCGTAGCGGGTGTGCTGGGTGAGCATGCCGAGTCGAGGCGCAATTTCCCGCCGCGACAGCGTGGCCAGGGGGCGTCCTTCCAGTTGGATCTGGCCGTGGCAGTGCGGATGGAGTCCGGCCAGGGTTTTGAGCAGCGTGGTCTTGCCGACGCCATTGGGTCCAAGTACGCCCCAGAACTGGCCTGGTAGCGCTGCCAGACTGAGGTCATTGGCCACTACCACCGGTCCGATGCGGATGCTTACCTGCTCGAGCGCCAGTAGCGGGCCGGAAGTTGCAGCCTCCATTCAGCGAATCCTGACCGCGCGATGGAGCAGCAGGAGAAACAGGGGCACTCCGATCAGTGCGGTCAGCACGCCAACCGGCAACTGTCGGGCGCCGAAGGCGCTCCGGGCCAAGGTGTCTGCCACGACCAGAAAAGCACCCCCGAACAGGGCTGCGGCAGGCAACAAACGGCGATGATCGGCGCCGACGACCAGTCGCATCAGGTGTGGAACGATCAGCCCTACAAAGCCGACGGCACCGGCAATCGAAACGGCCAGGGCGGTCAGCAGCGAGGCGATCAGGTAGATCTCCCAAAAACGTTCGCGGCTGGACTCGCCGAGCAGAGCGGCCTGCATTTGGCCGCCAGCCAGGACGTTCAGGCTGCGTGCGCGCAGCCACAGCGCGCCTAGCCCCAGCAGAAGTGGCAGCAGCCACCAGGCAGACAGCTGGGCATAGCTGAGGTCGCCCATCAGCCAGAACAGCATGCTGCGCAAGCTGGCATCGGGCCCCAGCGCCAGAATCAGCGAGATCAGGGCGCCCCAGCCGGCGGCCAGAACCACACCGGTCAGCAGTACGCGCGTTGTGCTCCAGGGCCCGCTGCCGCGGCCCAGGACGAACACGGCCACCATGGTCAGCAAGGCGCCGGTAAAAGCCAGCAACGGCACCGGCAGGAAGCTCAGGCCCAGGGTCATGCCGAGCAAGGCGAATACGGCCGCACCGCCGGAAATGCCGAGTACGTAGGGGTCTGCCAACGGGTTGCGCAGCAAGACCTGCATCAGGCAGCCGGCCACCGCCAGCAGCGAGCCGGTGGTCAGCGCGGCGATGGCGCGCGGCAGGCGCAGTTCGAACACCACCCGCTGCATGGCTTCATCGGCTGTCCATGGCCAGACCCAGCCCGCGCTGCCCCAGGCACACGCCAGTAACAGGCTGATCGCCACCAGGACGAGCAGCCCGGTCCAGACCAGGCGTGAACTCATGGCTGACATTCGGTGCAGGAATTGATTACCATCTGAGGCAGTTGAATATTTTGCGGAACGGTATCACAGCCGGTTCGCGACAAACGGAAGAGATGATCGACCCGGACGGTTTTCGGCCCAACGTGGGCATCGTACTGGCCAGGGAAGATGGTCAGGTGTTCTGGGCGCGCCGCGCCGGTCAGAACGGCTGGCAATTCCCCCAGGGCGGTATGAATACAGATGAAACGCCCCTCGAGGCGATGTACCGGGAGTTGACCGAGGAAACCGGTCTCGGGCCCGAGCATGTGCGTGTGCTCGGTTCCACCCCGGGCTGGTTGCGCTATCGTTTGCCCAAACGCTACCGGCGTCGCTATCAGAAGCCCGTCTGTATTGGCCAGAAACAGGTCTGGTTCCTGCTACAATTTCTGGCCGATGATGAGGCTTTTCGCCTCGACAGTGTTGCGCATCCGGAGTTTGACTATTACCGTTGGGTTGATTTCTGGTACCCGGTTCGCCACGTGATCTCTTTCAAACGGCGGGTGTACGTGCGTGCCCTGCAGCACCTGGAGCCGCTGTTACCAAACACCCGCGGCCCGACAGAACACTCGGCCGACAGCAGTGAAAGCTGACCCTGCCTAACAATCGCAACCGGATATTTCTGCCGCATGGATCTGATTGGAGCTACCGTTTTGCTGTTCGTGGTCATGGACCCGCTCGGCAACATCCCGATCTTCCTGGCCGTGCTCGACAAGGTGGCGCCCGAGCGTCGCTACCGGGTGCTGATCCGCGAGCTGATCCTGGCGCTACTGCTGCTGCTGGCCTTTCTGTTTTCCGGCAAATACGTGCTGGCCTTTCTCGGCCTGAGCCAGGCCTCGATCAGCGTGGCCGGCGGGATCATCCTGTTTCTGATCGCGCTGAAGATGATCTTCCCCGTGCCCCGCTCCATGCGCGATGACTACGATGATGACCATGACGAGCCCTTCCTGGTGCCGCTGGCCGTGCCGATGATCGCCGGGCCCAGCGCCATGGCCATCCTGCTGCTGCTGGCCACTGCCGAGCCAGGCCGGCTCGGTATCTGGACCCTGGCGGTGCTCGCTGCCTGGGGGGCCACGGCCGTGATCTTGCTTGCTGCCCCGCTGCTCAAACGCCTGCTCGGCCAGCGCGGCCTGATTGCCACCGAACGCCTGATGGGTATGCTGCTGGTCGCGATTGCCGTCCAGATGTTCCTGGAAGGCGTTACCCAGTTTCTCGGAGGAAACGGAACACTATGAAAAGCTGTACTCTGCTTGTCCTGGCGATGTTGTTGATCGCTCCCGCTGCCGCCGACCTGTTCAGCGAAGAAGACCTCAATACTGCCCGTGAACTGCGCGAGCGGGCCCTGACCCGCGATGGTGGTTTCGACGTGGTCGCTGACCTGACCACCCGCATCGGCCCGCGCATGCCCGGCACCGAGGCCGATGCCCGTGCCGTGGCCTGGGCCGAAGAGCTTCTGAACGAAACCGGTTTTGACCGGGTCTGGCAGCAGCCGGTGACGTTCCCGACCTGGCATCGCAATCTCGAGCGCGCCGTGATCACCTCGCCGGTCGAATTCGACATGGTGACCCTGGCCCTGGGTTTCTCGCCGGCCACGGCTGAAGGCGGACTGGCGGGCGAAGTCGTGATGTTTGACGACCTGGCCGCGCTCGAAGCCGCCGACCCGGCCGTGGTCGAAGGCCGGATCGTGTTCATCCGCAACCGGATGGAACCCGCGCGCGACGGGTCAGGTTATGGGCCCGCGGTCCAGGCGCGCTCGATCGGTGCCCGCGTGGCGGCCGAGAAAGGCGGGCTGGCGCTGATGATCCGCTCCATCGGTACCTCGTCGAACCGCTTTGCCCACACCGGCATGCAGCGCTTTGATGCCGACACCCGCGCCTTGCCCGCGGTGGCCATCTCGAACCCCGACGCCGACCGCCTCGAGCGCCTGATCGAACTGGGTGAACTGGTCGAAGCGCTGATCGAGGTCGATGCCGAATTCATCGAGGCCTACACCTCGCACAACGTCATCGCCGAGATCACCGGAGAAAAATATCCGGAGCAGATTGTTGCCCTGGGCGCGCATCTGGATTCCTGGGACGTGGGCACCGGTGCCCTGGACGACGGCGCCGGCATTGCCATCATCACCGAAGCCGGTCGCCTGATCCTGGACCTGGATCGCCGGCCGGATCGCTCCATCCACATCATCTACTTCGCTGCCGAGGAAATCGGCCTGTGGGGTGGCCGAGTCTGGGCCGAGGAAAACGCCGAGAACTTCCACAACATCCAGCTCGGTGCCGAATCCGATTTCGGCGGAGGTCCCATCTACGAGATCGCCGCGCGGGTCAGCGACGAAGCCTGGCCGGTCATCCGGGCCATCCAGGCTGAACTGGCCCCGCTGGGCATTGAACTGGGCGGTCGCCGTGCCATGGGCGGGCCCGACTTTATTCCATCGGCGCCCTTTGGTATGGCCGCCGTCGACCTTCGTCAGGATGGCACCACCTATTTCGATTACCACCACACCGAAAACGACACCCTCGACAAGATCAACCCCGAAGACCTGGCCCAGAACGCCGCCGCCTACGCCGTGCTGGCCTGGCTGACGGCCCAGTCCCCGGTCGGTTTCGGGTCCGGAGACACCATTCTGGCCGAGGAATCCGCGCGCAGCGCTGACTGATGCCCAGGTTACTGCTTAATCTTCGCAACGTCACCGAAGACGAAGCGCACGAGGTCGCCGAATTGATGGACGATCACGAGATTGCGCACTACTCCACCCCGGCAGGCCCGTTTGGCATCACCGCCGGCGGCATCTGGCTTAAGAACGCCACAGACTATCCCCGCGCCCGCGCGCTGATGGACGACTACCAGGCCGAACGCAGCCAGCGCGTGCGCGCCGAGCTTGAGCAGGCCCGACGCGAAGGTCGGGTCGAGACCTTCTGGACGACGTTGCGTCGCCACCCGGTGCGCACTGGTGTCTACCTGGCCGTGGCTGCTTTTATCCTGATGATTTTCTTTGCCCCGGTGATCCAACTCGGAGATTGGTAACCCGAATCAAGGCTGCACGATCAGGCTCCCGGTGGACATGCGGCCGAACAAGGCAGTGAACGCCTGTCCGGCCTGCTCCAGCGGGAAGGCCTTGGTTGGAGCCGGGTTGATTTTTCCGCCCAGCGTCCATTCAGCCAGGGTGCGGATGACTGGGGCGACCACGCTGGGGTCGGCCATCACCGTCCCGCCCCAGTTCACGCCATGGATGGAGCAGCGCTTGAGCAGGGGCAGGTTCAGCGGGATGCTGCTGATGCCGGTGACGAAGCCAACCACCAGGAAGCGCCCGCCCGGCGCGACCAGGCGAAGTGCGGCCTCGGACAGATCGCCGCCGACCGGGTCATAGACAACATCTACGCCACGCTTGCCCGTGGCCTGTTTGACTTCCTCGCGCCAGCTTTCCGTGGTGTAGTCCACGGCCAGATCAGCACCGTGATCCCGGCAGTGTTGGCGCTTGGCCGCGGTCGAGGCACAGGCGATCACGCGCGCACCCAGGGCCTTGGCGCATTCGATGGCGGTCGTGCCGGTGCTGCCCGAGGCGCCCAGAACCAGCACCGTCTCGCGCTCGGCCAACCGGCCGATCTCGCGCAATCCGAACAGACTGGTCGCCCAGGAAATGAAAAAATTGGCCGCATGAGCCGGCTCGATGCCCGGTGGCAGCGGTGCGCAAGAGGTCGCCGGCAGCAGAATCTGCTCGGCCATGCCGCCGTGCAGGGCGAAGGCTGCGACGGCGTCGCCGGGATTGAGATGGGTGACACCCTCGCCGACCGACTCGACCACCCCGGCCAGTGAACTGCCCGGCACGAACGGCAAGTCCGGCCGGATCTGGTAGTCGCCGCGGATCAGCAGCCCATCGAAATACCCGACCCCGACGCCGTGGACATCCAGGCGCACCTGGCCCGGACCGGGCGCGGGCGGGGCTTCAATATCGCTGACCCGGATGTCGGCCGGGTTTCCGAACTGGCTGATCTGGATGGCGCGCATGGGGCAATTCCAAGGATTTTGCGGTAACACGGCATTATCCATCAATGAAATTGGCCGGTGTCAGTGATCAGGTGCCGAAGGCAAGGTAAACGGCCTCACCGATGACTCGCCCCAAATTGAATAGCATTACCCCGCCAACGACAACGCCGATCGTGCACAGCGACGCGCGCACCGGCTTGCTCAATCGATCCCATTTTTGCTTCCATTGTTGCATTGCATCTCTCCCTGGAGGTCGCGTTTTGGAGACGGAAAGAGTAGGCTGGGACCGGTTCGGAATCATAGTGACTTTCGTCACCGCGGAAAATGAGCAAAAGAAAACAATGGGTTGTCTCCTTGCCCGGGGTGGAGGAAGTGACCAGCGACACCGTGGTTGCTGTGCTGACCTGGGGGGCTGTAGCTGCGATCAGCCTGATTGATCTGTCCAAGGCAAAGGTTGGCCAGGGCGTGCTTGTGCTCGCGGCCGGCCTGCTCGTTATCTATGCGATGGCGCTGCTGGCCGTCGCCACCCGTTTTGAGCCGTCGAGGCGGCGTGCCTGGATCTGTCTCGGGCTGGAGTTCCTCTCGGTGACCGCGCTGTACCTGATCACGGCGCTGCCCTATGTGGCCATCCTGATGGTGATCTGGTCCGCGCAGCTGAGCTGGTTCGTGGAAACCCGACTGGCTGTTTTGGCAGCGATGTTGGCCTCGTTGCCGTTACTGGTCACCCAAACCTGGTTTTGGGGCTCGCCCCAGGGGTTTCGGGTTTGGTTGCTTTTTACCTTGTTCAACGTTTTCGCTGCAGTGATGATGCAGCTGGTCCGTCGCGAGCAGGCGGCCAATCGCGCATTGAAGCAATCGCGCCAAGAGTTGGAGCATGCTCGTGACATGTTGTCAAAAGCTGGTCGTGAGGCAGAGCAAATGCGTCTGCAGTTGCTTCGCAACGGTGCGATCCGGGTTGAATCGCTGACTGCGCGCGAGCTTGAAATTTTCCGCCTGGCGGCTTCCGGTTGCAGTAACCGCCAGATCGCTGACATTCTGTGCCGGTCCGAAGGAACCGTCAAAAATCATTTCACCGCCATCTTTGGCAAGCTGGGTGTGGCCGACCGCACTCAGGCCGTGGTGCTGGCGCTCAGCGAAAAAATGCTGGACGAAGAACCCCTGCCCTCATCTCGCGATCTTCAGTAAAGCGGTGTCATTTGCAGACTCGTCGCCGGTGAGATCCTTGTAGATCCGCCCGTCTTTCATGATGATCACAAAATTGCGCTCGGGATCGGCGATCAACTCGAGGTTTTCCAGCGGATTGCCGCGCACCAGCAGCAGATCGGCCAGGGCATCTTCGGCCACGACACCCAGCCGACCCTGGTAGGGGCTGCGCAGGCCCGATAGCGCGAGCAGTTGGGCGTTATCGTGGGTGACCAGCTTGAGGGCTTCGGCCGGCGTGAACCATTGCTCGAGCATCACGATGTGCTCGTTTTGCTGATCATTGATGTCCGGCTCGAACAGGAAGTCCGTGCCCCAGGCCAGCTTCACCCCTAGATCGCGCGCCATTTCCCAGACCCGTGGCTGGTTTTCGATGATGGGCTGGCGCTTGGCCCGGCGCAGCGGGTCCATGTCCGGCGTGCTCTCGCGCAACACCTGCAGCGACAGCCAGACGTCTTCTTGGACCATACGCTCGAGCGTTGCTTCATCGAGCAGTTGGCCGTGGTCGACCACGCGCACGCCGGCCTCGATGGCGCGGCGGATGGCGCGCGGGGTGTAGGCATGCACGGTGACATAAGTGCCCCAGTCCTCGGCCGCCTCGACGGCGGCGCGCATCTCGTCGAAGGTGTACTGGGTGACGTCGATCGGATCATAGGCCGACGAGGTGCCGCCGCCGGCCATCAGCTTGATCTGGCTGGCGCCGAAACGCAGATTTTCGCGCACGGCGGTGAGCACTTCCGAGCGGCCGTCGGCAATGAAAGTTGCACCCAGCAACTCGGCCCGGGAGGGCTCGCCGAAGAAGCGCCGCGAGCGTTCGTGCGGCATGCGGAAATCGCCATGGCCTGCGGTCTGGCTGACCGTGGCGCCCGACGGCCAAACGCGCGGGCCGGGGAACTGCCCGGCGGTAATGCCCGCTTTCAGCTCAAAAATCGGCCCGCCGACGTCGCGCACTGCGGTAAAGCCGCGCATCAGCATGGCCTCGGCTTCGCGCGCCGAGGCTTCCAGGGCCCTCTGCGGCGTCAGCTCGGGCGAGATCAGTTCCGGCATGCTCAGCGCACTGAAGGTCAGGTGTACATGAGCATCAATCAGCCCCGGCATCAGGGTATGGCCGTGCCCGTTGATCACTCGCGCCGCCGGTCCGGCGCTCACTTCAGGACCGATCGCGGCAATCTGGTTGCCGCGCACCAGTACCCGCGTCGGTTCGGATAAATGCGCCGATTGCCCGTCAAACACGCGCACCTGGTCGAACAGGGTTTCGGCCGGCTCACTGTCGCCCGCAGCGGCCGCCAAGACGCTCCAGATCAGCGGCAGCAATAGCAATGCAGTACAGAGGATGTTTCGTCGCAACGGCATTTCGTATCCTTGGGTTGGAGGCGCAAAAAATCACTCACCCGGGGCCGGCGGCGGAGGGTGCGGTGGCTGTTGATGCAGGCTCCATGCTCGACTCGGGAAATTAATTCGTGGAACGCCGCTCAGAATACAGCAACCTGTTTGTTTGTGGCCACGCTCCATTTCGAGTTTTTCGGCCTTTCTGGTCGAGCGAGAGATGCAGTGCCGGTAGACTGCCGGCATGCGATCTGAAAGTCTGGCCAGCTCAGAGCAGCGCGCCCAGTGGTCGTCGGAGCCGGCCTTTGTGTTCTCCATGGCGGCCGCGGCAGTCGGCCTGGGCAATCTCTGGCGCTTTCCCTACATGGTCGGCGAAAACGGTGGCGGCGCCTTCATTCTCGCCTATCTGATTGCGCTGGTTGTGGTCGCCCTGCCCATCATGATGCTCGAAGTCGGTGCCGGCCGGCTCGCCCAGGGCAGCGTGGTTGCCACCTTTCGCAAAGTCGGCAAGATCGGTGTGTTCTACGGCTGGTTCGTGGTCTTGTTGACCGTGGTGATTACCAGCTACTACCTGGTCATTACCGGCTGGACGCTGGGCTATGCCTTGTCGGCCTTGCGCATGGCAGTGCAGCCTTTCGACGAGTTCACCACTGGGTACAACTCGATCTGGTACTTCCTGGCCGTGACTGTGCTGGCGACCGTGCTGCTGATCCGTGGGGTGAGCGCAATCGAAAAGTTTTCCAAGGTTTTGATGCCGGTGCTGGTGCTGGTCATCATCGGGTTGGTGATCACGGGGATTCGCATGGACGGCTGGGCCGAAGCCCGTTCGTTTCTGTTCACGGCAGACTTCTCGCGCCTTGCCGACGGTCGTCTCTGGTTTTTCGCCTTCGGTCAGGCGTTCTACACGCTGGCCATTGGCCAGGGGTACCTGATGACCTACGGCAGCTACATTCCGCGCCGCACCCACGTGCCGCGGGCCTGCCTGGTCGTGGCCGCAACCGAGACTTCGATCGCGCTACTGGCCGGGGCAATGATTTTTCCGTTCGTGTTTACCTACGGTTTCGACCCCGGTACCGGCAGCCAGCTGGCCTTCGATACCCTGCCGCGCGTGTTCGACGAAATGACCGGGGGTGCCTGGGTAGCGATGGCGTTTTTCTTCCTGTTTTTTGCCGCTGCCTTCAGTTCCTGCCTGGCTGGCCTGAAAGTCATCATTGCCGCGACCGCCGAAGAGTTCAGCATCCCCGACCGTCGAGCGGTCATCGCGGTGGGCGTGCTGATGCTTTTTCTCGGCCTGCCGTCGGCGCTGAGCTTCAGTCCGGTTGGTCTGGAGGTGATGGGCATGCCGTTTCTGGACTTTGTCGACCAGTTCGGCGGTACCAACGTGGTGGTGACGTCCGGCGTGCTCGGTGCTGGGCTATTTTGCTGGCTGGTGCCGCGCCCGAAGATCGCCTACGCCCTGGGCGCCAAGAGCCGCTGGTGGGAGTACCGGATTTTCATTATCGGACGCAGCCTGCCGTTTGTTGCCGCGGTCTTCGCGGTATGGCAGTTACTGGGCTGAAGATGTCCCACTTCTTGTCAGCCGGCAATCTCCAGAGAAACGCGGTTTTGATTACCGGGTTCTTGCTGTTGTGGAATTCCGGTTTCATCGGCGCGAAATTCGGCCTGGACTACGCTGGTGTGTACACTCTGCTGGCCTGGCGGTACTGGATGCTGGCCGGCCTGCTGCTGGTCTATCTTGCGCTGCGTGGGAAGCTGCACTGGCCCGGCACGCGGGCTACCGGCCTGACCGCTCTGGTCGGCTTGTTTGCCCATGGCGTGTGGCTGAGCTGTGTGATGATCGCGCTGGAGATTGGCATACCCACGGGAATTGTCGCCCTGGTTGTAGCTCTGCAACCGATGACCGTGGGCGCCTTGTCCGGCCGGGTCACCGGCGAGCCTACTTCTGTTTTCGCCTGGATCGGCATGCTGGTGGGTTTCGCGGGCGTATTCATTGCCGTAATGAGCCGTGCCAGGCTCGACAACACGGTTCCTGCGCTGTGGTACCTGGTCCCCTTCGGGTCGGTCATCGCCTTTACCATCGCCAGTCTGCTGCAGCGCTGGATCGAAACCTATAGCCCGGGCGACCACGTGCCGGTGGCGCTGGCGCTGTTCTACCAGGCGCTTGCAACGGCCACGCTTGCTACCATCCCGGCGTTATGGCTGGAAGACATGAGCACGCGGTGGACGGTCGAGTTCATTGCGGTCCAGGTCTGGTTGGTGCTGGCCGTCTCCCTGGGCGCCTACGCCCTGATGTGGAAGCTGATTGAGCGTATGGACGCCCCCCGGGTGGCCAGTCTGTTTTATCTGGGGCCACCGATCACCATGTTGATGGCCTGGATTGCGTTTGGAGATACCCTGCAGATCAATGACCTGATCGGCCTGGTGATCACTGCCCTTGGCGTGGTGCTGATCTACAAATTTCGCCGCTCGCGGCGTTGATGCAGTGGGCTCTCTGGCTCGCGCTATTCCTTGTTTCGGCTGGGAAAAGCCATGGCTGTCCAAGCGGTCGCTACCGAAAGCACCAGCAGGCAGACCATTCCGATGCCCGCCAGGGCGAGGGTCGGCAGGTTGGTGTAGAGCAGTAGCAAGACCCAGAAAAATGTCACGGTGACGATCAGTACGGTAAGAATCAATGCTCGCTGGCCGCGCGTGCCGAAGCCTTTGTTCGTGTCATTTGCTGTCACTTGTTTTTCTCCCTCTATCCGATTGTTTTGCCCGGTGCCGCGGAAGCCGTTCGGTGAATAGGGAAGTCTGCTAAAGACCTGCGGGCCTGTCAAGATGTGGTCGCGTTACACTCCACGGTTTCGGGAAAAACACGAAATGTCAGATGAAACAGCCTCGCGCCCATGAACCAATCCTCAAATACGGCGGTGCCGGTATCGACCGCGCTGCCGAATTGCGCGAGGATCCGCGCTGGATCGGGCAGGCGCTGAAACGCACGGAGACCCGGTTCATCGCCGTCTGCCACAGCCGCAGCCTGCTGAGTCTTTCGCGGCCGGATCAACCGCAGGCTGTACGCTTGAGCCTGGAGCAGGTGGGTCACCTGGAAGAGACCGTCTTTCTCGGCCTGGAAGACGATGCAGCGGTGTTTGCCGTGGACTGGTCTGACCGGGAAGCGGCCGAGCATGCCCTGGACCGTGAATCCAGCTTCGTCGACCTGCGCCGATTCGGGCCGCTGCTGGGCGGCAAGGACGCCAACCTGCTGGCCTACGCCCGGGCCATGGTCAACTGGCACCGCAATCACCGCTACTGCGGGCGCTGCGGTTCTTCCACAACCAGCATCAACAGCGGCCATCGCCGTCAATGTAGTAACGCCGACTGCGGCCAGATCAGCTTTCCGCGGACCGACCCCGCCATCATCGTTCTGGTCGAGCATGCCGGCGACGACGGCGGGCCGCCGCGCTGCCTGTTGGGTCGTTCACCCCATTTCCCTCCGGGCATGTATTCGACCCTGGCCGGTTTCGTCGAGCCCGGCGAGAGCCTGGAGCAGACCGTTCGCCGCGAGGTGTTCGAAGAATCCGGCATCGAGCTGGCCTCGGTGCGCTACCTGGCCTCCCAGCCCTGGCCTTTCCCAGGCTCGCTGATGCTGGGCTTTCACGCCACCGCGAGCAGCAGCGCCATCCGGCGCAACGACGACGAGCTGGAGGACGTGCGCTGGTTCGATCTGGCGGAACTGGAACAATTCGGCGAGTCGGGCGAAGGTGTTGGCTATTGCCTGCCGCGACACGACTCCATTGCGCGCTTTCTGATGGAAAGCTGGCGTGACTCTGTATCGCCGGATCGATGAAGCCATACAGACGCATCAACTTCTGCTGATTACCGGCAAGCGCAACAAAACCGTAGCATCTGATCGACCACTTCTTGCGTTGCTTCCAGCGGCAGGAAGTGACCGGCATCGGCAATGGTGCGGTAGTGGCCGCCAGCTTCGGACAGCCATTCTGCCTGGGTCGGGGCCACATCCATGGCCTCCGGCGCCTGCAAGGCCCACGTCTTCCGCTTCAACCCAATCGACCACTCCGCAATCACACGCCAGGCGCCTTGACGTTTCCGCGGAAACGTTTCCGCCATGCTCCAGGTTCGATTCCGCCCCCTACCCATCCTGGCGCAAGGTCTCCATGTCGGTGTACACATGCACCGTGCAGCGGTCCCCGCCGTGGACCACCCCGCCTGCACCGGACAGAAAGGCATCGGCCAGTCGTTCCATGGCATCGGCCCGCCCCAGCCTCTGGCGGCATCGAAGCGGCGAATCAGGCCCAGCAGCCGGTAGTTGGCGGCGTGGATGTGCGCGGCCAGCTCGGTGATCTGATCCTCGATCCGGCGCAGTTCATGTTCCGGCAGGGTGGGGATGATGGGGGTGGTCGAATCAGGCCGCCTCGCGCGGCCGGATGCTCTCATAGCTGCCTTCGCTTCGGGCCTTGGACAGATCATGGGAAGCCTGCAGATTAACCCAGAAGCGGGCTTCCATGCCGAAGTACTTTTCCAGGCGCAAGGCCGTGTCGGCACTCATCGCGCGCCGGCCGGCAACCAACTCGGAAATGCGGTTGTGCGGCACGTCCAGCGCGCGGGCCAGTTCGCGCGCGGACAAGCCCAGCGGCGTCATGAATTCCTCTCGCAGCATTTCACCGGGGTGTGTGGTGATGCGGGTCATGTTGTTTCCTCAGTGATAGTCGACGATCTCTACATCTTCCGGTCCTTCGTCACTCCAGCGAAAACAGATTCGCCATTGATCGTTGATCCGGATGCTGAACTGCCCGAGTCGATTACCCTTCAGTGCTTCCAGGTGGTTTCCCGGTGGAATCGACAGGGACCTAAGCTGGGTAACGTTGTCGAGTTGGTCCAGCTTCCGCAGCGCGACTTGTGCGATCGCTGAGAACCGGCGACTCTTGCCCGTCTCAAACAGAACTCGTGTTTCGCGGCACCGAAAACTGCGGATCATTCGTGGATTGTGTTACGTTCCGCGTACCAAAGTCAAGTCTGCCGGTTGACCATCGCCGTCATCAGCCGCGGCCGCCGGGTTTCTGGCGACCCTCGCTCAGCTCGCCGCAAACACCGCCAGAAACTGAACCAGCCGAAACACAAAGTGGCTGACGACCGTGGCCAGCACAAAGGCCAGCGTGGCAAAAAACGCGCGGATTCAGCCCAGCTCGTAGACCCGTTTCAGCGCCAGCCACCAGTGCAGCAGGGTCACCAGCGGTCCGCCGCGCCAGAGCAGGCCAGGTAAGCCGCGCTGGGCAAGCCGAGCTTGAAGATCAGCGCACCCAGCGTGCGTGGCAGCTTGCCCTCCACGTGCACAAGCTCATGAGCGAACTGCCCGAGCAAGTGACCGATGCGCCGATCGCTGTCACTCAGCGCCTTTTGGCCGCAATGACTGCACCAGCGCCCGGTGAGCGGGCTGCCGCAGTTTGTACAGGGGCGGTCCTTTGTGCTCAGCTCTCCCCCATAGAACGCGGACAAAGCGCCAACTTATGATTGCTTGTCCCTCGAAAGGGCCAGATCATAGACTTCATTCCGGTTTCTCTTGCCGACGGCCAGAACAGTGACCGTGACGGTGGTGTCGGATACCGAATAGACCAGGCGATAGCCCAGTTGTCGCAGCTTGATCTTGTATAGATTGGTTCCGCCACGCACTGCCGCCGAAGCGACATGCGGATTCGAAAGGCGCTCCCGGAGTTTCTTGATGAAGTGTTCGCGTACGGTGGGGCCGAGCTTTCGCCATTCTTTCAGAGCGCTTTTCTTGAAGGCCAGCTCATAAGTCATCCAGATTGACCTTGATGCTTTCCTCGTTCATGCGGGAGCGGGCGATTTCAAGCAGCTCTTTGTCTTCGATCAGGTCCATCATGGCTTCATAGGCTTTCGCCGGGACGCAGTAGAACGCCGGTTCATTTCTGTTCAGCACCGCAATCGGCATGCCTTCTCCGCTGGCGACCACCTTCATCGGGTTGGCCTTGAGTTCTGAGATGCTGGCGGCGAGCTCGGTGAGGATTTGGTGGGTCATTGGGACGCCCCTGGCAGAGAATAGAGACCGAATAATAGCACGATTAACTGGTTCTTTCAATCCGAAGGCCTGACGTCCTTTGCGCTTGAGCTGGAATAAAACCGCCCATTCCTCCACAAACAGGAAACTCTGGATGATTTTGTTGATCAGTGCCGGCCTGATGCTGGCGGGTTGCCAGCGCGAAGAACCCGAAGACAGCATGGAAGAAGCCCGGCCATCTCGCCAGAACGTCGATCAACAGCGCTTCTACCGGGGCTTCGTGCGGAAGCCGATCAGCACTGGCGCGGTTCAGCGCCGCTTCGCCGGCCAGACAAGGCCGCGTCCTGCCACTGGTGCTATTGGGGATGGGGAGGAAACGCCGTGCGCGGCCGACCGAGATTGCGGTGGTGCTGGTCGGCGGCCTGTCGCGCGGGCGTTCACCAGGCCCCGCGCCCGCCGAACCAACGACAATGCGCTGCGTTGGTTCCAAAAACGGGTCTTCCTGTATAAAGGGCGATATGAAGAATCCATTCTGCCGCAGCGGTGTACTCATCGCGGGCTTGCTGCTAATGACCAGTACCGTAGTCGCCGACAAAAAAGCCGAGTGGCCTGCCATCGGCCTGGCCCTGGGTTCCGGCGGCGCCGGCGGCCTGGCCCACATTGCCATGCTTGAAGTATTCGAGGAATTGTCGATTCAGCCGAGCGTGATCAGCGGCAGCAGTATCGGGGCGATCGTCGGCGCACTCTACGCTGGCGGGTTGGACAGCGAAGAAATCCGCGAATTGTTTGTCGATTTCGGCGACTCGGCGCTGAATCCATTTGGCGGGCTCGGCGGCGATGGCGGCGGGGTGAACTGGACCGATTTGCTGGATTTCGACTTCGACAATGGCAGCGTGATCAGCACCGATGGCTTCCTTGATCTGGTCGGCGAGCGCATCGAGGCGCGGCAGTTTGCCGACCTCGCCATTCCGCTCAAGATCGTGGCCACCGATTACTGGACCGGGGAGTTCGTGGTCATTGATGACGGCGACCTGTTTCAGGCCCTGAAGGCCAGCATGGCCGTGCCCGGGCTGTTCGCCCCGGTGCGCGATGGCGATTTTTTGCTGATCGACGGCGGCGTGTCCAGTCCGCTGCCCTGGGACCTGGTGTCCGACCACGATCTGGTTGTTGCCATCGACGTCACCGGTACCCGCAAACCCTCCCCGGACGGATCGCCAGATCTGAGCGAGCTGTTGTTCAAGACCTTCGAGATCATGCAGCAGTCCATGATCGGCCAGAAACTCGCTGCCAATCCGCCCGACATCTACATCAAGCCCGAACTGGAGGGCGTTCGCCTGCTCCATTTCGACCGCGTCGATGAAGTCATGGAGCAGGCCGCAGAAGCGGCTGGGGAGTTACGCGAGCGGCTGCTGGAAGCGCAAACCATTTGGGCCGACTGAACATTGAAGACGGGAAACTGCCCGCAGGTCAGCGCGACGACGCTCGTTGATCAGCACAGCGGTTCAGGCAACGCCCGGCAGAAGGCCGGCAGGTCGTCCGGCACTCGACTTGACTACCTCAGCGCACTGTATGCCATTCGGTCTGGCGCCCGGCCAAGTAGATCACCCGCTCACCGTCGAAGTAGGCAGACTGCTCGAGCTTGATGTTGATCTGCTGGCCGTCCCATTCCGGCAGCGGCAGCTTGATGCTGCCCTCGATGGCATAAGCCGTGTTCGGATACAGCGGCCAGTCGCCAGGGCCGGGAATCTCACCCGGCTGGTCCCACATGCCGATGGTTGGTCCGGGGCCATGGCCGAAGTTGCCGATCGGATGGGTGTAGATGTTGAACGACCACGGCTCGCCGGCCATCCGGTTCTGGGCGCGGGTAAGGATCTCGTTGCCGGTGCGCCCGGTGACGAACTCGGCAGTCAGTAAATCCTGCCAGCGGTTGCCCTGGGCCAGTGCTTCTTTGAGCCCCTGCGGCACATCGGCCTCGCCGGGCTTGAGCACGTAGGCCATTTCCTGGGTGTCGGTACACAGCTTGAAGTAGCAAATGCCGACATCGGTATGAATCACGTCCCCGGGCTGGATCACCCCGCTGATGCCGCAAAACGGCGTGTCCTCATCGCACTCGATACCGGGCCGCTGCAGGTTGACGTAGGGCATGAACCAGATCGGCAGGCCCAAGGCCTCGAAGCGCTGGCGCAGGAACCAGGCGACGTCATCGGTGGTCGTGACCCCGGGCGTGATGGCGCGACTGGAAAAGCCTTCGGCGATCACGCCGCGGGCAATGGCGACCACATGCGGGTAGACCGCCAGTTCCTGGGCGCTGCGCGTTTCCAGCCAGCGCACCACCAGGTTTTCGGCCGGGACCAGACGCTCCTCGAAACCTTCCGGCAGGGCCGCCAGCAGCTTCTGGTGCAGGCCGTGGGTCAGGCCGTCTGCTTCCGGCCAGGTCGACGAGACGTTGATGCCGATGGTGGCCGGATCGCGCTCGGCGATCAGTTGGCCCAATGCGGCCCACTGCTCGTCCAGCGAACCGCCCGACCAGGCGGCCTCGTACGGTCCGCCCAGCGGATAGCGGTTGACGGTCAGCCGATCGACGCTGCCATCAGTGTCACGGGCAAACACCAGCATGGTGGTGCGGCGGGCGGCAAAGCTGGGCTGCGGCACCAGGGTGAAGTAGACCGGATCCTCGGCGTATTCCCGGTTGAGGACCAACCACAGGTCGAGACCGGCCTCGGCCATCAGGGCGGGCAGCAGGGTTTCCAGCCGGTCGGTGAGCAGGCGGTTTTCCGGCTCGATGCGGGCGCGCGAATCGACCACGCCGTGGGCCGCCGGGGACACCACGATACCCTGCTCGGCCTGGGCCCACCCTGCTGCGGACGCGCTGGCGCCGAGCAGGCCGACGGCCGCAAGGGCCAGGAACTGGATATGCTGGAACACGCAAATTCTCCCTCGAAGTACACGATTTGGGTTGATTGTCACCGCAGATGAAAGCGGGTGAACGCCGATGATTGTAACGACGATACGGTCGCGATGGATGAGTCGCTGCCGCAAAGGAGATAGCCTATGGCGTCATCGTTTTTTTGGAGAACCATAAGATGCAGCGGCATCCTTCTCGATCTGCATGGCTGGGACGACTGGGCATCGCCATGCTCGCGTTACCGATGCTGGGATTTGCGGCCTACTCGCTGCGCTTTGGACTCAGGGGGCTCGGCCTTGATCTTTCCGATGAGACCTACATCTTCACGCCCGATGGGCCGGTCCCCAACCTGGCCGTCTTCTCGCACATGGTTCTGGGTGCTGCCGCGATGGTGCTGGCGCCGCTGCAGTTGTCTGCGCGGCTTCGGGCTCGTTTCCCGGGGCTGCACCGGGGAACGGGTCGTACCGTGGTGCTGTTCGCTATGGCAGTGGCCATTGGCGGCCTGGTCTACATCGCGGTGCGCGGCACCATTGCCGGCCCGCTGATGGATCTGGGTTTCGCGCTCTACGGCATCCTGATGCTCATCGCCGCCATACAGGCACTGCGCTTTGCCAGGCGCGGGCAGTACCGTCGCCACCAGGCTTGGGCGCTGCGCTTGTTTGTCCTCGTGATGGGGTCGCTCCTCTTCCGGCTGCACTATGCGATCTGGTATCTGCTGACCGATGGCCTCTGGAGCAATGATGAGTTGACTGGGCCATTTGATCAGATCCAGTATTTCGCCTTTTATCTACCCTATCTGGTCATGCTGGAGGTCTGGATCAGGCGCCGGGCAAAAACCTCCGTAGCGGCTTCAGCCTGACCTGATCGCCGCCGAGGCATGACCGGCAGCTACCTTATACTGCCGTTTCTGTCCCTGGACAAGATGGTCAGATTGCATGCAAGCCTTGAAGCGGTTCCGCCGGCGCTGGCTTCTCGCCATACTGCTGCTGCTGTGGCTGGGGACGGTCGGCTGGCATCTGTGGAAACCGCTGCCGGACGGCCTGGACTTCACCGGCCCGCCGCGGGCAGCCACGAGCGTCGAGTTTCTCGCCGACCTGACCTGGGTCGATGCCGAGGGCAAACGGCAGACGGATCAGCGGATATTCGAGCGCAAGCTGGAATTGATCGGCCAGGCCGAACGACTGGTTGTTCTCGACCTGTTCCTGTTCAACGAATTCGCCGGGGACCCGGACGGCGACGGGTTGCGTCCGCTGGCCTCGGAACTGACCGAGGCCCTGATCCAGCGCCGAGGCCAGCGGCCGGAACTGCAGATCATCTTTATCACCGACCCCATCAACACGCTTTACGGTGGCGTGGAGTCGCCACACCTGAACGCGCTGCGGAGCGCAGGAATCGAAGTAATGGTCACCGATCTCGACCTGTTGCGGGACTCTAACCCGCTGTGGTCGGCCACCTGGCGTTTGTGCTGTCGATGGTTCGGCAATTCCAGCGCCAACGGCTGGCTGCCCAATCCGGTCGGCGGCTCTTCAGTGGGGCTGCGCACCTGGCTCAAGATCGCCAACTTCAAGGCCAACCATCGCAAGACCCTGGTGGTCGATGACGGCCCGAACTGGACCACCCTCGTGACTTCCGCCAACCCGCACGACGCTTCCAGCGCTCACGGCAACACTGCTCTGGTCGTGACCGGCCGGGTCGCCCTCGACGTCCTAGAAACCGAAGGTGTGATCGCGGCGTTTTCCAACGGCAACGTGGACTGGCCCCGGCCGCAGCCGGAAATGGGCACGGCACCGGGCAGCGGTGTTCAGGCGCAGGTGCTGACCGAAGCGGCGATTCGCGACGCCGTGCTGGCCGCCCTGGATCGGGCCGGGCCCGGCAGCCGCATCGAACTGGCGATGTTCTACCTGTCCCACCGCGACATCATCCGGGCGCTGGCCCGCGCGCAACGCCGCGGCACCGAGGTTCGGGTACTGCTCGACCCGAACGAACACGCCTTCGGCCGGCGCAAGAACGGCGGGCCCAACCGGCCGGTCGCGGCCGAGCTGATGCGCAACGGCGTGGCCGTGCGCTGGTGCCATACCAGCGGCGAGCAATGCCACAGCAAGCAGCTGTTGATCCACTACCGCGATGGTTCGGCCCGCCTGATCTCGGGCTCGGCCAACTTCACCCGGCGCAACCTGGACAACCTCAACCCCGAAACCGCGCTGGTTTTGGAGGCCCAAGCAAATCATCCCGCAATGGCCGAAGCGGCCGACTGGTTCGAGATGCGCTGGGCCAACACCGACCAGCGCTCGTTCAGCCTGCCCTACGAGGAGTACGCCGATGAGCGGCGCTGGCGCTACTGGCAATACCGCTTGATGGAAGCGTCCGGTCTGTCGACGTTCTGAACGGGCCGTACCGGGATGTGGGCTTATCCCCATGCTTGCCCATGAAAGCTGGTTTCCAGGATGGACAACCAGGCGCGGGTCATGCATAAATTGCAAATACCCTTCGGTGGCTCGCGTCCAGTGCCTATCCCGAGGTGAGAAGCTTACGCCAGCCCTCCATCCCCAAGCGGCGCAGCGTTTCGATGTTGCGCTCGTAGATCAGGTCGGGATTGGCCAGCTTGGCCGTGACCGTCTCGATGCTGGCTTCGCGCAGCAGATGCAGCATGGGGTAGGGGGATCGGTTGGTGCAGTTGGCGGGGTCGTCGGCTTCGCTGTCGGCAAACTGGTAGCGGGGGTGGAAGCTGGCAATCTGCAGGATGCCGTCCAGTTCCAGGTCTTGCAGCAGCCGGTCGGCCAGGTCGAGAAAGTCGTTGTAGGCGAGAAAATCGCGCAGCACCCGGGGGTGAATCAGCAGGGTAGTCTCGCATTCGGCCGGGTCGGCATCGTTGAGAAACAGCAACTCCTCGGCCAGGTCTTGAGCCAGTGATTGTTGATTCAACGCCGTGCTCAGCCGGAATCGCACTCGCCCCTCGCGCCACGGCAAGCCGGCAAACGGGCACAGGTTCAGTCCGATGACGACTTGTTCCAGCCAATGGCGCGTGGCCTCGATGGGGGCCAGGGGGTTTGCAGGCTCTGACATGGCTGCATTCTAGCGACAACAGGCGCGGTGGCATACCCGCCGGTTCGCATTGATGCCCCTGCACGTTGTCCGCTTGCGGTATCGTCAGACCTGAACTCGTTTCCATTGCAGCCACGGCATGCCCCCGACTCTGACCAACTTCAGCGGCCTCCCTGGCCCTGCTGACCGCATCCAGGGTCAGATCCATTGCCTGAAGTTCCATACCCTGCTCGGGCCCATGCTGATGGGCGAAGGGCCGAGCGGCCTGGTCGGGGCATGGTTTGCTGATCAGCGCCATGTTCCGGCCGCGGCGGCGGACTGGCCACTGCGGAGAACGCCCTTGCTTGCAGAAGCGCAGGCGCAGATCGAGGCCTACCTGGCCGGCGAGCTTGCGAGCTTCGATGTGCCGCTGGCTCCTTACGGCACGCCGTTTCAGCAGGCGGTATGGGAGAGCTTGCGTATCATCCCGTATGGCCAGCGCCGGACCTACGGCGACATGGCCAGGGCCATGGACAAGCCGTCTTCGGCTCGGGCGGTGGGTGCGGCGGTGGGCCGCAATCCCTGGTCCCTGATCGTGCCCTGCCACCGTGTACTCGGCAGCGACGGCCGCCTGACCGGCTATGCCGGGGGGCTGCAACGCAAGCAGTGGTTGCTGGCGATGGAAGCGCGAGATGGCGGAAGTCAGGTCTCCGGCAAAAACAGTCTGATGACCAGCGGATCATGATCCGAGGCCTGGCGCGGGTCCAGGCTGTTGACGGGCAGTATTTCCAACTCCGCTGCTGACTGGAGTGCCCGGCTGACCAGGATGTGGTCGATGGCCTGGGCGTTGCCCTGGAAGATGTAGGTGAATCGTTCTTCGGGCGGCAGATCGGTGACCGGGTTGTGGAGCGGCACGGCTTCGTTGCGGGTCAGCAGATTCAGTGGTTGGGAGAACCAGTGGTCGTTCAGATCCCCCAGCACAACCAGTCCATCTCGCCGGGTTTTATCCAGCCCGGAGGCGTAGCGCAGGATGGCCCGGGCCTGGGCCTTGCGCTGGTCGGCTCGGCTTTCCTCCGGTGGCTGGTTTTGTCCAAACAGGGGTTCACTGCCGCCCTTGGCGGCGAAGTGGTTGTTAATCAACACCAGCGGGCGGCTGTTGAAGGTGAACTCGGCCACAACGGGTTTGCGGCTGTTGCTGAAGGCGCGGCCGCTGATGCGCTCGGTGCGCTCGGCGCGTAGCTGCACGCGCTCAGGGTTATAGAGATAGGCGTTGCGGATATTGCCGCCCGGCTGGCCGCCGTCGGCATTGCGCTCTGGCGGTAAGTCGATCCACTCGTAGGCCGGTCCGCCCGCTTCGACGATGGCCCCGACCAGGGCGGTGAGGGTGCGTCCGGCCGATACCAGCTCGCTGTCTTCGGCACCGTCACCGTCTTGTACTTCCTGCAGGGCAATGATGTCGGGCGCGTTCATGACCACGGCGATATGACGGGCCAGCTCGGCCACGCGGCCGCTGCCGATCGCATCATCCACGTCGCGCGGTGAGCGCACGCGACTGATGTCCTCAATCACCGGATTGAGGTTTTCGACGTTGTAGCTGGCAATCAGCAGGTGATCGGCGTCGCCGTGCAGTCGCCCTTGCACGGGCTCGCGCTCGCCGGGGACAAGCTGCAGGGCATGTTCAGCAATGATGCGGAAATTGCCGAAACGGTAGTCGACGATGCCGGTCACGGCAGCAAAGTGGTCGCCGACCGAGGCCGGTTCGGGAAAGGTGGGGACCAGCAGCGGGTTGGTCTGGATCAGAATGCGCGCGGCGTTGAAATCGTCGGGCTGAACGGCCACGGTGCCGTGCCGGCCCAGGTTGCGATGGCTCTCGTCGGCGATGACCCAGGTATCGAGAAAGCGACTTGTCGGTCCGACCACGCGGTTGGTGGTCAGGCGCACCCGCATGCCCAGGAGCCGGGCCCAGAAATCGATGGCGTTGTGTTCGGGTCGCAGCGGTTCTTCGAAATCCTCCGGGGCCAGGCGGGCGGGGACGCGCAGGCCGCCGGGCCCGATCAATACCGGCTCGGGTAGCGACTGGCCGGATGCCAGGATCTCGATGTCGGGTTCGACCAGCAGTGTGGTGGCCAGATCGGCGGGGCGGTTTTCCGGCCGCCGGCTCTCGATTCGCCCGCGTGCCCGGATCCGCTCGCCGCGCGCCACGGTCGGGACGGTATCGGTAAAGACAGCCAGACCGGCGCGATCTTCCGCGCTGCTCGTTGCCTGGATCCAGAAGCCGTTGGCCAGAACCAGGGTCACGATGCCTTCGGTGACGATTTCCTGATTCAGGACGGATGCTTGACGATCGCTGCCGTGAATGTTCTGAATCGTCAGCGTTTCGGCTGCAAGACTCGCGGTCAGGAGGAAACCAACCAGAAAGAAGAAGATAGCTCTCATACGTGGATATGGTACAACTGATAGGCTGAGCTTTCGGATTGATTGGTAAATACGGAGATTGGCAATGCTTGGATGTTTTCGTTTGTCAGTTGTGCTGGTACTGGCCAGCATGACTCCCCTGGCCCTGGCCGAGGTGGAACGGGTCGCGCACTTCCAGGGCGAGCCCTCGCATACGCTGGAAGAGGCTTTGGAGAACTTCAGCCAGGGCAATGCGCAGCTGGCCGAGATTCTTGCCCAGGGGGAGTTGGATGGATCGGCGATTTTCGCGGTGCATGAACTGACCTATACCATTGAAAACGCGCTGGAAAAGTTGCGTGAGGAATTGGAAGACCTGGCCGAAGTACTTGAAGAAGTCCACGTGGCCTCCGAGCGCAATGACGCGGAAACGGTGCAGGATCGCGGTGAGATCTACCTGGAAACCGCGCGTAAGATCATCCCCTGATATTCCGTCGATGCTCGTTACAGCCCGGCCAACACGTTGAGCACGTCAGTGCCGTATTTGTCGAGTTTGTGCTGGCCCACGCCGGTGACCTGAGACAACTCGTCCCGGGTTTGCGGCCGGGCCTCCAGGATGGCGGCCAGGGTGGCATCATGGAAAATCACGTAGGGCGGTACACCCTGCTCCTGGGCGATCTCCAGGCGCCATTGACGCAATGCCTGCCAGTCGGGTGATTCAGTGTCGATCTCGATGCGGCTGCCGAAGGCGCGTTTGCGCCGAACCGGTATCGCATCGCGGCGCAGTTCGACATGCTGTTCGCCCTTGAGCAATGGCCGGCAGCGCTCGGTCAGCTGGAGGCCGCCGTGGCCGGCCGGGTCCGGCTGCAGGTGACCCAGGGCGAGTAACTGCCGCAGGACCGACTGCCACGCCTTCCGGTCCAGGTCCGCGCCGATACCGAAGGTGCTCAGCCGATCATGGCCCAGGGAAGCGATTCGTTCGGTGGCGTTGCCCAGCAGAACATCAATCACGTGGCCGGCACCGAAGCGCTGTCCGGTTCGGTAGACACACGATAGCGCCTTGCGCGCGGCCTCGGTCGCATCCCAGGTCTCGGGTGGATGGAGGCAGTTGTCGCAGTTTCCGCAGGTGCCTGAGTGATCTTCGTCGAAATAGCTCAGCAGGGGCGGGCGTCGGCAGCCGGCGTGTTCGCAGTAGGCCAGCAGCGCTTCCAGACGCTCCCGCTCCAGGCGCTGCTGGGTTTCCGGGGCGCTGGAATTGGCCTGCATCTGGCGAATCTGAACGATGTCGGCCAGGCTGTAGACCATCCAGGCATCGGCCGGCAGGCCGTCGCGTCCGGCCCGGCCGGTTTCCTGGTAATAGGCCTCGACCGAGCGCGGCAGGTCGAGGTGGGCGACAAAGCGCACGTCGGGTTTGTCGATCCCCATACCGAAGGCGATGGTGGCGCAGATGACCACCCCGTCTTCGCCGATGAAGCGGTCCTGGCGGGCCTGGCGTTCGTCGGCGCTTAACCCGGCGTGGTAGGGCAGGGCGGTCAGGCCGTTCTGGTAGAGGAAGGCAGCAGTCTGCTCGGTTTTCTTGCGCGAGAAGCAATAGACGATGCCGGAGTGGCCGCGATGTTCGCGGTCGATGAAGCTCAACAACTGCGCCCGGGCGTTGTTTTTCAGTCCGACCCGGTAGCGGATGTTGGGCCGGTCGAAGCTGGCAATGAAGGTTTGGCCACCATCGGGCAGCAGGTGACGACTGATTTCGGCCCGGGTGCGGTCGTCGGCAGTGGCGGTCAAGGCAATGCGCGGCACCTCCGGGAAGCGCTCACGCAGCGCGCCCAGCTGCAGGTACTCGGGACGAAAGTCATGTCCCCACTGCGAGACACAGTGGGCCTCGTCGATGGCGAACAGGGCCAGTCGACAGCGCCTTAGCAAATCCAGGGTGGATTCGCGCAACAGACCTTCCGGGGCGATGTAGAGCAGTTGCAGGCGACCTTCGAGCAAATCCTGCTCGGTCTGGCGCCGGGTCTGGGCATCCAGGCTGGAGTTGAGCACGGCCGCAGCCACGCCGTTGGCCTTGAGTGCTTCGACCTGGTCGCGCATCAGGGCAATCAGCGGCGAGACGACGATGCCGGTGCCTGGACGCATCAGCGCCGGGATCTGGTAACACAGCGACTTGCCTCCGCCGGTGGGCATCAGCACCAGCGCGTTGTCTCCCGCGGCTACCGTTTCGATGATTTCGCGCTGGCGGCCGCGAAAACAGTCGTAGCCGAAGACGTCCTTGAGCAATGCCTCCGAGTGCCGAAAGACAGGTTCAGTGGCGGGAGTCAAACTGGGCATGAAAGCGAGAAGACAGCCAGAATCAAACGACAGGATACCGCCGCCAAGCCGGTGTCGATAGCGGAAAATGACTCCGAATGCGGTCGGAAATCACCCGCCGGGACGTTCAGTGCCCGATCAGTTCAAGCGCGGCCGGCAGTAACTGCGCGGCCCAGAGCGCATGCCCATCGGCATTCGGGTGAAAGCCATCGCTGCAGAACAACGCCTGCATTTGACCATCGAGCTGCATGGGAACATGGGTGATGTCCGGGTTGGTAGCCGCCAAAGCAGCGGCGCCATGATCGAGCAGGCGGGCCCGACTTCCCAGCATGTGCCTGAGCGGGGCAGGCAGTACCGGGAAGTGGTGCATATCGGGTACACCGGCCAGGAGCACCGGGGCTGGCCCGCACTGTTTGTACAGTGCGTTGATCAGCGCCGCCAGGTCACGCTGCCAGCGGCGCAAGCCACGCAGGGCAATACTATCGTTGACGCCCAGCCCGATAATGAAAAGGTCAACCGGCTCTGGCGCCAGACGCCCAACCAGTGAGCGCTGCACTGCGCCCGCCGTTGCGCCGCCTCGGGCTGCGGTTTGCCAGCGCACCGCCCGCCCGGTGCTCCCGGCGATGAGCTGGGCGAGACAGGGCGTAAGTGCATCGGCCTGGTCTGCCAGACCTACACCGGCGAGTGGAGACTCGCCAACTGCCGCGATCCTTAGTGCAGGCTCGCTTCCATCGGCTGCCCCGAGGCGCTCGCCCGGCGCCTCCGGCAAACGGTGTGCAGTGCGTCGCAGCCGCCGGCCCTGGGCCAGGGCCACAGGGACGAGTCCAAGGCTGAGACTTGCGGCCAGCTGGAAACGCAGCGCGCCCATTCTTACGCAGGGTCAGGAAAGGCTCAGTGCTTCAGCGGCTTTCTCGGTTTGTTCCAGGCGAGTGCGGACATGATCCTCCGATTCGGCGGTGCGGCCCTCGAACTCCGGCCAGCCCTGACCGTGCTTGCGGCACAGGGCGGTGAGCAGGTCGACATGGACATCGGAATCGTTCAGGCAGGGGATGTATTGCAGGTCTTCGCCGCCGGCCTCAACAAATTCTTCCTTGCCCTCCATGGCGATTTCTTCGAGCGTTTCCAGACAATCGATGGAGAAGCCCGGGCAGACCACCTGCAGTTTCTTGACGCCCGCGTGGCCCATTTCCTCCAGCGTCTGGTCAGTGTAGGGCTTGAGCCATTCGGCCCGGCCCAGGCGCGACTGGAACGAGACGTGCCAGTCTGATTCTTCCAGCCCGAGCCGCTCGGCGATCTTGCGGGCGCTGAACTTGCATTGACAGTGGTACGGATCGCCGGCCTGCAGGTTGCGTTTCGGGATGCCATGGAATGAAAACAGGAGCTTGTCGGGTTTGCCGTGCTCGGCCTGGTGGCGCCGAATGGAATCGGCAACCGCTTGTTGCCAGGATTCCTCGCGGTAGAAATCATTGATGAAGCGCAGTTCGGGGAACCAGCGCTGACCCTGCATCCAGGTTGTCACCTGATCGAACACCGAAGCGGTGGTGGTGGCCGAGTACTGGGGATACAGCGGCAGGACAATCAGTCGCTGCACGTTTTCGGCCTTGAGGCGGTCCAGCCCGGCCTTGATCGACGGCTGGCCGTAACTCATGGCCAACGCCACCGAAACGTCGGGTAGATCAGACGCGATCCGGTCGGCGAATTTGCCGGCCAGGCGCTGGTTGTTGACCATCAGCGGTGAGCCTTCATCGGTCCAGACTTCGGCGTAGGCCTTGGCTGATTTGGGCGCGCGGAACGGGAGAATGATGCCGTTGAGAATGAGCCACCAGATCGGGCGCGGCACTTCGACCACCCTGCGGTCGCCAAGAAACTGTTTCAGATAGGGGCGCAGGGCCTTGGCGGTGGGTGCTTCGGGTGTACCGAGGTTGACCATCAGGATGCCGGCACGGGCCGGCTTGCAGTGAGCCGTGACCTCGAGTGCTTCCTGGCGCGTGTTGACCAGCTTTTTTGTGGAGACCGCCATAACGAAATGCTTTCCGGAGTTTGGATACCACCCGTATTGTACGGATGCATGAGCCAGATGCAGTGATCAGGTAGCGCTGGGATTTTCAGCCGCCTTCTGCTACGATGAGGCGCAACAAGCAAGTAGCCCAAGGATGTATTCGCCATGCGGAGACTCGCACATGTTCTACACGGTGCGCTCGCCGCGGTCGCCCTGACCGTGGCTGTTCCGCTGTGGGCGGAACCTTACGGCTACAGCGTCAATTCCCGCGGGGTTGAGCGCGACGATCAGCGGGTGAATGCGCTGTGGCGGATTGATCTGTCCAGCGGCAATGCTGAATATGTCGGGTGGACCAGCTTTCTTGACGTGGAGGCCCTGGCTCTGAGTCCCGAAGGGGCGTTGTACGGGGCTGATGATGAATCTAATACGCTGCTGCGAGTCAGCACCGTGACGGGACTGGCGCAGCCGATCGGTGGAACCGGCAATCGTCACAACAGTGGTCTGGTACCGCTGAACCGGAAGCTGGATTTCGGAATGACGTTCAACTGTGACGGAGAACTGTTTGTGGTCTCCGACGTAGAGCAGTCGCTGTTTCAGGCCGACCTGGAGACTGGGCGACTGGAACTGGTCGGGTCTGAAGGATCCTTGCATGCTCCGATCACCGATCTCGCTATTCGCGCTGATGAGGTATTCGGTATCGGCGTTGGCTTGACGTCGGAAGGCCGCGAAGCCGCGCCCAATCTGTATCGGGTAGATCTGGCGTCGGCCAGCGCTGAATTGATCGGGCCGTTGGGCCCGGCCGCTGCCGCGTACAACAATGCCGGGCTTTCCTTTGATCAGGACGGAACCTTGTGGGCAATCACAGACCGTCGCGCCGTCGGTGGCCAGGACTTGCCCAGTCAAATCCTGCGGATCGATCCGTCTACCGGCCGGGCAGATTTGGTCGCCGAAAGCATCGTGGGCCTGGAGTCGCTGGCCGTGGCACCGCCGATCCTGTGTAACCTGCGCGATGCGCTGCCGCCCGGACATCCAATTCCCCTTCTTTCGCGCCCCGCTCTGGTTGTCATGCTCTTTGCCATGCTGTTGCTGGGCGGCCTTCGCCTGCATACCCGGAACTCCTGATACACTTCTGCCTCGAATCGAGACGTCTAGAGTCTGGGTGAAAGGAGTATTCTGATGGGTTTCGGCAACATAGGCTGGTTTCAGATTCTTGTGGTTTTGCTGATCGTGCTGCTGGTGTTTGGCACCAAGAAGATTCGTACGCTTGGTGGTGACCTGGGCGGCGCGATCCGCGATTTCCGCAAGGGGATGAGCGAAGAAGAGGAGGCAAAGGCGGCCGAGGACGGCGCACCGTCCGGGTCGGAGTCAGAAGGCGGTGAAGCCACCGCGGCTGATGCCAAGGTGCCTGCCGGCGAGAAGAAAGGGGATACCTGACGGGCCCCGGCGATGAGCGGAATCGGCTTTACCGAACTGGTGGTTCTGGCCTTGATCGCCCTGCTGGTGGTTGGCCCGCAGCGACTGCCGGAAATTGCCCGCACGGCCGGGCAGATGGCCCGCACGATGCGCGGGGCATGGCAGAACATCAAGTCTGAATTCCAGGCCGAGCTCGACAACGAACACAATCGCCGCATCATGGAAGCGGCCGCCAAGACGAGAAAGGAACTGGAAACACCGTTCCGTCTGGACGAGGAGCCCAAGGGTGACCGAAAAGACGGAGGATAAACGCGAACTATCGCTGATCGATCATTTGCTGGAGTTGCGCACCCGCCTGCTCCGGGCGGTGATCGCGATCAGCATCGTGGTCATTGCCCTGGCGCCCTTTGCCCGTCAGCTATATTCACTGCTGGCCGAGCCCCTGGTGCGCTATCTGCCCGAAGGCTCGAGCATGATCGCCATCGACGTGGCCTCGCCATTCTTTGCTCCGTTCAAGCTGGTCCTGATCCTGGGTCTGCTGGTTGCCATGCCGGCGGTGATCTATCAGGCCTGGGCGTTCGTGGCCCCCGGGCTGTACCGTCATGAACAGCGTCTGGCGCGGCCGCTTCTGGTGGCATCGGTGGTTCTCTTCTACGCCGGCTGCGCGTTTGCCTACTTCCTGGTGTTTCCCGTGGTGTTTGCTTTTTTCACTTCGATGGCGCCGGAGGGCGTGGCGGTGATGACCGACATCAGTCGCTACCTGGACTTCATCCTGGCCCTTTTCATCGCGTTTGGATTGGCCTTCCAGGTCCCGGTGGCGACCATCGTGCTGGTGGCGCTGGGCGTGACCACGCCCGAGAGCCTGGCCAAGGCTCGCGGTTACGTGGTGGTTGGGGCATTCCTGGTCGCCATGCTGATTACCCCGCCGGACATGATTTCCCAGACCCTTCTGGCTCTGCCCGTGCTGGCACTCTACGAGCTCGGGATCATCATGTCGCGGGTGCTTCTGCGCCGGTCGAGCGATGCCAACACCGCCGCCGGCGGTGACTGATCTCAGAATGGAAGTTCCTTACGGGGTCAGATCGTCAGGGTCGGTGGAATCGTCCTCGAGCCCGGGCGACCAGCCGAAAATCTGGCTGAAGGCAAGATACTGGGCGCCGGTCATCAAGACCTGAAACAGCATCACGCCCACCAGCAGGATGATCTGACTGATCCACCCGCCGACTGCGCCGAGAGCGATGTTGAGCACGCTGGTCAGCAACAGCAGGATAACCATCAGTCCGACCAGCACCGCCACGCTGGCGACAAGAAAGCCGACAAAGGCAATCCAGTTTGACAAAACGGCTCGCAGACTGGTCAGCAGCGCCGTGCCCACCGGAGCGCGCCCGAACATGACCAGGGGAATCGCGAAGTACAGCGCGCCCAGCACCACCGCCATGACGGCACCGGACAGCACCAGACCGCCTCCCAGCGAGGCGCCCGCCAGCGCCTCGGCCATGGCTTCCGGGGAGCGCACTGCGGCTTCGAGTTGTTCGGCGCCAAGCTGGTTGCTCAGCCAGGACACCAGCACCAGCGCCGCGGTGAGGCCACCGGCCATGCCGAAGGCGCCGAGCATCAACAGACGCGCCCGGCGCACCGGGTCGTGCCAGCCGGCAAACAAGGTGGCCGGTGGCGGCACCTTGCCTTCGCCGAGTCGGTCGAAGGCAACCATCACGCCTGCCGTCAGCAGTGGAGTGAGCACCGCCAGCACGGCCTGGCCGATCAGCGGGATGACCGCGATCAACGATACCAGCAGCCACAGCGCCGCCACACTGAACAAGGATCGAAATCCGCGCCGCATCCACTCCGCGCTTGCCGGCAGCCAGCCCAGGCCGGCGCTAAAGCCGGCCCGGTCGATGCGGTAGGCGTTGCTCATGACGGAGAGCTCACGACTGCGGCCTGGGCAATCGCACCGGCGGACCACGCTGGCGCCTCTCCCAGCGCAGTTGGCACCTGCTCGGGTTCAGTCACTGTCTGCCACATCTCCAGGTGGGTTGGGTTCATGAAATGCTCGCGTACGCTTTGTTCGAGGAAGGCGATCAGCCGGTCGTAGTATCCGCGGGTGTTGACCAGCAAGATCGGCCCCAGGAATTGTCCGAGGCGCTTGAGTGTCATGGCCTCGAACAGTTCTTCGAACGTACCGCAGCCACCCGGCAGGGCAATGACAGCGTCTGAAGCGTCCAGCATCTTCGCCTTGCGCGAGCGCATGTCATCGACGATCTCAAGAGAGGTAATGCCCTGGTGGCCGGCCTCGACCCGGGTCAGGAACTCCGGGATGATGCCGTGCACTTCGCCTCCGGCCGCCATGGCGGCGTCGGCCATGGCCCCCATCAGGCCGCGTCCACCGCCACCGTAGACAATAGAGATACCTCTTCCGGCCAGGGTTTGCCCCAGACGTGCAGCGGCGCTGATATAGTCGCCATGCAGGGCCTGGCTGGAGGCCGCATAAACAGTAACGCGTTGAATGGACATGAAAGCGAAAGAATGATCAAAGTAACGCAACATTGTAAACGGACGCGGGCGCCGGGGCGGCCGGGTTTGGGCCTGGTGCTGATCTGCATGCTGCTGCTGGCCGGCTGTGGTTCCCAGTCCGAGCCGGTCGAACTGGCGGAAGGCCAGGAGCAGTATCTGCGCTTTTGCGCATCCTGCCATGGTAACCAGGGCCAGGGAAAACCACCGGCTTTTCCGCCGCTTGCCGGCTCGGAGTGGATGGAGTTGCCGTCGGAGGCCCTGGCCCTGATCGTGCTCTACGGGCTGCGCGGCGAGATCGAGGTCGCCGGTCGAACCTACCGAGGCTATATGCCCCCGATGCAGCATATTCCCGACGAAGAGATTGCCTTGCTGCTGGCATTCAGCGAACGCGCCTGGGGAGTGCGCCAGGACAGTCTGCAGGCCGATGAAATCGCTCGGCTGCGGACGGGCTTCCCCGGCCGAAGGCCGCCGCTTGAGGGTCTGGACGGCGTTCTTCAGGCTCTGGACGAACTCGAATGATCACCCATCCAATGCAGGGGCGGACGGGTGGATCGGCTGCGATCGCTCTGTTGGTCATTACGGTTGTGGCGTACTTCATCCAGATGAGCGCGTTCACCGATGCGATCCGTCTGTTTGCCTTGTGGCCGCTGGCAACCCCCGCAATGATCAACGTCGGTGATGGCACCACGGTCAGTACCGGTTTCGGGCTCTGGCAGCTGGTCAGCTACGGCTTTCTGCATGGTGGTCTGGCGCATCTGTTTTTCAACATGTTTGCGCTGTACATGTTCGGTATGCCGATCGAGCGCCTGTGGGGTACCCGGCGGTTCCTGATCTTTTATTTCGTGTGCATGATCGGGGCGGGCCTGGTGCAGCTGGCGGTAGCCCACCTGAGCGGTGGAATCTACCCGACCATTGGTGCTTCCGGTGCGGTTTTCGGGCTGTTGCTGGCCTTTGGCATGATGTATCCCAACGCCCGCATCATGCTGCTGTTCCCGCCCATTCCGATGCGCGCCAAATGGTTTGTGCTGGGGTATGGCGTGCTGACGCTGATCTTTGGTGTAACCGGCACCATGTCCGGGATTGCCCATTTCGCCCATCTGGGCGGCATGCTGTTCGGCCTGGGACTGATTTTGTACTGGGCATCCCGGGCATCGCCGTCGCGCTAGCGCATTTTTACTGGAATCCAGGCATGAGCGAACAGAGCTACGACGACGACATTCTGATTGTCGATGACCAGCAGCCGATGCGTTTGCTCCTTGCCGGATTGTTGCGCAACCTGAAATTCGTCAACATCCGTCAGGCTGCCAGCGGCGGCAAGGCGCTGGAGTTGATCAAGGCGCGCCGGCCTGAACTGATTTTTCTCGACCTGGAGATGCCGGACATCCACGGTCTGGAGGTGCTCGAAACGCTGCGCGAACAGCCGGATGGCGACAAGGTTTTCGTGGTCGTGCAAACCGGCAGCGCAACCCAGCAAAACGTCGCGCGCGCGCGCGAGTTGAAAGTCGATGATCTGCTGGCCAAGCCCTACAGCATGGGGAAACTCGAAGTGGCGATTCGACGCTATCGGGCCGCTCGCGCCGATTGATTTTCCTGGCTGTTCTCGCCGGAATCATCGTCGCGTAGCCAGCGATCTGCCCAGGCGCTGGCGCGGAGGTAATCTTCGTTGAGCATGGTGATCGTGTGCTGCCCCAAGCCATCGACGCGCCCGGCCTCGAAGTTGTCCAGAATGCCGATGAGTTTTCCGAGTTCGCCCTCTCGATGGGTCAGCGCTCGCCGAACTGCCGTGGAAAAGGGCAGGTTGCGAACAAGATCCTCCATTGGCTGACCCTCAAACACGTCGAGGCGCGAGAACAAGCCAATCGAGAACGCGATCTGGCTGGAAAGGCTGGCAATTCTTTCGGCCAAGTTGGCTGCCATGCTCGCGCGCACCAGCAGTGCTCTTGCCTGGAGTCGCCGAATGGGCTCGTTACTGGTCAGCATGAAGGTCGAGATCAGCGCGCGCACGCGTTCTGAACCAATTCGCATCACCGCTTCGGCCAGGGTGTCGATGGATCGTGCGCGCGCGCCGAACGCGGCTGAGTTGGCTTGGCGGAGGATCAGCAGAGCGAGGCTTGGATGCTGGGCCAGCAGCGGCTCCAGTTCAGGCAGGCCGCACTCTTCGTCCGCGAGCTGGGCCAGGAGCTGCAGTTCCACCGCCCGGTTTCCGCTGCGCTTGCGGGTAGTCTGGGGAATGACCACGGGCAGCGAGAACACGAACCCCTGCAGCCAGTCGAAGCCTCTTTTTCTGGCCTGCTCGAGTTGTTCCGCAGTCTCGATGAAAGTAGCCAGTTGCAGCGGGCGTGATGTTCCGCTGAAACCGCTGGCTACCTGGCATCGTCTGAAATCTGTCTTGACGATGTCTGGTGCGCTCTCCAGCGCTAGTTTGGGTGAGTCCATCACTGCGGCATCCACGGCAATCTGGAACCCGGCTTGCTGCAGGCGGGCGATTGCGGCGGGCGTTTCAGGACGATCCCAGGCACTGGCAGCAATTTCAAGAATCGTTTGTTCCGGCGGGTAAAGGATCGATTCTGGATGGGCCAGCCACTCATCCGGGATCGTGCACAACAAAAAGCGATCACCCACCAGATCGTCCAGGCCGATGTCGAACAGGACGCTTGAACAGGCCCTGGCGGTGGCGAGCAGCGCGTTTTCTACATTGGCGGATTTGGCGCTGGCCGATTCGCGATAGAGAAGTTTGTCGCCAATGTGATGCAGTGCCTGGTTGCAGATGGGCTGCAGCGCGATGCCATAGCCGTCTGTGGCTGATGCGGTCTCATTGCACTGGTTGGTCATTTCTAAGGAGTCTGCTTTTGAATTGCATCAAGTGCGGGCCGGCAGGCATTGATCTGTTCAATCAGCTGACTGCTGAGTTTCTCCAGTTCCTGCTGGCCGAACTGTTCACGACTGGCGTCTTCCAGTCGTCGCGCCGCATCCGCGGCGGCCGTCATGCCGAAGGTCGCGCACAGCCCCTTGAGCGTATGCGCGCTTCTTTGCAGCGCCTCGTGATTGCGGCCGGTTAGCTGTTCGCGCAGGTCGGACAGATGCTCCGGGAGTTCGGGGATAAACGCCGCCAGTACCTCGCGCAACAGCGCCTCATCACCCCCGGAACGCTGGACTGCGCCGGCCCAGTCGACGGGACAGTCTTCGTGCTGCTCTGCCCCGGCCAGCATGAACTCGTCGAAATCCGAGAATTGCGCGGTCGGTAGTTCAGAGTCCGGGGCGAGTCGCTGGCCCGCGATCACCACGCGTTCGATTTCCGCGTACAGGCTCGTCGGTTCAACCGGCTTGGCGACGTAACCATCAATGCCAGAGGCCAGGTAGTTTTCGCGATCGCCGGTCATTGCGTTGGCCGTCAGGGCAATGATCGGGCAGGGCCTGGCGCCGCTTTCTGCCTCGCGCTGGCGAATCCTCCGGGTGGCTTCCAGCCCATCCATAACCGGCATCATCATGTCCATCAAAATGAAATCGAATGCCTGTTTTTCAGACCATTCTACGGCCTCTTCGCCATTTTGAGCCATAGTGAACAAAGCGTTGATCTTTTTGAGTAGCCCAGCAGTGACCTTCTGGTTGATCTTGCTGTCTTCGGCAACAAGCACGGTCAGGCGACGGTCTTTGAGCAATTCCCGGCGACTCTGACCTCGGCGGCGCCCTCCAGTATTCGCCCAGTGCTGGGTGAACGCTCGCTGCAGCACCGAGATCGTAATCGGTTTGATCAGCAACGATCTCAGGTTGAGATCGCGGCATTTCTGTTCCTCGCCATGAATGCTGCTCGATGACATGATGCGTAGGTCGACTTCCTGAACCAGTCCCTCTTCGAGCATTTGCCGGGCGGTGGCATAGCCATCCAGTCCGGGCAGGTCGGCATCAAGCAAGATCAGGTCAAAGCCGCACTGCTGGCCGTGCGTCTGGCGCAGCCGAATCATCGCCTCGAAGCCGCTTCGGCAAATCTCGTGATCGACCTGAAGACGCTGCAGCAAATGGCCCATCACTTTGCGATGGATCGGCTCGCTGACCACGCAGAGTACCGAGCGGCCGGCAAAATCCACCAGGTTTTCCGACTCTCGCTGTGGTGGCTCAGCGGACACAGGCAACGTCAATTCGATGATGAAGGTGCTGCCCTGGTTCAGTTCGCTGCTGGCCTGGATGGAGCCGCCCATCAAGGTAATCAACTCATGGGTAATGGCCAGCCCTAATCCGGTGCCCTCGAACCGCCGTGCTGCGTCCGACTCGACCTGCTCGAAAGGCTTGAATATGCTGTCGAGCTTGTCGGCGGGGATGCCCACGCCGGTGTCTTCCACGCGAAATTCTACGGGCACTGGGGAGTCGATTCTGTCCCGACTGTCACCGCTTTCGGCCACGGTCAGCCGAACGTGGCCATGTTCGGTAAATTTTAGTCCGTTCCCGATCAGATTGATCAGCGCCTGGCGCAGTCTCGCAGGGTCGGTGATCACATACGCAGGAAGAGAACTGCTGACGTCGTACTGCAACTCAACATTCTTGGTCTGCGCGCGTGCGCTCAGAGTTTTGATGACGTCTCCTACAAACTCCATCAGATCAATCGGTTCGGGATGAATCTCGAACTTGCCCGCCTCGATCTTGGACAGATCCAGAACCTGGTTGATCAGTTCCAGCAGATGTTGGGCGGAAAGCCGGGCCAGTTCCAGGCTTTCAATCTGTTCGCTCTTGAGTCGGGTATCGAGCACCATGTCAATCATGCCCATGATGCCGTTCATGGGCGTGCGAATTTCGTGGCTCATGTTGGCCAGGAACCGGCTTTTGGCCCGGTTCGCAGCATCAGCGGCCCGTACCTGCTCCTGGAGGTTGGTCTCATGTTGGCAGGCGATGGCGGCATTGGCCAGCTTGTCCATCAGCACCTGGAGCGACTGGATCAGCGTCTCGCTTAAGGGTGATCCAGCGCGCTGAAGGATCAGTAACCCGAAGTCGCGCAGCGGGAATATCAGGAAAGTACGATCTGGCAGGCGCTGTCGAAACGGCGGGCGGGAATAAAATCGGGCCAGCTGGTCCTGAACTGAGGGAAGTTCCAGTGCTTCGACCAGTTGCCGATTGCTGGAATCGTTGAGGAAAATCCGCGGCGCGCTGAACACGGGTTTCCAGCTCACTTTTGCCTGGGTCAGCGGGGGCTGTTTGGCGCCGGTTGCTGGTTCGGGCTCGGGGCAAAGCACCAGGGCGCCGCGGGCGTTGAGTTGGCGCATCAGCGTCGACAGGGCCTGCCGGAGCATCTGCTCCAGATCCAGACTTTGCCCAATCGACAGTGAAATCTCAAACAGGATTTCGGTCTCATGGCTTGCTCTTGAGGCCATGCGCTGGCTTCCTGGGCTCAACCGGCCGGCTTGCCCAGGCGGGCGAGTACCGTGGTCTTGTTGAGGAACTCGAGATACTCCGTAGCGGAAATGCGGCTGGCCAGGCCATCGACCAGAACAACCAGCGTGCTCGGGGCATGGAGACTGCGCCACTGATCGGCCTGACCAAGCAGCAGCTTCTCGTTGAACTCCTGTACCGGCCAGTCGTTTCCGTCGCAGCCCAAAATCAGGATCAAGCCATGACCCTGCCGATCGCCATGCGCAAGCTGGCTGGCAAAATCGTCAAGATGTGGAGATAAGACGAAGTATTTTTCCATGGCTTTCTTGTTCTTCCGAATCGGCGATGGCCTGACGGTACTTGCCGTGTCGGGTGAGAAACTGCAGAAAATCATCTTTGTCCAGCAGCCGAAGCTTGATGGGTTTGGTGATAAAGTTGGCGGCGCCATGCCCGAACGTGCTTTCAATCGCGACCGGCTCCAGGCCCTTCTGTGAGCTGCCGTTCCTGGAATTCATTGCTTTTCGTTTCTTGCCGCCCGGGTCAATATGCCGGCCTGGCTGACGTCGCGGAAGTCAACAAATTTCAATTGTCGTCAGTTACGGTTCCAGCATCTCGTCAAAGCGCGCCACCACAATGGTTTTGTTGTAAAACTCGAGGAACTCCTGGCCGGTGTTGGCGATCTCCCCAAGCGTGAAG
>PXBD01000038.1 GCA_003565625.1 Gammaproteobacteria bacterium
CCTTCAGCGTCGTCATCGACGAATCCAACAACCCCCTGTCCGGCATTCGCGACGCCATCAACCGCGCCGGCGACAACCGCGGCGTGTCTGCCAGCATCATCAACGACGGCGAGGGCAGCCGGTTGATCTTGAGCGGGCGCAGCACAGGGGCCGAAAACGCCATTACCGTAAACGCCACCGGCGATCTGGGCCAGTTGGCTTCCAGCGAACTGCAGGTGATCACCGAGGCGGCCGATGCGCGCGTCAACATCGACGGCTTTGAAGTCACCAGCGCCTCGAACCGCATCGACGGCGCCATCGACGGCATTACCCTGGACCTGGTGGGCGTTTCTGAAGAAGGCGACCCGCCAGCGCGCCTGACGGTGAGCGAAAACCGCAGCGCCACGGTCGACCGGGTGCGCGAGTTCGTCGACCGCTACAACGGCCTGGTGGATGTGCTCCAGGGCCTGGCCAGCTACGACCCGGAAACCGAAATTGCCGGGCCGCTGCAGGGCAACGCCACCGTGCGCGGCATTGCCAGCCAGGTGCGCAGCATCCTCACCAGCGTCATTCCGGACGCCGCACCCGGTGCCAATACTCTGGCCAATATCGGCATCACCACCCGCGAGGGCGGTTCGTTGCGCATCGACGAGGGCCGCCTCAACGCCGTCATCGACCAGCGCCCGCAGGCCCTGCAGGAACTGTTTGGCGGCGACAACGGCCTGGGCGCGCGCCTGGGCAATTACCTGGGCGATGTGGTCGGCCCGGGGAGCCTGCTGGAAGGCCAGACCCAAAACCTGCAAAATCGCATCAGCGACATCGGCCGCCAGCGCGAGGCGCTGGAAAGCCGGCTGGAGCGGGTCGAGCAGCGCTTCGTGCGCCAGTTCTCGGCCCTGGATGCGCTGGTTGCCGAGCTCAACCAGACCAGTTCTTTCTTGAGCCAGCAGTTCGAGACGATCAATAATATCGGCGGTGGCAGACGACGCTAGCGCCGCGCACTCACTCATTTCCCGAGGAGCGATTCAACCATGAATGCCAATATCAACGCCTACCGCCAGAATTCCGCCATCGGCGCCGAAGAAACCAGCCCGCATCAGCTGGTGGCCATGCTCTACCGCGGCGCCATGGACCGCATGAGCCAGGCCATCGGCCACTGCGAGCGCAAGGAAATTGCCGCCAAGGGCGAATGCCTGTCGCGCGCCGCCGCCATCGTCGACCAATTGCGCGACAGCCTGGACATGGAAGCCGGCGACGGCAAACTCTCCCAGCGCCTGGATGACCTGTACGAATACATGATCCGCCGCATCACCGAAGCCAACTTCCGCAACGACGTGAAAATGATGGCCGAAGTCCACGACCTCCTCGCCGAACTGGCCGAAGGCTGGAACGCCATCCCCGCCGACCAGCGCGCAGTAGCCACGGACGCACGGCCGGCGTAAGGAAATGCAGGGGCCCGGCATGACAGCGAAGGGTTGTTGCAGGGTAGTGAAGCGTTGCGGCAGGCCAGACCACCTTTGTCGTCCCGGCCCCCGAGCCGGGACCTCCCGCCACAACCCGGCACAACACCGCCCGCAGGCAACCCCATGAACGCCAGCGCCAATCCCCCACCGGAACTCGCCCACATCCGCGCCCTCGGCCGCGAAATGCGCGAGTGCGTGGAAAAGGCAGACCTCGAAGGCGCCGGCCAACTGGCTGCCGAACGCCATCAGCGCGTCGTCGCCCTGTTCGACGACGGCCCCGAACCGGCCGCCGACGAAACCGTCGCCGCCGAACTCACCGAACTCCTCGCCGCCGACAAGGAACTCCTCGGCGTGCTCGCGGCCTTGCGCGACGAACTCGAACGCCAACTCGGCCAGGCCCGCATCGGCGCGCGGGGGGTGCGGGCGTACATTGATACGGCGGAAGAGGCTTGAAGCCGCCCCCGCCGGGCCCATGCTAATCTTTTCCCCATGGCTGCCCGCACCAGCACCGACGACATTTTCCGTCTGCTTGCTCGGTTCAAGGAGCAGCGCGGTAGCGAGTACGATCTGAAGAGCCTCGGCGTGTTCGGTTCGGTCGCCCGCGGCGATGCCCGCGCAGATAGCGACATCGATGTCGTGTTCGAAACTGATCGGCCCAACCTCTATCGAACATCAAGCCTGCGCCAGGAGCTGCAAGGCCTGCTCAAACGTCCGGTCGACGTCGTGCGCCTGCGCCCACGCATGAACCCCACCTTGCGTGACTCCATCGAGCGCGAAGCGCGGTATGTCTGACCGGTGCCCCTGGCCAGCCAGCTGAGCCAGATTTGGGTGTACGCGACGTCATCGCTCACGGTTATTTCGACATTGACGAAGAACAGGTGTTCTCGATTTGTCAGCATGACTTGCCGGCATTGCGCGCTGTCGTAAACAGGATGCTGGTTGAGCTGGATTAGCGACTTTATCGTGTCATGAGCCTGGTTAGCGATGCCGGGTCCGATTGACCATGATGCGCACGCCAGCGACTTGGGGACGAGCTCAGGCTACGTCGAGAAGTGCGTCTGGATTTCGATCGGCAACCATCAGCAAGGTACGAGCAGCGCCGCTTGGAATCCGCCGTCCCTGTTCCCAGTCCTGAAGAGTCCGCACTGAGACGCCAAGCAATTCAGCAAACCGTGCCTGGGACAGGCCCGTTTTCTCTCGGATTGCGGCAACGTCCGGAACGTTGATAACCCGACCATGTTCTCCGCGCTTCAGTTCGCGCAGACCTTCGAGAATTTCTGCCCCGATATCCCATTCTTGTTCAGTCATCTTCAATTTCCTTGCGGACTTTACGAAGTACATGTGCTGGAGTTCAGACATGGTTTCATTCTAGAATGCGGGAGCTGGTTTTTCCATGCGTGTTGGCAAGGGTCTGGCCGGCATCGAGTTCGGCCATGGCTGAAGTCATCGAGTTGGCGCGTGGGAATGGTGCGTTGCGCCCGCGGCCTCTTTTCGGCCGAGCGATTCGGCCAAAAAGCTGGTGCAGGGCGCGGATCTCGCGAGACTTTTTGAGCATAATCGCATGCTATGCTAGCAATGCTGTCATTCGTGTTTTGGGAGGTGACCATGACCACACTCACGATTCGCAACGTCGACGCGGTTCTCAAGGCCCGGCTGCGCATCCGCGCCGCCGAGCATGGGCGATCAATGGAAGAAGAAGTGCGCTGCATTCTGCGGCAGGAATTGACCAGGGCTGGTGTGCAAGGCGGCCTTGGTTCATCGCTGGTCAATCGATTTCGCGATGTGGCGGTTGACTTGCCGTTACCCCGGCGCAGTTTGCCTCGTCCTCCCATTGATCTGGATGCGCCCAATTGATCCTGCTGGACACCAATGTCCTGTCGGAATTCATGCGCGTAGCGCCCGCCCAGGGGGTGATCGCCTGGTTGGACGCGCAACCCGCCGACAAGGTCTGGATCTGCTCTGTGACCCGAGCCGAGATTGAGGTAGGCATTGCCCTGCTGCCCGAAGGTCGGAGGAAGCAGGGCTTGAAGCTGAAAGCCGAAGCCTGGCGTTCGAAGATGCGTCTGCCGTCCAATATGCGCGCATCATCGCGGCCCGAACGGGTATCGGCAAACCGATATCCGTGGAAGACGCCCAAATCGCCGCGATCGCCCTGACCCATGGGCTCACTCTGGCCACGCGTAATGTCGTCGATTTCGAAAACATCCAAGCGCTTGAGCTCATCAACCCCTGGGACCCCAGTTGAACCTGCCGCAAGCTCCGCGATCCGGGCTCGACCCGGCATGACAGTGAAGTGTTGCGGCATGACAGTGGGCGGTTGCGGCGTGCCAGACCACCTTTGTCGTCCGGGCCCCCGAGCCGGGACCTCCCGAGCGAACCCACACTACCGCTGGATGTTGGTCGTCATGAACGGCAGGGGTTCCTTCCGCTTCCAACCAGCGAGCGAGGGCTGGAGGTAATTGGGCATCAACAACAAATCGCATCAAGCAACAGACAGGACCATATGGTCGTTTTGTCTGGCAGCATATTCCAGCACCGCGGTGACGTCGTCCGGCTCCAGATAGTCGAAGTCAGCCAGAATTTCCTCGCGGCTGGCACCAGCCGCAAGAAGGCTCAAGATGTCCGAGACCCGGATACGCAAGCCGCGGATGCAAGGACGGCCCCCGCATTGATCAGGATGTGTGGTGATTCGTTGTAGTTGCGTCATGAGCTTAGTATAGAGTGGTCGGGTCGAAAATTTGCCATGAAGCGCACGCTGGCGATAAGCGAGAACGAAAGACTTATGAAGGGTATAGACATGCGTGATCATTACGATTTTTCAGAGTCGGTCAAGAACCCGCACGCCAAAAAGCTCAAGAAGCAGGTTACGATCCGGTTGGACGAAGATACTGTTGCCTACTTCAAGAATCTTGCCGAGGAAAAAGATCTTTCGTATCAAAGTCTTATCAACCTTTATCTCCGCGACTGCGCACAGTCACAAAAAGATCTGAAAATTGAGTGGCAATAGGGGTATCGCTCAGGGCGTCATCAGTTTGCCCTACTCGAAGGCTTCAAGAATATCGTGCTCTTCGTGGCCCAGCTTGGTCATGACTGAAGTCATCGAGGTAGCGCGTGGGAATGGTGTGGCGCGCCCGCGGCCTCTTTTCGGCCGGGATGCATTAAGCAGTTCCAGGGCTGAAGGTCCCGGGTCAAGCCCGGGACGACAAGGGGGTGGGGGGTGACCGAAAAATCCTCTGGCAGGGGTTCGAGCGTGGCCAACATCGCCAGCAGCTTGCCGCGGCGAACAGGCTCGATGATCAGTCGATCCCCTTCCTTGTGCAGGATGGCCTCGTCGCCGTCGATTTCGAACTCTCGCGGAATGCGCAGCGCCTGGTTGCGCCCGTTGCGGAAGAGGCGGACATTTCTTCGCGATACCGACATACTGGGTCTCTTCAGGTTGGCATATGCTAAAGCATAGGCCTGGTTCGGCAAAACCGTCAAGCGGCTTCATCGGGTGGGGCCGAATCAGCCGACTCAGAAGACAAACATCTCCGTCATCGTGCTGGCGACTCGCCTCGCCCGGCGTTCCGTCAGGCTTCCCAGGCGCTTGACCAGGCGGGATTGATCGACGGTCCGGACCTGGTCCAGCACGATCTGGCCTTTTTTGCCCTGGAAGGTCAGGTCGATTCGGCTGGGGTAGTTGCGGCGGGTGGAAGTCAAGGGGGCGATGATGACGGTGTTGAGGTGGCGGTTCATCTCGTCGGGGGAGAGGACGACGCAGGGCCGGGTCTTGCGGATTTCCGAGCCTTTGGTCGGGTCGAGATTGACCAGGTGGATTTCGTAACGCCTGATGTCCCGGCGCGGCGTCACCAGTGCCACTCCTGGTCGTCGAAATCATTGGCCAATGTGTCATCGATCAGCAGTGCATCGGCGGTGTTCCGGGCTGCGGCGGCAAACGCCTGATCCCAACCCTCGCGCACGCTCCGAGCGGGGCTGATTTTCAACTCGCCGTCTTCCACCCGCATGTCGAGTTCGTGTTCCAGCCCGGCCTCGCGGATCAGCGTGGCGGGAATGCGCACGCCCTTCGAGTTGCCAATGGCGATCAGCCTGGTTTTCATGTCTCGTGCCTTGTCTCGTGTTTCGCGCCGTGTAGTCACATTGTAATTACTGTTGTCGATGGTCGCAAGGCCGGGCGCGCTGCCCTACAATGGAATCTTTGCGGCAGTCGCGGGTTTCCATCGAGCCGGAACAAGGAGGACGGGATGATTGAGTACGAGGATCGCCTGGAACTGGCCTGGGAGGCCGCCGAGGAACTGGATGAACGCGACGCCGAGCGCATGGATGCGCACAACCTGGCCGTGCTGCACGGCGTGGCGGCGGTCGAAGAGGGGGTTTCGCATCGGCTGCGCGAGGAGCAGCCCGAGCTGTACAACGAGCTCGAACGGCTGAACGCGCGGGTCGATTTGCTGATCGACATGGTCGGCCGGCTGCTGGCCGAGCATCGTGCGCCAGGGCCCAGGCGAAAGGTGCGCATGGCGGTGGCGCGGATTGGCTTTATCGCTGCCGATGAGGGCGAGGGCAAGCCCGGTCAGCGCGGCTGGCTGCGCTTGTTGCTCCATCCCTCGGTGCCCGAGCCCCTGATCCTGGCCGGGCGCATCAGCGGCGAGGCGCGCGACGGCCAGGACCGGCGCTGGCTGCGCTTCGAGCCGTTCGAGATCAGCGGCCGGCTGCGCGATGCGCTGGGTCAGCTGGTGTTTCGCCATCACCGGCGCATGGTGGCCGAGCAGCGCAGTCGGCGCGACCACACCGAGCAGGGCTGAAGCAGCGGGCACGTATTTTGCAAACCTTTTCCCGTGCCAGAAGAAGAACCACAGGCTGCGGGATGAAAGTAGATAAAAATCGGATGTTTGTATTTACTTTCCAGAAAAAGTCTATTATCTTGGCCCGGACGCCAGGTGACGACTATTCGGCAGCCCGCCAGAGCCATGTCGAGAATCTGACGCGAGGGGAAACAACATGATGCACGCCGGTTTACAGCTTCGCCAGGGACAGCAACTGACGGTCACGCCGCAGCTGCAGCAGGCCATACGCTTGCTGCAGCTGTCGTCCATGGAACTGGAAGGCGAGCTGCGCGAGGCGCTCGAGACCAACGTCTTCCTCGAGCAGGACGAAACCATGGACGCCGCGCCGGTCAGCGCCGAGTTGCCGGCGTCGGGTCCGACGCCCTCGCTGTCGCGCCCGGAAGAGCAGGAGGCGCGCGAACAGGCCGCGCCCGGGCTCAGCCTGGCCGAGCATCTGGCCTGGCAGCTGGACATGAGCGAAATCAGCGACCGCGACCGGATGATTGCCGCGGTCATCATCGATGCCCTCAACGCCAACGGCTACCTGGCCGAGTCGCGTGCTGACCTGCTCGAGGTGCTGGCCGAAGAGCACGTCAGCCGCGATGAACTGGAAGCGGTGCGCGCGCGCGTGATGCACCTGGACCCGGTCGGCTGCGGCGCGGTCGGCTTGCAGGAATGCCTGCTGGCCCAGCTGCGCGTGCTGGACCCGGGTTTGAGCCCGGGCTGCCGTGGCCTGGCCGAGCGCCTGATCGGCGAAGATCTGGCCTTGCTGGCCGAGGCCGACCTGCACGCCCTGGCCGCGCGCCTGGGCTGCGAACCGGCCGGCATCGTCGCGGCCCTGGACCTGCTGCGCTCGCTCCATCCCAACCCGGGTGCTGCCATGAGCGGTGCCGATACGCCCTACATCGTGCCCGATGTGCTGGTCACCCGGCGCGAGGGCCGCTGGGTGGTGGAACTCAATCCGGAGCTGCTGCCGCGGGTGCGGGTCAACCGCACGTATGAATCGATGATGGGGCAGGGCGGGGCCGCGGCCGGGCATGCCGCCATGCAAACCCAATTGCAGGAGGCGCGTTGGCTGGTCAAAAGCCTGCAGATGCGCAACGAGACCCTGCTCAAAGTGGCTGGCGCCATCGTCCGCCACCAGCGCGGTTTCCTCGACCACGGCGATATCGCCATGCGCCCGATGGTGTTAAGCGACATCGCCGAGGCGGTCGAAATGCACGAATCCACGGTCTCGCGCGTGACCACGCAAAAATACATCCACACCCCGCGCGGCAGTTTCGAGCTGAAGTATTTCTTCTCCAGCCGCCTGGCCACCAGCGGTGGCGGGCGTTGTTCGTCGACCGCGGTGCGGGCGCTGACCCGCACCATTGTCGAGAGCGAAAGCCCCGGCCAGCCGTTGAGCGACGGCGAAATTGCCCGCCTGCTGGCCGAAAAAGGCGTACGCATTGCCCGCCGCACGGTAGCCAAGTACCGCGACGCGCTGGGCATTCCGCCGCTGGCCGAGCGCCAGGCGGCCGGACGCACCTCGCAGGCGGCATGAACTGTCCGGCATGAGCGGTTCGATCGAAATCCCGATGGACGATGAGCCGTCGAAGCCGGGTTTTGCCGCCGACCCGCCGGCCGGCGCGGCCGCCGACGGCCTGGTCGGCGAGTCGCGCGGCATGCGCCAGGTCCGCGAGCTGATCGGCCAGGTTGCCAATTTCGATACCAGCGTGCTGATCCTGGGCGAGTCGGGCACCGGCAAGGAGCTGGTTGCCCAGGCGGTGCACGCGGTCTCGGAGCGGGCCCGCTGCCCGTTCGTGCCGGTCAACTGCGGCGCCATCCCCGGCGAGTTGCTGGAAAGCGAGCTGTTCGGCCATGAAAAAGGCGCGTTTACCGGGGCCCTGACCCGCCGCCGCGGTCGCTTCGAGCTGGCCGACGGCGGCACCCTGTTTCTCGACGAGATCGGCGACATGCCGGTGGGCATGCAGGTCAAGCTGCTGCGCGTGCTGCAGGAGCGCTCGTTCGAGCGCGTCGGCGGCAGCCAGACCCTGGAATGCAACGTGCGCGTCATCGCCGCCACCCACCGCGATATCGAGCAGCGCATCGACAACGGCGAGTTCCGCGAGGACTTGTATTACCGCCTGAACGTATTCCCGATCCAGATTCCGCCGCTGGCTGAGCGCATCGACGACCTGCCGCTGCTGATCGACCATTTCTGCGCCGAAATGAGCGCGCGCGGCATCGGCCAGGTGCGCTTCAGCGCCGGCGCGATGGCGGCGCTGGCCTCTTACCCGTGGCCGGGCAACGTGCGCGAGCTGGCCAACCTGATCGAGCGCATGACCATCGTCAGCAACGGCCGCGAGGTCAAGGTCGACGACCTGCCGGCCCGCTACCGCCCCGGCCGCGAGCGCCTGGCCGACGAAGAAGAAGACCTGGCCGAACTGACCGGCCGCCAGGCCCCGGCGATTCCGTTCGAGGAACGCAGCCTGCCCGGCCTGCCGGCCGATGGCGTGGATCTGAAAAGCTACCTGGCCAACATCGAGTCCAGCCTGATCCGCCAGGCCCTGGAACGCACCGACCACACCGTCGCCCACGCCGCCGAACTGCTCGGCCTGCGCCGCACAACGCTGGTCGAAAAAATCCGCAAGTACGGGCTCGACTGAACGGTTCCCGGTTTCCGGATGGCACCATCCAGGTTTTCCTGAACCCTGAACCCTGAACCCGAATCCCCCCTGGCACAAATTTTGCCGCTCTTCCGTCAGTTCCATCGGGCAAACAACCCATGACGAAGCAACCCGAATCAAACCAGGCCCAGCTGGAGTCGGCTTTTGCCGCCTTCAACCAGCTCTCCGAGCAGTTGTCGGGGGCCTATCGGGATCTGGAGCAGCGCGCCGCGCACCTGGCGGATGAACTGGCCCGCTCGCGCCGGGAAAAAGAGCGCCAGCGGGCCGAAAAGGAAAAGCTGGCCGAACGCCTGGCCGCGCTGCTCGACTCCTTGCCCGGCGGCGTGCTGGTGGTGGACCGGGACGGCCGGGTCCGCCAGAGCAATGCGCCGGCGCGGGCCTGGCTGGGACGCGCGCTGGACGGCTGCCGCTGGGACGAGGTCCTGGCCGAGGCTGACCTGGACCTGAGCGCCGACGGCAGCGAGCTGACCGTGGCCGGGCGCACCCAGCTGACCGTCTCGCGCAGCCGCGTCGCCGACCGCGGCGAGACCATCATCCTGCTCACCGATGTGACCGAACAGCGCCGCCTGGCCGCCGAACTGGACCAGAACCGGCGCCTGGCGGCGATGGGCGAAATGGCCGCCCGCCTGGCCCACCAGGTGCGAACGCCGCTGTCGTCGGCGCTGCTGTATGCCGACCATCTGACCACCCGCGAACTCCCGGCCGAGCAGCGCGAGCGTTTTGGCCAGCGTCTGCTCGGCCGGCTGCGCGACCTGGAGCGCATGACCCGCGACATGCTCGGCTTCGTGCGCGGCGGCTGCGGCCATTCCGAGCCGGTGGTGCTGGAGGATTTGCTCACCGGTCTGCGCGAATCGCTGGTCGGCACCTTGCCGCCCGCCGGCCGCCTGCAGATCGAGACCGGGGGCGTCCACGGCCAGCTCCAGGGCGACCGCCAGGCCCTGCTGGGGGCCTTGTGCAACCTGGTCGAAAACGCCTGCCAGGCGGTCGGCGAGGGCGTGATCGTAACCGTGCAGTTGCGCCTGTGCGGGGCCGCCCAGGTCGAGATCTGGGTGATGGACAACGGCCCCGGCGTGCCGGCCGAACTGGCCGGGCGGCTGTTCGAGCCGTTTGTGTCGGGCCGGCCCGGCGGCACCGGGCTGGGCCTGGCCGTGGCCGCTTCGGTGGCCGAAGCCCACGGCGGCAGTCTGCGCCTGGCCGATTCGACTTCGGCCGGCGCGCGCTTTGTACTGCGCCTGCCGCTGGTCCGACGCGACGCCCGCCGAACCATGGAGGCCATGGCATGAAAGACATCCGCGACGATTTTCATATTCTGCTGGTCGAAGACGACGAGCCCCTGCGCGAGGCGCTGACCGATACCCTGGAGCTGGAAGGGTTTGCCGTCAGCGCGGCTGCCGACGGCCCGGCCGCCCTGGAGGTGCTTGCCCGCCGGCCGGTCTCGCTGGTGATTTCCGACATCCAGATGCAGCCCTGGACGGGGCTGGAGCTGCTGGCTCGCTTGCGCCGTGGCCATCCCGAACTGCCGGTGGTGCTGATGACCGCCTTTGGCTCGGTGCCGCAGGCCGTCCAGGCCATCCGCGAGGGGGCGATGAACTACCTGGTCAAGCCGGTCGAGGCGGCCGACCTGATCCACCTGGCCCGGCGCTTTGCCGAGCAACCGGCCGCGGCCGGGGAGCTGATTGCCGAAGACCCGCGCTCGCGCACCCTGGCCGCGCTGGCCGAGCGGGTGGCGGCCAGCGAGGTCAGCGTGCTGCTGACCGGGCCCTCGGGCAGCGGCAAGGAAGCCTATGCCCGCTTCATCCACCGCCGCTCGGCCCGGGCCGGCGGGCCGTTCGTGGCCCTGAACTGCGCCGCCATCCCGGAATCGATGCTCGAAGCCGAGCTGTTCGGCCACGAGAAGGGCGCGTTTACCGGCGCCGCCCAGGTCCGCATCGGCAAGTTCGAGTCGGCCCAGGGCGGCACCCTGCTGCTCGACGAAATCTCGGAAATGGATCCGGGCCTGCAGGCCAAGCTGTTGCGCGTGCTCCAGGAGCGCGAGCTGCAGCGCCTGGGCAGCAACAAGACGGTTAGCCTGGATGTGCGCGTGATTGCCACCAGCAACGTGGATCTACAAAAGGCCGTGGCCGAGGGTCGCTTTCGCGAAGACCTGTACTACCGCCTGAACGTGTTCCCGCTGGACTTGCCCGCCCTGGCCGAGCGCCCGGGCGATATTGCCGCCCTGGCCGAGCGCGCGCTGGCCCGGCACTGGCGCGGCAGCGGCACGCCCCCACGTTTGAGCGCGGCCGCAGTCCGGGCCCTGCAGGCCCATCCCTGGCCGGGCAACGTGCGCGAGCTCGACAACGTCATCCAGCGCGCCCTGGTGTTGCTCGGCTCGGGGCGCGAAATCGGCCCCGGCGAGCTGTTTTTCGAGACCGCGACCGCCGGGCAGGTTACATCGACGCCGGCGGCCGGGCGCACCCTGGAAGAAACCGTGGCCGAGCGCGAGTCCAGCGCCATCGTCGCGGCCCTGGAGGCAGAACGCGGCCACCGCACCCGCGCCGCCCGCCGCCTGGGCATCAGCCCGCGCACCTTGCGCTACAAGCTGGCGCGTTTGCGCGAGTCGGGTGTGACCCTGCCCGGTGAGGCTGGCCCGAACTTTGCAGAAACTCGCTAGCGATTTCGGACTCCAAGGAGCATTGTGCGATGAGTGACATGGCAATCCAGCAAGTACTCGCCCAGATGCGGGCGCTGCAGGCCCAGGCCGGCGGCGCGCCGGAAGCGGCCCAGCCGGCTGCACAGGGGCAGTTTGCCGATCTGCTGGCGCAGTCCATCGACAAGGTGGCGGAAAACCAGAGCGTGGCCGGCGAGATGACCAACGCCTTCTCGCGCGGCGACAGCGATGCCGACCTGACCAGCGTCATGATCGCCACCCAGAAAGCCCGGGTGTCGTTTGAAGCGATGGTCGAGGTGCGCAACAAGCTGGTCGATGCGTACAATGAAATTCGGCAGATGCCGATCTGATCGGCACTGACCGTTAGCAGGGGAGAAGCACACCCATGGCTGCACAAAATCCTGTTCAGGCCAATTCGCCGCTGGCGTTGCTCGATACCGTTCCCGGCCTGCGCCAGCTGGTATTGCTGGTGGGCCTGGCCGCCGCCGTGGCCGCCGGCGTCGGGATCGTGCTGTGGTCGCACCAGGGGTCTGAGCGGGTGCTGTTTTCCAACCTGACCGAACGCGATGCCGCCGAGGTGGTGCGCTCGCTCGATACCGCCACCATCCCCTATACCTTCGAGCCCGGCAGCGGCGTGGTGATGGTGCCGGCCGATCAGGTCCACAACGCTCGCTTGATGCTCGCCGCCGAAGGCCTGCCGCGCGGCGCCGGGGTGGGTTTCGAGATGATGCACGAATCGCAGGGCATTTCCGAAAGCCAGTTCATGGAGAGCGCGCGCTACCAGCGCTCGCTGGAAATCGAACTGCAGCGCACCATCTCCAGCATTCATGCCGTCAGCGGTGCACGCGTGCACCTGGCCATTCCGCGCCAGACCGTGTTTGTCCGCGAACGGACCCCGGCCAGCGCCTCGGTGCTGCTCGAAATGCACCAGGGCCGGCGCCTGGAGCCGGGCCAGGTCGAAGCCATCATCAACCTGGTGGCCTCGTCGGTGCCGGACATGGAACGCTCGCAGGTTTCGGTGATCGACCAGCAGGGCACGCTGCTGACGTCCGAGCGCACATCCGGTGAGGATGGTGCTGCCGACGGCGCCGACCGCCATGTTCAGCGGCTGGAAAACCGCCTGGCCCGCCGGGTCGAAGATCTGCTCTCGCCGGTCGTCGGCATGGGCCGGGTGCGCGCCCAGGTGGCGGTGGACATGGATTTCACCAGCCTGCAGGAAACCCAGGAATTGTTTGACACCGACAACCAGGTGATTCGCAGCGAGCAGGGCACCGACGAGCTGCGCTCGCTGATCGACCCGGCTCGCGGCGTGCCCGGTGCGCTGGCCAACCAGCCCCTGCTGGAAGACCTGGTCGGGGTTCTCGACAACAACGAAGAGCAGGGCTCGGTGCCGCTCTCGCGCCAGTTCCTGCGCAACTACGAGATTGGTCGCACCATTCGCCATATCCAGTCCGGCCCGGGTGATCTGCGCCGGCTGTCGGTGGCGGTGGTGGTCGACCAGCCGCGCGTGACCGAAGACGGCGAGACCCGCCCCGAGCCGTATTCCGACGAAGACCTCGAGCGGCTGACCGGGCTGGTCCGCGAGGCGGTGGGCTTCAACGCCGACCGCGGCGATACCGTCAGCGTCATTCAGTCGCCGTTTCGCACCCTGGATATGGGCGAGGAGGTAGAGTTTGACAGCCCCGGCCTGCTCGACCGGGTCGACGTGGCCGGCGTATTCCGCACCTTGGCCAGCGTGGTCATGGTGCTGCTGCTGATTCTCCTGGTGGTGCGCCCGCTGATGAAGACGCTGGCGTCACCGCCGCCGCTGCGCACCTTGAGCCTGCCCAGTTCGGGTCAGGCCGCCCTGGGTTCGGATGAGGGCGGCTATGAAGCCGACGGAGGTGCGGCGCCGCGCCGCGCGGCCAACTACGAAGAGCGCCTGGCCACGGCCCGTTCGGTCGCCAGCCAGGATCCGAAACGGGTGGCCAGCGTGGTCAAACAGTGGGTGAACGAGGATGGCTGACCGACCGACCGGACTCGGCGGTGCTGATCGCGCGGCGGTTCTGCTGATGTCGCTGGGCGAAGAGCAGGCATCGGAAGTGCTCCAGCATATGGGCGCCAAGGACGTGCAGCGAATCGGTGCGGCCATGGCTGCGATGCAGGCGGTCAATCGCGAGCAGGCCGAAGAGGTGCTGGACAGCTTCGTGACCACGGTCGAGGACCAGACCGCGCTGGGGGTGGGCTCGCACGATTACGTCCGCCGCGTGCTCAGCCAGGCGCTGGGCGAGAAGGGAACCAACTTGATCGACCGCATCCTGATCGGGCGCGACAGCAAGGGCCTGGAAAACCTCAAGTGGATGGATCCGCGCAGCGTCGCCGACCTGATCCGCATGGAGCATCCGCAGATCATTGCCATCGTGCTGGCTTACCTCGAGGCCGATAATGCCGCCGAGGTCTTGGCCTCGCTGCCCGAGCGTATTCGTCCCGACGTGATCATGCGCCTGGCCACCCTGGAAGGGATACCGCCGTCGGCGTTCCAGGAACTCGACGAGGTCCTCGAGCGCCAGTTTGCCGGCAGCGAAAACGTCAAGTCATCGATGGTCGGCGGCATCCGTTCGGCCGCCGAGATTCTCAATTTCGTCGACAGCGCCAACGAACAACTGGTCCTCAAGACCGTGGCCGAAGCCGACGAGAACCTGTCGCAGCAGATCCAGGACCAGATGTTCGTGTTCGAAAACCTGCTCGATGTCGACGACCGCAGCATCCAGACCCTGCTGCGCGAGGTCACTACCGAGAGCCTGGTGATTGCCCTGAAGGGGGCCGACGACGATCTGCTCGACAAGTTCGTCGACAACATGTCCAAGCGCGCCTCGGAAATGCTGCTCGAGGATCTCGAGTCCAAGGGCCCGGTGCGGCTGTCCGAGGTCGAGGCCGCGCAGCGCGAAATCCTGGCCGCGGCCCGGCGCCTGGAAGAGCAGGGCGAGATCAACCTGAGCGGGTCGGGCGAAGAATATGTCTGAGATTCTGTCGCGCGAGTGGCTCGAGGACGTCCAGGCCTGGCAGCCACCGGACGTGCGCCGGTCCGGTCCGACCCAGGCCAGTCGGCCGCCGGCCAGGGCGCGCACAATCTACAGCGCGGCCGAGTTGGAGCGCCTGCAAAAGCAGGCCTGGGATGAGGCCCACGCCGCCGGACGGCGCGAGGGGCGCGAAAAAGGCCTGAGCGAGGGCCGCGACGAGATTCGCCACCAGGTCCAGATTCTCAAGCGCATGATCCAGTCGCTGCAGGCGCCACTGAAAGCCATGGACGCCGAGATCGAGCACGAACTGGCGGCCCTGGCCGTGGCCATTGCCCGTCACGTCATCGACGACGAACTGCACACCGAGCCCGAGCGCATCGTCAAGCTGGTGCCGCGCGCCGTGGCGGAACTGCCGGCCGGCCGGCGCGACGTGCGCGTGCGGGTCCATCCCGACGACGCCGCGCTGCTCCACGAGCACCTGCCGGACGGCGATGGCGAGGCCAGCTGGCGGCTGGTTGAGGATCCGGCCCTGCGTCGTGGCGGTTGCCGGGTCGAAACCCCGGATTCCAGCATTGATGCCACGCTCGAGTCCCGCCTTGAGGCGGTGGTCGCGCGGGTGTTCGGCAACGACGCCGACGAAGACACAGGAGCTGGCACGTGAGCGCAACGGAGCTGGGTCGGAACTGGTCAAGCCGCCTGGGCGCGCGCCGGGCCGGGCTGGAAGGCGTGGAAACCTACGCCAACTGCGGCAAGCTCAAGCGCGTGGTGGGTCTGACCCTGGAAGCGGTCGGCTGCGAGGCCTCGCTGGGCGATCGCTGCTGGCTGCTCGACGAGCACGACCGCAAGCGTGAGGCCGAGGTAGTCGGCTTTGCCAACGACAGCCTGTACCTGATGCCGATCGAGGATTTGAGCGGCCTGTCGCCGAATGCCCGGGTGCTGCCCGGCGGCAAGGCGCTGGACGCCCCGGCCGGCAATGCGCTGCTCGGGCGGGTGCTGGACGGTGTCGGGCGGCCGCTGGACGGGCGCGGACCGCTGCGCAACGAGGCCACGACGCCGTTGGCCGGCCGAGACATCAACCCGTTGGCCCGAGCGCCGATCCGCCAGCCGCTGGATGTCGGGGTGCGCGCGATCAATTCGCTGTTCACGGTCGGACGCGGCCAGCGCCTGGGCCTGTTTTCCGGCTCCGGGGTGGGCAAATCCACCCTGCTGGGCATGATGACCCGATATACGGAAGCCGATGTGGTCGTGGTCGGACTGATCGGCGAACGTGGCCGCGAAGTGCGCGATTTTGTCGAAACCACGCTCGGCAAGGAAGGCATGCGCCGGGCGGTGGTGATTGCCACCCCGGCCGACCGGCCGCCGCTGATGCGCATGCGCGGGGCCTGGCTGGCCACGGCCGTGGCCGAGCATTTTCGCGATCAGGGCAAGAAAGTGCTGCTGTTGATGGATTCGCTGACCCGCTTTGCCCAGGCCCGGCGCGAGATCGCCCTGGCCGTGGGCGAGCCACCGGCCACCAAGGGCTATCCGCCATCGGTGTTTACCACCTTGCCCAGCCTGGTCGAGCGCGCCGGCAACGGCACCGACCGGGGTGGTTCCATCACCGCCTTCTATACCGTGCTGGTGGAGGGCGATGACGCCAACGATCCGGTTGCCGATGCCGCCCGGGCCATTCTCGACGGCCACATCGTGCTGTCGCGGCGCATGGCCGAGGGCGGGGTCTACCCGGCGATCGATGTCGAGGCCTCGATCAGCCGCGCCATGACCGAGATCATCAGCGAGCAGCAGCAGGAACAGGCTCGCCGCTTCCGGCAAATCTTTGCCGCCTACCGCCAGAACGAAGACCTCATCGCGGTCGGAGCCTACCGCGGCGGGGCCGATCCCCGAATCGACGAGGCCATCGACAAGTACCCGAAATTACTGGATTTTGTGCGCCAGAAGACAAGCGAGAAGGTGGATTTCCAGCAGGGCTTGAAGGATCTGGAGCAGACCCTGGGAGACCCGGCGAGTCCGGCATCGAAGGCTGGCACGGGCGTTGCAGCTACAGGGGCAATGCAGGCTCCTGCTGAGTCGGCCAGGTGACTCGGTCGCGACGACTGTACCGGATTGCCGGGCATGTCGGCCAGGACCAGGAAGCTGCGGCGCGCGAACTGGGTCGACTGCGCGCCCATCTTCAGGCCCAGGAGCAGCAGCTGGAGCAGTTGCGTGAGTACTGCCTGAACTACCACGAGCGCTTGGCCGAGGCCCAGGCTCGAGGCGGCACGGCAGCCAGCCTGGCCAATTACTCGCTGTTTCTGGGTCGACTGAACGAGGCGATTGGTCAGCAGGAGCAAAGCGTGGCTGCCGCCAACCGGGCGTTTGAAGCGCAGCGCCAGGTCTGGATTCAGGCCCGGGCCCGGGTTCAGGCGGTAGAAAAGGCGGCCGAGCGCTGTGCCGAAGACGAGACCCGAACCGAGGAAAAGCGCGAGCAGCGCCAGAACGATGACTTGAGCCTGGCTCGATTGTTGCGAGGAAAAATATCATGATGCCCCAGAATCTCGAAGCCCTGTTTTCCGCCCTCTCGGGCCTGCCCGGCGGGGCCCGACCGGATGCCCGCAGCGGCGAGACCGGCGCGGCCGGCTGGGCTGACGCACTGGCCATGTTCGAGCAGCTCGGCCCGGGCGCGATCGCTACCGGGCCGGCCGGGCAGGGCGCTGACTGGACGGCGGAACTGGCCGAACTGGCCCGCCGAACCGATCAGCTGGTGGCAGAAAACGGCGAGCTTCCGGAGGATCTGGGCACCGAGCTTATGACCTTGTTCGGTTTGCTCGATGGCGAGTCGATTGCCGAGGACAGCGGTCGTTCCGCCCAAGCCCTTGGTCACTACAACGAAAGCTACTGGCCGGCGTCCGGCGAAATGATGCTGCTGTACCAGGGCATCAGCCCCTGGGGCGAGAACCCCAGCGCTCAGCAGCAGCAGTGGCTGGAGCAGGTCGGACCGTTCCTGGGCGTGCCGGAACTGACGGCGAGCTACGACGGCCCGGTAGAGGTGGGGCGTGGGTTCACCCTGGTCAACCTGGCCGAGGCAGCCGGCGCTGATCCGCAACGCGCCTTCACTGACGGCTGGCTGGGCCGGACCAGCCCGGATAGCGCGCGCTCGGCCTATGAAGTGCGCTGGCAATCCGGCAGCCCCGGCGAGATCATTCCAAGGAATGACTCGGACGAACGACTGGTCGAACTTGCCCGGATGCCTCCGGTTGGCCTGGAGCCGGTTGGGCGTGACGCGACTCTGACCCGCCTGGCCGAGATGCAGGCAATGTTCCGCGAGACCGACGCCGGTGCGCCCCGCGGCATGCCGGAAATCAATCGCATCGTGCTGTCGTCTGCTGCCGATTCCGCCCCGCCAAGAACCGAGGGCCAGGCCGCGCCGCTGGCGGCCGCGGCCGCCGCGGCGCGCGATCCGGCGTTGCCGCCGACCGCGCAGCTGCTGGGTCAGCCCGGTGCCAGCGCGGGCGAAACCCGGGCCGCGGCCGAGCAGGCCATGGAGCGGGTGGTGTGGATGGCCGCGCGCCAGCAGGGCGTCAGCCAGGCTCGCCTGCAGCTGCATCCGGCCCATCTGGGCAAAATCGATATTCGGCTCGACGTCCAGGGCCGGGAAGCCAGCGTGGTGCTGAACGTGCAGAACGCGCCGGTGCGTGAGGCGGTCGAGGCCATGCTGCCGCGACTGCGCGAACAGCTGGAAGACCAGGGCCTGCAGCTTGGAGATGCCTCGGTGTTTGATTCCGGGCCGGAAGACACCGGGTCGGAGGAACGTCCCGAAACGCTGCTGACCGGCGGCGCTGGTGGGGCTGACGAAGACGAAGAGGCGCTGCCGGTGCAGGCTGAGCTGAACCTGCGCGGCCGCGGGCTGCTCGACACCTACGCCTGACCGTCAAGATTCCGACGCGGCGTGGATTGCCGCGCGTCGGCTCGGTGGCACGCCTTTTGCTCGCTGTCCTGTGGTAAAAACAGGGGAGTATTTTCCGTGGAGAACCAGCAGGCATGGCCAGAGAAGAAAACCGACGACCAGGTCGTCGGCGGCGCGACGAAGAGCCGGAAGAAGAAGCGGTGGTGGAAGAACCACCCAAGTCGCGCAAGAAGATGTGGATCATCATTATTTCCATCTCTAGCCTGTTGCTGCTCGGCGGCGGTGGAGCCGGCGCCTACTGGGTTCTGCTCGGCGAAGACGACCCGCTGGGCCTGTTTGGCGGCGAGCGCGCAGCACAGGAAGAAGTCCGGCGTCCGCCGATCTATTACAGCCTGGACCCGGCCTTCGTCAATAACCTGTCCGGCACCGGCGGGCGGCGTTTCATGCAGGTCGAGGTGCAGTTGATGACCCGGGACCCGGACGTCATCGCCGCGGTCGAGCGCCATGAACCGGTCGTGCGCAACGATCTGATCATGCTGTTTTCCGACCAGACCCTGGAATCGGTGGACACCACTGCCGGCAAGGAGGCGCTGCGGCGCGAGAGCCTGGAGTCGATCCGGCGCATCCTGCGCAGCAACGACGAGCCCGACGAGCTCGAAAACCTGTTTTTTACCTCGTTTATCGTGCAGTAGCCGGCGGAGCGGCAGGCCATGGCAGAAGACATTCTCAGCCAGGACGAAATCGATGCACTGCTGCACGGTGTGGACGGAGGCGATGTCGAAACCGAGGCCGGGGTAGAGGCTGACGGCGAGATCAAGCCGTTTGATCTTTCCAGCCAGGATCGCATCGTGCGCGGGCGCATGCCCACGCTGGAGATGATCAACGAGCGCTTTGCCCGGGCCTTTCGCATCGGCCTGTTCAACATGCTGCGGCGCTCGGCCGAAATGTCGGTCGAAAGCGTCCAGATGATGAAGTTCCAGGAGTACATGCACACTCTGCACGTGCCCTCCAGCCTGAGCCTGATGCGAGTCCGGCCGCTGCGCGGCACCAGCCTGCTGGTGATGGATGCCAAGCTGGTGTTTTCCGTGGTGGACAGTTTTTTCGGCGGCAGCGGGCGGTTCTATACCCGTATCGAGGGACGCGAATTCACCCCGGTGGAGATTCGCATCATCGAGCGCATGCGCGACCAGGTGTTCATGGATTTGCAGGAGGCCTGGAAAATGGCCATGGACGTCAGTTTCGAGTTCATGAACATGGAGGTCAACCCGCAGTTTGCCAATATCGTCAGCCCCTCGGAGATCGTGGTGGTGACCCGCTTCGGGATCGAGCTGGAGAGCGGCGGCGGCGAAATGCACGTGACCATGCCGTACTCGGCAATCGAACCGATTCGCGACATTCTCGACTCGGGCATGGCCTCGGACCGGATGGAGAAAGACGAGCGCTGGGCTCGCGCGTTGGGCGAGGAGCTGCGCGATGCCTTGATCGAGGTCAAGGTGGAGCTGTGCCGCAAGACCATGACCCTGCGCGATCTGATGATGATGCGCCCGGGCGATGTCATCCCCATCGATCTGCCCCACACCATGCCGTTGATGGCCGCTGGCGTGCCGTGTTTCCGCGGCGTGGTTGGCCGGGCCGACGAGAAGTATGCGATCAAGATCACCGACCGGATTGACGCAGACCCGCGCCCGGCCGGGAAACGCAAGGCGAAGGAGGCCTGAGCAGCGATGAGTGAAGAAAAAGACCCGATCGACGACATTCTCGACGACGTCGATGCCGCGGAGGCCATGAGCGAGGAAGAAGCAGCCCAGATGGCGGCGTTCGAGCAGCTGGCCGACGAGGCCGAGCCGCAGCAGGGTGACGTCAACCTGGACCTGATCCAGGATGTGCCGGTCACCCTGGCCATGGAGGTGGGCCGGACCGAGATCACCATTCGCAACCTGCTCCAGCTCAACCAGGGCTCGGTGGTGGAACTGGACCGCACCGCCGGCGAGCCGCTGGACGTGTTCGTCAACGGCACCCTGGTTGCCCACGGCGAGGTGGTGGTGGTCAACGAGAAGTTCGGCATCCGCCTGACCGACGTCATCAGCCCGGCCGAGCGCATCAAGAAGCTGCAATGAACCTGCGGCGCGCCCGGATGCGGCTGAGCGTGCTGTTGGCGGCCTGGCTGCCGGCCGGCCTGGCGCTGGCCGACGAGGTTCAGTTCGATGCCGCCGAAAGTCTCGGGCGCGTGGCCCTGGGACTGGTCGGCGTGGTGGTGCTGATCTTCGGCCTGGCCTGGGGGGTGCGCCGCTTTTCGTTTCTGAAAATGTTGTCACGCGATACCGACAGCCCGATCCGGGCCATTGGTCAGCTTGCCGTCGGCCCCAAGGAGCGGGTGATGCTGATCGAGGTCGACGGCCGGCGGCTGCTGATCGGTGTCACTCCCTCCCAGATCACGCGCCTGGATCCGCTCGAGGACATCGAAGCCGGGGCTGGCACGGACTTTGCTTCGCATCTGCAGGCAAGTCGAGAGGCGCGTAAAAAATGACCCGGTTTGGCCCGTTTGTTGGCCTGACCCTCCTCATCATTCCGAATCTGCTGATGGCCACCCCGGCCCCGTTGCCGGGTATGGAAGTACTGACCATCACGCCGACCGAGGAGGGCGGTCAGACCTGGAGTCTGACCATCCAGGTGCTGATCCTGATGACGGCGCTGACGCTGCTGCCGTCGATTCTTCTGATGTTTACCTCGTTTACCCGCATCATCGTGGTGCTGGCGATCATGCGCCAGGCGATGGGCACCCAGACCACGCCACCCAACGCGGTGCTGGTGGGTCTGGCCCTGTTTCTGACCTTTTTCATCATGGCGCCGGTGCTCTACGAGGTCAACGAGACGGCCATCCAGCCCTATCTGGCCGAGGAAATGGCCCTGCAGGAGGCGTTCGAGGTGGGCCGCGAGCCGATTCACCGCTTCATGCGCAACCAGGTGCGCGAGCGGGACCTGGAGATGTTCGCCGCCATGGCCGGGCATACCGAGGGGTTCGAAGGGCCGGCCGACATCCCTTTCTCGATCCTGGTGCCGTCGTTTTTGACCAGCGAACTGAAAACCGCCTTCCAGATCGGCTTTCTGATTTACATCCCGTTCGTGATGATTGACCTGGTGGTCGCCAGCACCCTGATGTCGATGGGCATGATGATGCTCTCGCCGATGCTGGTGTCGCTGCCGTTCAAGCTGATGCTGTTTGTCCTCGTCGACGGCTGGGGGCTGATCACCGGCACCCTGGCCTCGAGCTTTTTCCTGGGAGTCACCTGACATGTCTCCGGATCTCGTGATCGATATCGGCCGCCAGGCCTTGTGGACCATTGCCCTGCTGCTGGCGCCGATGCTGCTGTCGGCGCTGGCCGTGGGCCTGATGATCGGCATGTTCCAGGCCGCCACCCAGATCAATGAAATGACCTTGAGCTTCATTCCTAAGCTGGCCGTGCTGATCCTGGCCCTGGCCATTGCCGGCCCGTTCATGCTCGAGATGGCCACCAGTTTCATGCGCGATATGGTGACCAGCATTCCAGCCCTGATCGAGCTGGAATAGCAGATCGTCGGGCAGGGCCATGATCGAATTCAGCGAAGCGCAACTGCTGGAATGGCTGGGGCAGTTCCTGTGGCCGTTTTTCCGCGTGGCCGGCATGCTGATGGTCGCGCCTTTGTTTTCGGCCGACTTCGTGCCGGCCCGGATTCGCCTGCTGGTGGCCTTCAGCCTGGCCCTGGCGATCGTGCCGCTGCTGCCGCCGCCGCCCGACGTGGTGCCGTTTTCGGCCGTCGGGCTGTTTATCGGTGTTCAGCAGTTGATCATCGGCATGGCGGCCGGTTTTGTCCTGCAGCTGGTCTTTGACGCCATCGTGGTGGGGTTTCAGACCGTGGCGATGAGCATGGGCCTGGGCTTTGCCGTGATGGTCGACAGCCAGCGCGGCATGCAGGTGCCGATGCTCGGCCAGTTCCATGTCGTGATCGCCTTGCTGTTGTTCCTGGCCATGAACGGCCACCTGATGATGATCGGGCTGATCATCGACAGTTTCACCTATCTGCCGGTGGGCGTGACCGGGCTCGATGCCGAGGCTTTTCGCCAGATTGTGGCCTGGGGCACGACCATGTTCGCCGGCGCCCTGCGCGTGGCGCTGCCGGCGGCAACCGCCATTTTGCTGGTCAACCTGTCGATCGGGGTGATCAGCCGCGCGGCACCCACCCTGAACCTGTTCGCGGTGGGCTTTCCGATCACCATGCTGACCGGTTTCGTGGTGATGATGGCCAGTTTGCCGATGCTGACTTCGACCCTGCGCCTGCTGCTCGAACAGGCCTGGATCGCGATCTTCGCGCTCTGGGGGTAGGTCGTGGCCGAGAACGACACCAGCCAGGAACGCACAGAACAACCCACACCCAAACGCCTGGACGATGCCAGGAAAAAGGGCCAGGTTCCGCGCTCGCGCGAGTTGACCATGACCCTGGTGATGCTGGTCGGGGACACGACGCTGCTGTTCATCGGCCCGCGTATCGTCGAGCACCTGGCCGCCCTGCTGCGGCGCGGCTTTGCCTTTGATCATTCGCTGATTGGCCGCGAGGACATCATCATTTCGTATTTCGGTGGCCAGGCGATGACCGCGATCACCATGCTGGCGCCGCTGCTGATCATTCTTTTGCTGACCGCGCTGCTGGCCCCGGCCACGATCGGCGGCTGGAACTTCAGCGCCCAGGCCCTGCAGCCGAAGTTCGAACGGCTGGATCCGATCAAGGGCATCAAGCGCGTGTTCGGGCCCAAGGGGCTGATGGAGTTGCTCAAAACCCTGGGCAAGTTCCTGGTCGTCGGGATCGCGGCGGCCATTCTGATCTACAACCTGTCGGACCGCTTCGCCCACCTGGCGGCGCTGGATTCGGTGCCGGCCATGGCCGAGGCGACCTCGATGGTGGCCTTTGCCCTGATTGTGCTCAGCGCCACCCTGCTGCTGATTGCCGCGATCGATGTGCCGTTCCAGCTCTATCAGCACACCAAGCAGATGCGCATGACGCGCCAGGAAGTGCGCGACGAGATGAAGCAGACCGAGGGCAAGCCCGAGGTCAAGAGCAAGATCCGCCAGCTGCAGCAGGAGATCGCCAGCCGCCGGATGATGGAAGAAGTGCCCAAGGCCGACGTGGTCGTGACCAACCCGACCCACTTTGCCGTGGCCTTGCAGTACCAGGCCGGCCAGATGGATGCGCCGGTGGTGGTGGCCAAGGGTACGGACCTGATTGCCGGGGCGATCAAGCGCGTGGCCGAGGAGGCCGGCGTGCCGTTGCTGGAGGCCCCGCCGCTGGCGCGTGCGTTGTATCACTCGACGGATATCGGGCAGCCGATTCCGGCCGGGCTGTACGTGGCCGTGGCCGAGGTGCTGAGCTGGGTCTACCAGATCCGCCGCCTGCCCGGCTCGGCCCAGGAACCGCCGCCGCCGAAGGTGGATGTGGATGAGACGGAGTGGGTGCCGAAGCGGTTCAGGGGGATGTGATTCGGTTTCAGGGTTCGGGCCCCGGATCAGGTCCGGGGTGACATTGTTCCGGAACTGCTATAAAGGCAACCGGGGTTTTCTCACCACCCGAGCCGTCTCCCTCCGTTTCCGGACAAATAGCCGGGATTCAGGCATCTGCACCCGGTGGCCCGTTTTTTGCAGTTCTGGATTCAACCAGGACAGGAAGCCGGAAACAACACAATGAACAGCAGCAATCTGCCGGAGTTCATGCAGCGCATCTCCATCATCGGGCTGGCGGCACCGCTGCTGGTCCTCATGGTGTTGGCGATGGTGGTGCTGCCGCTGCCGCCGGTGATGCTCGACATCCTGTTTACCTTCAACATCACCCTGTCCATTATTGTCATTTTGGGTGTGATCTACGTCGCCCGGCCGCTGGAGTTTGGCGTCTTTCCGACCGTGCTGCTGGTGGCCACGCTGCTGCGCCTGGCCCTGAATATCGCCTCGACCCGGGTCGTCCTGCTCGAAGGCCATACCGGTACCGGCGCAGCCGGCAAGGTGATCGAATCCTTTGGTGAATTCGTGATCGGCGGCAACTACGCCGTGGGTATCGTGGTTTTCGCCATTCTGGTCGTGATCAACTTCGTGGTCGTGACCAAGGGCGCGACCCGCGTCTCGGAAGTTAGCGCGCGGTTCACCCTGGACGCCATGCCCGGCAAGCAGATGGCCATCGACGCCGATATGAATGCCGGCATCATCAGCCAGGACGAGGCTCGCCAGCGGCGCGAGGAAGTGCGCCAGGAAGGGGATTTCTACGGCGCCATGGACGGTGCCTCGAAGTTCGTCCGCGGCGATGCCGTGGCCGGCATCCTGATCCTGATCATCAACCTGATTGGCGGGCTGCTGATCGGCACCTTCCAGCGCGGCATGCCGTTTTCCAGCGCGGTCGAGGTGTACGCCCTGCTGACCGTGGGCGATGGCCTGGTTGCCCAGATCCCCTCGCTGCTGCTGTCGACCTCGGTGGCCATCATTGTTACCCGCATGTCGCGCTCGCAAGACATGGGCACCGAGGTCGTCAGCCAGGTGTTCGGGGATCCGCGCGTGCTGGGCATGGCCGCCACCCTGCTGGGCCTGATCGGCCTGGTGCCGGGCATGCCCAACATGGCCTTCCTGCTGCTGGCCAGCCTGGCCGGCGGTGCGGCCTGGTGGCAGTACAGCCGTCGCCGGGCGGCCGAACAGGCCGAGGAGGTCGCAACGCGCAAGGAAATCGAGCAAAAACCCGAAGCACCCAAGGAACTGGGCTGGGACGACGTCTCGCAGGTCGACCCGGTCGGGCTGGAAGTCGGCTATCGGCTGGTGCCGCTGGTCGACAGCCGCCAGGGTGGTGAGTTGATGGGGCGGGTCAAGGGCGTGCGCAAGAAACTCTCGCAGCAGCTCGGATTCCTGATTCCGCCGGTCCACATCCGCGACAACCTCGAACTGCCGCCGACCAAGTACCGGGTGACCATTTTCGGTGTGCCCACAGCGGAGTCCGAGATCCACCCCGACCGCGAGCTGGCAATCAACCCCGGCGGGGTCAGCGGCCAGCTGCAGGGCATCGAAACCACCGACCCGGCCTTTGGCATGCCGGCGGTGTGGATCGAGCCGGGCAGTCGCGAGCACGCCCAAACCCTGGGCTACACGGTCGCCGACTCGGCCACCGTGATTGCCACCCACATGAGCCAGGTCATGCAAAAGCATGCCCACGAACTGCTCGGCCACCAGGACGTGCAGCAGCTGCTCGACGTGCTGGCCAAGAGCGCGCCCAAGCTGGTCGAGGAACTGGTGCCCAAGACCCTGCCGCTGGCCACCGTGGCCCGCGTCCTGCAGAGCCTGCTGGCCGAGAAAGTGCCGATTCGCAACCTGCGCACCATCTGCGAGGCCCTGCTCGAGCACGGCGCGCGCAGCCCGGATGCCGACAGCCTGCTGGCCGAAGTCCGGGTCGCGCTGGGTCGCCAGATCGTGCAGGAGATCAACGGCATGAACGAACAACTGCCGGTCATCACCCTGGCGCCCGAGCTGGAGCAGATGCTGCACGATCTGGTCCAGAAGGGGGCCGGCGGGGTGCTCGAGCCGGGCCTGGCCGAGCGGATCCAGACCTCGCTGCAGCGCTCTACGCGCGAACAGGAAGCCCGCGGTGAGGCCGCTGTGCTGCTGGTGCCGCCGAGCATCCGCGGCATGCTGGCGCGCTTTGTCCGCCAGGCGGTCAGCGGTCTGCACGTGCTGGCCCACAACGAAATCCCCGACGACAAGCAGCTGCGGCTGGTTGGGTCGGTGGCACGCTGAACCGGGTGCATGGACACCCGACAGCCGTCGAATGAGCAACAAGGAAGCCGAGCGATATGAAAATCAAGCGTTACATGGCACCGGATATGCGCCAAGCCCTGAAAATGGTGCGCAAGGAGCAGGGGCCCGACGCGGTCATCCTGTCGAGTCAGCGCGTGGCCGGCGGCGGCCTGGAGTTGATCGCCGCCGTGGACTACGACGAAAGCCTGGTCAAGCAGGCCGCAGGCGGCGAGGCCGGGCGCCAGGCCGCATCGGCGGTGTCGCCGGAGTCGGCAGCGCCGGGCAGCACCGGGTCGGAAACCGAGACTCCTTCGCCGGTCGATGAACTGCTGGCGGCCGAAGAAGGCGAGCCGGAAGGCGATCCACCGCGCTCGCGGCGGCGCGCTACCGAAGCGCGCCAGGCCCGGCGCGGCAAGGCCCAGATCGTCTGGTCGCAGGAACCGACCCTGGTCAGCATGCGGGCCGAAATCAACGCCTTGCGCCGCATCCTCGAAGGGCAGCTGTCGAGCCTGGCCTGGAACGATCTGGCCCGGCGCAGCCCGGCCCGGGCGGCGATCTTGCGCCAGCTGCTGCAGATGGGCTTAAGGCCCGACCTGGCCCAGGATCTGGCCAATGGCCTGACCGGGCAGGCCGACGACTTTTCCGTGAGTTGGCGCCAGGTCCTGGGCGAGCTGGCCCGCCGCGTGCCGGTCACCGAGACCGAGCCGCTGGCCAGCGGCGGCGTGATTGCCCTGGTCGGTGCGACCGGCGTGGGCAAGACCACCACCATCGCCAAGCTCGCGGCCCGCTACGCACGCCAGCACGGGCCGGAAAGCGTGGCCCTGATCAGTGCGGATGATTACCGGGTCGGGGCCCAGGAACAGCTGTTTACCTACGGTCGCATGCTCAATATCCCGGTCTATGTGGCCACCACCGCGGCCCAGTTGACCGAGCGCATCGGGCATCTTGGGCACGCGCGCCTGATTTTGCTTGATACCGCCGGGGTCGGCGCACGCGATGCCCGGCTGGCCCGTTCCATTGAGGCGCTGGAAAGCGCCGGGCGGCCGTTGCTACCCTATTTGGTGCTGGCCGCGAATTCCCAGCTTCCGGCGCTGGATGAGTCGGTCAATGCGTTCCGGCGCCTGCCGCTGGCCGGCTGCGTGGTCACAAAGCTCGATGAAGCGGCCAGTTTGGGCGGTTTACTGAGCGTTCTGGTCCGCCATGGCCTGCCAATCGCCTATAGTACGGATGGACAGGAGGTGCCCGAGCACCTGCGCCGGGCCAGCGCCCGAAACCTGGTCCGGCGCGCTCATGAACTGACAACACCGGAAGACGACGAAATGGACGAGGACGTGTTTGCCCAGCAACTGGGCCGGAGCGCCGATTATGCCTTTGCCTGAAGGCGGCAGACAGGCGGCCGGGCTGGCCGGCGGCAACGGCCGGCGGCCGGTTCAGGTGATTGCCGTGGCCAGCGGCAAGGGCGGCGTGGGCAAGACCAATGTTTCGGTCAATCTCGCCACCGTGCAGGCCCTGCGCGGGCGCAAGGTGTGGATGCTGGACGCCGATCTCGGCCTGGCCAACGTCGATGTCCTGCTCGGCCTGAACGTGCGGCGCAATCTCTCGCATGTCCTCGACGGCAGCTGCGATCTGGCCGAAGTCGTGGTCGAGGGCCCCGGCGGCATGCAGATCGTGCCGGCGGCCTCGGGCGTGGCCCGCATGACCACGCTGGGCGCGGCCGAGTGCGGCGGCCTGATCCAGGCATTTTCCGAAGTGGCTGCCGATGCCGAACTGCTGATTGTCGATACGGCCGCCGGCATCAGTACCTCGGTGACCATGTTCGCGCGCGCCGCCCATCATGCGCTGGTGGTGGTGTGCGACGAGCCGGCCTCGATTACCGATGCCTATGCCCTGATCAAGGTGCTGGCGCGCGATCACGGCATGCACCAGATCCAGGTGCTGGCCAACATGGTGCGCAGCCCGGCCGAGGGCAAGGCCTTGTACAACAAGATTGCCCGGGTCACCGACCGCTACCTGGACGTAAGCCTCAACTACGCCGGCTACATTCCGTATGACGATTTTCTGCGCAAGGCCCTGCAGCGCCAGCAGCCGGTGGTGACCGTCTTTCCGGACGCCCGCTCCAGCAGCGCGTTCCGCAAGCTTGCCGATATTTCCGATGCCTGGAGCGTGCCTTCAGGCCCCAGCGGCCACCTGCAGTTCTTTTTCGAGCGCGCGCTGGGTGCCGGCCCGGCTGCCGAAGAGGCGCGCCCGTGAACGTGTCGGCGGAATATCAGGCGGTCGGCGCGCTCTCGCAGGAGAGCCTGGTCCGCCGGTATTCCCCGCTGGTCCGCCGGGTGGCCTACCACCTGGTCGGACGTTTGCCCGACAGCGTCGATGTCGACGATCTCATCCAGGCCGGCATGCTTGGGCTGCTCGAGGCGGCCGGCAAGTACAAGGGCAGCCAGGGTGCGAGCTTTGAAACCTATGCCAGCATCCGCATGCGCGGCGCCATGCTCGATGAATTGCGCCGCACCGACTGGGTGCCGCGCTCGGTCCATCGCAGCGTGCGCGAGATGGTCGACGCCATCCACGCGGTCGAGACCCGGCTGGGCCGGCGGGCCAGTGACGTGGAGATTGCCGCCGAGCTGGGTGTGTCGCTGGACCGCTACCACGAGATTGCCCGCGAAGCGGTCAGCTGCCGCATGTTCAGCACCGAGGAACTCGCGCCCGAGCCCGACAGCTTCCTGTCGTCCTCGCGCGAGGACGGCCCGGAGCAGGAACTGGCCGAGCGCAAGGCCCGGGACGCGCTGGCCGGGGCCATCACCCAGTTGCCTGAACGCGAGGCGTTGGTCATGAGTCTGTACTACTCCGACGAGCTCAATATGCGCGAAATCGGTGAAGTGCTGGGCGTGAGCGAGTCGCGGGTATGTCAATTGCATGGTCAGGCCCTGGCGCGTCTGCGCGCCCGCCTGGTCAAATGGCGGCAGTAAGCGCAGACTGCCGGCCCACAATGAAGATGGAGGCTTGAAGGGTTTGGACAAGAACATGCAAATTCTGGTGGTCGATGATTTTTCGACCATGCGCAGAATCGTCAAGAACGTGCTCCGCGAGCTCGGCTTCAGCAATATGAAAGAAGCCGAGGACGGCAACTCGGCCCTGCAGGTCTTGCGAAGCAGCAAGATCGACTTTGTCGTGACCGACTGGAACATGCCGGGCATGGACGGTCTGAGCCTGCTCAAGGCCATTCGAGCCGACGACAAGCTCAAGACGATCCCGGTGTTGATGGTCACCGCCGAGGCCAAGCGCGAGCAGATCATCGAGGCCGCCCAGTCAGGGGTCAACGGATACGTGGTCAAGCCGTTCAACGCCCACACGCTCAAGACCAAGATGGAAAAGGTCTTTGAGCGGATCGAGGCATCGAAATGAGGAGCCCAGCATGACCGACAGCCGTTCTGCAACCGAACAATACCTGCCGCAGATCGAGCGTTTGCTCGAGACCGCGCGCGCCGGCGACGACGAGCGCTTTCTCGCCCAGCTCGATGACCTGACCTCGCTGCGCGAGCGGGCGCTGTTTCAGGATATTGGCCGCCTGACCCGTCAGCTGCATGAATCGCTGACCAATTTCCAGCTCGACTCGCGCGTTGCTGCCCTGGCCACGGCCGATTTCCCGGATGCCCGCGACCGTCTCGACCGGGTCATCGCCATGACCGAGAAATCGGCCCACCGGACCATGGACCTGGTGGAAGACGCGGTGCCGGTGGTCGAGCAGCTGGCCACCGGTGCGGCCGCCCTGCAGTCGGCCTGGGCCGACGCGGCGGGCGCCGACAACGGTGCCCGGGCAGAGCAGACCAGGCGGTTTGCCGAAGGCGCCTCGGAGCATGCCGTCACCTTGCGCCAGACCCTGTCCGATGTCCTCATCGCGCAGAATTTCCAGGATCTGTCGGGGCAGATCATTCGCGACATCATCGGCCTGGTCAAGGAAGTCGAAGACACCCTGGTCAACATGATCCGGCTGTCCGGCGGCTCGGCCGAACTGATCGAGCAGCAGGCCAACGCGCGCAAGCGGGCCGAGGACAGCCAGCGTGCGCATAACCAGGACGACGTGGACGACATTCTGTCGAGCCTGGGTTTTTGATCCGGGAGTCATGCCATGAGCTTTCAACTCGACGACAGCATCCAGGAAGACTTCATCGCCGAAGCCGGCGAGCTGGTCGACGGGCTGGGCGAGGAGTTGGTCCAGCTGGAGCAGCAGCCGGATGACCCGGCCCTGCTCAACAGCATCTTCCGCGCCTTCCACACCGTCAAGGGCGGCGCCGGCTTTCTCAACCTGACGACCCTGGTCGAAACCTGTCACTCGGCCGAGAACGTCTTCGACGCCTTGCGCCGGGGCGATCTTGAGCTCAACGCCGACATCATGGATGCGGTGCTGCAGGCGCTGGATGTGGTCACCGACAACATGGACAGCCTGCGCGCCGGCGAAGACCTGGCGCCGCCACCGCCGCAACTGATCCAGACCCTGCGCGGTTTTGTCTCTGGCGGGGCCAAGCCGCAGCCGGCCGCGGCACCGGCTCAGCCGCCCGCGCCCGAACCCGAGCCGGAAGCGGCCGCGCTGGACCCGGCCGAGCAGGCTTTCGAAGCCATGCTGGCCGAAGCCCAGGGCGAAGCCGAGGCCGAGCAGGCTGACGGCGGTGAGGATTCCGACCTGATCACCGACGATGAATTCGAGGCCCTGCTCGACGAGTTGGAAGGCAAGTCTTCGGACGCGGCTCCGGAGCCGGCCGCGGCCGCGCCGCCGCCAGCCGAAGCGGCCGCCGAGGATGGAGACGACCTGATCAGCGATGATGAGTTCGAGGCTCTGCTGGACGACCTGCACGGCGAGGGCCAGGGGCCGGTAGCCGCGCCGGCGGCCCCGGAGCCCAAACCGGAACCCAAACCAGAACCCAAACCGGAACCCAAACCAGAGCCGCAAGCGCCGCCCGAGCCGGCCAGCGCGCCGGCCCCGGAAAAGAAGGCCGATGCGGCCGTGGCGCGGGCGGTCAAGAAGGCGGCCGCGCCGCAGGAAACCAGCGTGCGCGTGGACGTGTCCCGGCTCGATGCGGTCATGAACCTGGTCGGCGAGCTGGTCCTGGTGCGCAATCGCCTGGTCAACCTGGGCGCCTCCCTGCAAAGCGAGGAGTTGCACAAGGCGGTCGCCAACCTGGACCTGGTCACCGGTGATCTGCAGATGGGGGTCATGCAGACCCGCATGCAGCCCATTCGCAAGGTCTTTTCGCGCTTTCCGCGCCTGACCCGGGATCTGGCCCGGACGCTGAAAAAGGAAATCAACCTGGAGCTGCGCGGCGAGGAAACCGACCTGGACAAGAACCTGGTCGAAGCGCTCGCGGACCCGCTGATCCACCTGGTGCGCAACTCGCTCGATCACGGCATCGAAATGCCCGACGAGCGCGAAGCCGCCGGCAAGCCGCGCGCCGGCACGGTCGAGCTGGCCGCCGAGCAGCAGGGTGATCACATCGTCATCTTCATCCGCGACGATGGCGCCGGGATTGACGCCGACCGGCTGCGCGACAAGGCTGTCCAGAAAGGCCAGGTCACGGCCGAGGCGGCGGCCGGCATGAGCCGCCAGGAGTGCTTTGCGCTGATGTTCGCCCCGGGCCTGTCGACCTGCGACCAGGTCTCGGAAGTGTCCGGGCGCGGGGTGGGTATGGACGTGGTCAAGACCCGCATGGCCCAGCTCAACGGCGTCATCAATATCGATTCCGAGCCCGGCGTCGGCACGACCATCCAGGTGCGCGTGCCGCTCACCCTGGCCATTTTGCCGACCCTGATGGTGCGCATGCGCCAGCGCGTGTTCGCTTTTCCGCTCACCCACGTGGTCGAGGTGTTTTTCCTCGACCGCTCCAAAGTGCGCAAGGTCGAGGGGCGCGAGGTCATCATGGTGCGCGGCAAGCCGCTGCCGCTGATCTTCCTGCACCGTCACCTGCTCCAGGGCGTCAGCGAACCCGAAGGGGTGGGCTACGTGGTGGTCATCCAGATGGGCAACGACAAGATGGGCTTTGTCACCGATGATGTCCTCGGCCAGGAAGAGGTGGTCATCAAGCCGCTCGGGGCGCTGCTGCACGGGGTCAAGGGTTTTGCCGGTGCCACCATTACCGGTGACGGCAAGATCGCTTTGATCATCGACGTCAACGGCCTGCTGCGCGCCGTGGCCGCCTGAGCGGGTGGCGGCAATGGATCTGCTCAGCATCCTCGGTTTTGTCCTGGCCTCGGTCGCCCTGATCGGCGGCAGTATGGCCAAGGGCAGCGGCCTGGCCGCGCTGCTCGATACGGCCGCCTTTCTGATCGTGATTTTCGGCACCCTGGCCGCGACCTGCCTGCACACCCCGGTCAAGACCATGAAGCATGCCCTGGCGATTGTGCGCTGGGTGTTCGTGCCACCGCAGGCTGACCCCGAAGGCCTGGTCGAACGGGTGCTGGAGTGGGCCCAGACGGCGCGCAAGCAAGGCTTGCTGGGGCTGGAATCGCAGGTCGATGGCGAGCCGGATCCGTTCGTGCGCAAGGCCCTGCAGCTGCTGGTCGACGGCGGTGAACCCGACGTCATCCAGGACATCATGGAGGTCGAACTGGATGCGCGCGAAGAACATGACCTGGCCGGGGCCAAGGTGTTCGAGGCGTTTGGCATCTACGCCCCGACGCTCGGCATCATCGGGGCCGTCATGGGCTTGATGGCGGTGATGCAGAACCTGGCCGATCCGTCCAAGCTCGGTCCGGGAATTTCGGCCGCCTTTGTCGCCACCATCTACGGCATTGCCTCGGCCAACCTGTTCTTCCTGCCGATTGCCGGCAAGCTCAAGAGCGTGATCAAGGCCCAGACCCAGATGCGGTCGCTGGTGGTCGAGGGCGTGGTTTCGATCGCGCGCGGCGAGAACCCGCGCAATATCCAGACCAAGCTCCAGGGCTTCCTGACCTGAGGGATGGACGATGGCGCGCCGGGCCAAAACCGAAGAACATGCCAACCACGAGGGCTGGGCCATTCCCTACGGTGACCTGATTACCCTGCTGCTGGCGTTTTTCGTGGTCATGTATTCGGTCTCCTCGGTCAACGAAGGACAGTACCGGATCCTGTCGGAGACTCTGGTGGCTGCGTTTCGGGGCGACCCGCGCACGACCCAGCCGATCCGCATCGGCGATGAGCGCGCCGGCATCATCCGCCCGGACGTGGAGCTGGATCCGGTACCGCGCAGCCTGACCGATCGCCTGCCACTCGAGCAGATCGAAGACCCGGCCGAGCCATCCGACGAGGAAGTGGCCGTGGTGGAAGACCAGGCCGGCGAAGATCTGCCGCGCGTTGCGCTCGAAGACCGCGCCCGCGATATCGAGGCCGGGCTGCAGCGCATGGCCGAGGAAGTTCGCCGCTCGCTGGGGGAAATGATTGAACTGGAAAATATTCGCGTGCGCGAAAGTCCGTTCTGGCTGGAGCTGGAAGTCGAGACCGATATCCTGTTTCCCAGCGGCTCGGCCACGGTCAGCTCGGGCGCCCGTCCGGTGCTCAGCCAGATCGCTGAAATCCTGGATCCGTTCCCGAACCCGATCCGGGTCGAGGGCCACACCGACAACGTACCCATTGCGACCGCGGCCTTTCCCTCCAACTGGGAGCTGTCAGCCGCCCGCGCGGCCAACGTGGTCCGCCTGTTCCAGGATGTCGGCATTGCGCCCGACCGCCTGGCCGCCATTGGCCTGGGCGAATACCGGCCAATCGCCGACAACGACAGCGCGGCCGGGCGCAACCAGAACCGGCGCGTGTTGATCGTGGTGCTGGCCAGCGATGCCGCAGACGGCGCCGATGCTTTGTACGGCCGCTACGACGGTGACGGGGAGGGGCCATGAAGACCTGGGTCGCGGCCAACCAGAAAGGCGGGGTCGGCAAGACCACGGTGGCCTTGAGCCTGGCCGGGTGGCTGGCCGAGCGCGGCTGCCGGGTGCTGCTGGTCGACATGGATCCGCAGTGTTCCCTGAGCCATTACTTCGGCTTCGAGCCGGATGCCATCGATGCCGGCGTCTACGATCTGTTCACCGCGCCGGAACGGGATCCGGCAGCGGTGGTGCAGTCATCGCGGGTCGAGGGGATCGACGTGCTGCCGGCCACGCCGGCGATGGCCACCCTCGACCGCCAGCTGGGCCAGCGCCAGGGCCAGGGGCTGGTCCTGGCGCGCGCCCTGCGGCGCCTGCCGGGCGGCAAGTACAGCCACGCCCTGGTCGACTGTTCACCCAGCCTGGGCGTGTTGATGGTCAACGCCCTGGCCGCCGCCGACCGCGTCCTCATCCCGACCCAGACCGAGTACATGGCCCTCAAGGGGCTGGAGCGAATGCTGCGCACGCTGAGCATGATCAACCGCTCGCGCTCGAGTCGCTTGCCCTACCTGATCATCCCGACGATGTTTGACAAGAGCACGCGCGCATCGGTCGGGGCGCTGGAGCAACTGAAAGAGATCGGCGGCGATGACCTCTGGGACCAGGTGATTCCGGTTGACAACCAGTTCCTGGAAGCCAGCCGCAACGGTTTGCCGCTGGCCCAGTTCATGCCCCAAAGCCGCGGCGCCCAGGCTTTTCGTCAGCTGCTGGAACACCTGCTGGCGGCCGATGCGGCCGGACGCAAGGAGGCGGCGGCATGAGCACGACCCAACCGGACAAAGTGCACCAGAAAGCGCTGGTAGATTATCTCGAGCAGCTCCTGCACGACAGCGAGCCGGCCGATCGGCAAGTACCCGACAGCGCCGCGGCCGCGCCGCCGCTGCCTCGTGATGAAGGCCTGCCCGAGGCCACCGAGTGGTCGCGCGCCACCCTGGCCAGCGCTCCCGAACCCGAACCCGAGCCCGCACCCGAGCCCGCACCCGAGCCCGAGCCCGAGCCACCCCCGGAGCCCGGAACCCGGAACCCGGAACCCGAACCACCCGCCGCGTGCGTCCCGGTCGACCCCGGCGACACCCGCCACTACCTGTTCGAGGTCGCCGGCCTCACCATTGCCTTGCCGGCCGCCCGGGTGACCGCCGAGCAGCGCCTCGACGGCGAGCCGGATGGAGCCGGCAACGCATTGATTCGCACGCTCGAGCCGAACCAGGGCGGTACGCTGCCCTTGGTCGATCTGGCCCGCCTCCTGCTGCCGGCCGAATCGCCGCTGCTGGAGGCGGCGCTGTCGGATCGAGCCGGGACCGTGGTGGTGCTGGACGAAGGTCAATGGGCGCTGGCGGGCGCCGGTCCGGGCCGGCTCGAAAACCTGGCCGAGGAGCCGGTATGCTGGCGCAGTACCGAGGGCGGCCGGGCCTGGCTGGCCGGAACACTGGTTGAGCGTCGGCTGGTGGTGATTGACCTCGACGCCATCGCCGGGATGCTGCCATGATGGAACCTGAGTCTCAAGGGCGGCGGGCCGGGCTGGCCCGCATTTTGCTGCTCTTTTGGTCACACGCCCAAGCGGGAGCAAGTTGGTCATGAGTGCGGTCATCGATACAGCCAGCCAGGAGCAATACGCAGGACCGCGTGAGGAGTGGCTGCAGTTCATGCTCGAAGAGCAGTCCTACGGGATCAACGTGCTGCAGATTCAGGAAATTCTCTACGGCGGCCTGATCGAACCGGTGCCCGGCTCACCGACCCACGTGCTGGGCGTGATCAACCTGCGCGGCAGCATCGTGACCGTAGTCGACACCCGGATGCGGCTTGGCCTGCCGTCCAGGGAGCCTTCGCAGAGCGAATGGATCGTCGTGCTCGATGCGATGGGTGAGACGGTCGGCCTGATGGTCGATGAAGTGCTCGAGGTTCACAACGTGGATCCGGACCAGGTCGAGAAAATGGCCGGGGCCGATTTGTCGGGCCACGAGCGGCACGTGGGCGGCGTGGTGGAATTGTCCTCGATCGGCATGCTGATTCTGCTCGATGCAGCCAGCGTGGCCGGTCTGAAACGGGAGGAGCACTGATGCCGGCCGTGCCGATTGACCATGTGCGACCAACCAGTCCGGTGCCGCCGAGCAAGCCGGCGCGCAAGAAACGCCGCAAAAGCTCGCGTGACGAGGATAGGGAATCCCGGCGCGAGTCCGAGCGCAAGCCGGCCCGGCCGGGGTCGGAAGATGGCACAAACGATATCGATGATCACGATAACGATGATGATGCACCGCTGATTGACGAGTACGCCTGATGACCCAGCCCAAGCCACAGTTCAAGACCGCGCCAGGCGCGCCGCTACCGAAGACAGGTGGGTCGTTTGCGGGCTTGCGCATGAAGCAAGGGGAGGTTCATGCCTGAACAGGATCAAAGCGCACGCGCCGCCGAGCGGGTCGGACCCAAGATTCTCACCTTCGAAGTGCTGGGCGAGGACTACGGCATCGACATCGAGCACGTGCGCGAAATCCGCGGCTGGGCGAGCGTGCGCTCGGTGCCCGGCGCGGCCGATTTCGTGCTCGGCATTTTGCGTCTGCGCGGTTCCGTCATTCCGATTGTCGATCTGCGCCGGCGACTGGGCTTGGGTCAGAGCGTGTGCGACAACCGCACCGTGGTGATCATCGTGGCCCTGGGTCACGGCCGCACGGTCAACAATGTCGGTCTGGTCGTTGATAGCGTCTCGGATGTGGTCGACCTGAGTCGCGGCCGGCTGGTGGATTCGCCGGAGCTGGGTACTCCGGCGCAGAAGGCGCTGGCCCGCGAGGTCGGGCTGCTGGACGATCGCATGTACCTGCTGATCGACCTGGAACGGATTTTTGACCAGAAGGAACTGGCCGCCCTGGAACACGTGGTGGCACCGGGCTGAATGGCCCGACAATCAGAACAAGAGGCAACGAGCATGTTTGCAAAGATGAAATTAAGCCAGATGAGTGTGCGCCAGAAACTGGTGCTGGTCCTGATCCTGCTGACCCTGCTGGTCCTCGGCGGGCTGGTGGCCGGCGTTGGCAGCCTGTGGTCGTCCAACCGTTCCATGGAGCAGTTGTATGAGCAGGAAATGGGCGGCGTGGTCGACATGCTGCAGGCGCGCGATATCGCTTTTTCCACGTTTGCCGCCATTCAGTCGGCGCTGGCTTCGCGCAGTGCCGCTATTGCCGGCGAAACCGCCGAGCAGGTCGAGCGCGATCTGGTCCGCCTGGAGCAGATCTTTCGCGCTGCCGCAACGCGCGCGCAGTCCGATGAACTGCGTGACCTGATGGTCAGGATCACGGCGGCTCGCGGCGACTTCGCCAACGTAGCCTCCGAGGCCATCAATCGGATGGCCGCGGCCGAGTATGACCGCGCCCGGTTCCTGGTCGAAACCGAACTGGAGCCGGCCATGACTCCGCTCCTGGCCCTGACCGGCGAGTATGCCGACTACCAGACCGAACAGGCGCGCCAGCGCCATGCCGCCTCGGTGCTGCTGGGGCGCATCCTGATGGCGGTATCAGCACTGGCGGTTGTGGTTCTGATTGTGCTGCTGATCGCGGTTCTGCGCTCGGTTGCCGCCAGCCTGCGTCACTCGGTGGCCTCGGCGGTGGCAGTGGCCGATCGCATTGCCTCGGGCGAGTTGGGTCATGCCATTGATATTGAAGACCACAACGAACTCGGTGAGCTGCTGCATCGGCTGGCCGACATGGACCGCCACATCGCCGGCATCGTCAGCGAAATTCTTGACGCCTCGATGGCGGTGCGCAACGGCGCCGGGGAGATTTCCCAGGGCAACGAAGACCTCGCCCAGCGCACCCAGCAGCAGGCTTCCTCGCTGGAAGAGACCGCATCGACCATGGAGGAGATGACCGCCTCGGTCAAGCAGAACGCCGACAATGCCAGCCAGGCCAACCAGCTGGCCAAGGGTGCGCGCGACAAGGCCGAGGCCGGCGGCGACGTGGTCCGGCGCACCATCGAGGCCATGCAGGGCATCAGCGACAGCAGCGAGCAGATCTCGGCCATCATCGGCACCATTGACGAGATTGCTTTCCAGACCAACCTGCTGGCTCTGAATGCCGCCGTCGAGGCGGCCCGCGCCGGCGAGCAGGGACGGGGCTTTTCGGTCGTGGCCGCGGAAGTGCGCAGCCTCGCCCAGCGCAGCGCGGCAGCGGCCAAGGAGATCAAGGGCCTGATCACCGACAGCGTGCATCGGGTGGAAAGCGGCAGTGAACTGGTCGATGAGTCCGGCAAGACGCTCGAAGAGATCGTGTCCAGCTTCAAGCAGGTGGCCGAGATCGTGGCTGAAATTTCAGCGGCCAGTTACGAGCAGTCGGCCGGGATCGAGGAAGTCAACCGCGCCGTCTCGCAGATGGACGAGGTGACCCAGCGCAATGCCGCCCTGGTCGAGGAGGCCGCTGCCGCCAGCCGCGCGCTGGAAGAACAGGCCCTGCAGATGACCGAAAAGATCTCGTACTTCCGCATCCAGGGCGCAAGCGCGGCCGCCGTCAGCGCGCCGCGTTCTTCGCCGCCGCGTCCTTCAGCGCAGACGAGTGACTCCGGCCGCAAGGCCGCGCCCGCGGCCGACGAATCCGAGGCGGTCTGGGAGGAGTTCTGAGCCTTTGACCGAATCGCCACGGCAGGGACAGCGAACAGGCGCCGGCAGAGAGGATCTGACGGCGCCGGAGTTCGACTTCATCCGCAGCCTGATCCGCGACTATGCCGGTATTGTTATCGGCGAGAACAAGCGTTCCATGGTCCAGGGACGCATCAACCGGCGCATGCGCGAGCTCGGCATTCGCGATATCGGCGAGTACCTGGACTACATTCGGGCCGCGCCCGAGGTCGAGCGCGACGGCCTGGCCTCCGCGCTGACCACCAACGTCACCGCGTTTTTCCGCGAAAACCACCACTTTGACTATCTGAAAACGGAGTTTCTGCCCAGCGTGCGCGAGCGCGGGCTGCGCCGCCTGCGGGCCTGGTCGGCGGGCTGTTCCAGCGGCGAGGAGGCCTATTCGATTGCCATCACCTTGCTCGAGGGCATGGCCGATGAGCCGGGCTGGGATATCGGCGTGCTCGCCACCGACCTGGATTTCAACATGATCCGTTTTGCCCGCGAGGGCGTGTATCCGCTCGACCGGGTCGAACGGCTGCCGCCGGAGCGGCTCAAGCGCTGGTTTCTGCGCGGCGGCGGCAGCCACGCGGGCCGGGTCCGGGTGCGCCCGGAGTTGCAGCGGGTGGTTCGGGTCATGCCGTTGAATCTGCTCGAAGACTGGCCCATGCGCGGGCCGTTCGACATGATATTCTGCAGAAACGTTTTTATTTACTTCGATCGCGAGGTCAAGACCCGAATCGTGAATGGCTACGCAGACCTGCTCCCGCCGGGCGGGCTCCTGTTCATCGGTCACTCCGAAAGCCTGCACGGTCTGACCGATCGCTTCGAACTCATCGGGAGCACGATCTACAGGAAAATTCGATGATCCAGGGGGGCGATGAAGAATGCCGGCGCGTTGGTGATGTCAACGATTTCATTGATGCGGTCACCGGCGAGCGCCTGATCCGGGTGCTGTTGGGCGGGGGCTTTGTTACCCGCCGGTCGAGCCGTCTGCTGACCCTGCTGGGGTCGTGCGTGGCGGTCTGCCTGTTTGACCCGGTGGCCCGGGTCGGCGGGATGAATCATTTTCTGCTGCCCGAGGGCAATGACCGCAGCCCACCGCCCGATGACGGCCGTTTTGGCGTCGATGCGCTGCCCTGGCTGGTGCATTCAACCCTGGATCTTGGCGCACAGCGTCAGCGGCTGCAGGCCAAGTTGTTCGGCGGCGCCGGCGCCATGGGCACGCGCAACCAGGTCGGCAACAGCAATATCGATTTTGCCCGGCAGTATCTTGAGCAGCACGCCATCCCGGTTGTGGCCGAGGATGTTGGCAAAAAGGTTTCGCGCCAGGTGCGCTTCGATTCGGCCAGCGGCCGGGTGTTCGTGCGCTACGTGGATTCAGGTGACGGCCAGGCGCTGCTGCGGCGTGAGCAGGCAGCCCGGGCGCAGGCGGGAGCCGCAGCCGAGCGGCTGCCGGAAACCTAACCTTCCCGGAAACCTAACCTCCAAGGAGCAGGGGCATGATTCGCGTTCTGATTGTTGATGATTCCGCGCTGGTGCGCACCATACTGACCCGGGTGCTGGACAGTGATCCGGAGATCGAGGTCATCGGCACGGCGCCGGACCCGTTCGTGGCCCGCGACAAGATCAAGCAACTCAACCCCGATGTCATCACCCTCGACATCGAGATGCCGCGCATGGACGGCATTACCTTTCTGCAAAACCTGATGCGGCTGCGGCCGATGCCGGTGGTGATGGTCTCGACCCTGACCCAGCACGGCGCCGATGCCACCCTCAAGGCGCTGGCGCTGGGCGCGGTCGACTACGTCGGCAAGCCGCAGGCCGATATCGGCGAGAAACTGGGCGAATACGCCGAGGAATTGATTACCAAAGTCAAGTCGGCGGCCAGTTCGAGACCGCGCACTCTGCGCACCCAGGCGGCGCCGAAAATCGAGCGCTTTGCGGCTTCCGGCAGCCGTCGCCTGGTCGTGATGGGGGCTTCGACCGGGGGCACCCAGGCGGTTCGGGAAGTGCTCGAAGTATTGCCGGCCTCGGCCCCGCCGATCGTTATCGCCCAGCACATTCCGGCTTCTTTCAGCAAGCCGTTTGCCGAGCGGCTGGACCGGTACTCGGCGATGACCGTCTGCGAGGCCGAAAACGGCATGCGGATCCAGCCCGGTCATGCCTACATCGCCCCTGGCGATCGGCACCTGGGGGTGGGCAAATCCGGGTTGGAGTGGGTTTGCCAGGTGCACGACGGCAAGCGCGTCAACCGACACCGGCCGAGCGTCGACGTGCTGTTTCTGACCGCGGCCCGCTCGGTCGGCAAGAGCGCAATCGGGGTGCTGCTAACCGGCATGGGCGATGACGGGGCCCGCGGCCTGAAAGCCTTGCACGATGCCGGCGCCGAAACCCTGGTCCAGGACGAGGCCACCAGCGTGGTCTGGGGCATGCCCGGGGCGGCAGTGCGGCTGGGCGCAAGCGATCACATCGTGGCCCTGGGCGATATGGCCCAGGCGCTGCTGACTGCGGCCGGAGGCGATGCGCCGGCCTGATCGATATTTCTGGACAAGGCTGGCACCGGGCTTGCAGATACTGCCTGATCATCGCAACAAGCCGAGGAATTGAGCTATGATGAAGGGTAGCAAGGAGGGCACTGAAGTGATGCAGGCCAAACAGGCCAGCCAGGCCGGATCCATCAAGCCAGCGAACGGACAGGGACGCAGCATGCTGCTGGTCGTTTTTGCTCCCGTGTTGCTGGCCGTGGCCGGGCTGTGGACCCTGGCCGGATTCAACCTAGCCAGCGCCAGTCTGGGCGGTGGCGTCGTGGTGCTTGCCGCAGTCGGTTCCTGGTGGCTGCATCAGCGCCAGCTCGAGCAGGCCCGGGTCGAGGCCGAGGCCGTGGCCGCAGCTGCGCCCGACGGGGCGCTGGAGCAGCTGGTGGGCGAATCGCTGCCGATCTGGTCGCGCCACATTGATCACTCCAACCGCTACGTCGAGGATTCGGTCTCGGGGCTGATGCAACAGTTCAGCTACCTGATCGACAGTCTAAATCAGTCGGTTTCGGCTTCCTCGGAAACCGACGGCAGCGACCATGTCATTGGCACCATCAACAGCAGCCAGGTGGACTTGTCGAACGCGGTCAGCGCGCTGCGCCAGACCCAGCAAAGCCGCCAGCAGATGCTCGAGGAGTTGCGCCAGCTCAAAACTTTCACCGCCGAGCTCCAGGATATGGCCGCCGAGGTGGTCTCGATTGCCGACCACACCAATCTGCTGGCGCTGAATGCCGGCATCGAGTCGGCCCGGGCCGGGGAAGCCGGCAAGGGCTTTTCGGTCGTGGCCACCGAGATCCGCGGCTTGTCGCTGCGCTCGCGCGAAACCGCCACCCAGATGACCGACAAGGTCTTGTCGATCAAGAAATCGATCGAGTCGACGGTGGATACCGCCGAGGTGGCGCTCAGCCGGTCCAGCGAACAGCTGGCCGAAACCGAGCAGAGCATCGACCACGTGATCACCAAGTCGCGCGAAGTCATCGGGCAGCTCCAGCAGTCCTCACGCAACCTGCGTGACGATGCCGATGGCGTGCGCCGGGTCATCGAGCAACTGATCGTCGAGCTGCAGTTCCAGGATCGGGTCAGCCAGATCCTGACCCAGGTCAGCTCCAACCTGCGCGACCTGGAAAAGGAAATCAGCGAGGCGCGGGATGCCGACGGCCACATCCGCAAGCTGGACTTCGATGCCGATGTCTGGCTGGCCAAGATGCAGGCCAGCTACACCATGCTGGATCAGCACCGCACGCATCGCGGCGAAGAAAGTAAAGAGACCTCGAAAGATTCGGAAATCGAGTTTTTCTAGGCGCTAATCATCAGGCGACAACGATTGAACCGAGGAGGCTTTTGCCTTGGAAAAGACGGTACTGATAGTCGATGATTCGGCCTCTCTGCGCCAGCTCGTCGTGCTGGCGCTGAAGGGTTCGGGTTTCCGCGTGGTCGAAGCCACGGACGGCGTGGACGGGCTGGCAAAGCTCGATGGCGGCCGTGTCCACCTGATCATCAGCGACGTCAATATGCCCAACATGGATGGGCTGACGTTTCTCAAGGAGGTCAAGAAGCGACCCGACACCCGCTTTACCCCGGTGATCATGCTGACCACCGAGTCGGCAGCCGACAAAAAAGAGGAAGGGCGCGCCGCCGGCGCCAAGGCCTGGGTGGTCAAGCCTTTTCAGCCCCAGCAGATGTTGGCTGCGGTCAACAAACTCATTCAGTAGCGCACAACGCGCGGGGAGGACGCATGCTTCAGGTGGAATCACGCGATGGCGCCAGCCACGTGGCCCTGCAGGGAGAATTGACGATTTACCAGGCCGCCGAGCTGGCCGAGCGGTTCCTGCCGCTGTTGCGGCGTGAGGAAGGTCTGGTCATCGACCTGTCCGACGTCAGCGATATGGACTCCAGCTGCGCCCAGATGCTGATGCTGGCCCGGCGCCATTGCCAGGCGCGCGGCCACGGCTGTGCGCTGGTCAATCACAGCCAGCCGGTCATCGACGTGTTCGAAACCCTGGGCCTGGTGTCCTGGTTTGGCGACCCGGTGGTTCTGCCGGGAGAATCGGGTCCGAAAAACCGGCCCGGCATGGATGCCGGGATGGGAGGTGGCGCATGAGCATGGAAGCCGCCCTGCAGACCTATTTCGCCGAAGCGCGGGAAATGCTCGAAGACATGGAGTCGCGCTTACTCGAAATCGAGCATATCGATGCCGGCGAACTGCCCGAAACCCTCAACGCCGTCTTCCGGGCCGCCCATACCGTCAAGGGTTCGGCCTCGCTGTTTGGCCTCGACGGAATCGTTGACTTCACCCACGTGGTGGAAAACCTGCTCGACCGGATGCGCGACGGCGAGGTGGCGGTGGAAGAAGACCTGATTTCGCTGCTGCTGCGCTGTCAGAGTCACATCACTACCCTGGTCGACGAGACCGAGACAGACGAACAGATCAGCGAAGACAGCCGCCGCCTCAGCCAGCATCTGATCGTTGAACTCGGCGGCTACCTGGCCAGCGAAGACAAGCCGGCCGACAAGGCGGGCCTGCCGACCGCCGGCGAAGCCGCCGACGATCACGCCGAGCAGTTTCCGGCCGACGCCGACGACGAGACCGTCGACAACGAGTGCTGGCACATCTCCCTGCGCTTCGGCCGCAGTTCCTTCCGCGACGGGATGGATCCGATTTCTTTCCTGCGCTTCCTCGATGGCCTCGGCACGGTGCGCCAGGTCATCATCCTGGACGACTGGCTGCCGGACCTGGCCGATTACGATCCCGAGAGCTGTTACCTGGGGTTCGAGATTCGCTACATGTCCCAGGCCAGCAAGAAGGAAATCGAAGACGTGTTCGAGTTCATCCGCGAAGACAGCGATATCCACATCGTCGCGCCGTATTCGCGCCTGTCCGACTACATCGATCTGATCAACGCCATGGGCGAGGATTCCGATCGCCGCATTGGCGAAATGCTGATCGACTGCGGCGCCCTGACCGAATCGGAGCTGGCCAAGATGCTGGCCATGCAGGCCGCGGCCGAAGAGGCCGACCAGGGCCGTCGTCTGGGTGAAATCGTGTCCCAGGAAGATGATCGCCTGGGCCCGGTGGTCGATGCCGCCGCGCAGAAACAGACCCAGATGCGCGAGGCCATCAACCGCAAGCAGAAAAGCCTGCGCGTGGATGCCGACAAGCTCGACCACCTGATCAACCTGGTCGGCGAGCTGGTCACCTCCGGCGCCGGCACCTTCCTGCAGGCGCAGATTCTCGGCAACCCCGAGTTGATCGAGTCGATGTCCAAGCTCAACGACCTGCTCGAGGAAATGCGCGATGCATCACTCAAGCTGCGCATGGTCGCCATCGGGGCCACGTTCACCAAGTTCCAGCGCGTGGTTCGCGACATGGCCGCCGATCTCGACAAGGACGTGGACCTGGTGATTACCGGGGCCGACACCGAGCTGGACAAGTCGGTGGTCGAAAAGATCGGCGACCCGCTCATGCACCTGGTGCGCAACGCGGTCGACCACGGCCTGGAGCCTGCCGCCGAGCGCGCGGCTGCCGGCAAACCGGAAACCGGCACGATCAGCCTCAATGCCTACCATGACTCCGGCAACATCGTGATCGAGGTGGGCGACGATGGCGCCGGTCTGGATGCCGATCGCATCCTGGCCAAGGCGCGCGAGAAGGGCATGGTCGGCGAAGACCAGCAGTTGAGCCGCAGCGAGATTTTTGACTTCATTCTCAAGCCCGGGTTTTCCACCGCCAGCCAGGTGTCCAACATCTCCGGTCGCGGGGTTGGCATGGATGTGGTCCGACGCAACGTCATCGAGATGCGCGGGCGCACGGAAATCGACTCCGAGCCGGGCGAGGGCACCACCATTCGCATCATCCTGCCGCTGACCCTGGCCATCATCGACGGCTTTGTTGTCGGCGTTGGCCAGGCGGCCTTCGTGGTCCCGCTCGACGTAGTCCAGGAGTGCGTGGAATTCTCCGAAGCCGACCACGAGGAAAAAGACGGCCAGAGCTATATCAACCTGCGCGGCAATGTCCTGCCGCTGGTCAATATCCGGCAGCGTTTTGCCGTTCGCGGCGAGCGCCCCAAGCGACGCTCGGTGGTCGTGGTCAAGGCCGATGGTCAGTCGGTCGGCCTGGTGGTCGACCGCTTGATGGGCGAGTTCCAGACCGTGATCAAACCGCTCGGCCCGGTCTTTGCCGGCTTGAGCGGGATCAGCGGGTCGACCATCATGGGCAATGGCGAAGTGGCGCTGATTCTCGACGTGCAGGGCCTGGTTCAGCAGATCACGCGCCGGCCTCAGCGCTCGGCCACCCATTCATGAACACCATAGCGGAACAGTTTTCCAGCGGGGAATCGCAATGAGTACTACAGACAGCAAGTCCAACCTGCCGGTCAGGGGACAGTCCCGGGCGGTTACCGGAACCGGAACCGATACCGCCGGCAGTGATGAAAATCAGTACCTGACCTTCAAGCTTCAGTCCGAGATCTACGCATTCGGCATTCTCAACGTCAAGGAGATTCTCGAGTTCGGCAAGATCACCAAGGTGCCGATGATGCCGGACTTCATCAAGGGCGTGATCAACCTGCGCGGTGAAGTCGTGCCGGTGGTCAACCTGGCCAGGCGTTTCGGGCTCAAGTCTTCCGAGATCACCAAGCGGACCTGTATCGTCATCATTGAAATCGGCAGCGAAGAGACCCGCCAGGAACTGGGCGTGATGGTCGACAGCGTGTCGGAAGTACTGCAGATCGAAAATGACCAGATTCGGCCCGCGCCGGGCTTTGGCGCCAAGATCCGCAACGACTTCATTCGCGGCATGGGCAAGCTCAACGATGATTTTGTCATCATCCTCGACCAGGATCGAGTGCTGTCGGTCGATGAACTGGCCGCGGTGCGCCAGGTGCGCGAGATGGCGCCGGAACATGTCGATGAAGACCACGAAGAATTTGGTCGTAGCGGCCAGGACGGCGCCGACGATTCGGGGGGCGACCGGTCCTGACTCTTTGAAGGAGGCGCGGTATTCTTGAACCAGCAGGCAACCGGGAAGAGTTCCGAGGGCGGCAGCGGTGTCGGTCCGGCGTTGTCCGACGCCGAGTTCGAGCTGTTTCGGCGTCTGATCTACGATACCGCCGGAATCTCCATGGCGCCTTCGAAAAAGGCGCTGATTTCCGGGCGCCTGAGCAAGCGCCTGCGTGATCTGGGCTACGCGACCTTCCGCGAGTATTTCCAGTGGATCGACAAATCAAAGGACGCGGCCGCGCTGCGCGAGCGCCAGAACGCGATCGACCACCTCACGACCAACGAGACCTACTTCTTTCGTGAGCCACGGCATTTCGAGTTTGTCGAACAGCGCCTGATTCCGCACTGGGCCGGTCGCTCGGTGCGCCTGTGGAGCGCGGCCAGTTCGAGCGGCGAAGAGGCCTATACCCTGGCCATGGTCATGGAGAAACATCACCGCGGCGGTTGGGAGATCGTCGGTACCGACATCAGTACCCGCGTGGTGGCGGCGGCCACCCGGGGTCAGTATCCGCTGGCGCGCGCCAACAACATTCCGCGCGAGCATCTCAAGAACTTCTGCCTGAAAGGCGTGGGCGAGCATAACGGGACGTTCCGGATCGATTCGCGCCTGCGCCGGAAGGTCTCTTTTCGCCCGGCCAACCTGCGCGAGGATCTCTCGGCGGTCGGCATGTGCGATCTGATCATGTTGCGAAACGTCCTGATTTATTTCGACATGGACGTCAAGAAAAAAGTGGTTGCCAACGTGTTGCGCCAGCTCAAGCCGGGCGGCTGCCTGATGGTCGGGCACGCCGAGAGCCTGCACGGGGTCACCTCGGAGGTCAAGCCGGTGCAGCCGGCTACCTACATCAAGGAGGCGAAATAATGGCGGGTCGCAAGATTTCGGTCCTGCTGGTGGATGACTCGGCCGTGGTTCGCCAGGTGTTGACCGAGCAGTTGTCGGCCGATCGCGAGATCGAGATCATGGGCTCGGCGCCCGATCCGATCTTCGCCATGAAAAAGATGGAGGCCCGCTGGCCCGATGTCATCGTGCTCGACATCGAGATGCCGCGCATGGATGGGTTGACCTTTCTGCGCAAGATCATGAGCGAGCGCCCGACCCCGGTCGTGATCTGCTCCACCCTGACCCAGAAAGGCGCTGAAACCACCATGCAGGCGATGAGCGCCGGTGCGGTCAGTATCATCACCAAGCCGCGCGCCGGCCTGAAAGGGTTCCTGCAGGATTCGGCCAACGATGTCGCCACGGCGGTCAAGGCGGCCGCCAAGGCGCGCATGAGCAAGGTCAGCGCTTCCGCCGCGGCCCCGATAGAGACGGTCAAGGCCTCGCCGATGCGCGGCTCTCTGGCCAAGACCACCCAGCAGCTGGTTGCCATTGGTACTTCTACCGGCGGCACCCAGGCGCTGGAGGTCGTGCTGCGCGCCTTGCCGGCATTGTGCCCGGGTATCGTCATTGTTCAGCACATGCCCGAGAAGTTCACCGACATGTTCGCCCAGCGCCTGAACGGCCTGTGCAAGATCCAGGTGCGCGAGGCCAGGGATCGCGACCGGGTGCTGCCGGGCCTGGCGTTGATTGCGCCTGGCGGGCGCCATATGAAAGTCGAACGCAGCGGTGCGCACTACATTGCCCGCATCTTCGACGGCCCGCCGGTCAATCGGCACAAGCCGTCGGTGGACGTGTTGTTTCGCTCGGTGGCCGACCAGGCCGGCAAGAACGCGGTTGGTTTCATCCTCACCGGCATGGGCGGCGACGGCGCGCGCGGGCTCAAAGCAATGCATGATGCCGGTGCCCATACGGTGGCCCAGGACGAAAAATCCTCGATCGTGTTCGGGATGCCGAAAGAAGCCATTGCCCTGGGTGCGGCCAACAAGGTGATCGACCTGTGCGAAGTGGCCCAGGAAATCATGCGTTCGGCGACGGCCGATCACTTGTGAATTGATGTTTTTTTGGGCTGGATCAAATCCTTCGGGGGCGAATGCTGATAACTTTGAGTGCAGTTTCTGTATCGGGGGCTAAATACCCGAACTTATTGGGATAAAGTAACATTTTCCGCTCTGACCAACGGGCGTCTTACGTGCAAGGAGGGCTTCATCGCATGTCGTTCAAAGATCTGAAAATCGGTACGAAAATCCTGTCCGGATTTTCCATCATCCTGATCATTGCTATCACCATTGGCATCATCGGGTTCAACGGGTTGACCAGCGTGGGCAACTCCTTTCATCAGGTCTCTGACCAGCGCTTGCCGGCGGTGCGCTTTCTTGGTGAAATGGAAGCCAATCTGGAACGGCTGTATCTCTACTACACGCGCCTGCTTGATACCCAGCAGGACCGTGCTGATCGCGATCACTTCACCGGCCGGATCGAGTACTACCGTGATCAGTACCGCGAATACCAGGCGCAGTATGAAGCTCTGGAAAGAGCGGCCGAGGAAGATCGGGTCTACCAGCGCCTGGTGGCCACACTGCAGGCGTTTGCCAATGTCAACACCCAGCAGATCGATCCGGCCCACCGGAGCTTTCTTGATATCGACCTGATGCAGCCGATGGAGACCAACCGGGATCTCGAGCGTTTCATGAAGGACCATGCCGAACTGCAGGTCCGCGTGCTCGATGCGATCCAGACCATGGAGGCCTTCAGCGGCGGCGATGACCCAACGGGCTGCAACTTCGGCCGCTGGATGCCGGATTTCCGCACCAGCAACAACCGCATCAACGGCTACATGCGTGACATCATCGGCTTCCATGATGAATTCCATGCCGCGGTCGCACAGATCAATCAACAAATCGCGCAGGGCAATCAGCAGGGTGCTTTCAATGCCTATGCCGAGCGCATGGCGCCGGCCGCCGTGGGCGTGTTTGCCAACTTCAACAGCATCAACGAGGCATCGGGAGAGGCGGTTGCCGCCCTTGAGCAGATGAGCGGCCTGATTGCCAACGAGGGGCTGGAGGCTCATGACCAGGTAATGGACGAGTTCGAACAGCTTCAGGCCCTGGTCGTGGAAGGCGCCGAAGCCGACGTGGTGGAGGGCGATGCCATCATCACCCGCAGCAACGCGATCAACGTCGGCGCGATGATCATTGGTGCCATTATCGCCGTGGTCATGGGGCTGGTGATCACCCGCCAGGTGACCGGCGGGATCAACGCCGGCGTATCGATCGCCAAGCGCATTGCCGATGGTGATCTTACGGTCAAGGCCGACCAGGCGCTGCTGGCCCAGAAGGATGAAGTCGGTGAACTGGTCCAGGCAATGGATCGCATGTCCGGAAAACTGCGCGAAATCATCGGCTCGGTGGTCACCGGTGCCGACAACATCACCGCGGCCAGCCAGCAGACCTCGTCGACGGCTCAGAGCCTGAGCCAGGGTGCCAGCGAGCAGGCGGCCAGCGTGGAAGAAACCACGGCCTCGGTTGAGCAGATGTCGGCCTCGATCGAGCAGAACACCGAAAACGCCAAGGTCACCGACACCATGGCCTCCAAGGCGGCAACAGACGCCGGTGAAGGCGGTGAGGCGGTCAGCAAGACGGTGGAGGCAATGAAGGCGATTGCCGAGAAGATCTCGATCATCGACGATATTGCCTACCAGACCAACCTGCTGGCGCTGAACGCGGCCATCGAGGCGGCCCGGGC
>PXBD01000093.1 GCA_003565625.1 Gammaproteobacteria bacterium
ATTCGCGCAATCAGTTTGCCGGTGACTCCTCGAAACGGTCGCTGAATATACCGTCCGGAGCTTCGCCAGAAACAGTCAAGTTGACATCGACCGCCAGCACGGGGTTGGCCCCATCGTTGGTTTCGAAGCAGACCGTCGTGCTGTATTCGCCTGGCAGCGCGGCGCTGGCGTCGGCAATCAGATCCACCGGCTGCTCGCCGCCTTCAGATGCGACTGTACCCAGCTGGGGGTCTGTATCAAGCCAGCTGAGGGCGTCGATCGACTCGCACTGTGCGTCAGCCAAACCAAACAACTGGAAGGGCGCGCCCTGAGCCGTGTTGGCAGAACCATCGACAAAGGGTACCCAACCTGTACTGTTCAACTGCAATGCGTTCCCAGTGATGGCTTCGCCGATCACCGTCACCGGAGGCTGCCAGGGGCCAGAAGGCAGAGAGCCATCCAGCTGCCAGTCAAGCCAGTAGGTTCCAGCAGTCAATGTCACTCCGACTTCTGCATCGATGTACATGATCGGTCGAGCCGTACCCACCGTCGTTTCCGATAGACGGTAAGCCCCGGTCCAACCGGTATCGACCAGACGATTGGTGACGGCATCACCAAACACGATCGAGCTGGTGCTGTCTCCAGGCGGGCCATCCCAGATTCTGAAGTTGGCCGCCGTAAAGGTCGAAGTCGTGTCGGACCCGGTCTGGTAGGCAAAGAACCGAACCTGCTCGATCAGAACGCCGCCCGGCGGCACCACGAAATCATCGGCCACCCGGAAATGATCACCTTCAACACTGGGCGAGACGGCCGCGCCCAGCGTCGTCAGGCCCAAGCTGGAATTCTGCAGCAGACTGACATCGGCGCCCTCGGGACCATCTCCGCTGCTGGTGATGACCGGACCCCCATCAAACAATAGACCTGAGGACTCGCCGGCACCACGGACCCCGAACTCGAGATCGCCCAAGCCATCATTGCGCAGAACCACCTGGCCCGAGGTCGAATCGCCGAATTCGGCGGTCAGGCTCAGTTCGGTCGGTGAAACCGACGCGTCGGGCAGGTTGATCACGTTCAGCTGCACCGGGAGGATGACGAAGCCCTGTTCCGGGTCATTGCTGGAAATGCACAGCAGCGTGTCGTAGCTCCCTTCGAGCAGACCGGTCGAGTAGAAGTCCACCGTGACCGTGTCGGTTTCATCGAAGCCCAAAGCGCCGCTGGTCGGCGTCACGTTGATGAAGGGCGTGAACTCGGCATCGCACTGCACCGAACCGGTCAGGCCAAAGGCGCGGCCTTCCGGCGTATTTGCCCAGCTCGTGGGGAAGCCGCTCAAGCCCTCGGGACCGATCTGGCGACCCGTTCCCGCTTCGCCGTGGCGCCACGCAAACAGGTTGTTCGGGCCCAGGGAATAGACATCCACCGACGGGAACGCGGCCAGCCAGTAGGTCCCTGGCTCGAGAATCAGCTCATCGGCGCCGGCCGCGGCCAGATCCAGGAACATGTCGTCATCTGCAAAGCTGGTACCCGTGCTGCCAATCGGCGCGGTGAACGACCAAAGAGCGCTCGCCGGATCCGTTTCCGGGTGACCGGCAGGCACACCATTGTCATCGGCAAAAACCATCCAGGTCAGGCCCGTCACCTGGGGATCACCCAGGGTAAAGCCGGCACTGAAGATGGTTTCGATCCGCGAAGTCACCAGCAGTGAGAACGCGTCGGACTGATAGATGCCGGTGTCATCGGGATTGGAGAAATTGTTGATCCGCCCGGACGTGCCGACCTGAGGGTTGCTCCACAAGGTACCCGGGCCGGTGAACGTAGCGCGCTCGCTCTGCACGCCGAGTTCGACCAGAGACCACTCAAGCACGCTCTCACCGATGTTGGTGATATCGAAAGTCTGGCTAGTGACTTCATCGCGCTGCTGGGTTGCGATCAAGGCATCGGTGGACACCGCGATCGAGGGGGCCGGATCGACGGCAACGATGGCCACGGGGACGCGCACGGTGCTCACAGTCGCGTCGTCAGGCGTGAAGACGATGGTGGCGAACAGCCACTCTTCCTGAGGCGCGCCACTGACATCGATGTCGATGTTGAGCACCTGCTCACCGTCTTGCGGCAAACCGAAGGCGTTGGGTGCGACCTGAATATCGACGCCGGTCGGGACTTCGACCGTGACGTTGTAGTTGACCGACCCGGTCAGCACGCTGCGAACCGTACGCTCATAGCTGCACTGCTCGGGGCAGCGCCAGTCCTGGATGCTGGGTTGGTTCAGGGTCGCCGGGTTACCGCCTTCGTCAGGATTGGCGGCCTGGTAGTTGGCGACCGTTTCGTTCATGACGAATCCGATGACCGCGGCACCGCCAAGCGCGAGGCGGCCTGAACCGACGTCGTGCGAGTCAACCGGCGTGGCGCCATCCTGCTTGAGCAACTCCGCGGTCGCCGTCAGGGCCAGTGCGGACTTGACTTCAGACGGCGTCCAGTCCGGATGCTGGGCAATGACCAGGGCGGCCGAACCCGCTGCGTGCGGCGAGGCCATCGAGGTGCCGCCGATGGCGATGAACTGGCCGCGGTCATCGGTTGCCGCGGCAAGGATGTTCGTGCCAGGGGCCGTGAAATCAGGCTTGAGCACGTTGAACTGACTGGGACCGCGCGAACTGCCCGCCGACATGACATCGGCAAAGGCGGCATTGCTGATCGCCTGAATCTGGGCATTGACCGTGATCTCTGCCACGCCGCCATCGATCTCGGTCAGCAGGATGGCGCCGGCGTCGTCGGAAACCATCACGGCCGGGATCGTGGTTGCATCCAGTCCGCCGGCCGAAATCGGCGGGCCACCGGTGTTGTTGTACAGGACGACGAAGATCGCTCCGGCATCAAATGCATTGGTAACCTTGGTCGCGAAGGTGCAGCCGCCACGCTGGATCAGCGCCGCTTCGCCATCAAAGGCGTTGGCCGCGAAAGCGTTGCAGCCTTCGATATTCGCGCCATCAACGTCACCGGCAAAGCGCAGATTACCGGTGAAGTCGGTCTCGATCACCGGGCCGGTTCCGGGCACGGCAGCGATGCCGCTCGGGCCACCGGTCACCGAAAGCTGCTGCGCGAAAAGGCGCGAGTGGGTGCTGTTGCCCACGGTGGCGTTCCAGGGGCCCGTCTTGGCGACCGTGGAGGCGCCCGGGCCATCGTTACCCGCCGAGGCGGTCACGAAGATGCCAGCGGCGTGCGCATCGAGGAAGGCCAGGTCAACACTGTTGTTCCAGGGATTGTCCGAGCCGGAAATGGAATAGTTCAGCACATCGACGATGCCGTCGGCGATGGCCTGGTTCACGGCCGCCACGCTGCTGGTCTGCGGGCAGGACGGCTGACACACCTTGTAGTTGATCAGATTGGCTCGCGGCGCGACGCCGCTGATATCGATGTTCAGGCCGAGGAAATCTGCAGTAACCGGGTTACCACCGGCGGTTGAACCGACGTGGGTGCCGTGGGAGTTGGTGTCTTCGGAGCCGAATTCATCGTCTGGATGAAAATTATAGGAGCCGATCAGCTTGTTGTTGCAGATGTTCGCGCCGTTGTCGCAGACACCGAGGAAGTTGCCGGCGCCAAGAGGGTTGACGTGAACGTAGCTGTCCCCGGGGGACACTTCGGCAAATGAGGGATGGGCGTGGTTGAAACCCGAATCGATGATACCGATCACCACACCTTCGCCAAGATTGCCTACACCACTGGTTGTCAGGCCGTCCCAGAAGGCCGGCGCGCCGATCAGCTCCGGGCCGACATCGGTGTCGGGCACTTCGATTCGCTCGATGTCCACGCCCACCACGAACGGCAGGCCGCGCAACGTCTGCGCCTCTTCGACGGTCAGCGGGAGCGCCACGGCATTGAGTACGTTCAAGTACTGAAAGCGCGGCTCGACGCTGCGGCGAAGATTACGGGAAATATCTGACAGGTAGCTGTCGTGCTGGGCGCGCAGGAAATCAAGGTAGGCCACTGCCTGCGGGCTTCTGACATCGATTCGCTGACCGGTCACGCGCGGGCTGGTCGCCGCCAGGCCGGAAATACCGCCTTCATAGCGGGCGAGTGAAGCTTCGCCGAAACGCACGAAATGAATGTGACGTCCATACTGGTCGGCCGGTGACACCCTGGGAACAGCACCGGGATCGGCGGCTCGCCCATCGTCAGTGGTGGAAACCACTGCCTGGAACGGGCCGTTCGCCG
>PXBD01000024.1 GCA_003565625.1 Gammaproteobacteria bacterium
CGATCTCCAACTCAATACAGAAGATCCCATGATCGCCGACTATGATTTCACCGCGATGGCCGCTGACCCAGCCTTCCAGAACGCGGCGGAACAATTGGTGTTCATCCAAAGCCTGTATTCATTGTGGCGGCGCAGGATCGATCAGCGGATCGACAGCATCCAGCTTCAGTTATCGGGGGACACCCCATGATCCTGCGCCGCATCGCCGAAGCCATCCGCGCCCGCGACTGGTTCACCTTCAGCATCGAATTCGCGATCGTGGTGGCCGGGGTGTTCATCGGCATCCAGGTGGCGAACTGGAACAACCTTCGGATCGATCGAGCCAACGAGCGCGTCTATCTTGAAGCCCTGGCCGAGGATGTCCGCAAGGACCTCTCGGACATCGAGGTGACCATCGCGGTCGAGACGATGCGCATTTCCGCGCTGGATCATCTGATTCGCCAGGCGACTGGCACGTCCCTCCCGGACGGTTTCGATTCCGCGCGAGGGCGCATCGATATCGTCTCTTATCCACCGTATCCCGACGATGACCCTTTCGATGTCGGATACACGCTGTTCATCATGAACAGCGTTCCGTCCCGCCGCGCGGCCTATGAAACCATTATCAACTCCGGCGGCCTGGGGCTGATTCGGGACACCTCGATGGTGCGCGAAATCCAGGAGTACTACGCCCGGGTCGATTCGATCAGGGGATTCGCCGACACCATGCAGCTGACCCGTCAGCGGTTTGTCGAGTCCAAGCGTCAGGCGGGCATTTCACCGGTCGATGGTCACTCGATGGAAGACCTGATCGGCTTGTTCAGCGAGGACGGCGGAATGACCACGGCAGCCAAGGAGTACTGGCTGTTCACGAATTACCATTTGCGGCAGCTGTTCGGTCATCAGCAGGCCGCCAAGCGCTTTGTGGAAATTCTTGAAGGCGGAATACAACCATGATCCTGCACCGTATCGCCCAATCCATCCGCACCCGCGACTGGTTCACCCGAACGCGGATATCGCACCAACGAGCTACTGCACCCCGAATGATCACCACAACAGAAGGAAACCAACGATGACAGACATGAGCGGAAAAGTTGCATTGATCACCGGCGCGAGCAGCGGCATTGGGCGCGCCACCGCGGAGTTGTTTGCGGCCAAGGGCGCCAAGGTCGTGGTCGCAGCGCGGCGTCAGGATGAACTCGATTCGCTGGTCGCAGACATCGAGGCGCAGGGTGGCCAGGCAACGGCCATCCAGACCGACGTGGCCGTGACTGCCGATGTCGAGCGTATGGTCGCGCATGCAATCAAGACCTTCGGTCGGCTCGACTATGCCGTCAACAACGCCGGCATCGAGGGTCGATTCGCCAGCATCACCGAACTGAGCGAGGCCGACTGGGACCAGGTCCTGGGGATCAACCTCAAGGGCACGTTTCTCGGCATGCAGCACCAGGCCCGGGCGATGCTGGCCGCCGAAAACGGTGGCGCCATCGTCAACGTCGGCTCGATCAATTCCTTCCTCGGCTTCCCCACCGGCGCGAGCTACTGCACCTCCAAGCACGGCCTGATCGGTCTGACCACCAGCGTATCGGCCGAGCTGGCCTCGCAGGGCATCCGCGTCAACCTGGTCTGCCCGGGGATCATCGACACGCCGATGCATCATCGCGCCCGCGACTTGCTCGGTGACGAGCTCTACGACCAGAACGTGCTGCCCAGCGTGCACCTGCAGCGCGCCGGTCAACCACAAGAGATTGCCGAAGCCATCGTCTTTTTGTGCTCGGACGCGGCCAGCTACATCACCGGCACCACGCTCACACCGGATGGCGGCCTCACGCTGACCGTTTGAGCACTCTGTAAATCACACAAGGAACACGACCATGAAACGAATCCATCTCATTTTGTTCGCCCTCGCCCTGGCGGTCTCCGCTCATGCCGACACTTCGGCTTCGACAGAACCCCGTGCCGTAGTCGAGAGCGTCTATACGCTGTTCGCCGCGGGCGATGTGGACGGCTTCGTCGCCTTGATGGCCCCGGACATCGTCTGGAACGAGGCGGAAGGCAACCCCTACGCAGACTTGAATCCCTACATCGGGCCGGAGGCCGTGGTGACCGGTCTGTTTGCCCGCCTCTTGAGCGATTGGGAGAATTTCACGGCAACGCCCAACGAATTGGTGGTTGAAGGCGACCGCGTGGTCGTCTTCGGCCGCTATGGCCAGACATGGCCGGCCACCGGACAGGTGCTCGACATTCCGTTTGTCCATTCGTGGACGGTGCAGGACGGACAGCTCGTGGCCTTTGACCAATTCACCGACACCGCGGCGCTGGTCGCTACCATGACCGCTGACTCAGGCGCGGCCCGTGTTGGCCCGGATTCACGGGCAAACACACACGAGCAGGTCGCCCTGCTTCCGGCCGACCGCAACCTGGTGCGCCCGGAAGATGGCGTGATGCTGGCCGACGGCACGCTGCTGGTTGCCGACCAGGTGCACGGCCTGGCGGCGCTGGCCCCGGACGGAGCCAAGCGAGCGTTCGGGGATTTCGCCGCCGCCGGCTTTGTGCATGCCCCGCCCGAGCGCAGTGCCGGCCCGAACGGGGTGGCGCTGGAGCCCGACGGCATCCATGTCCTGGTGGCCGATATCTTCACCGGCGCGATCTATCGCGTGAATACCGAAAGCGAGCAGGTGGAACTTGCCTATCAGCATGAATTTGGCGCCAACGCCGCGCGCAGTGACAGCAGCGGCGCGATCTGGTTTACCCAGTCTACGGAAAACAGCGGGCCGGATTCGGAAGCGCGGATGTTCGCGGCGGTCGACATGCGCTCGCTCGACGGCGCGCTGTTCCGGGTGCCACCACCTGGGGCGGATGGGTCGCGGTCGGCGGCCGAACTCAAGGTGCCCGGCATGGCGTTTGCCAACGGCCTGGCCATCGACGAGGCGCGCGGCCAGATCTACGTGGCCGAAGTCATGGCCGATCGCATCAGCGGCTACCGCCTGGACGTCGAATCGGGTGAGTTGTCCGAAGGCCGGGTGGTCGCCGAACTGCCGACCCCGGACAATATCGAACTCGACGCCTCGGGCCGCCTCTGGGTCGCCTCGCCGATTGCCAACGCGCTGCTGGTGGTCGATCCCGATTCCGGCCACTGGTCCACGGCCTTTTATCCCGAAACCTCCGAACACCAGGCCCTGTTCGCCGAGTGGCAGCGCCGCGGACAAACCGGCGAATCACGCCTGGAACTGGTCGGCCCGGACATGTGGTCGCCGCTGCCGGGTCTGCTCACCGGCCTGATCCTGACCAGCGAGGGTGGCCCGATCTACCTGACCGGGCTGGGCGACACGCTGGTGAAGCTGGAGCCGGCCCAATGAGCAGTCTGGCCGACTATCTCGACTACTCCACCGCGCCCGACCAGCTGACCGGCGGCATCAACCTGGTCCCCATTGAAACGCCCAAGGGCACGTTCCGCGTCTGGACCAAGCGCGTCGGCAATAACCCGAAGATCCGCCTGTTGCTGCTGCACGGTGGACCCGGCGCCACGCATGAGTTGTATGAATGCTTCGACGGCTACCTGCCGGTCGAGGGCATCGAATACATCTACTACGATCAGCTCGGCTCCTACTACAGCGACCAGCCCGATGATCCGGAGCTCTGGACCATCGAGCATTTCGTTGACGAGGTCGATCAGGTGCGGCAGGCGCTGGGGCTGAGCAGGGACAACCTCTTTCTGTACGGTCAGTCCTGGGGCGGGATACTGGCGCTGGAGTATGCACTCGCTCACCAGCAGCATCTGAAAGGCCTGATCGTCTCGAACATGGTCTCCGACGTCCACGGCTACAACCGCTACGCGCGGGAAGTACTGGGCCCACAGATGGACCCCGAAGTCTACGCCGAGATTCTCGCACTCGAAGATGCGCAAGATTACGAAAACCCGCGCTACGAGGAACTGCTGATGCAGCACCACTACACCGAGCACGTGTTGCGCATGCCGCTGGAGGAATGGCCGGACTCGATCATGCGCACCTTCAAGCATCTCAACAAGGACCTGTACGTGCACATGCAGGGCCACAGCGAATTCGGCATGACGCCGAACGCGAGCCTGGGCAACTGGAACCGCTCTGGCGACCTGAAGAAGATTGAAGTACCAACTCTCACGGTCGGGGCGGCCCACGACACCATGGATCCGAAGCACATGGAATGGATGGCCGGCCAGGTCCAGCGCGGCCGTTACCTGCACTGCCCGAACGGCAGTCATCTATGTCAGTACGATGATCCACAACATTTCTTTCCGGGGCTGGTTCAGTTCCTGAAAGACGTCCACGGCGGACAATTCTCGCCGTCAAACCATCAGGAGTAAGCATCATGGATCTGGAATTGAACGGCAAGGTCGCCCTGGTCACAGGCGCCAGTCGCGGAATCGGGCGGGCCATTGCGGAAGGACTGGCCGCCGAAGGGGTTCGGCTGGTGATCGCGGCCCGTGGGGCCGAAGCGCTTGAAGAAACCCAGCGCGCCCTGGAAGCGACTGGCGCCGAGGTATTGGCCGTGCCGGCCGATGTCGGCGACGATGCCAGTGTCGCAGCATTGGTCGAGCAAGCCCGCGAACACTTCGGGCGGATCGATATTCTGATCAGCAACGCCTCGGCACTGGCCGTGACCGGCGATCGGGCGAGCTGGGACGCGAGCCTGAACGTGGATTTGATGGGCGCGGTTCGGCTGGTCGAGGCGGTATTGCCGATGATGAAAGCCGAGGGTGGGGGCTCGGTGCTCCTCGTGTCCTCAACCTCGGCAGTCGAAGCCGCCCCCATGGAAGACTTCGGCTACACCGCCGCCAAGGCGGCCCTGAACGCCTATGCCAAGAAGCTGGCCGTAGTCGAGGGCTCGCACGGCATCAGAACCAACGCCCTGCTACCCGGCTCGACCGAGTTTCCGGGCGGTGGCTGGGAGATGATCCGTGAACACCATCCCGAGATCTACGAGATGGTTCGCCAGAGCGTGCCCTCGGGACGGCTGGGAACGCCGAAGGAAATCGCCGATGCCGCCGTGTGGCTAGTCTCGCCTCGGGCCGGCTGGGTCAATGGCGCGTCTTTGGTGGTGGACGGCGGACAGTCCAAGGCGATTCGGTGACCCGGGGAACCCGGACCCGCTAGCCCGCGCTACACGACCGGTGCATGTGATTGGCCTCGTCGACTTGGCACTGGAAACCGAGAACGTGCGTGCTACACTGATCCTGTGTTATTCGGAGTGCGCTGGAGAAACCGGAAATGGCCAATCTCACCTTGAGTCTTGACGATGAACTGCTGCAACAGGCGCGCCAGGCGGCGCTGCGAGAGAACACCTCGGTCAACGCACTGGTGCGTGAGTACCTGAAGCAGTACGTCGATGCCCGCGGGCGCCGCCTGCGCGCGCTGGATGCGCTGGATGCCGTCGCCGAGCGCACCGATGCCGCCAGCGACGAGCGCTGGTCGCGCGAGTCGCTGCATGAGCGCCAGGCCGGCTGACCCATGCGGGTGTTCATCGACACCAATCTCTGGGTGTACCGGCTTGATCGTCGCGAGCCGGAAAAATCGGCATTCATCGGCAACTGGTTGCGCGAGCTGGCGGTTGAACACGACATCGTCATCAGCACCCAGGTCCTGATCGAGCTGCGGTCGGTGCTAACACGCAAGCTCAAGCCGGCCCTGTCGTGGCAGGACACGCGGGACGCCCTGGAGGCACTGGCCGGATTCGAGGTCGTGCCCGCCAACGCCAATCTGGTACTCGACGCGCATGAGTTGGCGCGGGTCGAAAGACTTTCCTGGTTCGACGCGCTGATCGTGGAAGCCGCCATCCGCGCAGGCTGTAACCGGCTTTACAGCGAGGATCTGGATCATGGCCGGCAGTTTGGAGACATGGCGGTCAGCAACCCTCTCCCGGGCAGCAGCGATTAGCCGTGAGCCTGTTTGCCGAACTCAAGCGCCGCAATGTATTCCGGGTGGGCACGGCCTATGCGGTCGTGGCTTGGCTGCTGATCCAGGCTGCCGACATCCTGCTGGGCAACTTCGGCGCACCGGAGTGGGTGTTCAAGTCGTTTACCGCGCTGTTGCTGCTCGGCTTTCCCTTGGCGCTGTTTTTGTCCTGGGCTTACGAGCTGACGCCGGAGGGCGTCAAGCGAGCAACGGATGTCGAAGCCGAACAACAGGTAATCCCGAAGACAGGAAAGCCCATTGACCGGCTGATCGTGATCAGTCTGCTGGCGGTAATTTCGATTCTGATCGTCGAGCGGGTCTGGTTTGTCGGCCAATCGAGCGAACCCGGGTCGTACTCAGCTGAAGCGTCAGCAACTCTCGGCGATCCCGACAGCGTAGCTTTTGCGAGCGTAACCGGTGGTTTGGTCGCGGTACTGCCGTTTCGCAATCGCAGCGTGCGCGACCAAGACGCCTTTTTCGCCGAGGGCATCCACGACGACCTGCTGACCCGGCTAGCCCGAGTCGCTTCGCTGAAAGTGATCTCGCGCACTTCGATGATGCGCTACGCCAGCTCGGACAAGTCGGTGCCGGAGATCGCCCGCGAATTGGGTGCCGCGGTTGTGCTGGAAGGCGCCGTGCAGCGGGCCGGCGACCAGGTGCGGGTCACCGTGCAGCTTATCGACGGCCCCACCGACGTGCACCTGTGGGCGGAGAGCTACGATCGCGCATTGACCACCGAGACCATTTTTTCCATCCAGGCCGATATCGCCCAAGCTGTCGCCGGTGCGATGCAGGTGATGCTGAGCCCCGACGAAACCGAGGCGCTGCGGACCGGGTCGACCGACAACCTGCAGGCCTATGAAGCCTTTCTGCGCGGCACGCTGCTTTCCGGCTTCGCCGAGACTTCGCCCGAGCGCTCAAGACAGGCGATTGCCGAATTCGACCGGGCCATCGCGCTCGATCCGGACTTCGCCGAGGCCTACGCGCGCAAGGCGACGATCCAGCTGCGGAGTTTCTGGCTGGCGGTCGGCTCGCGCTCGCTGCGCGAGGAGGCACGCGAAAGCGTCGCCCAGGCCCGGCGGCTGGCGCCCGACAGCATTGAAACCCTGCTCGCCGAGTCGCAGCTGTACTACTTTGCGGAACTCGATTACGCGTCCGCTGACCGGGCCTTGGGGAAAGTCCTCGCACAGGCGCCCCAACATGCCAATGCATGGCCGTTCAGGGGCTGGGTGGCCCGCCGCGATGGTCGCTTCGACGATGGCATTGCCGCCTTCGAGCGCTCGCTTTCGATCAACCCGCAGGCAGCCGATGTTCTTGTCTCGCTGGTAGAGAGCACATTCGCGCGCGGCGAGTTCGATGCCTCCGCCGCCTGGTTGCGGCGCGCATAGGCGCTCGGCGTTGAAACCCGCGCCCGCGAGATCTGGTTGCACCTGGCGCGCGGCGACCTGGAGGCGGCATGGGCCGTGGTCGATGGCCCCTTGCCCAGCTTCGTCTCACTCCCCGCGCATGTGGCCATCGCAAGCCGTGACCCCGAGCGTATCGAATACGCGCTGTCACCGGCGATCTGGCCGGAGGACCAGCACGGCCCCGGCGACTTCCCCGAAGCCTACGCGATGGTCAAGGCCAGGGCGCTGCTGGTCATGGGAAGGCAGGCCGAAGCCGATCGCCTGCTGGCCGAGATCAAGGCGCGGATGGCCGAGCGCGAAGAGCCCTATCCATCGCGCTGGTTGAGCAATGCCTACTATCAGCCCAGTGAATTGCCGGGCTTGATGGGCGATCTGCAAGGGGTGCGCGAGGCCGAAGCCGACTACCTGAAAAATGCGCCGCGTGATGTCTGGGGTTCGCGCCAGATCATGGTCGAACTGGCTGCAGCGTTCGCGCGTGCCGGTGATCCGGAGCGCGCCATGCACTACCTGGAAGTGTTGGTCGACACCATCGGTCCGCACGACTACCTCCGCTTCTCGACCAATCCGGATTTCGACTCGCTTCGCAGCCATCCGCGCTACCTGACGCTGGCCGCCGACTACCAGGCGTGGGCGGAGGAGCGCGGCCATGAGTAGCCTGTGGACGGAAATCAAGCGCCGTAAAGTGTTACGGGTCGCGGTTGTCTACGCCGCCACCGCCTTCGTGATCCTGCAGGCCGCCGACATCATGCTGCCAGGAATTTCGGGGTTTTCGGGACAAGCATTGAACCCTTCTGAAACTGTCCACCGAACACGAATGTAGCATGATATCTACAACCGCTGAGGAGGTCCCGGAATGAGCATCAAGAACGTCTCCAGTCGCGAATTCAATCAGGCCGTCAGTCGCGTCAAGAAGGCTGCAGGTGACGGGCCGGTTTTCATTACCGAACGCAGCCGGCCATCGCACGTGTTGATGACGATCGAGCATTACCGTCGCCTGTCCGGCGCGCCCGCTTCGCTTGCCGACGCGCTGGCGATGGAACCCGAGGCGGCTGAAGTGGCATTGGATATCCCACGGCTCGGCAACCCGGCTTTGCCGGCCGAGTTGTGACGGAGCGATGGCGCTGCTGTCTTCCGGGACTGGCTGGAGCAGCAGGTTTTGGCCACATTCCGGGACCGAATCCTGCCGGTGGATCTGGCCGTGGTGCGCCAGAGCGCGCGCTACCATGTGCCCGATCCCGCGCCGGTACGGGATGCGCTGATCGCGGCGACGGCGGTCGTCCACGGGCTCGTCGTCGCCACGCGCAATGTTGCCGATTTCCAACGCGGCCGGGTGGAGTTGATCAATCCATGGGAGCCGCGCTGAGATGAGCCTGTTTGCACCGTATCAACCCGCTCGACCCGGCCATGAGTGAATCGAATGCGGAATTCCACCCATTCATTTCCATCGTTGCCGGCGTCTTCGTCTCGAGTGTAGATCCTGACATCACCATGGACATCAGGAATCTCCTCCCACCAATCACGCACGCTTTCAAAGTATCCACCCAGCGGTGAACCCGGCCGGTCACGCCACTCGCGCACGTGCCGGTCCGGCGTCCATCGTGGACAGTTCTCGTGGTTAAGTAGCACCAATCACGAATATGGAATTGAAAGGGCCGGGTCGCATTGGCCACCGGCGCGAGTCGCGGAATCGGGCGAGCCATTGCCAATGGCAGCCGGACAAAGTGGATGGAGCTACTGCGTTTCAGCCCTGGTCATGCCATCTTGTTGTTGAGCGCGCTGACAACCTCGGCGGCAGCGCGGGCACCTGAACGCAATGCGCCTTCGATCGTTGCGCTCAGGATAGAGGTATGCTCACCGGCAAAGTGAATACGGCCATGGGCTTGGCCAAGCCGGGTCAGGTAGCGGGTAATCTGGCCCGGAGCAGGTACCGAGTAGGCACCTCGGGCGAAAGGATCGCTGCCCCAGTGCCGGTACAAGCCTTCACCGGCATGCTCACGAACCTTCGGGTGCACTTTTTCCATCTGCGTTAGCACATCCTCGAGCAGTCCATCACCACTCTCGGCGATCTCCCGCGAGCCTGCTCCACGGATGTGACTTTCAAGCACGACCGGCCTCTGGGGGCCCCTGGCTTGCGAGTAGGGTTGCGCTGCCACTTCCTTGATCGACAGATCAGTCATCGCCGTGCCGGTCACGCCCTCATCGAACCAGAAGGCACGATCCACCTCGAAATAGGTTCGCAGGGTGTCGGCAAAATCGATGCCTTCCATGGCCGCGCGCTGCGCCGGCGGCAGGGCCGGACTGAAGTCGAAGTGACGGACAACCTGGGCAGGAGCAGTACAGATGACCTGATCGCAATCGAAGGTGACAGGCTCACCGTCTTTGCGCGCTCGCACCCGAGCGCCGGATTCGTTCTGCTCGATCGCGACAACTTCATGGCCGAAATGGATGCCGGCGCTGAGTTGACCGGCCATGGCCTGCGGCAGACGATCGTTGCCGCCTGCAAGCAAAAAGGGCACAGCACCGCCGAACAGTCCGAAATTCGACATCGCCGAGGCGAGCATGGAGCCGGAATGCACGAAAGAACCGAACCACTGGGTGTCGGCAATCAGTTCCACAGCCTCGGTCGAGGCACCGTTGCGGCGCATGAATTGGGCCAGCGTCAGCTCGTCGAGGGCCAGCAAATCCGGATCCTGCCACCGGGTTTCATCCTGGAAGCCCTCGGGCAGATGCTGAACGATGTAGCGATCGACGATGCCCAGCGGGCCCAATTGGCCTTCCTCAAGGGTGAGATCGTAGGGCCATGGATTTGGATGATCAGCATCAAGAACAACGCGCTGGCCCCGCAGGTGATACAGCGGTTTGAGGTCAGGGATGACCCACTCGGCCCGCTTCAGCCCGAGCGCATCGATGTAGCGATTGGCGTGAGTATAGGTTCCGGAAAACGCAACCGCACCAGACTCGGCATGCAGATCACCGGAAAAAGGATCCCTGAGTGTATGCACCCGGCCGCCGACCCGATCGCGAGCCTCCAGGATTTCAACTTGGTGGCCGGCCGCCTCCAACTCCCAGGCCGCAGCCAGCCCAGCCATGCCGGCACCGATGATCACAACGCGGCCGGAGGGTGGACCACCGCCCATGGCCCAGCTGGTTGCCCAGGGCATGTGCAGGCCCAGGGCCGCCACGCCGGTGGCGGCAGTACTCATGCGCAAAAAACGCCGTCTTGCATTTCCACCGGGTGCAGCCATGTTGTAGCTCCGAAATCATTGCGAGAAAAAGGGCAGGCAGGTATAGCACCCTTTTCTCCCTATTGCAAAAGCATTCAGGCGCAATGCAAAACCTGACCCGTCAGCCAAGCAAGGGCCTGAGTACCCGGGAAAACACGAACAACACCGCAAGCACAAAAGCCACGATCAAAAACGTTCTTGGCTTGAGTCTCATCATGTGCAGACCGAGAAAGCCCTCTCTATTGCGCGGCCTCTTGCTGGACAGCGATGTAATAGGTCTCACCATCGATGTCGATCACACGCGCCACTTTCCACTCGATCTCGAACTCGCTACCGTCCTTGCGGTAATTGATGGTGCGACCGTGAAAAACGCGGTTCCCGGCCAGGTCGGCCTCCAGCCGATTGAGCACTTCCCGGTCGGTCTTTGGACCCTGCAGCAGGCCCGGCGTCTTTCCCATGACCTCATCGGCGCTGTAGCCAGTCAGGTCGGTAAAACGGTCGTTTACGTAAACGATCTCGGATGCGCCGCTTTCATCGATGGCGCGCGTAACCATGACTGAACTGAAAGAAATCTGTGCCAATGACTCGAACAATGGCGACGATAGGGCTTGGCTTTTGTCAATCATTTGAGTTCTCCTCTTGTGGTTGGCTGACACTCTACCGCGATTGAGGTCAATGGCGCGCGCTCGATCCCGAAACCGTCGGCGACCTTATCGAAATAGCGCTAAGCGATCTCATCGGCTTTGGTCTTGTGCGCCGAGCCCATGTAGAGAATGGCGGTCAGCGGGAGCTGGCCAAAGATCAGGTCAAAGCGCCGGTTGATACCGCGGGGACCCAGGCCCGTAAAACGGCCCGGCTCCAGGCCCGCCGTTCTCATGGCGCGGCGCAGCTCCGCCGGCTTGATGAACATGTCCGGATCGTGGGTGCCGCGCGGCAACAGACGCAGGATGTCTTCGGCGACGGTGATGGTGGCCAGCCGCGCGAGCGGGTTGCGATTGATGGTATCGAACAGAAACAGCCCGCCCGGGTGCAACACGCGCGCAATCTCCTTGATGACTTGGTGCAGGTCCTGCACATGCTCGAGCACATCGACGCAGACCACCGCATCGAAGGCCTGGTCGGCATAAGGCAATGCCTCTCCGACGCCAACGTCGTAGGTGATCTGGCGACCGTTTTGTTGGGCGTGAGCGCGGGCCGCGGCAATGGCTCCCTCGGCAGGGTCGATTCCGGTGACCACGGCACCACGGTCTGCCAGGGCCTCGGCCATGAATCCTCCGGCGCAGCCCAGGTCCAGAACCTGCTTGCCGGTCCAGTCGATCTGGCGATCCATCCAGGACAGCCGACCAGGAACCAGGTTCTTGAGCGTGCGCACCCAGCGAATATCATCCGACCACCATTGCTCGGCCACCTTGTCGTAGATCGTCAGGTCATTACGCATCGAGGTTTCTCTGGATAGGCTGGCGCGAAACGATAGCTGTTGAGCAGTACACGAGGCGTGGACACCGTCCGCGCCGGCACCTTTTTACAGCACCGCAAGCCCTGGGTATTCGTTCGAAGGGCTGTTCGTGACCTTGCGCACGAACGGCGAAGTCATCGAGCGCACCAGCGCGCTGTAGTTCAACCCGAACCGGACCTCGTCGCCAACGCTGCTCTCGCCGCTCTCACGGCAGCTGATCAGGTGATCGCCGCTGGCGCCAAGGATGCGGATGCCGGCCGGCGGCACAAGGCCCGCCGGGTCGACATCCTGCTGGCCGAGGGCGAGAATGACACGTGCATTCTCACCGCAACCGGCACTCTCCGGTGCCTGACCGAAAGCTGTCTGGGCGATTGCGCCCCACGGGCGGGCCGGCTTGGTTTTCGACTCGATGACCTCGGCGACCAGCGTGATGGCATCCGTGTGCAGACCCGTTAGCGGCCGTCGGTGCAGTGGGTCGCAGCCGAGCAGGATCGCCTCGCCTAGACGCAGGTTGTTGATCCGGCCGGTATCTTCCGTGCTCAGCGCCCAATCCAGGTTGGCCGAGTTGCCACCCGACACCATCTCAAGACGCACATCGAAGGTCTGTTCGATAGATTCGGCCAGCGCCGACAGCTCCGCCATGTTGTTGTGATCGGGCACAACACCACTGTGACAGGCCAGGTTGGCTCCGATTCCCAGCAGGATGATATTGGGCAAGCCCAGCACCGAGTGGACCATGTCGGCCAACTCCCCGGGCATGATGCCTTCGCGCAGATCGCCCAGTTCGACCATGAGCAACACCGAATGCGACTGCCCGGTCCGACCGGCTGCGCGGGAAAGCCGGGCCAGGACAGACCATTCGGTATTGAAGCTCAGCTCGACCGAGTGCACGACACGCTCTACCTGGCTGAGCATCGGTGAGCGGATCAAGGTCATCGGCGTTGCGATCTGCGCGCCGCGCATGGCCTCGATATTTTCGATCCGCGAATCACCGAGCGCACTGACACCACCACGCAGCATGGCGTTGGCAACCGCGGCCGAGCCAAGCGCGGCCTTGGTCACTCCAGTCACCGAGATGCCGCGCGCAGCCAGACGATCGACCAGCGTGCGGGTGTTGTGCTCGATCCGGTCAAGATCGATCTCGAGCCGGGGCGCGCTCATACCGCTTCGGCAAGGACCTTGAACTCAAGCTCGGGGAAAGCCGCCAGCACCATATCCAGCAAACGCGCCGGCGATCGACTCAGGGCATCGGTCGAGGGAATCCTGAGCTCGGACTCATAGCGACGAATCGCCGTGTCAACCTCTGCGTCGCTCATGTGTTCATGATTGATGGTCAGCCCGATGACCCGGGTTTCGGAAAAGGTCTGGATCAGGTTGATCTCACTGGCCGGCGCGGGCATGGACATGTGCGGAAAATCGCAGCGTCGGTCCCGACCCGGCGCGTGCTGCAGGATGACCGCGTGCGGGCAGCTGCCGCGCAGGATGAACGAGCTGGTCGAAAACGCCGGATGGCTTAGCGCACCCTGCCCTTCAATAACGATCACGTCGGGCTGTTCGGACTCAAACGCCTCGACGATGATGGCTTCGAGCTCACCGGCGCAAAACTGCGACGGCACGGCGTCCATGGCCACGCCGTAGCGCGCGCCCTGGATCAAACCGGTCTGACCGGTGCCGATCATCAGCGCATTCAATCCGGCGTCCTTGAGTGCGCGCACCAGCACGGTGGCTGTGGTGCGCTTGCCAATGGCGCAATCGGTGCCCAGTATGGCGATGCGCGGACAACCCACCTCATGGATGCGGCCGCTGAACAGGCGCAGCTCGTTTTTCGAGCGCGGTTTGCGAATATCGATGAGTTCAACGTTGGCGGCGATGCTCGCCGCGAGAAATTCCGCATCCTCGCTGAGAAACTCGTGCAAGCCGTTGACGATGCTCATCCCCAGCTTGATGGCGGCGAGGATCAGGCCACGCTCGTTGTTCGACAACATTCCGCTGGCAGGCGCCATGCCGTAAATAAAATAATCCGGCAGCGCGTCGGCCAGGGCCAGGGCGGTGGCAAGGTCGCGACACACCGGTATACCGTTGGGCCGGTTGTCAAGCAGCATTCCAGCGTCGCGCCCGGCATTCTGGCTGTCGATCACCGCCACGATTCGATACTTCTCGGAATGCCGAACCAGTCCGTTGGCAGTCTTGCCGTCAATGGCGCCGAAATTGCCTTCGCAATAAACGACCGCTGTCAAAGCAGAAAACATGGAAACTCCTTGAGCAAAATACAGGGCACAGGGCCGTGGAAGGCCGTGCGGCTCAGGAGGAGCGTTATCGAGGGTTTTCGGAAGTTCGTTACCGATTGGCAGGATAGTCCCCACTAAGCGGTGGGGTTTACGTCAAATACAGACTACCACGCCGCCGCAACCTCCGACAGTACCCGGACTGCATCGTCCCCGGCTGGGGTCTGCAAACCGGCCAGCCACGGCGCTACCAGATCGAGGTTGGCCTGTATCCATTCCCTCGCCACCTGCTCCAGTGCCCCGTCTTCCCGGGCATAGGCATGGACCCACTGGCTCTGGGTTTCGGCATCGACCTGGAAGCGGCGGAAGAACTCGGTCAACTCGGGCGCATCCTCGGGCAATCCGCTCCAGGCCAGGGTCAGCACCTGCGTGGCACCCGGCCCGCCCCAGTGATCGGCGGGGTCGTCCAGATAGTGCAGGTCGAACGCCTCGTTCATCCAGTGCGGCGCCCAGGCACAGAACACGGTTGCGCGATCACGCCGGATCGCGCGGCCAACGTGGGTCAACATGGCCTGCGTGCTGCTCGGCAGCACCCGCCAACCACCGAGGCCGTAGAGATCATCGCGAATGGCCGACTCGGCGACGGCGTTGGCGCCACTGCCCGGCTCGATGCAGTAGATGGTTGAATCCATTTCTTTGGCAAAGCGGGCGAGATCAGACATTGACCGCAGACCGTCCTGGTAAAGGCTGATCGGCACCGCCAATCCCGTTCGTGCCCCGCGCAGGTTTTCGCCAAGGATATTGATCTCGGCGCTATCAACGCGCGGACCGAATGCCTCCTCCTGGCCCGGCACCCAGGCCGACAGATTGACGTCCAGTTCCCCACGGCCCAGACCCTGAAAAATCAGAACCGCCGCCGCTGATACCGTTTCGACCTCGTATCCGGTGGCCTGGAGAATTTCCGCGACCACCGCGCTCTTGGCTTCCGCGCCTTGCCAGGGCGGCACGCCCAGACGAACCTTTGGCGGCTCTGCCGAGGCGACGGCTGCAGATACCAGCAGCATCAACAACAGTGCGGCGAATCGGATTGTGCCCTTGTTTACGCGTATCATGCTGTCTCCTCTCAGAACGCTGGAGTCAGAACCAATGACCATTCATTTCGAACTTGCACCCCTGATTGCCCTGATCGCCGGCATCCTGATTCTGGTCGTGCCAAAGCTACTCAACTACATCGTTGCCGGCTACCTGATCTTCATCGGCATTATCGGTCTGTTCAATATCCAGATTTGATTGGCGTTCCGGTCGCGCTCAGACCGTCTGCCCGGCAGCGGACCCCGAAGCCCAGGCCCACTGGAAATTGTGCCCGCCGAGGTGGCCGGTCACATCGACTACCTCGCCGATGAAAAACAGACCCGGCCGGCTTTTGCAGGCCATGGTTTTTGACGACAGCGCGCCGGTATCCACACCGCCAATAGTGACCTCGGCCGTGCGGTAGCCCTCGGTTCCAGAGGGCCAGATGCGCCAGGGTTGGAGCATTTTTTCAACATCATCAATGGCCGCATCACCCAACTCGGCCATGGGCCGGTCGGTAAGCCACAGTTCGCACCAACGCTCAACGACCCGGCGCGGCAAGTGCTCGGACAGGACCGTTTTCAGACGCGCGCGCGGTCGGTTCTGGCGGGCCTCGCGCAGCCACTCGACCAGGTTCATGTCCGGCAGCAGGTCTATCGAAACGCTGTCGCCCGGCTGCCAGTAGGACGAGACCTGAAGCATCGCCGGCCCGCTCAGGCCCTTGTGGGTAAACAGCAGGTTTTCCCGAAAACCGCCCTCTCCAGCCTGGCTGAAAGAATCCATAGACACCCCGGCCAGGCCCTCGATCTGGGCCAGCTTGCGACCTTCGAGCACGAACGGCACCAGAGCAGCCCGGGTCGGCTGGATCGCAAGACCCAGCTCGCGGGCCAGATCAAAACCAAAACCGGTCGCACCCATGCGCGGGATGGAATAACCGCCGGTGGCGATGACCAGCGACTCGCACTCGATTCGCTCGCCGTTGCACACCAGTCGATGCGGCGGCCCCAGCTGCTCGATACGGGCAGGCGAATGGGTCCGGACCGACACCCTGGCAGACTCGCACTCGGCCAGCAGCAGCGCGACAATGTCCTTCGACGACCGGTCGCAGAACAACTGCCCCAGTTTCTTTTCGTGATACGGCACGCCGTGGCGCTCGACCAGGGCGATGAAATCCCAGGGCGTGTAGCGGCTGAGCGCAGACTTGCAGAAATGCGGGTTGGCGGAGAGAAAATTTTCCGGGCCGGAATGGATGTTGGTGAAATTGCAGCGCCCGCCGCCGGACATGAGGATTTTCTTGCCGACCTTGTTGGCGTGATCAAGCACCCGCACCGACCGTCCGCGCAGCCCCGCAACCCGGGCGCACATTAGCCCCGCCGCGCCGGCGCCGATCACCACCACATCCACGTGCGAAATCTTGTCGGCCCTCGTGCTCATCGCGGCATTCTACCGGGGCCGGTTCAACAACGCCTCGGGGGTACAATCTGCGGCATGAAAACTCCCCCACGCCTGCGCCCGCTGGTCGATGACGGCCTTATCGACGAAGTTCTGCGACCAGTCAAGAGCGGCAAGGAGGCTGACGTATTCGTGGTCCGCTGCGGCGACGAGCGCCGCTGCGCCAAAGTCTTCAAGGAGGCCAACCAGCGCAGCTTCCGCCAGGCCGCGGTCTATCAGGAAGGCCGCAAGGAACGCAGCAGCCGGCGCGCCCGGGCGATGTCGGGCCGCACCCGCTTCGGCCGCAAGGAGCAGGAAAAGAGCTGGATCA
>PXBD01000066.1 GCA_003565625.1 Gammaproteobacteria bacterium
CGTGGAAGCGGCGGTCCAGCGGGTTGCGGTATTCCGCGTCGCAGTCCGCGCACAGCGGAAAATCTTTCAAGGTCGTGTTCGGGCGGTCGTAGGGCAGCGCGCGGATGATGGTGTAGCGCGGGCCGCACTGGGTGCAGTTGATGAAGGGATAGCGGTAGCGGCGCTCGGTCGGATCGCTGATCTCGGCCAGGCAGTCGTCACACAGGAACTGGTCCGGCGGCACGCGGATTTCCGGGTCGGCTGCGGACTGGCTGGCGCGGATTTCGAAGGTCTGGAAGTCTTCTGATTCGGCCGGCTCGTTGCGCAAAAGCTCCGGCCGGGCCAATGGCGGGGCGCGCTCAATGACATCGCGAGCGAAGGCGTCGAGCTGTCCTTCGGGGCCCTGGATCGCGACCTCGACCACGCCCGAGGCGTTGTAGACCCAGCCGGTCAGGTTCAGCTCGTGCGCCAGGCGGTAGACGAAGGGCCGGAAACCCACGCCCTGCACGCGACCGGCCACGGTGACCCGGCGGACCGGCAGTGTTTCCTGATCGGTGCTCATTTGGATCCAACCCGTGCGCGGTGATGGGCCAGATACAGCGGCGTCCAGGCATGCGGACTGCGCCGAACCAGGCGGAAGCGGGCGACGTGGTAGGACGGGTCGAAGCCGTAGAAATTCATGCGCATGCGCTCCAGTTCGGCGTCGCGGTAGGCGTGCAGCGGGCGCTCGGCTTCGTCTTGCGTTCGGCGCTTGGCCTTGGCCGCCAGGCGGGCCTCGAAGTCGTCCTCGGCCAGTTGCGCGGCCTGCTTAAGCGCGAATCGATCAAACGCCGCCCGGTCGCCGGGGCCGACCCGATCGATCAGCCCGAGATCCCTGGCCTCGGCCGCCAGCATGGGCAGGCGATGCCCCATCACGGCCTTGATGCCGTCCTCGCCGACGCGCTTCGGCAACCGGTAGGTCCAGTATTCCGAGCCGTACAGATTGCCCATGTTCTTGTAGTGCGGGTTGAGCACGACGCCGGATCGCGCCCAGACTTCATCGGCGGCCAGGGCCAGGAACACCCCACCGGCCGCTGCGTTGCCGCCGATGGCGCTGACGGTCAGGTGGCTGGTGGTGCGAATGATTGCCTCGGCCACCTCGTCGATGGCGCGGATGTTGTCCCAGGACTCGTCCGGCGGGCTGGCAGCAGCCTCGATGGTGTTCAAGTCCATGCCGTTAGACCAGAAGTCCGAACCGCCGGCCAGCACGATGACGCGGGTCGGGCGGTGGGTTGCCTGCTGGTAAGCCGCCAGCAAGGCGCCGCAGTCCTCGGTGGACATGGCGCCGTTGTAGAAGTCGAATTCGAGGATGCCGACGGCGCCGATTTCGCGGTAACGGATCGGTCCGCTGCCGGTTTCGGGATCGGGCTTGAGGTTCAGCTCCGGAAGCTCGGCCAGCGCTTCGCCCAGCACCGCCGTGGCGCGGCGTTTGAAGGAGCGCTCGCCGTCCTCCTTCAGATGCCCGATCCAGACCGCGCCATCGACCGTGGCCCGGCAGATCGCGCCGTGGCAGCGCGCCAGCAGCGCACCGGGTTCGCCCTTCAGCTCCGGCTCCGGCCAGGCGTTGAACAGCCGAAGCTCTCGGCCCGCAATCTGGTCCACCACGCCGGGAAAACCATCGGCGCTGCGGATCTTGTTCAACACAGTGGCAGTGTTGTCGTTGGCCCAGTCGATACGCCGGACTTGACTCGGTACCGGATCGCGCCAGCGCCCGGGCGGCGGCGGATTGCCCGACTCGCCGCGCTGTAATTTCTCCAAGGCATCAAACAAGGCCGCCACGGCGGCTTCGGTCACCTCGATGCGGTACAGACTGGACTTGCGCGCAGGCCGCATCGGAAAGTTGCGGCTGGCCAGCACCGGCCCGCCGTCGAGTTCCTCGGTCGCACGAATGATCGACACGCCCCACTCCGACGCCTCCTCCAGCACGGCCCAGTCCAGCGCGGCCGGACCGCGATCGCCGGGCGGTCCGGGGTGCACGATCAGGCAGGGCACGGCGGCAAACACCGTCTCGGGAATCCTGCGCTTGAGGAATGGGGCGACGACGACATCAGGACGGAACAGCTGGACCGCCTCGGCCGTGACTTCATCGCTGATGTCCAGCTCAACGCTCACTGCATACCCAGCCGACCGTAGCTCGGCGTGGGCCCGCTGGCTCAAACTGTTGAATGCGTGACAGAGCAGGAGAATGCGCATGAGGTTCTGAGGCCGGTTTGATTAACGAGCTTTGCCTTGGACCAGCGCAGATTAACTTGGATGGAAGGGGGACGTTTGCTTGCTTTTCGCCGGACAAACACACCAGACCAGGCAATTCCACGGTCGCGGCCCTTTTGAACCGGTTGATGTCCGGCGTGGTGCAGCGATTTCCATTTCGTTACACTCAGCCAGGATCGCCGAAGCGATAGACTCGCTCTGCGCCGAACTCCCTGAGTGAATCGAGCGAAACGATCGCAGCGCCGCAACAGCATGGAACTTGTCAAGAACAGTTTGCTCGTCCTTGGCCTCGTCGGCCTGTTGATCTCTATCCATCCGGTCCAGCGTCTGAAGGCAGACCTGCCGCTCGGCAAGCTCCGCTCACTCTGGAATCTGCTGCTGGGCCTGATCTGCTTTTTCATTGCAGGATACCTGGCTTACCTCGTTCTGTTCTGGGGCACTGCCACCGGCTTGATCGATCTGGTCGTGCCCAACGTTTTCTTTCTTGGGGCCATCTTTGTCCTTCTGGTCTGCTGGCTGTCTTTCAGCACGGGTCGTAGTCTGAAGCGCATCTATTTGCTCGAATATGAGACGACGATCGATTCACTGACCGGCGCATACAACCGACGGCATTTCGACCGCAGATTGCGGGAGGTGTTTTCAGTCTCACTGCGTCACAGGCAAGCCCTGGCGCTGATCATGCTCGATATCGACCTTTTCAAGCAGGTCAATGATGAACTTGGCCATCCCTTTGGCGATCTGGTTTTGAAGCGGCTGACCGAGGTACTGACCCGCAATGTACGCGAGGGGGATGTCGTTTGTCGTTACGGGGGTGAAGAATTCGCGGTCATTCTGCCGCAGACCGATCTGGAGAGCGCCCGCTTTCTTGCCGAGCGTCTCCGCGAGCAAATCCAGAAAACCGAGATCATCCCGGAAAACGCCAGTCCATCCCGCCGCGCGGTGCAGGTGGCGGTCAGCCTGGGCGTGGCAACATCTGCCGCTTCGATGGACGCAGGGCACATGCTGCTCGACCAGGCCGACCAGGCGCTTTACCAGGCCAAGAAAGCAGGCCGCAACCGGGTCGTCTGCGCCGCTGCCGAAAGCAAGCTCCAGCAATGACCAGAATCTGCTCGTGGCGGAATCGATCAACGCTCAGATAAAGAACGCGGATTCACGGAGACGGGCACATCGGTCCCACAAGGCACATCAAGCCCGCCGATGCTCGCTCAAATCTCAGTCGCACTTCGGATATCCGTCCGGCTGAAATCGTCGCCCTTGAACAGCAGACTCTGGCCGCGCTGCCGGCTCAGGGCGTAGGCGAAACAGTCGCCAAAGTTCAGTCCGGCGACGTGTCGACCCTTGCCGAAAAGCCGCCAGGCCTCACGCGCCAGTTGGCCTTGCTCGAGGTCCACGGGCACAATCTCGATTGCGGCCCGCTCGACGAAGCGCTGCAAGGCCAGATCCCCCTCAGCGCCGTGCCGGGCGGCGATCACGATGAAGATCTCAAGCCAGTTAGCCACCGACATCAGGCGCTCGCCGGCAGCGTCGATCGCCTCGATGAAAGCCCTGCGCTCGGGCTCACCAAACAGGATGACGGCCAGCGCCGAGCTGTCGATGACCATCAGCCCGGTAGGCCCCGCTCGTCGTAGCCCAGAATCTCATCGGCGCCACGGGCATCCAGCATCGGCAGGGCCGCGCACTGAGCGGCGATGGCCTCCAGCTCATCGACCAGAGAGGATCTGGCCTGATCACGCCGAACGCGTGCAAGCCGCTCACGCAGCGCCTGGGCGACGGCCTCGGTCTTGGTCTCTCCGGTCTGGCGGGCCAGTTCCGCAGCCAGCCGCTCGGCTTCCGGATTGCGAATATTCAGCGCCATGGCAACAGATCTACATCAAAGACTGCATTGTATCATCAGGTACCTAAGCTGCTTTTTCGGCCTCCTCGACTTCGGGATGCTGTCAGCAGGCTGCCGTCGGCGGCACATTCGGAAACCCTCCCGTTGCCGTCGCCGACGAACACCCGGCCATCCGCGGCGAACACCAGATGAACGGCGTTCCGGCTATTGGGCAGCGTGGCAAATAAGAGAGAACGGCATCGAGTTCAATCAGGGCTCAAACGATCGAGATCCTGACGGGTTCAAAACCGCCCGGGCAGGGAACACTTGACGCCACTTCAACACCGATGTAGTTTTTACATCATGATCAGAACGCAAATTCAACTGCCCGACGAACTCTATCGCGAGGCCAAGCGCATTGCCGCTGAACAGGAGATCAGCCTGGCCGAGGTGCTACGCCGCGGGCTGGAACATATGCAGAGCATCTACCCGCCCGGGCGCGGGGCTCGTTCCTGGCGGCCGCCCGAACCAGCAGCGCTGGGCGAATTCAAAGCCGTTGAAAGCGACTGGCGCGAACTGGCCAACACCTGACGTGCTGTCCATCGACACCAACATCCTGCTGTATGCGCAAAACCGGGATTGCCCGGAACATGGGCGCGCCCGGGATTTCATCGAAGCTTGCACCGAGCGTGATGGCGTGGCCATCTGCGAACTGGTGCTGGTCGAGCTCTACCAGTTATTGCGAAACCCGGCGGTTCTCGCAAGACCATTCAGCGCGCCCGACGCAACAGCCGTGTGCATGAGTTGGCGCAGCAATCCGCGCTGGGCCTTGATTGAAAACGCACCGATCATGAACCCGCTATGGCGTATCGCCGAGCAGCCAGAACTCCCACGGCGCGCCGTGTTTGACGCACGAATTGCCCTGACCCTGATCCATCACGGCGTGACCCGCTGGGCCACGCGCAACGTTGCTGATTTCCAGGCCTTCGGCTTCGCGCAACTGATCAACCCGATCGACGAGACTGACCCCATCGTCCACGATCACTGAATGGAGCCCCGCTCCAGGGAAGCGGCAAGTCAACCCACTACCCTGGATTCTGCAGCCGGCCTCAGCCGGCCTCGGCATATCGCCGGTAGCGATAGTAGGCCGCGCAAGCGCCTTCGTCGGAGACCATGCACGAACCAATCGGGTTGCGCGGGGTGCACACCGTGCCGAAGATTTCGCAGTCGGTGGGTTTCTTGACCCCGCGGATCACGGCCGGGCACTGGCAGGCCTTGTTTTCGCGCACTTCCTTTTCGACCAGGTCGAAGCGCTTTTCGGCGTCGAACCTTGCGTACTTGTCCTTGATCCGCAGGCCGCTGTAGGGCACTGTCCCTAAGCCCCGCCAGACAAACTCGGGTCGCAGCTCCAGGGTCTCGGCGACCATGGCCTTGGCCTTGGCGTTGCCCTCGCGCTTGACCCCGCGGGTGAACTGGTTCTCAACCTCGGCCCGGCCCTCGTTCAACTGACGGATCAGCATGACGATGGAGGCCATCACGTCCAGCGGCTCGAAACCGGCGATCACCACCGGGCGCTGGTATTCCTCGGCGAAGAACTCGTAGGGCTCGGAGCCGATGATGGTCGACACGTGCGACGGGCCCAGAAAGCCGTCGACCCGGACCTGGCCCATGTCGCGCACTTCGGGTGAATCCAGGATCGACTGGATCGCCGAGGGCGTAAGCACATGGTTGCAGAACACGCTGAAGTTCTCCAGGCTCATTTTCTCGGCCTGCCGGATGGCCAGCGCGGTCTGCGGCGTGGTGGTCTCGAAGCCGATGGCAAACATCACCACCTGCTTGTCCGGGTTGTCGCGGGCCAGTTCGAGTGCCTCGACCGTCGACTGGACCACGCGCACATCCTTGCCCTGCCCGCGCGCCTTCAACAGGCTGTTGCGGCGCGAGGCCGGCACGCGCAGCATGTCGCCGTAACTGGCCAGGATCACATCATCGCGCGAGGCCAGTTCGATGGCCAGGTCCAGGCGTGCCACCGGCAGCACGCACACCGGGCAGCCGGGGCCGTGAACCATCTCGACGTTGTCGGGCAAGAGATCCGGAATGCCGTAGCGGAACACCGCGTGGGTGTGCCCGCCGCAGAACTCCATCAGGTGATAGCGCCGGTCGGGTCGGGCCTCGCGGCGGATGACCTCGGCCAGGGCCGAAGCCGCTCTGCCCTCACGAAACCCGTGGATATAGCGCATCGGTCGATGCTCCAATGGTGTCGGCCAGTTCGCGGAACAGCTCGAGCGAGCGCTCGGCCTCGTCGACATCCAGGCGGGTGATGGCGTGGCCTACGTGGACGATCACGTAGTCGCCCACTTCGACGCCATCAATCATGGACAGGGAGATCTTGCTGCGAACCCCACCCACCTCGACCGTGGCCTGGTCAAACTCGAGCAACTCTTCCACTTTTGCCGGTATCGCTAGGCACATATTGGACAGACCCCGTAAACAGGTAGATGAAATGAAGATTCACTGTACCGCAGTCGGGCGCATGCCAATTTGCGCTGGGTCAATTCACCTCCAACCCGGTTTCGCTGGGGGCCTGGGGCAACCCATTCGCTTTGCGCAGGCGTTCAGGCAGCGAGACCGCGCAGGGCCTTGAGCATGTCGAGCGTGCTGACGATCCCGACGACCCCTTCATCGCGGGTTACGACCAGGCGGTGGATCCGCCCCTGGATCATGGTATCGGCCATGGTCGCGATATCGGTGCTTTCGTGGACGGTATAGATCACCGAGGTCAGGATATCGGCCACCGTCATTCCCTCATCCTCGACAACATGAAAAGGGCGCAGTTCGGTCTCGTCAAGCTCGTCTTCCCAACCCTGCAGGAAAAAGTCGCCGACGTGTTCACCGCCGCGGATGGCGCTGCGCTGACCGTCATTGGCCACGATATCGGACAAGGAAACAACGCCGACCAGCAAACCGTCACGATCCAGAACCGGGGCTCCGGAAATGCCACGATCGGTCAGGGTGGCGGCGAGCTCGTGGACGCTCATGTCATCGTAAACCAGCACGACGTCGGGGTTCATGATGTCCTTGGCGGTCAGTTGTTCAAGCGGTTTCATGCGGATTCCTGTGGTCAATGGGTCAGCCTGGATCGGCACACGCGCAGCCGACAGTCCAAGAAAACACAGGCGCGGCTACCGGCCAAAAATCGCGGCATCATCAAGCGTGAACTGCCTGCAAGGCAGAGCTCTGCATTCTACGCGCAACCGGGGGTTGGTTGGTCGGAACGTGTTGAAAAGCCGCGTTGTCAGCGGCGATTGCGCAACCAGTTGATGAAGTGGATCTTGAGGCCTGGCACTCTGACCAGCCTGCCCAGCCAGCGACTGCGCCGGGCCGGATCCAGATCGAGGATGGGTGCACCACGTGCGGTCAGCAAAAGAGCCTGGTCAGCCATTTGCAGACCGGCGGCGAGCTGCCGTACATTTTTCAGGCTCGCTGTGCGGGGCGGGAGTTGGCGGAGGAAAGCCAACGACGAGGCTGCCACCACAACACCTCGACCCTGGCTTTTGACGCTGATCGAGTCCGACCCGGCAACAATGTCCAGGTCGGCTTCGATATCCAGCGGTCCGTGCATTTACTTGGCCGGCGTCTTGAGATCGCGGGCGCGGATGACGAGTGACCCGTTCATACCCCAGCGCGCGTGCACCGGATTGTCGCCCGGACCGGACGGCACGTCCAGCTGGAAATCCTTGAACTCGTAGGTGATCTCCGCGTTCCGGCCGGTCAGTTTGTCGTACAGGCTGATGGCCAGCTCGGACCAATCTTTTGGATGTTCTGCCATGGTTGTACTCCTTGAAAATTATTGATGATGCTCAGGAAACATTCGACACTGGCGGAGCGCGTTTTGACCCCGACTGCACAGATGTCAACATACGCGCAATGAACAGCCCGTGAAACAGGCCGCCGTGACGTTCACGACGCGGTTACGCCATCACTTGCGAGCGTTTTCAAGAGGTCTGCGAACCGGTCCACCTGCTCATAATCGGTGTAATCGATGACCGTCTTCCGATCGGTCGGGCCGTCGGTAAATTTCATTGTCAGTTGAATCATGATCCGGTCGAGAAAGCCGTAGCTGGGATAGTCCAGCTTGCCGGCCAGGATCTCGACATGATCGAGGTTCAGGGGCAGATTGTCGAGAAACTTGCGAACATAGACGTTGCCCTCGATGGTTTGCTTTTCTGGCTTGCGCGCGATCAGGTTGACCGAGAAAAACACCCGCCGGCAGTCCGTCATACGATGCGCGTTCTCGATCAAAAAGCGGCTCAGCCTGGGGTCATGCTTGCCGTAGACAACGCTGCCGCCTACCGCAACCACCTGAAAAGCCGACGGATCCAGGTCAGCAGCTGACCCCACATCAACCAGCCGGACCTGCACACCCTGCTCATCAAGCTGGCGCTGCAGGCGCTGGGCAATACTGCGAGTGTGGCCATCCCGGCTGGCGTAGACGATCAGGATATCGGGCATGCTATTTCTGCTCCAGACGCTCGGCTTGCTCACCGATGTTGCGGGTCAGGCCGTTGAACAACACCAGGTGAGGCAGGTACATCGCGTACCAGTACAACAAGCCCCAGATACCGGCCGGATGCCAGGTGGCGGTGGCGTGGATGCGCGTACCCTCGCCTTCGGGCACCGCATCGAACTCCAGAACCCCGTCGCCCGGTGCCTTCATGCCAAAACGCAGGGTGAAGCGCTCGCCGGGCTCCATGGCGATGACCTCCCAGGAATCGATCCGGTCGCCCAACTCGATCACCTCCGGGTCGCGCCGATAGCGCTTGCGACCATGACCACCCACCAGCCAGTCGATCCACTCGCGAATGGTCCACAGGAAATTGAGGTAAAAGTAGCGGTTTTCACCACCCACCCGGGTCATGATCTTCCAGACCGACTCCGGACTGGCTTCAGTCCAGTAGTTTCCCGTCGCCTGCTTGCCGTAGTAGGCACTGTGGTGGTTGCGACCCCGAAAAAGAAAGCCGCCATCGACCCAGCGCGTATACACCGGCTGGTTGCGCTCGGCCTCGTACACGGCCTCGGTCGCCTCCCGAAAGGTCAGCAGCTTTTGCGGGACGAGTTCGCGGATCTTCGAATCGTCGGCGGTGAAGTTCTGGCGCATACCCTCAATCAAGGCCCCGGCAATGCTTGACGGCACCGAACTGACCAGCGGCAGAAACACCGCGGCCATGTTTTCGGTCAGGAAGGGGATGCGAAAGATCTTGCGGGGTTTGATCCCGCCAACCTCGGCCATGATGTCCATCTGCTGGGCATAGGTCAGTTCCTCCGGACCGGCAGCGTCGAAGATTTCACCGACCGCTTCGGGCATGACCGCCAGTTCCATGGCGTACTTGCACATGTTTTCCAGCGCGATCGGCGGTGAAACCCGGTCGACGTATTTCGGCGTCACCAGGAACGGCTGGTGAAAAATGGCATCGCGCATCACTTCAAACGCCGCCGAACCGGGCCCGACGATGATGCCGGCGCGAATCTCGGTCACCGGCACGCTGCCTTCTCGCAGCGTGTCACCGATGGCCGCCCGCGCCAGGATATGCTGGGTATCGGCGCCCTCCGGCACCAGGCCGCCAATGTAAAAAACGCGCTCCACACCGGCCGCCGCCGCGGCTTCGGCAAAATTGCGCGCCCCGTCCACTTCCAGCTGCAGATAGTCCTTGCCGGCACACATTGCATGGATCAGGTAAAAAGCGACGCGCACACCATCCAACTTGCCAACCAGAGTATCCGGCTTGAGCACGTCGCCCTGCACGATCTCGCAGTGCGGCCAGCGCTCCGTCCAGCGCCGACCGGCCAGCTTCTCCGGAGCGCGTGCCATGGCGCGAACCGGAATACCCCGGTCCATCAGATAAGTGGCCAGGTGCCCCCCCATGTAACCGGTCACGCCGCTGACCAACCAGGGCCTTGCGTCGTCATCATTCTGGCAGCTGGGGGATTCTGGATTCTGGTTCATGTCGAGGCTGGATTCGATGGGCACAAAAGGATCGGGCACCTCGCCATATTCGGCAAAGTTCGCATGGCGGGGCTTGATATGCATCAATCCCCGCCGCCGAGGGCGGTGTTAACGTTGCCACCGTCTTCTCGTCGGTAGCGCCATCTGGAACATTCGTGAACAAATCGCTCCTGCCCGCCCGCCTGGACCTGGCGCAAAGTATCACAGGTCTGGCACTGGCGCTCTTCATGGCCTTTCACCTGATCTTCGACTCCTCCATCCTGCTGGGTGCCGATGCCTTCCGTTTCGTCTCCGGGGCCCTGGAGGGCGAAACACTGTTCGGGGAAAAGATTCCGCTGATCACTACCCTGGTGGTCATTGTCATCTTCGCCATCTTCATCGCTCACGCCGGTTTGGCGATGCGCAAGTTCCCGCAGGATGCGGCCCAGTACCGGGCCTTTCGGAGCCACATGAAAGACATGCGTCACAGCGATACCAGCCTGTGGTGGCTGCAGATCTGGACCGGGTTTGCCATGTTTTTCCTGGCCTCGGTGCACCTGTACATCATGATGACCCAGCCGCAGACCATCGGTCCGGCCGGGTCGGCCTACCGCATCGTGTTCGAGTGGAAGTGGCCGCTGTACCTGGTCCTGACCATCGCCGTAGTGCTGCATACGGCAGTCGGGCTGTACCGGCTGGCACTAAAGTGGGGCTGGTTCGAAGGCAAGGACCCGACACGGCGCCGCAAGACTTTGAAAAAAGCCGTCTGGATCGTCACGGCAGTGTATTTGACGATGAGCCTGGCCGCACTCGGCGCCTTCGTCCATATCGGCCTGACCGGCCAAGACCATTTCGGCAACCCGGTCGAAGGAATCGGCCCATGAAAATCGTCTATACCGACGTCCTGGTCATCGGTGGCGGACTGGCCGGCCTGCGTACCGCGGTCGGGGTCAAGCAGCGTGGCCTCGATACCGTCGTCCTGAGCCTGGTGCCGGCCAAGCGATCCCATTCTGCAGCCGCCCAGGGCGGCATGCAGGCCAGCCTTGCCAACTCGACCATGGGCACGGGCGACAACGAGGACGTCCACTTCGAGGACACGGTCAAGGGCAGCGACTGGGGCGCCGATCAACGTGTGGCGCGCATGTTCACCCACGTCGCCCCCAAGGCCATCCGCGAACTGGCCGGCTGGGGCGTGCCCTGGAACCGGGTGAGCCAGGGCGAGCGCGAGGCCGTGATCAACGCCGAGCGCGTGGTGATCACCGAATCGGAACAAGCCCACGGCCTGATCACCGCCCGGGATTTCGGCGGCACCAGGAAATGGCGCACCTGCTACACCTCCGACGGCACCGGACACGCCATGCTGTTCGCACTGGGGGATCAAACCATCGCCAACGGCATTCCGGTGATGGAGCGCATGGAGGCCCTGGCCCTGATCCACGAGGGCGGGCGCTGCTACGGCGCGGTGGTGCGCAACCTGGTCAGCGGCGAACTGACCGCTTTCCTGGCCCGGGCCACCACCATTGCCACCGGCGGCTACGGGCGCATCTACAAGGTCTCGACCAACGCCGTGATCTGCGAAGGCACGGGTACGGCCATCGCCCTGGAGACTGGCGTGGCCGAGCTGGGCAACATGGAAGCGGTTCAGTTTCACCCGACCGCCATCGTCCCGGCCGGCATTCTCACCACCGAAGGCTGCCGCGGCGACGGCGGCATCCTGCGTGACGTTGACGGCCATCGCTTCATGCCCGACTACGAGCCGGAAAAACGCGAGCTGGCCTCGCGGGATGTCGTCTCGCGGCGGATGACCGAGCACATGCGCAAGGGCAAGGGCGTTCCATCCCCCTATGGCGATCACCTGTGGCTGGACATCACTGTGCTGGGCAAGGAGCATGTCCACAAGAACCTGCGCGAGGTCACCGACATCTGCCGCTATTTCCTCGGCATCGATCCGGCCACGGACTGGATTCCGGTCCGGCCCACCCAGCACTATTCCATGGGCGGCATCCGCACCGACCATCGTGGCGAGAGCACCACGCTCAAGGGCCTGTTTGCCTGTGGCGAGGCCGCCTGCTGGGATATGCACGGCTTCAACCGCCTCGGCGGCAACTCGGTCGCCGAGACCGTGGTTGCCGGAATGATTGTCTCGGAATTCATTGCCGACTACTGTGGCGATCCGGCCAGCGACATCAACATTTCCACGGGCCTGGTGCGCGAGTTCGTCGAACGCCAGCAGGCAGAACTCGATGCACTGACCTCGAGCTCCGGCAACGAGAGCGCGACCGCCATCCGTCAGCGCATGGAAGAAATCATGATCGACCAGGTCGGGATCTTCCGCACGGGTGAGGAACTGGACCAGGCAGTCACCGAGCTTGAGGACCTGCTCCGGCGCAGCCGCAACCTCGCCGTGCGCTGTCCGGCCCCCGGACCCAACCCGGAACTGGTCGCCGCCTACCGCCTGCCGAAGATGCTCAAGCTGGCCCTGTGCGCAGCACTCGGCGCGCGCGAGCGAACCGAAAGCCGCGGCGCGCATTTCCGTGAGGATTTCCCACAGCGCAACGACCGTGACTGGTTGAATCGGTCCATCACCACCTGGCCTGCAGCCGAAGCCAGCCTGCCCAGGCTCGACTACGAAGCCATACAAGTGGGCGACATGGAGCTGCCCCCGGCATTTCGCGGCTATGGCGCGCGCAACCACATCGACCACCCCGACAGCCCGGCGCGCCAGGCCGAGATCGAGAAGATTCTGGTTGGCGTGGATCCGGACGACCGGCACGCGCGCCAGCAGGCGCTGATGCCGTTTGTCCACCTGCTGCCGGAAAAATACCGGCCGCGCAACCAGCGTCTGGAGACCAGCGCATGAGCAACGAAAGCAACCCGGCAGGCCGCACCCTGACCCTGCGCGTCCTGCGCCACAATCCGCAGGACCCGGACAGTGAACCACGCTGGGCACAGTACGAACTCGAGGAATACGAGGGCATGACCCTGTTCATCGCCTTGAGCGAGATCCGCGACCGCTTCGAACCCTCGCTGCAGTTCGACTTTGTCTGCCGGGCCGGCATCTGCGGCAGCTGCGGCATGGTCGTCAACGGCCGGCCCGGCCTGGCCTGCCGGACCCTGACCAGCACCCTGCCGGCCGAAATCACTCTGGCGCCGTTACCCGTGTTCAAGCTGATTGGCGATCTGTCGGTCGACACCGGCGCGTGGATGCGCGGCATGAGCGAGCGTCTCGAGACCTGGATTCACGCGACCGAACCGACCGACCTGCACAATCTCGAAGAACGCATGGAGCCCGAACTGGCCGAGCAGGTCTATGAACTCGACCGCTGTATCGAATGCGGTTGCTGCGTGACCGCCTGCGGCACGGCCCGCATGCGCGAGGATTTCGTCGGCGCCGTGGGCCTGAACAAGATCGCGCGGTTTCGACTCGACCCGCGCGATCACCGCAGTGATCACGACCTCTACCAGCTGATCGGCGACGACAACGGCGTGTTCGGCTGCATGAGCCTGCTCGGCTGCCACGACGTCTGCCCCAAGGAGTTGTCGCTACAGACCCAGATTGCGTTCCTGCGGCGCAAGATGGTTAGGGTATCCTGACCCGGTTCGAACACAACCACACCGTTTCATGAAAGATTCTGCACCCGTCGGCATCGATGCCCTGGCCTTTGCCGGTCCTGCCGGCTTTGTGGACCTGGCCGAACTTGCCCGGGCCCGCGATACCGACCCGGCCAAGTTCACAAAAGGCCTGGGCCAGCACCGTATGGCCATTGCCGGACCTTGCGAGGATACCGTCACCATGGCGGTGGAAGCCGGGGCCGAGGCACTGCGCACTTTCGCTGTTGACCCGGACGAAATCGGCACGCTGATCGTCGGGACCGAAACCGGCGTTGACCACAGCAAGCCGGTCGCGGTCTATGCCCACGAACTGCTGGGCCTGAGCGAGCGCTGCCGCACTTTCGAGACCAAGCATGCCTGCTACGGAGCCATGGCCGGGCTGACCGCCTCCATGGACTGGATTGCCTCGGGCCGGGCACGCGGACGCAAAGCGCTGGTCATCGCCTCCGATATCGCCAGCTACGGGCTTGGCACGCCCGGCGAACCCACCCAGGGCGCCGGCGCGGTGGCCATGGTGGTGTCCGACCAGCCACGACTGCTCGAGATTCGACCGAGCAGCATCGGGGACTATACCCGGCAGGTGATGGACTTCTGGCGCCCGTTGTACTCCAAGCATGCGCTGGCCGACGGTCACTACTCGATCGAGTGTTATCTGGATGCGCTCAGCGGCGCACGCATGGACGCAGTCGGCGACCGCGGCGACCTGCTCCAGCAGTTGAGTGCCTGTCTGTATCACGTGCCGTTTGTGAAGATGGCCTTCAAGGCCCATCAGCGCGAACTGGAAATGGAATTGGGCCGGACCATCCGGCGCTCCGAGGCGCAAGAGTGGGCCCAGTTGACCGAAAGCTACGAACACTTGTGCGCGCCGTGGCTGAAGCTGAACGCCGAGATCGGCAATATCTACACCGGCTCGTTGTTCCTGTCACTGATCGACCTGCTGCGCCAGGCGGGCAAGCAACTGGCCGGCCGCGATATCAGCCTGTTTTCCTACGGCAGCGGCTGCGGGGCCACGTATTGCCTCGGTCAGATCGGCACCGAGGTCGGCGCCTGGCAAACCGTCATTGATCCGTCCGAAAGCCTCGCTTCACGCCGTCGGCTGAGCATCCCCGAGTACGAGGCCCTGGTGCGTGCCGCTGAAAAGGCGGACCGCACGGAGCGCCTGAACCCGGCCGATTTCGGCCTCTCGGGCGGGTTGTATTACACTGGCACCCGCAATGACCGGCGCCATTACGAGCGTGGCTGAACCGGATCGGCTTTCTTGACCTCTTCAGCGGTGTCTGCCACGGCCGACTCGGTTTCGTTCATGCCCTTGCGAAAATCTCGCATGGCCCCGCCCAGGTCTGCGCCCAGGCCGCGAATTTTTTTCGTCCCGAACACCAGCATGACAACGACAAGCAGAATGACCAGCTGCGGAACTCCAATGTTACCGATACCCATGACGCACCTTGAAAAGGACAGAAGAAAACGAATGTGCAATCTAGCAAAGCACGGCCAGGCCCCGCTTGATCTCGGTCAACTGCGCGAGGTTCAGCCCTGATGTCGTTGCCTCGTATCGTGATTATCGGCGGCGGCGCCGGCGGCATCGGGGTCGCCACGCGCCTGGGGCGCCTTCTTGGCCGCAAGGGCAAGGCCGAGATCATTCTGGTCGATATGGCGGAAGCCCATATCTGGAAACCCCTGCTGCACGAGGTGGCAACCGGTTCACTCGACACCGGCATCGAGGCGATGAGCTACCGGGGCCACGCCCGCGGCAATGGTTACCGGTTCCAGCAGGGCACCCTGACCGGTCTCGACCGGGAACGGCGCACCATCACGCTGGCCCCGATCCATGATGGCGAACAGGAGCTGCTGCCGGCGCGCGAACTGGCCTACGACTACCTGGTCATCGCTGTTGGCAGCGTGGCCGATGACTTCGGCATCCCCGGCATCCAGGAACATTGCCGGTTTCTCGACACCACCGCCCAGGCGCTGGACATCCGGCAGAGTCTGCGCAAGCAATTCCTGCGCTACGCCCGCGACGAACAACTGGACCAGAAAATCAAGATTGCCATCATTGGAGCCGGCGCCACCGGAACGGAGATGGCCGCCGACATGGTCAACGCGGTCGATCAAATCCGGGGCTACGGATTCAATGTCCAGCCCGACATGCTCTCGATCATCCTGATCGATGCCGAAGCTGAAATCCTGCCGGCCGTGGTCCGACCAGCCATCCGCGAATCGGTTGCACGGAAACTCGAAGACATGGGCGTGGAGATTCGCACCGGCCAGGGGGTGACGCGGGCCGAGCCCGGCCGCATCATCTTGAGCGACGGGACGGCACTGGAGGTCGATTTATCGCTTTGGGCTGCCGGCATCAAGGCACCGAACGAACTCAACGAGATCGGTGGCCTGGAAACCAATTGCCGCAATCAGCTGGTGGTCAAACCGAATGCCCAAACCACCAGAGACGAGCGCATCTTTGCCATCGGTGACTGCTGCGCCTGCCCGCAGCCGGATGGCAGCCTGGCGCCACCCCGCGGCCAGGTCGCCCGGCAGATGGGCCACATGGTGGTCCGCAACATCATCGACATGCTCAACGACCGTCCGCCGAAACGCGAATACGTCTACCGGGACCTGGGTTCGCTGGTCAATCTGTCGCGGTTCTACACGGTCGGTAACTTGTTTTCCTTTCTCGGTGGCGGCGTCATGGTCGAAGGCCGACTGGCCCGTTTCACCTACCATTCTCTGTATCGTCGACACCTGCTGGAAGTCTACGGCCCGGTACGGGGCAGCCTGATGATGGCGGTGCGCCAGCTCAGTCATTTCCTGCGACCGCCGCTGAAGCTGCACTGAACCGGCATGGCCAGCGGAGCGCCAGGATGCTGACCATCGCCCTGCCTGGCAAATGGTTGTGCCTGGCCCTGGCTGTGGGTCTTTCGATCCCGGCCCAGGCCGGCGACGGATTCGGAGCCCATTTCGAATTTGAACGCCTGGCCGATGATCTCGGCGGCCGACAGTCCTCTATTTACGACATTTTCCAGGACCAGCGCGGCCTGCTCTGGATCGCCGGAGATACCGACGGCTTGCTGCGTTTCGACGGGCATGAGTTCTCTTCATGGAGCGAGGGATTCGTGGCTGAACAGACCCGCCCCAACGTCAGCACCCAACTCGTGACCCCGTCGGGCCAGCTCTGGGTGGGTAGCTGGGGCAACGGCCTGCAATACTGGGATCGATCTTCCGAACGCTTCATTCCCTACCTCGCCAATGATCAGGAGCCTGACGCACTGGCCGACAATCGGGTCCAGCACATGCACATCGACAGCAGCGGCCGGATCTGGATCGGAACCGCAGCCGGCATCAACCTGATCGAACCCGACCAACCGCGCCGGTTGACCCGCTTCGCCCGCGACGACCCGGGCCATCCGCTCTACCGGGAACGAATCTGGGCCATAGTCGAGCATAACGATGCTTTCTGGCTCGCCACCAGCGGCGGTATCTACCGGCTGAGCCTCGATCTGGGCGAGTGGCGTCATTACCTGCTGGACAGCGCAGCAGCGGAGTCATTCGAGCGCGGCGCCGAAGTACGCACCATTGCGCTCGCCCAAGGCGATCTCTGGGCCGGTTCCCAGCTGGGCGTGTTCCGCTTCGACGCCGCAGCCGATCGTTTCAAGCCCGTACCGTTTGCCGGCGATGAACGGCAGCCTATACCCCGGGTCAACGTGATCACCGAAAGCCGGGAGGGTCACATCTGGGTGGGGGCGTTCGACGGACTGTATGCCATCGAGCGGCCCGAAGACCATTTTCAGCGCCAGGGCGACAGCTTCAACCGCATCGCCGATGTCGACATTCGGGCCCTGTTTGAAGACACCGAAGGCAACCTGTGGATTGGCAGTCGCGATCAGGGCATGATTCATGGGCGTCGGTATCAGCCTTTGTTTCGGGCGCTGGCCGACGATCTGCCCGAGGACTTCAGCGAGCAGGGGACACGCCTGACCTCGGCCGTCCTCCACGACCGTCGCGACCGCCTGTGGCTGGGCGTCCCCGGCGGCATCCTGCGGCGCGCACAAGATGGCACCTGGCGCTCCTGGGAATTTCCCAGCGAAATCGGCGTGCGGCGGGTCGAAAGCCTGGTCGAGGCGCCCAGTGGCGAGATCTGGATCGGCACCAACGACGGCCTGTTTCGAATCGGTGCTGACGACCAGCTTCAGACCGAAACGCGCCTGTTTGAACTGCTGGAGATTGGCGCCCGGGCCGTGCTTGGTCTGCACATCGATCCCGACGGGACCCTGTGGATGGGCCTTTGGCAATACGGCGTGGTGCGCTGGCACCCGGACCGGGGCCAGCCGCGGGTGTTTCTCGAGCAACTGCGCGAGTTGCGTGGTGATCTCGCGTACCACTTGCGGCGCGACGCGGCCGGTCAGCTTTGGGCAGCCACCCGCTATTCAGGCGTCTTTCGTTTCAACGGCGAAGCATTCGAACGCGTGCACCTGCCGCTGGCGGATCAGGCCTCGCCGCCGAGCTTTTATTGCCTGATCCCCGAGCGCCCCGACCTGCTCTGGCTGTGCAGCGAGGACGGCCTGATCCGGTACGACCTGAGCCAGGACGAATACGAGCATTTCGGTATTGAGCAGGGCCTGCCGGTTGAGCGCGTCACGGGCTTTCATCTCGATGTCGGCGGCAGCGCATGGGTACTGACCTCGCAGGGCGTAGCCCGGCGATTGCCTGGTAGCGAACGCTTTGTCAGTTTCGGCGCCAGCGACGGGCTGTCCGGACAGGGCCTGCAGCGCAACGCTGTAGACCAGGGTGCCGACGGCCAGTTGGTGCTCGGCACCAATCGGGGCGCCTTCCGCGTCGATCCCGATGCGCGGCCACGCGGTCTCAACGCACCGGCGACGGTCTTGAGCCGCCTGTGGATCGACGGTGTCGAGCGCACTCGATCGGTCGATCTGGCGGCCCCTTCGCTCAGCCTGGCCTCCGATGTTCGAGATCTGATGATCCAGTTCGCGGTGCTGGACTTTCATGATCCGGCGCGCAACCTTGCCCGGCACCGGCTGCGTGGCTATGAAACGGAATTCAGCGAATTGACCCGTGATCGGACCATTCGCTACATGAACTTGCCGCCTGGCGAATACCTGCTTGAGGTCGAAGGCTGGAGCAGCCGCGGTGTTCCCGGCCAGAATCTGCTGACCCTGCCCATTCGGGTTGCTGCACCCTGGTGGCATTCGCCGCTGGCCTGGCTTGCCGCATCCTTGCTGCTCGCGGCCTTGATCTGGATGGTCGTCCAGCTGCGTCTGCGGGCCCTGCGAATCAGCAACGAAACCCTGCAGCAACTGGTCGATGAACGGACCCGTGCGCTCGAGCAGGCCAATGCGCGTCTGCGCGCCCGCTCGGCGCGCGATTTCCTGACCGGCCTGCTGAACCGGCGCGGTTTTACCGAGCGCTTCGCGGCGTTGCAGCAGTTGTCCGTGCGCGCCGACACCGTGCTCAGCGTCGTCCTGTTTGATCTCGATCATTTCAAGCAGATCAATGATTCTTACGGTCACGACCTCGGCGATGAGCTGCTGAAGAGCGTCAGCACGGTACTTTCGGACAACCTGCGCGCCCAGGATCTGGCGGCGCGCTGGGGCGGCGAGGAGTTTTTGCTCGCTCTGCCCGAGACCAGCGCCGAGGGCGCCGCCGGGGTCTGCGAGAAACTGCGCTCCCGACTGGCCGCCACCCAACTCCGAAGCGAGCATCAGGCCCCGATCATCACGGCAACCTTCGGGGTGGTATCTCGGAAAGGCAGCGCCCAGCCGCTGGAGAACTGGGTCAAGGCCGCCGATGAGGCCCTCTATGCCGGAAAGAAAGCCGGACGAGACCAGGTCAGGCTGGCAACAGACGATGATCTATAATCCCGGCTCTTCCCGCAGGCGGAGTCATTCCATGCCACGTCCGTTTTCGACGATCTCGGCGCTTGCCGTTGTGGCTCTCTTGCTGCTGACAGCCCCTGGATCAGCCTGTGCCCAGGCGGTCCCGGAATCCTTCGATCAGCACTTCCGCGAGACGCTCACCGAACATGGCGTGCCCGGCGGTGCCTACGCCATTGTGCGCGGTGGACAAATCGAGAAGGTCGGCACCTTCGGCGTTCGCCGGGTCGGCGACCCGGCGCCGGTCACCGCCGATACCGTGTTCCGAACCGCATCGGTATCGAAAACCTTTGCCGCCCAGCTGACCAGCCTGCTGGTAGCCGAAAACCGTCTGCGCTGGGAAGATCCGATCACCGATTACCTGCCCGAGTTCCGTCTCAAGAACCTGGTGGATACTCACCAGCTGCAGCTCCAGCATCTGGTGGGTCAGTCCACCGGGGTAGTCTCCAACGCCTACGACAACCTGCTCAACGCCAACCAGCCGCTGGAGCGGATTCTGCCCCAGTTCGCCCAGCTTGAACCGCTGTGCCAACCCGGCACCTGCTACACCTATCAAAACGTGCTGTTCGCCCTGGTCGGCCCGGCGATCGAACAAAGCACCGGGCAACGCTACGAGGATGTACTCGCCGCGCGCCTGTTTCAGCCGCTGGGCATGCGCAAGACCTCTACCGGGCGCGAAGCCTTCCTGGCCGAGCCCAACCGTGCCGCACCGCACGTCCGGCGCGCGCGCGGGACGATCTGGACACCGGTCGAGGTAGCGGAATCGTACTATCTGGTGCCGCCAGCAGCCGGGGTGAACGCCAACGTACTCGACCTGGCGCGCTGGCTGATCGCCCAGCTCGGCTACCGCCCCGACGTGCTCAGCCCGGCCGTGATCCAGCCGCTGAAGGAAAAACGAGTGCGCACCCTGCGCGATCTGCGCCGCGGTTCGTGGCGCGACCTGCTCAGCGATGCACACTACGGGCTGGGCTGGAGGATCTACAGCGTCGGCGAGGAAGACCTGTTCCTGCACTCCGGGTGGGTGCGGGGTTTTGTTGCCGACATCAGCTATTCACGAGACCGGAAAACCGGTCTGGTCGTTCTGCTCAACGGAGAGTCGCGCGCCTTGAGCGAAATCACCACCGGCTTCTGGGGCGAGGAGTTGTCCAGGCCGCTGCCGCGCCTAATGATCGACAGCGGCCCGGACAGTGTCGAGCTGACCCGCTAGTGGGCTATTAGGCGACCTTGCGATCCGGCGCCGAACGTCCGGCGACCGCAAGCACGACTTCCTCGACGATCTTCAGCCCGGATTCCAGATCTGCGTCCGGGATCATCAGCGGCGGCAGCAGCTTGAGCACCTGATCGTCAACGCCGGCGGTCTCGATGATCAGCCCGCGCTTGAACGCTTCCGCCGAGCACTCGGCGGCCAACTCTGGGTTGTCGAACTCGATGCCCTGAATGAAGCCGCGACCGCGCGTCTGCGCTTTGACCGGAATCCGGCGAACCAGAGCCTGCAAGCGGCGCTCGATCAGCGCAGTCTTGCGCTTGGTATCGTTCTGGAGCGTGTTGTCAGCCCAGAAATCCAGGGCCGCGGTTGCCGTCACAAACGCCGGGTTATGGCCACGGAAGGTTCCGTTGTGTTCTCCCGGTGCCCACTGGTCAAGTTCCGGACGCATCAGGGTAACGGCCAGTGGCAGGCCGAAGCCGCTGAGCGATTTCGAAAGACAGACGATATCCGGATGAATACCGGCTTCTTCAAAGCTGAAGAACGATCCGGTCCGGCCGCAGCCGACCTGGATGTCATCCACAATCAGCAGCACGTCATGGCGCTTGAGCACGGCGGCCAGCTCTTTCAGCCACTCCATACGGGCCACGTTGACGCCGCCTTCGGCCTGCACGGTTTCGATGATCGCAGCAGCCGGCTTGTCGATGCCGGACCCTTCATCCGACAACAGCATCTCCAGCAGGGCCAGGCTCTGATCCTTGCCCTCGTCAAGGTAGCTGTCGAACGGCACCATGCTGACATTCGACAGCGGCACGCCGGCTCCGGCACGCTTGAACGAGTTGCCGGTTACCGCCAGGGCACCCAGGGTCATGCCGTGGAAGGCATTGGTGAAAGAAATCACCCGTTCCCGGCCGGTGACCTTGCGCGCCAGCTTCAGTGCTGCCTCGACCGCATTGGTGCCGGTAGGACCGGGAAACTGGACCTTGTAGTCGAGGCCGCGCGGCTTGAGGATGACTTCCTCAAAACGCTCGAGAAAGCGCGCCTTGGCCGCGGTCGCCATATCCAGGCTGTGCACGATGCGGTCCTCGGACAAATAGTCCAGCAGGGCACGCTTCAGATGCGGATGGTTGTGGCCGTAGTTCATGACGCCGGCGCCGGCGAAAAAGTCGATATATTCACGCCCGTCTTCATCGGTCATGCGCGCGCCACGGGCGTGGGTAAACACGCACGGGAAGTTGCGCACGTAGCCGCGTACTTCAGATTCGAGTCGATTGATGGTTTCAATGCTCATGACGTTGTCTGCCTCTCTCAAGATGATTTGTTCAAAAATTTGGGTTTCAACGGGCCGATTCGGAACAGGTTCTCGGCCTCGTGGGCATCGGGAAACAATTCCCGAGCCAGGTATTCGGTTTCAACACACTCGACCTTGTGGTCACGCGCTATCGATCGGAACAACTGCATCGACGCTGCGTTGTCCGGGCTGACCGTGGCCTCCAGCCAGGCAATGTCGCCGGCGTGGCGCTCCAGCAGCACATCGAGCATGCGGCGGGCCAGGCCCTGGCGGCGCATCCACGCGGCCACGCCGATCTGCCAGACAAACACCGCGTCGGGCCGGGCCGGCGGGCGATGACCGGCGACAAAGCCGGCCAGATGCCCATCGTCGGTTTCGGCGACGATGCCGGTATCGGCAAAGTCCTTCGCATACAGCACGTAGAAATAGGCACTGTTGAGTTCCAGACCGCCCATTTCCCGGACCAGCCGCCACATTGCCGCGCCGTCTTCAGGCCGCGACCGGCGAAAACTCACGGCAATGCCTTCCGGCTGCACCCGGGCGGTTTCAGGCAACATCGGCGACCCCGGAGTCGATGATCCGGAAGCCCTGGTGGAATGCTCGCGTGGCGTCCCCGACCCGGTCTGCAGGAATCAGGCAGGTGACCGCGTGCGGGAAGGCAAAAGACTGCAGCACATCGATGCCAATATCGGTCAGCGCGGCGCGGGCAAATGCAAGCGTAGAGTCATCCTGGCCGGCCTGGAAACCAACTGCCGATACGCTCGCCAGCGGATAGCTCACCTGCGCCGACCCACCGAAACGAGCGCGCAGGGATTCAGCCAGTCCGTCCACATCGGCCATCTGCTCGATCGGCAGCAAATAGCACCCTGCCCCTTCCTGGCGCACCAATTCCGGTGCGAAGGCATCGTACTCGGCCATCGCTCCATCCAGCGCCTCTCGATCTGCGTTTTCGCCGACCGTCACGCAAAACAAGGCCTTGTGCGCGGCGATCCCCACGATACGCGAGCGACTGGCCCCCGGTTCACGACTTACCACCGTCTGCCCACCCTCACCGTGCGAGCGGCGGGCGTGGATGGTGACACCGTGGGCGAGCGCGTAATCAATGGCGCGCTCGTTCAGCACGCCGGCACCATAGTGGGCCAGGGTTTTCATTTCGTCCAGCCCAAGCATGCGCAGGCGGATGGCGTCGGGCACCAGGCGCGGATCTGCCGTGTAGACCCCGTCTACGTCGGAATAGATCTCGCAGCGCTTGGCCTTGACCGCGGCCGCGATGGCCACAGCGGTCGTATCCGAACCTCCGCGTCCCAGGGTCGTGATCTCCCCGGAAGGACTCGAGCCCTGAAAACCGGCCACGACCACGACCTTGCCCTGGTCAAGCGCGGAGAGCATACGGCCCGGCTCTACCGCCTTGATCCGTGCATTGAGGTGCGCATCACAGGTTCGAACACCCGCCTGCGGGCCGGTCATCGAGCAAGCGCTGATATCCAGATCCTGCAGCGCCAGCGACAGCAGCGAAGCCGACGTTTGTTCGCCGGCGGCCAACAACATGTCAAGTTCGCGATGGTCCGGCTGGGTGTTGAATCGTCCGGCGCTGGCCAGCAGTTCGCTGGTGGTATCGCCGCGTGCCGAAACCACAACAACGACACGGTGCCCCTGGCGCCGTGTGCGGGCAACGCGCTCGGCTACTGCGCGCAACTGTGCATCTTCGGCAAGCGATGAGCCGCCGTACTTCTGAACAATCGTGTCCATAAACCTTAGCAGTCTTTATTTTGAGTTTGAAAAAAGCGTTGCAGGCGCTGGCCTGCGGTCGATCTCAAGACGCCCGGAAGGTATCGTTTTTATAAGATCCGGACGGTATGGGCGCCATGGCGAATTCTTCTTCTCGAATCGCCAGAATTTCAACCAGCGCACCAAGGCTGTTGCCCAATTCGTCCAATGCTCCGTCGTCCATCCGCACCAGGGCGTTGAGCAGTGCACCCTCGGCCGGTCCGGGCGCGTTGGCCAGCAGTTCCGCTCCTTGGTCGGTCGGAAACAACTGCACGACGCGTTGATCCGGACCGCAGCGGTCGCGCACGATCAGCCCCTTGCTCTCGATCTTGTCGAGCAGGTTGCTGGCCGTTGCAGGCCTGATGGACAGGCGCTCGGAGATGTCCTTGACGCGCAGGCCGGGTTCGGCGTGGATTTCCCACAGCGCCCAGAGTTGCGCGGCACTGACCCCGCACTGACGTTCCACCCAGGCCGAATGGGCCTGGATGGCTTTCACCACCGTGCGAAAGTGGCGAATGATCGCTACTTCCTGCACGCGGCGCGCCTGCGAGCGGCGCGGCGACCGGGACGATGCCGGGGTCGAATTGGGTTCGTTGGTCATTTGTTGGGCCATATTGGTGACTAATTATATGCCACAAATTAGTTTTGTGCAAAACTATTTGGTCACAAAACTATTGATACCCAATCGGCAAACCGGAACACGGGGAGAAATCGGCCCGACAGACGCCGGGCCGAGTGCAATCAGGGCTGGTGCTGCTCGACCAGATCCAACAGCGTGTCGAGAATTTCCCGGCCGCGCTCGCCGGCCTGCTCGACGTAGATATCTCGCACCTCGAGACTGGCCTGCCGGAACGCGTCGCGCTCTTCCTCGGTCAGCTCGACCCATTCGGTACCGCCTTCGTCGAGGATGATCTCAAGGCGCTCGGCGTTGTAGCGCAGCTGCTCCCGATCGATCCACTCGACGAGCTCGTCGCGCACATTTTCAACCATGCTACGTTGCTCGTCGCTCAGGCCGTCGAACCAGCGCCGGCTGGCGGCCACCGTGGCCACGAACTGGGCATGCCGGCCCGAGGTCAGGTAGTCCTGCTCCTCGTAGAAGCTCATTTCCTCGATCGCGAAAATCGGGTTGACCTGGCCGTCGATCTGGCCAAGCTGCAGCCCGCTGTAGACCTCGGCGTAGGGCATCGGCGTGGGATTGGCGCCGTAGGCCCGATACGACTCGACCAGGATCGGCGAGGTCATGGTGCGAATCTGAAAGTTCTCGAAATCGGCTGGAGTGCGCAAGGGCTTGTTGCCGCTCCAGACCATCCACCCTTCCTGGACCACCGCCAGCAATTCGAGGTCTTCGTCGCGATAGGGATCGCGTAGCAGAGCGTGCAGGTCGGGGTGGGAAAGCACCTGCCGGTTGACCTCGTCATCGTCAGAAAGCACGAAGTGCAGGGTGAACACGCCGACTTCGGGGATGGCATCGGCAAGATGCCCGGGCGAGGCGAAGGCCAGCTCCAGCGCCCCGCTCTGGAGCATTTCGGTGATCTGGGACGAAGTGCCCAGGCTGCCGTAGGGATAGACCTCCACCTCGATGGCCCCATCGCTCAGCGCCTCGATCCGGCGCTTGAACTCCTGCGCGTAGGCATCCTGCACGCTGCCTTCAACCTCTTCCAGGGCAAAGCGCCAGGTGACGGTCTCGATCGCTTCGCTGGACGGGTCGGCGGATTCTTCGGCCGGCGGCGAACAGGCTGACAGGACCACAACCAGGGCGACCAGGCCGCTCAGGGAACGCAACAGATTTATCATCGCAAATTCTCCATACAGTGGGGATTTTGTGGGCGCAGAGCCTACCATGCCCGTCGCCAACCGCCGCGATCAGGGCCCAAATCGGATGCTATGGTAGGCAAAACCTGCCCGATGAAACCGTCCGCGCATGAGTTCTGAGTTGCCCAACAATCGCTGGCGCGCCCGCACGCAGGCCGGGCTGCACTGGCTCGATCAGGGTCTCGATGCCTTCGAGCGCAGCGTGCTGGTGGTCGGCATTCTGATCATGGCCGGCATGTCGGTCGGCAACGTCTTGCTGCGTAATCTCACCGGTTCCAGCCTGCTGTATGCCAACGACGTGACCCAGTTGTTGCTGGTGGTCGTGACCTTCATGGGATTGGGCCTGGGCGCGCGCCATGCCCGCCATATCCGGGTCTCGGCCATTCACGACTTGCTGCCAGAACCGGCCCGCAAGGTGCTCCTGATCATCACCAGCTTCACTACCGCCGGGCTGCTGCTGCTGATGGCCGGCTGGGCCCACGACTACGCCATGTCGACCCGCCGAAGCTGTCGCATCCTGCCCGAAACGGTCGACCTGGCCGGACTGGCCATACCGGTAGGCGGGATGGCGCCGGGTGCCGCGGTAATCGTGCTGCTGACCATCATGGTGCTTTCCGGGCAGCTGATCCGGCTGGTGCCCCGCGTGGCGTCCCATGTGCGCGCCCGCCTCTCCGCCTGGACCTGGTGGCTTGCCTGCCTGATCGCGTTTGCGCTTACGGCGGCAGTCTCGCTCTGGCTGTTTGGATGGACGGCGGAGTTGATCGCCAGCCGCAGCGGCCGCTGTCGGGTGATGTCCTCTCTCGGGCTGCCGGTCTACCTGGTTCACCTGGTCGTCCCGCTGGGTTTCCTGCTCGGCGCCATTCAGTTCGCCATGGCCGGCATGCGCAACCTGATCAGCCCCGCCAACTACCTGTCCTGGCAGCAAAAAGACGAGTACCAATCGGCCGATTCGGACAGCCGCCATGTCTGAGTTCTTCGAATGGATCGGCCTGAGCAGCCTGCCGGTCGAGCAGATCGCCCTGGTCGCGGCCGCGGCCATGATCGTGCTGCTGCTGATGGGCTTTCCGATGATGATCCCGCTGATCGTCGGGGCGTTGATCCTGCTGCTGGCCGGATTTGCCAACCTCGAGCCTTCGGTGCTGGTCCAGCAGATGATCGGCGGGGTGGAACAAAGCGTACTGGTCGCCGTGCCGATGTTCATTCTGGCCGCCGACATCATGATCAAGGGCAACACGGCCGACCGCCTGCTTGACCTGGTCGCCAGGTTCTGCGCCCACTTGCGCGGCGGCGTGGCGGTCACGACCGCGATTTCGTGCACGCTGTTCGGGGCCGTATCCGGTTCGACCCAGGCCACCGTGGTGGCCATGGGCCGGCCGCTGAAACCGCGCCTGCAGGAGGCCGGCTACTCCGAACGGTTTTCGATTGCCCTGATCATCAACGCCAGCGACATCGCCCTGCTGATTCCGCCGTCAATCGGCATGATCATCTACGGCGTGGTCTCCGGCACCTCGGTCGGCGACCTGTTCATCGCCGGTATCGGGCCGGGCCTGATGATCCTCAGCATGTTCGCGCTGTACTGTTACGGCCTGTCGGTGTGGAAAGAGATACCGGTCCAGGCGCCGGCCAGCTGGCGGCAGCGGCTGACGGCGGTGCGCCGGGCCGTTCTCGCGCTGGGCTTTCCGGTGATCATCATCGGCGGCATTTATACCGGCACCTTCAGCCCGACCGAGGCGGCGTCGATGTCGGTGGCCTACGCGCTGGTGCTGGAAATGCTGGTCTATCGCGAGGTCCGGGTGCGCGATCTGCCGTCGATCGCCCTGTCAACCGGCCTGATCACGGCCGTTGTATTCATCCTGGTCGCCGCCGGCATGGCCTTTTCGTGGATCATCTCGTATGCCCAGATTCCCGGTCTGCTGCTGGGCGACGTGATCCTCATGGCCGCCGATCACCCCTACCGGGTGCTCGCCCTGATCGCTGTGGCCTACTTCATCGGCTGCATGTTCGTCGACCCGATCGTGGTCATCCTCGTCCTGACCCCGATCTTTGCTCCGGCCATCGCCGCGGCCGGGCTCGATCCAGTCCACGTTGGCACCATCATCGTCCTGCAGGCCGCGATCGGCTCGGCGACACCGCCGTTCGGCTGCGACATCTTCACCGCCGTGGCGATCTTCCGCCGACCCTACCTGGAAGTCATCCGCGGCACGCCGCCGTTTGTATTCATTTTATTGTTGTCCACGGTGCTGCTGATCCTGTTTCCGCAGATCGCGCTGTTCCTGCCGTCCCTGATGCGATAAAACCGCCCGATTTCACAGCCCCGGGCTTTGCCTTTGCTATGTTTAGCGGCTATCAATCCACACTGGAGCATTCATGAGCCGCCCCATCATCGCCGCCAACAAACCGGTCAAAGTCAGCCTGGAAAAAGGCAACAAATATGCTTTCTGCGTGTGCGGCCGATCCAGCGATCAACCCTTCTGTGACGGCTCGCATGGCGACAGCGGCTTCAAGCCGAAAATGTTCACCGCCGAAAAGGACGAGGACGCCTACCTGTGCCAGTGCAAACAGACCGGCGATGCGCCGTTCTGCGACGGCACGCACAAGCAGTTCAGCGACGACCAGGTTGGTGAAGAAGCTCCGGATGACAACGACGATGAGGAAGATGACAACTCCGCGCCCGAACCGAAGGCGACCGCCGAGGAGCCCGGCGTTGAGCGAATTCATGAGCTTGCCCGCGGTGGCCTCAAGGGCATCGGTCGACACGGCCCGAGCGTGGCCATGGGCGTTCCCGGACCCGAGCTGCCGCGCTGGGACCAACTGCAGCTGATGGCCGCCCAGCTGGCCACCCGGCCGCTGGAAGAAGACGATCCCGTTGCCACTGAGCTGGTGATCGGGCCGGAAGCGAAAAAACCGCTCCGGCTCGAAATTCCGCTGCTGGTCACCGACATGAGCTACGGCGCCCTGTCGCCGGAAGCCAAGATCGCGCTGGCGCGCGGCGCCGAAATGGTGGGCACCGGCATCTGTTCCGGCGAAGGCGGCATGCTGCCCGAAGAGCAGGCCGAAAACAGCCGCTACTTCTTCGAGCTGGCCAGCGCCCGCTACGGCTACTCCGAGGAGGTGCTGAACAAGGTGCAGGCGTTTCACTTCAAGGGCGGCCAGGCGGCCAAGACCGGCACCGGCGGACACCTGCCCGGCAGCAAGATCAGCAAGAAGATCGCCGAGGTCCGGGGCATCGAAGAAGGCCAGGATGCCTATTCGCCGGCCACCTTCGACGATCTCAAAACCGCGGCCGATTTCCGCCGCTTCAGCGACCGGGTGCGCGAAATCACCGGCGGCATTCCGATCGGCTTCAAGCTCAGCGCCAACCACATCGAGCGCGACATCCAGTTCGCCCTGGATGCCGGAGCCGACTACATCATCCTGGACGGGCGCGGCGGCGGCACCGGCTCATCGCCGGAGCTTTTGCGCGACCACATCAGCGTGCCGACCATTCCGGCCTTGGCCCGGGCCCGCCGCTACCTGGACGACCAGCACGCCAGCGGTCGGGTCACCCTGATCGTCACCGGCGGGCTGCGCATGCCGGTTGATTTCATCAAGGCCCTGGCTCTGGGTGCCGACGGCGTCGCGCTGGGCAACAGCGCCATCCAGGCCGTGGGCTGTGTCGGTGCGCGTATCTGCCACACCAACAACTGCCCGACCGGAGTCGCGACCCAGCGCGAGGATCTGCGCAAACGCCTGAATGTCGAGCATTCCGCCGAGCGCCTGAAAAACTTCTTTGAAGCTTCGGTGGCGCTGATGCAGGTCATGGCCCGCGCCTGCGGCCACCCATCGCTGGCCGACTTCAACCGCGACGACCTGGCTACCTGGAACCGCGACATGGCCAAGCTTGCCGGCGTACGCTACGCTGGGGTCGAGCGTCCGTAAAAGCCGGCCAGTCAGCGCGCCAAGCTGACCAGGGACAGCGCCTGGCGCAGAGTCTGGCGCAACTCCAACTCGCGCGCGACCAGCTCGGCCAGGGCGGCGAGAATTTGGCGCTCGCGCTGATCGAGCCCGGGGCGTGGCTGGTTGTCGAGCAGGCACAGCGTGCCGACCGCCTCGCCGCCGGGCATCGTCACCGGCGCGCCGGCGTAGTACCGCACTCGCGGCCCTTCAAGAACCAGCGGATTGGTCGCAAAGCGCGGGTCAGCCTCAGGGTCCAGCACCTCGAAAAAAGCCTGTTTTCGAACCGTATGGTTGCAAAAGGCCCATTCGCGCGGGGTCTCGGCACAATCGACCAGACCGCGCCGGGACTTGAACCACTGACGGTCCTCATCCAGCAGAGAGATCGGCACCGTATCGATCCCCAGAACCAGAACCGCCAGATCGGTAATGCGCTCGAAAGCGGGCTCTTCGGGCGTATCGAGAACGTTGAGTGCCTGCAAGGCGGCCAGCCGCCGTTTTTCGTCGAAATCCGTCACTGCGCCAACTCCTGAAGGCGCGCCAGCAAGTTGGCGTCGACCTGCTCGGCCGGCACCGGCCGGCTGTAGAAAAAGCCCTGGATCATCGGCACTCGCAGGTCGGCCAGAATGGACTCTTCGGCGCGCGTTTCGACACCTTCGGCGACAACATCCAGGCCGAGCAGATGGGCCAGCGAACAAACGGTTCCGACGATCGCGCGCGTCTCGGCGCGCTCGTCGAGCTGACGCACGAAGCTGCGGTCGATCTTGAGCACGTCCAGCGGCAGGCGCTGAATGTATTCCAGCGAGGAATAACCGGTACCGAAATCATCCAGGGAGATCCGCACACCGATTGCGCGCAAGCGGTTGAGCGCCTCGACCGCGTGGTCGATGTTTTCCATCAACGAGGTTTCGGTCACCTCCAGCTTCAGGCACCTGAGCGGCACGCCGCTCTCTGCGAGCAGGGCGCACAGCATGTCCGGAAAGTCCGGGTCGATCAACTGGCGTGCGGCCAGATTAACCGAGACAAAGACGGCATCGTCGAGCAGGCCAATTTCACGCCAGCCGGCCAGATGACCAAGCGACCGTTCAAGCATGAGACGACCCACCGCATCAATCAGCTCACTGCCTTCGATCACCGGTATGAATACGCCAGGCGATACCCACTCGCCGTTCTGGTCGCGCAGGCGGGCCAGCGCCTCGAAACCACGCAGTTGACCGGAACCAGTCGCAACGATGGGCTGGAAGAACGGCTCGACCCGGCCGCCCCCGCCACCCGATGGGCACCCAGATCCATCACACCGATCGACAGTCCCAGCCAGTGAAACATGGCGCCACCCAGGCGGGTCGGCTGATCAAAGGCCCGGCATACCGCCCGCAAGGCGGCCTCCGGATTGTGCTCACCCGGAGCAAAAACCACCCCGAACTGATTGCCCGGCAATTGCGCCAGCATGGTCCGAACCGGCAATGCGCGCAGCAATCGCTGGCGGGTTTCCGAGCGCAGTTGCTCAACGCCCTGGCTGTCCAGAGCTTCGACGAGATCGCCCAGGCGGTTGAACGCAAGCAGGGCCACGACCGCGCCGGACTCCTGGGCAATGAGATCTTCAATCGTCTCGCGGAAGCTGCGCTCGTTGGGCAGGCCGGAGGCAGTATCGACGCAACGCAGTGCGGTCACGTCGGACTGGGTTCCGGCGAGCAGATGGACCAGACCCTGCGGATCGCGATTCGCGAGCCCGCGACAAAGCATCCAGCGATAGGTGCCGTTGGCATGCCGAATGCGGAACTCCACGTTCACAAACGGCTCGAGACCGTCCAGATGCGCCGCGATTGCGGTCCGCAGGCGAACCAGGTCACGCGGATGGACGAGGTCAAACCAGAATTCGGGGCAGGCGTCCTCGGGGACAGCGCAATCGATCATCTCCAGCCAGCGGCGGGAAAACTCCACCCGGTCCTCATCCAGATACCAGACCCAGACCCCGTCATTGGAGCCTTCCAGAATCAGGTTCAGCTTGGCCGTGCGCTCGCGCACGCGCTGCTCGAGATCCTGCTGGGCTGCCTTCAGACGACCGACTGGCCAGTCAGCCCGGCGGCAAAGCTGGCGTGGATGACCGGCTGGCGGACAAGAAAATCCTGGACGCCACTGGACATTTTGAAAAAGCGCGGAAACACCGACTCGGCATACTGGATGAAATGCACCGCATAGTGTTCCATCAGCTGCGCCCTCGTCCAGCCGATCTCGGCCTGGCTGGCCTCGAACAGCGCATGCACCTGTTCGTCTGGATAGTCGGTGTGAATTCGAAAGCTGGTGCCGGCCTTGAGTTCACTGCCACCGTGCTCTTCGACCAACGACAACAACACCTTCTGGATCATCCCGATCATGGGTCACCTGCCTGCATTGCCGAAAATGGCTACCAATAGATTACCGGTAGCGCTCGAACCAGTGGACGACATGAGCCGGCTTGGCCATCAGCTGGCTGGGTCTTCGATGCAGGGCATGCGAGGCACCCGGCACGCGCACCATGGCGCTGTCGATACCGCGCAGCTGCAAGGCCTGGAAATACTGCTCGGTCTCCGAAATCGGCGTGCGCCAGTCTTCCTCACCGGTCAGCAGCAGGGTCGGCGTGTTGACGTAACCGACCCGCTGGATCGGTGAGTGGGCCAGGTAGTGTTCAGCGTGCTCCCACGGCGGGCCCGGAAACCAGTAGCGTGAAAACAGGAAGTACAGGTCGGCACTGAGCATGAAGCTGTACCAGTTGATGACCGGGTTGACCGCCGCGGCCGCGGCAAAGCGGTCGGTCTTGCTGATTGCCCAGGTGGTGAGCACGCCGCCGCCGGAACCGCCGGTGATGAACAAGGCGTCTTCGTCGATGTAGCCACGGGCAATGACAGCGTCGACACCGTCCATCAGGTCATCGTGGTCGTGGCTGGGATAGTTGTGGTGAATCAGGTTGGCAAACTCTTCGCCGTAGCTGGTGCTGCCGCGCGGGTTGAGGTAGACGACCACATAGCCCTGCGCGGCCATCAGCTGCAACTCCATGGCGAAATACTCGCCGTAAGTGGCAAAAGGCCCGCCGTGGATTTCCAGGATCATCGGCCACTGCCGGTCGGGGTCGAAATCCGGCGGGTAGATGACCCAACCCTGCAGATCGCGTTCATCGATGCTGGAGGTATACCAGAAGCCCTCTACCCGGCCAACCGAGCGCTTGGCCAGAAAGTCGCGATTGAAGTCGGTCAGTACCGCGCTGGCCCCGTCGCGGATCACGGCCAGCTCCGAGGGTCGCCGGGTGCTGGCGTGAGTGTGCGCGATGAGCCCGCCGGCGGTGGCGAACTGACCCGACGAATAGGGCCGGCTGAAGTACTCGCCGCCGAGTTCGTCGGTCAACACGGTGCGGCTGCCGTCCATGGACTGGCGCGCCAGGCGGGTGCGGCCGTGATGGTCGTACTGGATCAGCAGGCGGTTGTTATCGGCCCAGGTGAAGCGGTCGATATCGCGGTCCAGGTCCGCGGTCAGCTCGCGAACGCCGGAGCCGTCCAGATCGGCCACGAACAGGCGCTTGGCCTGGTGAGACAGTTCACGGTCCTCGAACCCCAGCCAGGCCAGCCGGCTGCCGTCCGGCGAGACCTGCGGCTGGCGCTGGGGGTCATCGTCCCGGGTGACGGCCGTGATGGCGCGCGATTCGATCTCAATACGGTAAATACTGGACTTGAGCGGATAGCGATGGGCGTCGTCGCGTAGGTTGGCTTCGACGAACAAAGACTGCCCGTCCGGATGCCAGGCCGGGCTGGAGTGATCAAACGGACCGTCGCTGATGCGCATCGGAGAGCCGCCTGCGGCCGGCAGCACGTAGACGTGGTGATGACCAGCCCGCAGGTAGCCGCGACCGTCGGCGCGGTAGCGTGGCTGTTCGATCCAGATCGCTGGGTCGGCCCAGTCAGCACCTTCGGGTTTGCCCGGCAGGGTGACCGGATTGTCGGCGGGCAAGGGCGTGAACATCACGAACGCCAGCCAGCGCCCGTCCGGTGACCAGGCCAGACCGGACGGGGTCTCGGGCAGCTCGGCGATGCGACTGTCACGTCCGCTGGCAAGCCAGTGCAGGCGCAGCTCGCCGCCGGCAAGGTAGGCCAGACGAGTGCCGTCGGGCGACCAGCGTGGCGCGGACGCATCACTGTCGCGATCGGTCAGCGGTTCCAGGTCGGAGCCGTCGGCGCTGATCAGCCACAGGCTGGAACGAGCCCGGTCGGTCTGTCGATCCATCCAGTGGCGGACAAACGCGATGCGCTCGCCGGACGGGTCCGGCTGCGGATCGCTCACCGCCTCCAGCAGAAAGACATCGTCGTAGTCCAGGGCGGGCGGCTCGGCGGCCAGCACCGGAGCGAACCACATGCAGGCAGTGAGCAGGGCCAGGCAAAAGAATCGCTTCACGGGGTAGTCTCGGTGCAGAGCGGGGTATTATTCTAGCGTTTCAAGGATCGACTTCCATGACCAGACTGTTTTTTTTCGTTGTTTTGATCATCTCCGCCGCTGGCCTTGCCGAGCCGGCGCGCGCCCTGCCGCTGGTGGATATCGGGCTGGGCGCCGGGGCAGTGATGATTGGCGACGACCCGGCCGTATCGATATCGCTGGACGTGCACGTGTCACTGGGCCCCTGGTGGGGCGCAGAAGCCGGCTACACCCGCACCGTGCTCGACGGGGCTATCGATCGGGCAAGCGGGTCGGTGGATTACAGTGCCAGCCTGCTGGCTGGATTCCTGACCCTGACCTCGCCCAGCCCCGGCATCAAGTTTCGCGGCAAACTCGGCCTGCAGCGTGCCCGCTTCCGGCTCGACCACGAGGCAGACGGCGGGAACTTCAACAGTCTTGGCCCGGCCCTGGGGGTCGGCGTTCTGGCCCGACACTGGCAGCTGGAACTGACCCGGTCGCGCATTGATGACGGCGACCTGGACGAAGGCATCACCCAGCTGAACCTGAAATACCTCTGGTAACGTCCAGCTGAGCACATCGGCTGGCAGAACCAGCCGGCGGTTTTCGTTAAGGAGACAGAACCGCAACCCTGAGAGTACTCCGTGAAACATCCTCTGGCGCTGTCGGCCAGTTTTCTGGTGGCAGTCAACCTGCTGCCGCTGGCCGGCGTTCTGTTTTTCGGCTGGTCCGTCTACGAGATCCTGTTGTTGTTCTGGGCCGAGAACCTGGTCATCGGCCTGTATGCCATTGCCCGCATGCTCACGCTGCTGCGATGCAACGGCGATCGCCGCGTGCTCTTGCTCATCCCGTTCTTCTGCGTCCACTTCGGCATATTCACAGCGGCCCATGGTGCGCTTGTGGTCGGACTGTTCCGGCCCGAAGACCATGTCAGCGAAGGCGCGGCCATGAGTCTGTGGATTCCGTTTCTGGCCCTGCTGGTCAGCCACGGCGTGTCTTTCGTAACCAATTTTCTCGGCAAGCAGGAATACCGCGGCCTGCGCGGAGAAGAAGCAATGTTGGCGCCCTACCGCCGGGTCATCATCCTGCACGTCACCCTGCTCGGCGGCGGCTGGCTGATCGACGCCCTGGGGGAACCGGTGTATGCACTGGCGCTGCTGGTGCTGCTCAAGATTTTCATCGACTGCGCCGGTCATTTGCGCGAGCACCGTGAACGAGTCGAAAAAGAGGAACGTATACGAAAGACCGGCCGTGCCGACAGCGATGTATTTCGTGACTGGTAAACCACACTGGAGCAATCGCATGCAACAAACCAAATCATCCGAGCAGCTCGACCTGGCAACCCTGACCGACCGAGTCCGCCCGAGTCTTCAGAAACTGGAAGCGCATCGCCAGGCCATGCGGAAATCGACCCTGGTTCGGTCGGGCGTATTCATCGGCATCCTGCTGGTGGCAGGCATCATCGCCGCCGTAGCCGCGGGACACCCGGCACCCGTGTTCATGGCGCTGTTCGCGGCGGTCATCCTTGTGATCATCTATATTTCCAAGCGCCAGACAAAGTGGGCGGATCATGCCGGCAGCGTCCTGATCCCCGACATTGCCGGAAGCCATGCCGAGGACATCAGGTACCAACCGACCGCCGACCGGGCATTGGTCAAGCCCTTCGATGCGCTGGAATTGCTCGGACAATGGAACCGGGTAACGGTCAAGCACCTGGTGCACGGCGCGTATCGCGGCCGCCGTTTTGAGTGGGCCCTGGCCAACCTGCGGCATGAAAGCAGCGGCAGCGGCAAAAGAAACAGCTCCGTAACCCAGATCTTCTACGGCCTGATGTTTCGCGTCCAGACCCGGACCCACTTCGAGCCCGGGCTTTCCATTCGCCCCAACTTCGGCTGGTTCTCCAAGACCTTCGGCAAGCGCGCGATCCCTACCGGCAACGAAGCTTTTGATGCCGTGTTCCTGGTCAGCGTGGATGATGACAGCCAGCTCGACAGCACGCAGCTTAACCAGATGCTGACGCCGGAATGGCAGCAGGCCCTGCTGAACCTGCATGAAGATGCCGGCACATTGCCCTACGAGCAAACGCGCTTGCGGGCCGGCATGAAGTACGACTCTTTCTACCTCGCTCTGACCATGGAAGAGGAAGGCCGCAAGCTCGGCCGGATCCGCACCTCGAAAATGCGAACCTTCCCGGATGTCGGGCACCTGATGGCAAAGGAATCAGCGCTGGAATCGAAACTGGAGCGAATCATCGAGGATGTCGACACATTCCGCCGGATCATTGACCGGCTGCCGGATGGCGGGCCTGCGACCGACAACAGATCATGATACATTAGATCACTCTTTTTTATAAAGACCTAATGTGAGAGCCCAACCGATGCTGCGATTTGATGTTCCGGCCGTTCCGGCCAACGTAATCCGCTTTGAAGCCTTCCTGACCTTCCTGATCTGCTGGCTGGCGCTGCTGGTCACGCCGTGGGTTCTGGCGCTGCTGGTGGCGCAGGGGCTGGTGCGTGGTTTCGTTGGCCATCACCGCTGCCCTTCGCACCTGCTGTGGAAGAAAATGCTCGCCAGCCAGGACTGGCAAGGCCCAATGGAAAACGCCGGCGCCAAGATGTTCGCCAACAAGATCCTGCTGCTGGCCAGCGGCGTGGGGCTGGCCCTGTTTCTTGCCGGCAGCTCGCTGTGGATGGTGCCAACCATCGCCCTGATCATCTTTTCGTTCCTGGAATGGGCGTTCAAGTTCTGCGCCGCCTGCTGGGTGTACGCCCTGTGGTACCAGCGCTTTCCGCCCAGCGACGCGAGCACCCCGCGGGGCTGACTCGGACCGGGCCGTACTGACGGCTGCAGCAACGTGCCTTCGCCAGCAGCTTGCCGGGAAATATCTTTGCATCTATCATTGGAATGAGATTTCCGAATGAGCTGTGATGGACGATCTGGACCGCATCCTGAAGGTGCAGCGACCGACACCGGCGGCAGGGATGGGGCCACTCGTCCGGCTGACCATGCGCCTGGCGGTCGTCCTGCTCTGTGCCGCAGCGGTGGCACTGCCGGCCTGGGCGGACAGCGAACCCAAGCTCCGGCTGGAACCAGTACCTGGCCGTTCCGGACAACACCTGCCCCTGGCGCATCCCGCCGAGATCAGCGGCGACGAACTGGTCGACTTGCTCAATAGCCTTACCTATCGGGAAAGCGGACTATTTCAACGATCCAGCGGGCAATCCGTTTTCAGCGCGGAAGAACTCTCCAGCCTGGCCCCGCGGCTGGCCGAAGCGCTCGCTCGCGCCAGCGCTTCGGAACAGGTTCGATTTGCCTCCTTCTCGCGCCGGTCGGGTGCGCTCAGCCAGCTGTTGAAAACGGAGGCCGTCCTTTTTGTCGATGCCGAAGGCTTCCTCAACCTCGCTTTTGCCGGCATCCATGAATTTGCCGGGCCGGACACGGACTTTTTCGCCTTTCTCGATCTGAGCGACCGCGACCCTCTGACCACCGAACGCAGCCTGCTGCGCCTCGATACCAGCGCACCAGTCTGGGCTACGCGTCAAGATCGACCGCTGTGGGCGCAAACCAATCTGAGCGCCCAGCCCACAGCCGCCGGGCCGACAGCAGATCCTGTAGAGACTCTGGAGACCGAAATCGCGGCGCCGGAAGAACACGCCCAGCCCACCGAGCCGGCTGCGACGCATGCCCCCGAGCCCGGCCCCGACCCGACACTGGAGGCACAAGTCAGGCAACGCCTGGAGTTCCTGATGGGCCTTTACGAAGACGGCCTGATTAGCCAGGAAGAATACGAACAGCAAAGACGCGAGGCGCTCCGGCGGCTGAATTGAGGATCAGCGCGGTGTGACTGTTCCCATTCAAAGCAACGAGTACCGCATCATGCACAAGCTGATCGATCATCCCTGCGTGCAGCACAAGCTGGCCATCATTCGCGATATCGAGACGGGCCACAAGCGCTTCCGGGAGCTGGCAACCGAGATCACCAAATTTCTCTGCTACGAGGCGCTGCAGAACATCGCCACGCAGGAAATCACGGTCAAAACCCCGGTTGGCGAAGCCCGGGGCAAAAAGATTGCGACCGATATCGTGGTCGTCCCCATCCTCAGGGCCGGCGTGGGCATGCTCGATGGCATTCTCGAATTGGTGCCTACCGCCAGGGTCGGGTTCGTCGGGCTGTTTCGTGACGAAGCCACCAAGCAGCCGATGACCTATTACGAGCGCTTTCCGCCGCAGATCCGGGGCGGAACCTGCTTTGTCATTGACCCGATGGTGGCAACCGGTGGCTCCACGGTTGCCGCACTGGACCTGCTTAAAGAAAACGGTGCCGACAACATCGTGGTCATCTGCATCGTGACCTGCCCGGAAGGACTGGCCGAGGTCAACACAAAGCATCCGGACGTGCCCGTCTACACCGCCGCGATTGACGAAAGACTCGATGCGCGCAAATATATCGTTCCCGGTCTTGGCGATGCTGGCGATCGCCTGTTCGGCACGCCGCATTCATGATGAGTCCGTGGCTTGCAGGAGATCTTCTTCCTGGTAGCCGGGATTGTTGACCTTGGGGGTCACTTGCTGCGCCCGAAGGGAGCCATCCGGTGGTGGAGCGATCAGGAGCTCGGCCTCGGCCGGTGACCCCGACAGCCAGGTCGACCACTGTTCCGGCCGCAGTACAACCGGCGCCCGGTGATGGCCAATCTCACGCAATAACTGGTTCGGCTCGGCCGTCACCAGCGTGAATGAACGAAAGACCGGCCCGTCGACCGGCTGCGTCTCGTCCCACAGGCCAGCCATCACCAGCATCGGTGCCTCGGCGGGAAACACCCGCCACGGTTGCTTGGGCTTGGTGCGCTGATCCCACTCATAGAACCACGAAAACGGCACCAGGCAGCGCCGGTTTCGGCGCCAGGCATTGCGAAAGGTCGGCTTTTTGCTCACCGTTGTCGAGAACGGCTCGCCCGGCTCGGAACGGCAGTTGGCGGTAGAGAATTTAGGCAGTTCGCCCTTCATCCAGCCAGGCACCAGTGGCCAAACCATGCGTACCAGCTGCCGACCGTCGTCGCCATCAGTAATTACCGCGGGCAATTGGGTCCAGTCAACGCCATCGGCACGGCGACTCGAGGGCGCCACATTGAGCCGTCGGAAATGACCGGCTGGCGCCTGCCCGGGGATGTCCAGGTAATCAAAGACCTGCTTCCAGGAAAAATCATGGCCGCCACGTCCGCACATGGCCGGTATGGTACCGCTCCTCCTTCGAGATGGTTCTATATTGACTTGTATCGCACGCGATCACGGGCGCATAATCAAGGAACAAGCTGCCTGACTGGAGCGCAAGATGATAGACCAGTCACTATCCAAACCGTCCGATGATGTAATCAGGGCGCTGATCGATCGCTCACCGGCGGTGATCGCGACGTGGCGCAATGCCCCAGGCTGGCCGATCAAATACATCACTGCAAATGTTCGTCAATTCGGTTACCAGGCCGATGACTTCATGAGCGGGCAGTTGTCCTACATTGAACTGGTGCACCCCGATGACCATCTCGTCAACAAGGGGCAATTGCGACATTATCTCGAAACCGGACCAGACAGCTTCCGACAGACCTATCGCTTCCGCCATGCCGATGGTCGCTGGATCTGGCTGGAGGATCACACCTGGTTGATTCGTACTGAAGACGGCCAGGTGCAAGAACTTCAGGGCGTTCTGATGGACGTCTCGCGCGAAAAACGCGCCGAATTGATGAACGCCGCGCAGGTTCACCTGATGGAGCTTGCCGAAAGGTGTGAAGTCGAGGCGTTGCTGCAGTCCTTCCTGGATGAGGCTGAACTGCTGACCGACAGCAGCATCGGCTTTTACCACTTCATCGACGAAGATCAGACAACGCTGGAATTGCAGGCCTGGTCGAGCAACACCCGCAAACGAATGTGCCAGGCGGTCCCGGATGCCCTGCATTACCCCGTGGATCAGGCTGGAGTCTGGGCCGATGCCATTCGCACCCGAGAGGTGGTCGTTCACAATGACTATGTCGCCCTGCGCCAGCGTCGGGGCCTTCCGCCTGGCCATGCCCATATCGAACGCGAACTCGTGGTTCCAGTCGTTCGACGCGACCGGATCGTGGCCATCCTCGGTGTAGGCAACAAGGCATCCGACTATATAGACGATGATATCCAGGCGGTTCAGAGACTGGCCGATTTCACTTGGGAAATCGTGGCCCGCAAGCGACATCAGCAGGAGCTAGCTGCCCGCACGGAACAACTGCAACAATTGGCCCACTACGATGTGCTGACCGGACTGCCCAATCGAAGCCTGCTGATCGATCGGCTCGAACAGGCGATGGCGCAAACCAAGAGGCGACAGTCCATTCTGGCCGTCGCTTTTCTGGACCTGGATGGCTTCAAGGCCATCAACGACCAGCACGGACATGCCGCCGGCGATTGTTATCTCTCCACTTTGGCCAGGCGTCTGCAGCAGGTGCTGCGCACTGGCGACACGATTAGCCGTCTGGGTGGCGATGAATTCATCATCGTTCTCGTCGATCTGGAGCATCCCGATGCCGTCCATCCGCTGCTGGAACGAGTGCTGACGACGGTCAAGCAGCAGGTCGAACTCCCCGGGAGCAGCGCAATCTTGCAGACCGCTGCGAGCATCGGCGTCACCTTTTTTCCACAGGAATCACCGATCGATGCAGAGCAGTTGATGCGTCAGGCCGACCAGGCCATGTATGAGGCCAAGCTGGCCGGCAAAAACCGCTGCCATTTTTTCGCCTGCTGACCTCAGTCCCGCTAACTCATCGGCCGAACGAATGGCAGGGCAGCAGTCGCGCCGGGGCCGTGGGGTATAGTTTCGGCTTGATCTGATCAAGAGATGCTGCCGGTGTCCGAAAGCAGTCCGCTGAGTGGTCTCGACGCGGCCTTCCTGTACCTGGAAAGCCTGGGCACGCCCATGCATGTGGGCAGTCTGATGTTGCTGGAGAGCCCATCGCGCAGGCGCGGGGATTTTGCCCAGCGCTTGCGCGATCACGTGGCCGATCGCCTGAGTGCGGCCGCACCGCTGCGGCGTGTGGTCGAGACCGCGCCGCTGGGCTTGAGCCATCCGCTTTGGCGCGAACATGCAGCACTCGATCTGGACTGGCATATTCAAAAGCGCAAGCTGCGCGCACCCGGTTCCCACAATGCGCTGATGGCGCTGACCGGGCGCCTGCATGCCGAAACCATGGACCGGTCGCGCCCGCTCTGGCAGCTGGTGGTCATTGAAGGGCTGGCCGATGGCCGGATCGCGCTGTACAGCCGGATTCACCATGCCCTGCTGGACGGACAGGGCGGTATCGCGCTGGCCCGGGCGTTGCTGGATATCGAGCCGAACCCGAAACCGCGGGAATCGCTACCTGACCCCACTGCACCCAGCCGGCCGACCGGGCGGGCGCGCCTGGCCACACGCGCGGCAGGCGCGACCGTCGGCACCCTGGGGCGCTGGATGCGCTCGGTTCCCGACACCCTCAAGCTGGCCGCATCAAGTGCCGCCTCGCCGCGCAAGACGCTGACCGTCCTGCGCGACAGCCTGATGCTGGCCCCGCGCACGCCGTTCAATGCCCAAATCAGCGACGAGCGCGGGCTCGGCGTGACCAGCCTCGACCTGGAACGCTGCAAGCAGGTCGGCAAGGCCTGTGGCTTAAGCCTGAACGACGTGGTCATGGCGCTGTGCACCAGCGTGCTGCGGGCCACCCTCAAGCCGCGGGGGGCGCTTCCCAAGCAGGCCATGATTGCCGGCATGCCGGTGTCGCTCAGGGCGAAAAGCGACGACCAGGCCAACAACCAGGTTTCCATGGTCCAGTGCGAGTTGCCGACCGACGAAGACGATCCGACCCTCAGGCTCCAGCGCATCCATGCGACCACATCGCAGATCAAGGCCCGCGTGGCCGCTTTCAGCCAGCTGATCCCGACCGACTTTCCCGGGCTGGCGGCACCCTTCTGGGCGACGGGCTTGAGCCGGCTGTGGGTGCAGGGCCGCTTGTCGGAGAAACTGCCGCCGCTGGCCAACCTGGTGATCTCGAACGTGCCCGGCCCACCCGTGCCGCTGTATCTGGCCGGCGCCCGGGTGACCCATTATTTTCCGATTTCCATCGTCACCCACGGCCTGGCGCTGAACATTACCGTGCAAAGCTACGCCGGCAGCCTGGAGTTCGGCATTCTGTCCTGCCGCAAGGCCCTGCCCCGGCCCCAAGCCATGGCCGATCGCTTCGCGGCCGCGCTCGACGAACTGGAGCAAGGAATGCCTGCCTGAGCCTGACGATCGTCACGCCGACAGGCGGCGCGCCATGCGCTCGACCTCCTTCCAATAGTGGCCAGGCGCAACGGTTGTCAGGTACGCTGATGTCGAAGTTGGCTGTGGGGCGAACATGCTCGGCAACCTGGGCAACCCCGGTCGGTCTTCGGCGAAATTGTTCGGCGTGCTGGTGCGCGGGCGCAATGCGGCGTCCATCAACGCCGCCGTTCTGGCCGCGCCTGCAGAAACTCCGGACCCCGGAGACGATAGGGTTCTGTCCCGTGCTTTTACTACTCGTAGTGCGTCCACAAACGCAGCACCTTGACGACCCGCTCTTCCTCCAGAATCTGGTACACAAGGCGGTGCTGAACGTTGATTCGCCTTGAGTACGCTCCAGCAAGATCGCCCACCAGCTTCTCGAAAGGCGGCGGCCGTTGAAAAGGATCGGAAACCAGAAACTCAAGCAACTCCTGGGCCTTTGGCTTCAATCCGCCGCGAGCGAGCTTCCGTGCGTCTTTCTGGGCCTGCCTGGTGTAAACCAGGCGCCAGCTCACCAATCCAGTTCCCCGGCGCACTCTTCGACGGGCGTGGCCATGCCCTCGATAATGGATTCGCGCATTCCCGGGACTGTCAAAAGGAACAGGGTTTCCTGGATTGCTTGCCAGTCCTCTTCGGCGATCAATACCGCCTTGTTGCGCTTGCCCGTAATGAGCAAGGGCCGGTGGGACTCGGCAGCCTCGTCGATCAGGCGATAGAGTCGGGCGCGGGCTTCGCTGGCGGTGATGGCGGACATGTCAGGTCTCCGGAACGTAACCATTGAGATGGTACGCGATTTCGAACGTACGTTAAGCAGTACGTTACCGCTGTCGTGTGTTCCGGCTATGGGCATCGGATGCTCAATGAACTGGCGGCAACTTTCCAGCGGCGTGGTCGAGGGTTTCAACGCCAAAGCAAACAAGGAATACCCCCCGGAGTGCCGAATGCACAGCACATGTATAGCTGAAGATTCGGTTATCCTCAAAACATGGTTGGTGCAATCATTGGCGACACCGCGGGCTCGGTTTACGAGTGGCAGAACGTCCGCAGGAAGGACTTCGGGCCGCTGTTTGATTCCAAGGCCTTCTATACCGACGACACCGTCTGCACCGTGGCCGTGGCCGACGCGCTCGTCAACGACCGTCACCCTGGCGAGGCACTGAAGGACTGGGGGCGACGCCACTGGGAGAACGGCGGCTGGGGCGGGATGTTTGCCCGCTGGCTGATGTCGGACTCGCTTGAGCCCTATGACAGCTTCGGCAATGGCGCAGCAATGCGGGTGTCACCCGCCGGATTGCTGGCGCAGTCGGAAGAACAGGCGATCGAGTTGGCCCATCGCGTCACCGAAGTCACCCACAATCATCCTGAAGGGATGAAAGGTGCAGCGGCCACGGCGCTTGCTATCTATCTGGCCCGCATCGGACAGCCCGCTGCGTTCATTCGCCTGGCCGTGACCGAGCGCTTTGGCTACGACCTCGACCGCACGCCGGACGATATCCGCCCTACCTATCGCTTCAACGAAACCTGCCAGGAAACCGTGCCCCAGGCCCTGGTCTGTGCACTGGTCGCCAGCGACTTCGAAGACGCCATCCGCAACGCGATCTCCATCGGCGGCGACAGCGACACCGTGGCCGCCATTGCCGGCGGAGTCGCGGAGGCCCTGTTCGGCGTCCCGGAACAGATCGCGCGCAAGGGCTGGGACTATCTGCCCGACGATATGCGCGAAGTACTGCAAGCCCTCTACAAAAAAGGCGGAATCGACATTCATGGCCACCAATAAACGAACAGCGCGGCCGAAAACCGTGTTGCGCTTCAGGATTGATCTCGAGGATGGTCCCGTTTCCGTATCGCGTCTGATCGATGTCCCTGAGAACTACTCGTTCTGGGATCTCCACGTTGCCATCCAGGACAGCATGGGCTGGCTGGACTGCCATCTGCACGAGTTCAGCGCCCGGCGGCCCAAGTCGAGACTGCGCCAGCCAGTCGGCTTGCCCCTTGACGCGGACCGTCTGCCGCCGGTCCTGGCCGGGTGGGAGGTTCCTGTTTCCCAGTTTTTTCAGAAGCCCGGCGATGTCATGCAGTACCTCTACGACTTCGGCGATGGATGGCAGCATGCCATCACGCTGACCGGACTGCTGTTGGCCGAACCGGATCAGTCTTACCCGGCCTGCATCGACGGCGCCGGGGCCTGCCCGCCGGAAGACTGCGGTGGTGTTTGGGGTTATGAAAGGCTGCTGGCGGTCATCAATGACCCAGAGCACGAGGAGTATGCGGACCTGCGGAGTTGGCTGCGCGGAGCCCGACCGGACAACTGGCCGTTCGACCCCGCCCACTTTGATCAGGCGGCTGTTCGCTTCGACTCGCCGAAAAAGAGACTGAAAGTGCTATTCGATCACTAAGGCGCAAGGTTCCTGTAGACCGCACACTCGACTACTGAGTAAAGCCGATGACAGACCCAATCCACCAATGTAACCAAATCCCACAGGGCATCCGTGTGGAACGCGACAGTGGCTATCTGGGCAATAGCGGGTGTCGCTTGACAAGTGTAGGCAGTGCCTCCCGGCGCCGACCCCTAACCCCAGACTGATAAGATTTCTCCATGGAACCCGGCTATCCGCCAAGTAAGCCTGAGACACCGGTCGATGACTGACCGCTATACCGCATCGGGCCTGGAAGCCGAATACGAGCCTGGCTCGAACGGGCTTGTGTTAAGGCAATGGACGCCTCGCGAGACTGCTGGCAGACGTCATGGCCATACAGGCTGGCCCGGGGCCGCTGGACTACAGCACATGGGATGCAAACAGGAATCAATACTTTTCGGCGATCCAGCACGGGCTCGCGCACGATTACACGCCGATGACGGAGCTGATGCGAGAAGCGCTCCGGCTGGAGTGACACCAACGAAACGACTCAGGACTTGAGCTTGGCGAGCCTCGCATTGGGAAAACGGTTTCTGCCTGAATTCAGTTTCTCTTCAAGATCGGAAACTGACTGCCGGGTTTCAATGGCCGTCGAAGTCGCCACCGCGCGCCGAATCTGCTCGCGTGTCGCTCTTTTCCCGGACTTTGGTTCAGCGACGATTTTCATTGAAAATTCACCCGAATTTCGATTCATAAGTCTAACAGAACCCACCGCACAACGAAAGCCTTAAAAACCTGATTCGCATTTAATAAACAACGACCTACAGCCATCGCCCAAGGCGGGAAACGCGCGTGCCAGGTCTACCTCGACGTGTCCGGCTCCATGAACGCCGAGATGGGCCTGCTGATCGCCTTGCTGGCGAAACTCTCGCGCTGGATCCGCCGGCCCTTCTGGGCCTTCAGCGACGAGGTCGCCCCGGCCATGATCGAAAACGGCCAGGTCGAAGTCGCCTGCTGGTCTGACCAGGTGTGGCTGTCCGGCGGATTGTGCACCCGCACCCCCATCGGCCTGGACTGGCGCGACGTGGTGGTGCAAACCGGGCTGGATATCGGCTACGTGCCCGGCAATGCCATCGACGCCAACCGCTACCAGCTCATCAACACGATCTGCGAACAGGTCGGCGACCCGACCCGCTGGAGTCATCATGTCAACGACCAGGCCATCGTCATCGGCTGGGCCGGCTCCGACCAAAAGACCCGCTGGCTGCCGCCCGAACACCACCTGGCCCACGCCTTCCGCGAGGCACTGACCGAGTCCTGCCGCAGCGGAATCCTTGCCGGCGAGGGCCCGGACGGTAAGCTCTTGGTGCGCCTGCGCGAAAACCCAAACGACTGGTCCGTCGAACACATCCTGGTCACCCTGCAGCAGCGCGAACAGACCCGCCTGATGGACCTGTGCGAGCGCATCCTTGCCACCCTCGAGCGCGCCTACAAAAACCTGCAACAGCAAGACCCGCGCTGGACCAGCCCGTGGCCGCAGATCCAGTGCCCGATCAACCCCAACGGCCCGCTGCTGAACGGCGGCAGCGACGGCGACAACGGCCAGACCGGCCGCAAGCTGGTGATGGACTACTACGGCCCGCGCGTGCCCTTAGGCGGCGGCGCCCTTTGCGGCAAACACCCCACCCACATCGACCGAATCGGCGCCCATGCGGCCCGGGATGCCGCCCTGCACGCCGTGCAAACCGGCGCGGAGGAATGCCTGGTGCAGGTGACCTATGCGCCGAATTGTGACCAGCCGCTGGATGTGGCGCTGACGCGTGGGTCCCTGCGGTAGCGCGACAGCGGCACCAGTGCGCCGGCAAAAGGGCGGTCCGTGGCGATCTGTAAGCCCTCCGCCCTGAACGCCTTGAGGGCTGCGTGCAGCAGATCAGCCGGGGTGTGATAGTCGTCGGTTCCGAGACAGATCTCGGGTCGGACGGGGTTCTGATCGGGTTCGTAAGGCAGCGGCCTGGACGGAAAGCTGTGGCAGTCGATCAGCAGGCAGCGGCCGTGCCGGCCGATGGCTCTGTCGACTGCCGCTTCCAGTCTTCGGTGGTGCGGCCAGTACCAATCGTTCAGAAGAGTCTGGCGTTCCTGAGCGGAGATCGGCCGCCGCAGCGGGCGACCATTTGAAGTGAGCTGGTAAATCACCCCCATGCCACGCCCAGCCATCGGCTCGTCGACATCGTCCGGGAAACGCTCCACATCCACCACCAAGCGGCTGACCGGAGCCCACACCACGGTCGGGTTCTGGACATCCAGACCAAAAAGCCGGGCCGTGGCATGGTCAGTCATGCGCAGAAGTTCCTTGGCCAGTTCCGAGTCGCTCAGGACAAACTGCTCTCGCACTTCGGCAGGGATGTCCATGGCATCGTGCGGCAGGTGCCACACGATGCTGGAGCGATCCACGACAACTGGCTCGACGCCGGAATCGATCTTAAGGGTCATGCGGTGTCCCCGGCGCCGGCTGATCCTCGTTGTCGGTTACAACATCCGTATCTGCCGGCGCCGAGCTCGCCTGTGCCTTGAGCTTCGCAAATTGCTCAGGCGTTGGTCGCTTCGTCCAGAAAATGATGCGGGTGCCGTATAGCGGATGGTCGGGCGGCAATGGGCCATTTCGTTTCCTGACGACCATGTCAGCTCTTCTCCCCGTCCAGGCTTTTGGGCTTCTCGGGCCAGACATGCCTGGAAATCGCACGCATCTCGGCCGGGCCCAGAAGCCCGCTATCGGCAATCCAGTGGAAGTGATCCAGGTCCTGGACCTCGATTTCTTCCTTCAGTGAGGCGATGACCAGGTGGATCGCTGCAGTCCGTTCATCGAGATCGCTGCGGGGGCAGACGGCGCTGACCACCCATGGATCGTCGCCGTTTTCTTCCAGATCGACGAAGTAACTCCACAGCACCCAGTCGCGGTTTTCGTAGCGCTCCAGGCTGAACCCCTGCAGCCGGCTGTGCATGGGACTCCAGGCCCACTCCAGCGCGACCAGAAAGGTGTCTTTCTTTGGACCGGCGCGCTGGGCCTGCTTCTTCGGGATCTTGAGCGCATCGGTGATGATGCGGGTGCCCGGTGGCAGTGGCGGCAGCCCGACAACCTCTACCAGCCGCTGCTGCGGCAGTTGCTCGGGTGACATCGGAACATCAAATGGTCTGCTCATGCGGTTTTCCTCTTTGCAAAGGCCCTGTTTAGCGGTATGCATTTAACGTCCCCCGCAAGTCGGGCTAAATCGGGACGGTGGTGCTGTCGGTGCTTGTGCTCAGGCGCGGGCGAGGATGTCCGGCGAAGACGGCTCAGCCTCGGCCCGGGCGACCCAGCCGCCGATCAGGGCGTCCGGCGCGAACTGGTTGAAGACGATGCCGGGCGTGTGCTGGGTGGGGCCGTGCATGGCTTCGGCCATGGCCAGATCCTGGTCCGGATCCAGCCCGCCCGAGGACAGCTTGTGCAGTATTTCCTGGAAATCCTGACCGCTCATCGCGCCCATGCGGAACAGGAAGTCGTCTTCGGCGTAATGCTGGAGCTGCTCGCGGAAACCCTCGAGACCGCCGACGAAGCGGGCTTCGACCCGGGACTTCAGGACGAAGATATTCATCAAACCAACGGGGAGTGACATGATCATTTCCTCTTGATCGGAAACGCCCTGTTTAGCGGTATTCGTTTAACGTCCCCCGCAAGTCGGGCTAAATCGGGACGTGTAGCGCAGGCTCGTTTCCGAACACTGCAGGGCAAGCTTAACCCGGATTTGCCCCTGCCGAAAAAATTCCCCTCCTTTTTTCTCAGCAGCCAATCCGGACCCTTCTCAGGTTTTGAGAATACGGGGGGCCAGACTGTAAACCTGAGGGGAAAA
>PXBD01000079.1 GCA_003565625.1 Gammaproteobacteria bacterium
CCGTGTCGACCGCCGGCTGCAACCTGGGCTGCAAGTTCTGCGAGGTCTGGGACATGGCGCAGGTCGCGCCGCATGAAGTGCACGCCTACGACATGCCGCCGGAGGCGGTGGTCGAGCAGGCGCAAATCGCCGGACTGCGCTCGATCAGCTATGCCTTCGGCGAGCCGGTGGTGTTCTACGAGTACATGGTGTCCATTGCCGAGCGCGCCAGAGATGCCGGACTCATGAATCTCATGCATACCGGCGGATTCATCAATCCAGAGCCCCTGACGGCATTGACCGGGCTGATGGATGCGGTCAACGTGGATCTGAAAGCCTTCGACGAAACCTTCTACCGCGAGCTGGTCGGCGGGCGCTTCCAGCCCATCCTCGACACCCTGCTGCAGCTGCGCGCCAGCGCCGTCCATCTCGAGGTCACCACCATTGTCATTCCGGGGCTGAACGACAACATGGATGACATCGCCCGGATGTGCGAATGGATCCGTACCGAACTCGGCGCCGACACGCCGCTGCACCTGGCGCGCTTCTACCCGCTCTACCAGCTGACCAACCTGCCGCAGACGCCGGTCTCGACCCTGGACCAGGCCCGCCGCGTGGCCCTGGACTGCGGACTCGAGCACGTCTACATAAGCCGGGTGACCGGACACGAAGGCGAGAACTCGCGCTGCCCCAACTGCGGCCACCAGGTGATCAGCCGGCTCGGCTTTTTTGTCGATGAGGTCGATCTGGACGATGGCCACTGCGGTCAGTGCGGTCAAGCCATCGGCGGGCTGTGGTCGACCTGAGAACGCAAGTCTGCTTCACGGCGTTTCTTCTTGTGATCCGATCCAGCCCGGGTTGCCGTCGCCGGGCGGGGAAGCCCGCTTCAGTTCGACGCGTGGCGAGGCCTTCAGCGGACTTCCCCGCCCGGCGACGGCTTGCAGCGTCAAAGCTCGGCAAACCTGCCGAATGATTCGAGAAACGCCGTGAATCAGGATCCCAGCCGCTGTCGATAGACCTTCTCGGCCGATACGGCGCGCTCGTCGAGATTGCTCAGACCGGCCTTGCGCGCCCAGTCCATGGCTTCGAGGAATTCCCCGACGGTAATCCCGCGAGCGATGTCCTCGTGCTCGAAGGCGCGGTGCTCGACCCGCCACTGCGGCATGATGTTGACGTAGGTATCCAGCGGCAGATTTTCGGCCACCCAGGCCACGAACTCGCGCGTGCCGGCGACCCGGTTGGGCATGACCAGGTGGCGGATCATCAGCCCGCGCAGGGCGTTGCCGCGCTCGTCGGTCACCAGTTTGCCGACCTGACGGTGCATTTCCAGGATCGCGGCCTGGGCCATGGCCGGGTAGTCGCCGGCCCGCTCCATGGCCAGGCGCTCAGACTGCGACCCGTCCATGAACTTCAGATCCGGCAGGTAGATGTCGATGATGCCGTCGAGCAGCCGGATCATTTCAACCCGCTCGTAGCCGCTGGTGTTGTAGACCAGCGGCAGGCGCAAGCCCCGCCTCACGGCGATACCGAGCGCCCAGGCGATATTGGGCAGGACGTGGGTCGGGGTGACGAAGTTGATGTTGTGGCAGCCGCGCCGCTGCAGATCGATCATGCGGTCGGCCAGCTGGCGATCGCTGGCCGCACGGCCGCGCCCTGCGTGGGCCACCGGCCAGTTCTGGCAGAACACGCAGCGCAGATTGCAGTGCGAGAAAAAGATCGTGCCCGAGCCGCGCCGACCGACCAGCGGAATTTCTTCGCCGAAATGGGGCGCGTGACTGTAGACCTGGGCCCGGGCCGAGGCGCCGCACAGGCCAGTCTCGCGGTCGTTGCGGTTGACCCCGCACTGATGCGGGCATAACCCGCACTGGTCGTAGTGCGCGGCGATGGCCTCGATACGCTCGTCGAGCAAACCGGCCTCGACCAGGCGCAGATAGGCCGGCTGGAAGTCTCGGCTGGCAGCCCGGGCCGGCGCCACAGAGCCGGATACCCCGGCGACCACAGTCGCGGCAGCAGCCCGGTCAAGCGCTGCCATCAGCCGAGGCGCACCTCGCTCCTGGTCAGCTGCAAACCTTTGCCGATATGGTCAGGGTTTCGCGCCGAGCAATGGAAGAAGCCGATCGAGCACTTCCTGCAAAAGCGCAGGGTCGGCGCTGGCCGCTTTGCTGGCCTTGCGTTCGCGCCAATCGAGGGTGTGGACCAGGTTGGTCGCGATAACGCAGTCCTGGTCGAGGCTGGTGACCGCGACTTCGGTAGCACCGCCACGGATGCTGGTGCTGATCGGGCAACAAATCAACAACCCGGTTTTGCTGTTGTACTTTGCGCTTGAAAGAACCAGGGCCGGGCGATACTTGCCAATCTCCTTGCCGCGCGTTGGTTCGAAATCAAGCCAGACGATCTCGCCGCGACTCGGAACATACCGAGCCATCAGCCTGAATATTCGTGACTGAGCAATTCGGGCAGTTCGTCGGCGTGGGCCGAGTACGGGGTCATGCCTTCAAGCAACTCATCTTCGGTCCACACCTTGCCGGGTGCTTCCTTGGGACGAATCAGTAATCCATCATCGGTCAGTTCCATGGTGACCAAGGTCCCCTGCTCCAGCTTGGCCGCTTCGCCGACAGCACGGGTGATACGCAAACCCATGCTGTTGCCCCAAGCCTGAATCCGGCCTTCAAAATGGTGGGTCGTCTTGCGAGCTGCAGTCATTGCCGATGCATCGAGTCTTTGGTATATCCAAAGTATATACATCAGGATTCGGTGGTTCAAGCTCTGCGGGTTGACAGCGCTGGCGGTAGTCTTGTGCCACATCCAAAGCCAAAAGACCTCAACATGGAAAAGATTACCAGAACCGATGCCGAGTGGCGCGATCAGCTCAGCGACGAGCAGTACCGCGTCACCCGCCAGGCCGGCACCGAGCGGCCGTTTACCGGCGAGTACGACGACCACTTCGAAGACGGGGTGTACCACTGCGTGTGCTGCGACCCCCCGCTGTTCGATTCCGGCTCGAAGTTCCACTCCGGCTGCGGCTGGCCCAGCTACCACGGCGAGCTTGAAGAAGCCGGCATCAAGCAGCGCGAGGACAACTCGCTGGGCATGCGCCGGATCGAACTGCTGTGCCCGAAATGCGACGCCCACCTGGGCCACATCTTCAACGACGGGCCACCGCCGACCGGCTTGCGCTACTGCATCAACTCGGTGTCGCTGACCTTCAGGCCGCGCGCTTGAGTATCACCCGATGAAGATCAGCCAACCAGAATCCCGGCCCAGGCGGCATTGAGCAGCGACACCAGCGCCCCGGCCAGCACGGCTTTCAGGCCCAGCCGGGCGAGGTCGGGGCGGCGGGCCGGGGCGATGCCGCCGATGCCGCCAATCTGGATGGCGATAGAGGCGAAGTTGGCGAAACCGCACAGGGCGTAGGTCGCGATCAGCACCGAGCGCTCGCTCAAGTCCACCTGCAGCTCGCCTAAGGCCATGTAGGCAACAAACTCGTTGGCCACGATCTTGGTCCCGATCAGACCGCCGACCGTGACGGCCTCCTCCCAGGGCACGCCGACCAGGAACGCCAGCGGGGCGAAGATCCAGCCCAGGATCAAGGCCAGATCGAGCGGGCGACCCAACCAGTCCTCCAGACCGGTGATCGCGCCGAACCAGCCCAGCGGCCAGTTGATCAGGGCGATCAGGGCAAGAAAGGCCAGCAGCATCGCACCTACGTTCAGGGCCAGCTTCAGGCCCTCGCCGGCGCCGCCCGCGGCCGCCTCGATCAGGTTCACGTGCGGGCGCTCGATGGCGGTTCGCACCGTGCCGACGGTTTCAGACACTTCGGTTTCAGGGACAAACAATTTGGCCATGACCAGCGCAGCCGGAGCGGCCATGATCGAAGCCGAGATCAGATGCTTGGCGAAAAACGCCTGCTCTTCCGGGCTGGCTCCGCCGAGCAGCAGTACGTAGGCGGCGAGCACGCCGCCGGCGATCGTCGCCATGCCGCCCGTCATCAAGGCAAACAACTCCGAGCGGGTCATGCCGATGATGAACGGCCGGACCACCAGCGGCGCTTCGGTCTGGCCAACGAAGACGTTGGCCGCGGTGGCCAGCGACTCGCTGCCCGAGACCTTCATCAGGCGGGTCATCACCCAGGCCATGCCTTCGACCAGTTTCTGCATGACACCCAGGTGATACAGGCAGGCCATGAGGGCAGCGAAGAAGATGATGGTCGGCAAGACCTGGAAGGCGAACACGAAGCCGAAGGTCTCGCCGTCGGCCAGCGGCCCGAACACGAACTGCGAGCCGGCCGCGGTAAATCCGATCAGGGTGACAAACCCGCGCCCGATGGCGTCGAACAGGGTCTGGCCCAGCGGCACCCACAGCACCAGCACGGCTAGGGTCAGCTGCAGGCCGATACCCACCGCCACCGTCTGCCAGACGATGGCCGATCGTTTTTCCGACAAAGCCCAGCCGATCAGCAAAATGATCGCAATCCCGGCCAGGCCGTGCAGCACAGACACCGTATCCTGTCTCCCTGAAAGTTTTCGGCACGTCCTGGCTTGCATTATGCATGGCCGCAAACCGCCAGCCTTACTTCTGTCACATCCACCATGCCGGTGCAGCGCATAAAATGGGGCAATGAAAACTCTGCTGACTTGCCTGGCGCTGGCGTTGGCGCCGGCAATGCTCCATGCGACCGAATCGGTCACGGTGCGCTCTTTCGCCGAGGTAGCCGTTTTGATGGAACGGCAGGCTGCGGCCGGCGTGGAAAGCCTGGATGACATCACCCTGGCCGCCGAGATCAGCGCCCGGGTTGGCGAAATCTCCGCGCGCCCCGGTCAGACGGTGAGCGCCGGTGACTTGCTGGTTCGACTCGACGATGCGGAGTACCAAATCAGGCGCGATGCCGCCCGGGCCCGGTTGGCCATGGCCGAAGCTGCTTCCGATATGGCCCGCATCCGCGCCGAGCGGGCCCGTCGCCTGGCCCCGGAGCGCTTCGTGTCCGAGGATCAGTTGCTCGAAGCCGAAACCAATCTGCGCCTGCGCGAGGCCGAACTGGCAGCCGCGCGCAATGAGGTCGAACAGGCCGAGTTGATGCTGACACGCACCCGCATCCATGCCCCGTTTGGCGGCGTGGTCACCCGGCGGGTGGTGGGGGTCGGCACGCTGGCCGCGCCCGGCACGGCGCTGCTGCAGATGATCACGACCGACGACCTGGAAGTCAGCGCCAGTCTCCCGCCCGAGCAGATCCCCGGCCTGGTGGCTGCCGAGGCCATTCACTTTGAATCCGGCGGCCGCCGCTGGCCGGTGCGCATCGAGCGCGTGGCCCCGGTCATCAGTACAGCCACCCGTGGCCAGCAGGTGCGCCTGGTCTTTACCGGCCAAACCGCGCCGGTCGGCAGCGAGGGCCGCATCCGCTGGACCGATCCCCGGCCGGCCCTGCCCGGCGACTTTATCCTGCAGCGTGACGGCCGGCTTGGCGTACTGATGCTGGGCGACGATGGCGCCACCGTGATGTTTCACCCGCTGCCCGGCGCGGACGCCGGCCGTCCCTACCTGGCCGAAGATCTGGCGCCGGAAGCCCGCCTGATCGACGATGGCCGGCGCCGGGTTCAGCCGGGTCAGCGCGTGAGCATCGGCAACCGCTAGGCGCGGTCTGCCGAGGCCAACTACCATGCTCCAACGCCTGTACTCCAACCACCCGCTGGCCAATATCTTCATGGCCGTGGTGCTGGTGATGGGGGCCGCGGCCTACCTGCTGCTGCCGCGCGAGCAGGATCCGGAAATCAACTTCAACTGGATCAACATGAACACGGTGCTGCCGGGCGCGTCGGCCGAAGACGTCGAGCGGCTGATCACCGACCCGCTGCAAGAGGCCATCGCGCGCCTGCAGGACGTGCGCTTCGTGGTCTCCAGCAGCCGCGAGAACGTCTCCAATATCCTGATCCGCTTCGAGGAAATTTCCGAGCGCCAGTTCGAACGCCGCATTGCAGACTTGCGGCGCGAAGTCCAGGCCATGGTCAACGACGAGTTCCCGCCCGAGGCCCGCGACCCCAACATTGTCGAGGTGACCAGTTCGTCGGCTTTCCCGACCGCAATCGTGCTGGTGGTCGGCCAGGCCGACGATGACCGCTTGCGCAGCGTGGCCCGACGCACCCGTCAGGACCTGGAGCGATTGACCCGGGTCGACCAGATCCTGGCCCAGGGCCTGAATACGCCGGAGCTGCAGGTGCTGTTCAGCCCGTCTGCGCTGGCCGCGCGTTCACTCAATGCGCTGGACCTGGCCCAGGCTGCCGCCGGCTGGTACCAGGACGTATTCGCCGGACGCCTCCAGACCGACAGCGGGCAATGGCTGATCCGCTCCGAGGGACGTTCGATCGATCCCGAACTGCTCTCCGGCCTGACCCTCAACGCCGGCCCGCACGGCGAGGCAGTGCGTTTTGACGATGTTGCCCGGCTGCGGCTGGGCTCAAGCATTCCCGAACAACTGGTGAGTTATGAAAACCAGCCCGCGGTGATGCTTTCGGTCACCAAGCGCGCCGGCAGCAATACCCTGGATTTGATCGAGGAACTCAACAGCTACATCATCGAGCGCAATCCGGTGCTGCAGCAACAGGGCATCACGCTGGTGCTGGCCGACGACCAGACCATCGCCACCCGCGAAGCCATCAGCATCATGCAAAACAACGCCGTTGTGGGTCTGTTGCTGGTCTTTCTCGTGTGCTGGCTGTTTCTGGCCACGCGTATTGCCCTGCTGGTCGGTGTCGGTCTGATCCTGTGCATCTCCGGGGTGTTTGCGGTCCTGGCCGCACTCGGCTACACGCTCAACATCACGGTGCTGCTGGGCATTGTCATCGTGCTCGGCATGCTGGTGGATGTCTCGGTAGTGATGGTCGAGGCGATCTACTACCGCCTGCGGATCGGTCAGCAGCCGCTCCAGGCGGCCACGCGCGCGCTGCGCGAGGTGGGCGTGCCGCTGACCGCTTCGGTGCTGACCACGGTTGCGGCTTTTCTGCCGCTCATGCTGCTGCCGGGCATCGTCGGCAAGTTCATGTTCATCGTGCCGTTCGTGGTCACGGTGGGCCTGTTGATTTCGCTGATCCAGGCGTTCTGGATTCTGCCCACCCAGGTAACCCACAGCGCCTACCGTCCACCCAACAACCCGTATCACTGGCGGGTACGCTTCACCCGCAAGGTCCGGCGCGACTATGTGCGCGCCCTGGCCTACGTGTTGCGGCGCCCCAAGCGATTCCTGGCCATTGCCGGGCTGACCTTTGCCCTGGCTCTGGCGGCCGTGGCCGCCGGTCTGGTCCGGCTGGAGTTTTTCGCTTTCGATCCGATGCGGCTGTTCTACGTCCAGGTGGACATGCCGGGCGATGTTTCGCTGTCCGAAACCCTGGAGCGGGTACAGCAGGTCGAGGCGCGCGTGCGCGAGGGCCTGCTTGATCATGAGGCTCGCAGCGTCACCAGCCTGGCCGGCGTACAGTTCACCGACGTGGAACCGTTGTTTGGCGATCAGTTCGGCCAGGTAATCGTCTCGCTCAACCCGGACCAGGGCGGGCGCAGCATGGAAGCCATCATCGAGGGCATGCGCGAGTCGGTCCTGGGCACGCCGATCGGCGGGCAGATTGCGTTTTTGCAGATTTCGGGCGGACCGCCAACCCAGCAGCCGATCAACGTCAAGGTGCGGGCCGATGATTTCGAGGAACTGCGGGCCGCCGCCGATGCCGTGCGCGGCCTGATCGAAGGCATTCCCGGCACCCGCGACATCAGCGATGATCGGGTTCCGGGCCGCTCGGAGCTGATTCTGGACCTGGACCGCGAAGCGCTGATCCAGGCCGGACTGGCGCCGAACATGATTGCGCGCCTGCTGCGCCTGCACGTAGATGGAGAAATCGTTGGCTTCACCCGCGCGGCCGGCGAGCGCTTTGAATTGCGGGTACAGGCCGGGCGCGAGCGGCCGCTGGAACCGGGCGTCGTGCTGGACGACCCGGTGTTTCTGCCGGGCGGCGCCACCACCCGCCTCGGCGCCCTGGTAGAGGCCCGGGCCGGCGAGGCCCCCGGCGTGATCCGTCACTACAACCTGCGCCGGACCATCACCATCGAGGCCGATATCGACCGTCGCGAAACCAATACGGTCGAGGTCAACCGGCGCATCCAGGCCGCCTGGAACGAAATTCGTGCCGACTTCCCCGGCACCGATCTGGACTTTACCGGCGAACTTGACGATATCGAGGAATCGCTGGAAGCCATGGCGGTGCTGTTCCTGCTCGGGCTGGGCCTGATCTACCTGATCCTGGCCACCCAGTTCAAAAGCTATTTCCAGCCTTTCCTGATCCTGATCACCGTGCCCATGGCTTTTACCGGCGTGGTCTTCGGGCTGCTCGTGTCCAACAACCCGTTGAGCCTGTACACCATGTACGGGATCATCGCCCTGGGTGGCATTGCCGTCAACGCCGCCATCGTCCTCATCGATGCCGCCAACCAGCGCCTGGCTGGCGGCATGCGGCCGCTGCACGCCACCATCTACGCCGCCCGTCGGCGCGTAATTCCCATTATCATGACCACCGCCACCACCATCGCAGGCCTGCTCTCGCTGGCGCTCGGCCTGGGCGGGCGCTCGCTGCTGTGGGGGCCGGTGGCGGTGACCCTGGTTTGGGGCCTGACCGTCTCAGCGCTGCTCACGCTGTTCATCATTCCCTTGCTGTACCGGCTGTTCATGCGCGGTACAGCCAGACCTGCGTAGATTTTCTCCCTGGTTACATGGCAGGTATGGAACTCTTTTTCCGTACTATGTCGGACAAGGAAAGCGTTTCCAAACTCAACACCATCAGGAGAAGTCAACATGATCAAGCGCGCGTTTTTTGCCAGCCTGCTGCTGCTGGGTAGCGGAGCAGCAATGGCGGACCGCCCGGTACTGGCCGTTGCCGAGTTCACCAATGACGCCACCAACGCCGGCTGGTGGGGCGGCGGCATCGGTCGTGAACTGGGCAGCATGCTGGCCAGCGAACTGGCCGCCATCAACGCCTTCACCATTGTTGAGCGCGAGCGCATCGACCACGTCCTGCAAGAACAGGACTTTGCCGCCTCCGGCCGCGTCCGGCCCGACACGGCCGCCGAAATCGGCCAACTCACCGGCGCCCAGTACATCGTCATGGGCACCGTCACCGACTACAGCGAGGAAACCAAGCGCTCGGGCGGTGGCGTCAACATCGGTGGCATCAACATTGGCGGCCGGCGCAGCAGCATCGGCGTTGGCGGCGGCAGCACCCAGGCCTATGTCGCGGTCGACGTGCAGGTGATCAACGCCACCACCGGGGAAATAGCCCATGTGCGCACCATCGAGGGCCGCACCCAGGACAGCGCGGTGAGCCTGCGCGGCAGCATCGGTCGCTTGAGCGGCAATCTGGCCAACGAAGAAAACACTCCGGCCGGCGAAGCCATCCGCGCCGCGCTGATTGAAATCACCGATTACCTGGAGTGCGAGATGGTCCTGCAGACCTCTTCTTGCCGGGCCCGCTACCAGGAACGCGAAACCCGCCGCCGCGACCGCCCCCGCGACGCGATTCGGTTCTGATCCCCGATCAAGCGCGACGCTGCAACCAGGCCTCGAACAACGGGCCTGCGTGCAGCTGCAACCACTGGCGAGACTTGGTATCACCGGGCTCGGCCAGCAGGCGGCGCGTAACCTGCAGGGCCTGAACCTCGGTTGAATCCGGGCAAGTATCGGGATCGATCTCCGGCAGACGATAGCCACCGGCCGTCAGCCAGGCCGGGAACAAGCCGATCGGGATCAGGGGTTCAAGATCCCAGAAGCGCTCCAGACGACGAGCAATTTCTTCATCGCCGCAGGACTCCAGAAATGCCTCGGCCCGCTCCGGATGACGCCAGCACAGCTGGCACAGCGCGGCCAGACCGATCTCGCGCCGCCCTGCAGCCAGGCCGGCCCGGGCCCGGCGCTCGAGCAAGACACTGTAGCGGGCCGAGTCGCTGACCGCTTCGGTAGCACCGATTACGCCCTCCCAGTCGCCTATACGCTCGGCCAGGGCACTGGGATGCAACTGCGGACGATCCGGATCGAATTCAGCCGCATCCAGCGCCGCCATCAAATGCTCCCGGAACGGCTGCAGAAATGGCTCTGCATCGCGCGGGCCCAGAAAGCGCACGGCCCGGGCATGCAGCCCCTGGTCCATGTTTTCCAGAAATTCGGCCGGATCACTCACCGACCGGCCCAGCCAGCCCAGCGCGCCGACCAGGTGCTCGGCATCGGCCTGGACCTCGTGGCCGGGTTGGGCACGCGCCATCTCGGCCAGACTGTGCTCCGCGCCGGCCGCATCGGCGGCGAGCAAGGCGCGGCTGAGCGCGTGGCGGGCCGAAGCCAGGCCGCTATCCAGAAACAGGTCACCCTGCGGGGAAGGTGCTGGCCGGTGCCAGACGGTACAGGCCAGGCAATGATCATTGCCGTTATGAAACACCCGCCCGCCCGGGCTGGACTCGACTTCAGCCCGCAGGCCCAGCCGCTCGGCCCAGGCAGCCGCTGCGCGCACCATGTCAATGATGTACTCAGGGTTGCCGGCCAGACCGTCTTCCAGCACCGTGAGCTCCCCGCGCTCCCAACGGCGCTGGTCTTCAGGACCCAGGCGCAGGGTCATGCGCAGCAGCGCCAGGGGTCGGTAGACCTGATCGCGGGCGAGCAGGCGGTCGACCAAAGATTGAATTTGCTGCGTCTCCATCCTTATGCCAGCGGCGCAAACAGGGCTTCCAGATCGTCCGGATTCAGCGCAACCGCGCCACCGCCGCCCAGCAGACCCTCAATCAGGCCGCGCTTGGACTGCTGCAGCTCAAAGACCCTCTGCTCAATGGTTTCCTCGGCCAGCAGTTTGTACACGAACACCTTCTGCTCCTGGCCTATGCGATGGGCGCGGTCGGTGGCCTGATCCTCGACGGCCGGATTCCACCACGGGTCGTAGTGAATCACGGTGTCGGCAGTGGTGAGGTTCAGTCCAACCCCTCCTGCCTTCAAGCTGATCAGAAACACCGGCACCTGGCCGGCCTGGAAGGAATCGATCACCTGCTGGCGATTGCGCGTGCGCCCGGTCAGCCGGGTGTACTCCATGCCCCGCCGGGCCAGCTCGACCTCGATCAACTCGAGCATGCCGACAAACTGGGAAAAGACCAGCACGCGGCGACCTTCCGCGACCAGCTCGGGGAGCATGTCCATCAACAGACTCAGCTTGGCCGATGTGCTCACCGGCGGCCCCTCTGCGGTCTTGAGCAGGCGTGGATCACAACAGATCTGGCGCAGCTTGAGCAGGGCATCGAGGACCACGATTCGACTGCGCTCGGCCCCTTGCGTCTCCAGCGCTCGGCGCACCTTGTCGTGCAGCGCTACCCGAACCCGTTCATAGAGGCGACGCTGATCGCCCTCCAGCGCAACCGCGCGGATGATCTCGGTCTTGGGCGGCAGTTCCGGCGCCACCTGCTGCTTGGTTCTGCGCAGGAAAAACGGCCGGATGCGGCGGATCAGCATCTCGCGCCGCGCCCTATCCTCATGCCGCTCGATCGGCCGCTGGAACAGGCGCTGGAAACGCGCCCGGGAACCCAGGAAACCCGGCATCAGGAAATCAAACAGGCTCCACAATTCGCCAAGATGATTTTCCAGCGGCGTGCCGCTCAGACACAATCGGTGCCGGGCCCGCAGCTGGCGGACATGGCGGCTGGCCTGGGCGCGTGCGTTCTTGATGGTCTGGGCCTCGTCAAGAATCAGCAGGTGATACTCGTACTTGCCGAGCCGGTCGATGTCGCGCAGCAACAGCGGATAGGTGGTCAGAACCAGGTCGCTGTCTTCGACCCACTGAAACAGGCCCTTGCGTTGCGGACCATGGAGCGCGAGCACCTTCAGCCCCGGCGCAAACCGACGTGCCTCGGCCCGCCAGTTGTACACCAGGCTGGTCGGAGCGACCACCAGGCAGGGTCGGTCCAGGCGGCCGGCCTGTTTTTCGACCAGCATGTGGGCCAGCGCCTGAATGGTTTTGCCCAGGCCCATGTCGTCGGCCAGAATGCCGCCGAAGCCGAACTCGCGCAAAAACTGGAGCCAGGCCAGACCGTGGGCCTGAAACTCGCGCAAGCTCGCATGCAGGCCGTCGGGTGCTGCCACCGGCGCGATTCGCTCAAACGCAGCCAGCCGTCGGGTCAAGTTCGTCAGGCCCTGCTCCCCACCCAGCCGCCACGATCCGGCAGCTTCGGTCAGCTCGGCAAGGCGCGCGCGCGGCAAACGCAGGCGCCCCTCCGATAGCCGGGGCACGGCATCCAAGCAATCAACCAGACCGCGCAGGGTGGCGGTCAAACGCTCCATCGGCATCCGCACTACCTGCCGCTTATCCAGCGCCAGGATGATCCAGCCCTCCGGCACCTCGGTCGACAGCAGCAGGCGCAAGGTCGGCTCGGTGACCGTTTCCAGCCAGCCCAGCAGGGCCGGCAACAACGACCGCCGCTGCCCCCGATACTCCACGCCCAGATCCAGCTCGAAGCCATCATCTGCCCGCACGTCGGGGCGCAAATCACCGTACCAGTCCTCCGGCTCGATCAACTCCAGGACCAGGCCTTCAGCCCGCTCCACCCGCCAGCCCGATCTCTCCCACCGGGCCAGCCGGGTCTGGAAGGCAACCCAGGTCTGCTCGAGATCTGCACTCCCGGGAACTACCCACAGGCCATTCTGCCCGGGCAGCAGGTTTTGCAGACGGGCGGATCGCGCCGGGATCAGGCCGGCCTGCTCAAGCCGCTCACAACAGGCCTGCTCGAAGGCCGAATCGCGCTGGACAGTCATTACGCAATCCCGCGCCGTGCCTTGCAGCACAACGATGCGCGAGTCGTCGGTCGCATCCCAGTCCAGCTCGACAGGACCGTAGGCAAATCGCAGGTGGGCGGCCGGAACGGTCGTCGAACCCCGCTCGCCTTTAACGACGAGATTGACCAATTGGAGCAGGGCCTGCGGCGCTGCATCGCTGTACCGCCGGGGCAAGACTTGCGGTCGCGGAAACGCGCCCGGCGCGTCGGCCAGACGCGACCGCACCGCATCGATCTGTTCCGGGGACAGCGGTCCGGCACGCAACCACTCAGCCAGCAGGGCATCGTCGATTTCCGTGGTCAGCCTGGCGCATTGGCCGTTGCGAGTATCGATTCGCCATGGGGGAACCAGCGGCAACAACTCGACATCGGGATCCTCTTCGACCGCCAGGCGCAAAAGCTGATCACCACTGGGAAGGAGTTGCCACTCGGCGCTGACCGCTCGCGCTGGCGCCGTTTGCAGCACCGGACCATCGGCGCGCTGCCAGTGACAGCGGCCGCTGTCGACCATCGCGCCCAGCAGTTCATGGGCCGAGGGCTCCAGCCGGTGCCAGGTTCGGGCATCGGTCGGGTCCGCATGGTCTGCCATGGCACGCAGAATACCCAGATCCGCTGCAGTGAGGTAGTCCGGCTGGGTCGAATCCGACAGCCGGGCCAACGCGTAGGGGCTGGTCACCGGCTCGTCGGCCGCCGCAGTCAGCGATACCCGCACCGGCCCGACTTCGAGAGATACACCGTCGGCCGAAAGCCGCAACAGGTAGGCCAGATGGTGCCCCAAGGCTGGCGCACCGGCGACGAGCCCAGCGGCAGGTGCGGTTTCTTCCGGCAGGCCGTGAATGGCCGCCAGCAGCAGCGCCGCGACGTGCTCGCAATCACTCTTGCGCGCGCAGCTGCAGTCGCCACTCAGGCGGCCATTGGCCACGCCAAGGTAGGGTCGAGACGTGTTCCCGGCGCGCCCGGCCACCCGACCCGCCAGCACCAGAAGCTCATCAACATGCCCGCGCCGCAGCTCGGTCACCGCCCCGGCACGATACAGCGCTTGCCCCTGGCGCACCCGGTCAGGGTCCAGCGCGGACAGCAGGGTTTCGTCGAGTTCAGGCACAGCAGCGGGGGCAGTTCAAACCACAATCACAACCGGCCATGATAGCCGGGAAAATGCATGCCTGCCCGGGGGCGAGTGCACCGATAGATAGGGGCTGGCTTCGGTCACCATGTCCAGACAAAATACGGCAGGCCGTAGTGGAATATCACCGTCACGCCGTGCCCGACGTCTGCCTGAGGTCTGGCGCCTGGACGCAGCCAATCCAGCTGTCCACAGACGCATTCAGCACCAGCTGTGCAAGCTTGCAGAGTGTGCGGATGATGCCGGCTGGATGGTGGAGCCGGAGATCAGCGATTGGCGCTGAAGCGCTGCGCCGAGGAGATGAATAACCGCTGGAGACTGCCGGCAAGCGCCGACTACAGGCTGATCCGCTGCCACTGCCCCTGCTGCCAGACGCGCGCAAACCACGCCGCCTGGCCACAACGATAGACCGCCTGCAGCAGCCACACCGCCAGCAAGCCGCCTCCCAGCACCGGCCCGACCAACGCAGCCAGCGGCAGGAACAAGCCCCACTGCGCGATGATGGAAATGCGCATCACCCGGCCGGTATCGCCGGCGCCGAGCAGAGCGTTGAGCAACACCATGCCGGCCGCGTCAATGCCGATGATGGCCGCCGAAATCATCAGCGCCGGAAAGGCCAGGTCGACCGTGGCCGGATCGGTCAGAAACACTTCCAGCAGCGGCCGGCCAAACAGCATCACCGCCAGCCCCAGGCCCAGGCCGACCAGGCCGGTGAACACGGCCGCGTTCCAGCCCCATAATTTCGCGTCGTCGGGATCTTTCCGGCCCAGCGCATTGCCGACCAGCGTGGCCGTGGCCAATCCGAAACCAATCGCAGGCAGGATGATCACCAGGCCCAGGGTCATCAACACGTTGACCGCGGCCAGTTCCTGGGTGCCGATGCGGCCGATGATGATCAAGAGCGTCAGCATGCCGGCGGCAAAAAAGAACTGCTGCAGGCTGGCCGGCAGCGAGACCTTGAGCTGGGCTTTGAGCATGGCCAGACTCGGGAGTGAGCCCAGAAAGCCCTCGCTGCGCGCGTATTTCAGCCCGAAGTAGACATAGATCATCAACCCCAGGTAAATCGACAGCGTGGTCGCCAGGCCGGCGCCGTACACGCCCAGCGCCTGGGCGCCCAGGTTGCCGAAGATAAAGACCCAGTTCAGCACCACGTTGACCGCGTGCATGATCAATAGCGTGATCAGGTAGAGCCGGGTCATGTGCACCGCCGACCAGTAGCCGCGGAAGGAAAAATTCATGCCCACCGCGACCAGGGCGAGCAAGCGCACCTGCAGGTACGGCCCGGCCTCGGCGACCACGTCCGGATCCGGGTTGAGCAGGGCCATGATCTCCGGCGCCAGCAGGATCAGGGCCGCGGCCAGTGGCGTGCCCAGCAGCAGCGCCAGCAGCAAGCCACCGTTGAGCGGCAAGGCCAGTTCGCCGCGCGTGCCTTCGCCCAGGCGGCGAGCGGCAATGGCCTGTACGCCGGTCGACAGACCCAGAATGAAGGCCATCGATAACCAGTTGGCGAAACTGCCCAGGCCGGTCGCGGCCAGCGCGGTATCGCCCAGCCGCCCGACCATGCCGATATCGACCAGGTTGAGGATGTTCTGCGAGGTCATCCCGCCGATCACCGGCAACGCGATGGCGAACAGCTGGCGACGGCGGTGGCGGTCGGGGAACAGGCCGGGACTCGCTGTCACCTTCATGGCCCGGGCCGTTCAGGGCAAATTGCGAAAGTTTCAGAATTCACCGACGCATTGTGCCCCAGGTCGACGTGAAGGCCTGACAACCGGCGCGTTTATGTGGCTGGACATATTGATGCAGTGTTCTTACACTTAAATGCATGAGAACGACGATTCGATTGAATGATGAACTGCTCGCGCAGGCAAAGGCGCATGCGGCCCAGACTCAGCGGACACTGAACGAACTGATTGAAGAGTCGTTGCGGGCGCGGCTGGCCACGGAGTTGACGCCACGGGGGCCGACTGGCCCGATTCCAACCTTCAAGGGCCGCGGCCCTTTGCCCGGTGTCGATATCAACGACTCGGCCGCCCTGATCGAGCGCATGGAGAAACCGTTCTGATCCTGACCGACGTGAACATCCTTGTTCATGCTCATCGGGAAGACAGTCCCGACCACGGTCCGTGCCGGAGAGAACTGGAACTCATGGTCGCTTCTAAAAGCGCTTTCGGGCTGTCCACCCTGGCACTCAGCGGATTCCTGCGCGTGGTCACCCATCCACGAGTGTTCGACCCGCCTTCCCCGCTGAATGAGGCCTTGCGCTTCTGCGATTTCCTGCTTGAGCAAGCACATGTCGTGATCCTGACACCCGGCAGGCGTCACTGGGAGATATTCAAGCGGCTGTGCCAAGAAGCAAACGCCAAGGGCAACTTGATTCCCGACGCCTACTTTGCCGCACTCGCCATCGAGCATGGCGCGGAGTGGGTCACGATGGATCGAGACTTTGCCCGCTTCCCCGGTCTGAAGTGGCGGCTACCAAGCCAGGAAAAGCTCCAGCGTCCGTGAACGGCAGGGCCAAGGATCAGTCCGCGCCGGTGTTCAAGCCGCCTGCTCCACAGCCACATACACGCTGACCTCGCGCGTGGCGCGGAAGGTGATTTCCGGGTGGCGCTCCTGGGCGAGCTGCAGGTTGACCCGGGTGGGCGCCAGGTAGACGAGCTGGCCGCCGCCGTCTTCGGCCAGGTGCTGCTCGTTCTTGTTGCGGAGTTTTTCCAGCGCGCGCTCGTCGTCGCACGACACCCAGCGACAGGTGGATACGTTGACCGCCTCGAAACGCGCCTCGACGTTGTACTCGGCCTTGAGCCGGTAGGCGACAACGTCGAACTGA
>PXBD01000083.1 GCA_003565625.1 Gammaproteobacteria bacterium
GCCCTGAACATGGTGCCGTCCTTCCCCTTCATCAGCCCGTATCGCGAGCACTGGGTGCCGTGGGTGATGAAAGACCGGATGCTGCACGCAGCCTACAACGCCATGATGCGTGGCCGCGTCTAGCCCGAACCTACAGGAGAACTCACCATGGCATTTTCAATCGTCGGCATCCTCTCGGTCCTGCTGGAAGTCATCCGGCCGCTGCTCCCGCTTCTGATCGCCGTCCTGGTGATCGACGCGGCCATGCTGGTGCTCGCCCTGCGGCGCGGCACGCTGGCCAGCGCCGGCGCGATCCGTCTTTCCGTCCTGGTCGGAGGGGTTGTCGCCGTCATCACTTTTTTCATCGCACCGGCATTCACTAACTCCAGTTTCGCCAACCTCTCCGGAGCACTTGACTACCTGTCTCTGGTCGGTGGCGCCCTGGGTGTGGGCGCGCTGGCTGCCTTGCTGATCCTGCCTCCCATGGCATTACTTCAACGGAGTGAAATAAAATGAAATGTCGTACGCCCCGAATCCGTCCCCTGGTCGGCGCTCTGGCGCTGGCTGGCGCCGTCAGCCTGCCCTTGAATGCATCAGCCGACGAGCCGGACACCAGCTTCAGCGTGTTTGTTCGATTGCAGGCTGAGGTGGTCAATGCCGGCGGTAGTCTCCCGGAAGCCCTGGATCGCAAGGGCTGGCATGTGGCGGATGGATGGGCCAACGGCGGCCCGAACTCCGGCAACTGGGGAGGACTGTTTTTCGATCTGGGGCATCAGGTCAGCGATGATCTGCGAGGTGTGGCCCGCTACGCGATGTCCGTGGACGTCGACGGCAAGAAAGATACCGACCGTGAGACCTATGTCGGCCTGGCCAGCAAACGCTTCGGTCAGGTTGTGGTCGGTCGACTGGAAACACCGTACAAGACCGCCGGTCTGGGATGGGATCCGTTCAACGCTACCTTCCTTCAGGCGCGCGGTAACCAGAGTGTAGCCTTCGGCCAATTCGGACACGGCGGCTTTGTAAACCGCTCGATCCGCTATAACCACACAGTCAACCGTGTTCAAGTCGCTGCTTTTGTCGGCGTAGACGACAGTTCCGACCCGGGCACAGGAGACACCCGCGGCAACCACACCTACTCGTTCTCGGCCATCGCGCCGGTCGGTCCGGTGCAGTTGTTGCTGTCCTACATCGATGCCAGTGAATACCGCGGCGGCCCGGACGACCGTGAGGGCTGGAAGTTTGGCGTTCGCTACAGCGAGGGTCCACTGGCCCTGTCAGCTCGCTATGAGTTGCGTGACAGCGGGCTGGATGACGGTGATTTCCTGAACCTGTCGGCCAGCTACCGAGTGGGTCAGGTGACCTATGCCGCCGGCTACGGCCGGTTTCATGACGACCGCGATGGCCGTGGCAATGATGGTGAGTACTTCATGCTCGGCGCGCGCTATAGCCTGCGTCAGGGGGTGGCCCTGCACGGCGGTTTCCGTCGCACCGACCGGGATGTAACCGGCACTGAAAACATGTTCGGCATCGGCCTGCGTGTCTGGTATCGAACGGGCAACCTGTTGGCCCGCTGAGGGATTCCAGCTACCCAGCACAAAGTTGAAGCGCCGCGGTTCCCGCGGCGCTTTGCTTTGCGGCCCTCGCTCGGAACGCATCTGGGCTCATCAGGTACTATAGGGGTATAGGCCAAAATGAAGCTGAACCCATCATGACCTCTGCACGCTACGTGAGCCGGCTGACCCGCGAGACGCAGGCCCTCATCCTCGCCGGCGGACGCGGCACCCGGCTGGAAATGCTGACCAACTGGCGGGCCAAGCCTGCCGTGCCCTTTGGCGGCCAGTTCCGCATCATCGACTTTTCCCTGTCGAACTGCCTCCACTCCGATATTCGCCGAATTGCCGTACTCACCCAGTACAAATCGCATTCCCTGATCCGGCACCTGATGGTTGGCTGGAAAAAGCTCAATACCGATCATGGCCGCGTCTTTGACATCATCCCGGCCCAGCAATGGCTGGAAGATGAAAGCTGGTATCAGGGCACGGCCGACGCGGTATACCAGAGCCTCGACATCATTGAAGCCTACCAACACAAGTACACCCTGATCCTCGCCGGAGACCATATCTACAAGATGGACTACGGCGAAATGCTGGCCGAACATGTCCGCAGCGGCGCTGAGCTCACGGTTGCCTGCCACATCGTTCCGCTCCAGGAAGCAACCGGATTTGGCGTGATGCGGGTCGACGATCAGGACTGGGTCACCGGCTTCCAGGAAAAGCCCGAACAGCCCGAGCCCATGCCGGATGATCCTGAGCGCGCATTGGTCAGTATGGGAATTTACATCTTCAATACCGGCTTTCTGCACCAGGCTCTCGAGCAGGACGCCGAAGTTACTGACTCCAGCCACGACTTCGGCAAGGACATTATCCCGCGCTCGATTGAACAGAAACGACGGGTCCTGGCCTTCCCCCTGACCCGCGCGGTTAGCGGACAACCCTACTGGCGCGATGTCGGCACGCTGGACGCCCTCTACCAGGCCAACATGGAACTGTTGCAAGACGAACCCGCCCTGAACGTTCATGATCCCGAATGGACAATCTTCACCTACCCGGTGCAGGGACCACCAGCCCAGTTCACCGACCACGGCCAGCGCGGCTACAGCACGGTCATCCAGTGCATGGTCGGCAACGGCTGCGTGATTTCGGACTCCAGCCTCCGCAAGAGCCTCATTTTCAACGACTGTACGATCGAGGCAGACTGCGAACTGGACGGCGCACTGGTGCACCCGAACTGCCACATTGGCGCTGGCTCGAAGCTGCGCAACGTCTTGCTGGACAACGGCTGCATCGTGCCTTCAGGCACCGTGGTCGGTTATGATCCCGAACAAGACGCCCGGCGATTCCATATCACGGCGGGTGGAATCGTCGTGGTCAACCGCGAGATGCTAGGCCAGGGCCGAAGGTACCAGCCAGCCGACTACCCGCATGCCCTACAAGACACCGAGTGATTGCTACTAACCCGCCAGGTAGGCTTGGATTCGTTCCGAAGCATCCAGCGGAGGAATGCCGTCCTCGATAGCCGGCAGCGGTTCTTTGGACGCTGCGCTGATCGTGTCCAGGTACACCTTGGCGGTCTTGTCCCAGGTGTAGGTAGACAGCACACGCTCGACTCCCTTCGCGGCCAGTTCGGCGTGCTGATTCAGACCCTCTACAAAAGCCTGGGCCATCGCCGCCGGGTCTTCCGGGTCCATCAGCAGACCTGCACCGTCGGCAAAGATTTCCGAGGGCCCGCCGTTGCGGGTAGCCACGACCGCAAGCCCGCAGGCCGCCGCCTCGATCGGTGCCAGCCCGAACGGCTCGAACAGGGAAGGCAGCGCAAACACCGAGCCGCTGGCAGCAAACAAACGGTAGGCCGCGGCCAGCTCGCGCTGTGAGCGCGCGTTGACAAAACTGACCCGGTCTTCGAGCCCGGCGGCCCGGACGCGCTCAAGAATCGGCTGGAGCACGGCCTGCTCATCCGCGCGCAGTGCATCAATGCCCTGCCAGGGATCATCGACCCCGCGCACAAACAACGCCAAATGGGCTCCGTCAGCCAGCTCGGGGCTGACACAGAACGCCTCGACCACGCCGGCCACGTTCTTTTTCGGATCCAGACGGCTGGCAACCACAACGTGGCGACGCGCAGGATCGCGCACCATACGGCGCAGCCGGTTCAGCACCGCCGGGTCATCCTTGCCGGCGTCGGCATGGAATATTTCTGTATTGATGCCGGGCGGGATGACACGGAAGCGAGCGTCGTTGGACGTGTCAATCGCACCCCGGTAGAGCGCATGGCCATACTGGCCCAGGCGTTCCTCGGTAGTCGAAGTGATGACCCGGGCCGCTCGCGCCATCGCCAGCCGCTCGGCGGCGATCCGCTGCGCGAATCGATAGCGCGGCTCCAGTTCCTCGAAGGATTGGCCACCACCGGCGAGCTTGTCCAGTTTCTGGGCCCCGAGCGAATGCCCGGTCAGCGTGAAACCCACCCCGAGCCGCACCTGCAGGCAGGCGGCCAGGAAACCGCCATCGGCGTAATGGGCAGTCAGGAAATCCGGCGCTTGATCGCCATAGAAAGAAACAATGGCATCGGCCATCTCCGGCAGGTGCGGCCACAATCGCTCCTTGGCCAGAAACGAGTCACCGCCACAAGGCAGGCGCACGATCCGGACCCGGTCGGCCAACTCGCCGAAATCGTCGATGTCGTCCTCGAACCCATGCCACTGTGGATCACGAATCCGTCGCGTCAGCACGTCTACGTGGACGCCGAGCCGACCCAGGGCCAGCGCCACCTCCTTGACGTAGACCAATTGCCCGCCGAAATCAGGATGCTCGGTCAGGTAGGCATCGGTGCGATCAAAATTGCCTTGCGGGTTGAGAAATGCAATCTTCATGGTTGCCCTGCCTCGGTCTGGTGCGGGTCGGGTTCAGGATCGCGCATCGAGACCGAGTAATCATCGTGGACCAGCAGGTCGGCCAGCATTTGATGCGGGGCGATGATGCTGTGCTCCACGGCCAGAACCTGGTCAATGAACGGGTCGAGCTCGGAGTCGTGCCGGCGGCGCTTTTCGCGGTGGGCTCTGGTGACGTGATAATCGCGGGTGATAAAGACACGAACGTCGGCGTGTTTGAGCAAGGTGACGTAGGTGCCCTCGACGATCGCAACATCAAACGGCGCCAGATCCATCTCGACCTCGTCGATATGATCTTCGAGGTAGCGCACCAGCGGTTTGGTCAGGCGCGCCCCCTGCCGAAACAACTCCAGGTGCTGCTCCATCAGATCCAGCCGGACCTCGCTCGGACCGACCCAACCGATATCCTCTCGGCGGACCCTGTCGTTGCTGCGCGGCGGGTGGACAAAGTAGTCGTCCTGCTGCAAGACGATGCTGCGCGCTCCGCCCTCGTCGAACTTTTGCGCCAACGCCTCAGCGATTTCGGATTTCCCGGCGCCCGACTCACCGGCCACCGAAACTACCAGCCGCTCGTTTCCGGGGCTGAAGCGCGACTGGATCAGGTTATAGGCACCCTGCGCGGCGCGCTCGTGATGCTCCTCGATTACGATGCTGTCGCCTCTCATTTCGGCCTCCGGTTACGGACAAAAGTGCCGCCCGATTATACTGATCATCAGTTCCGACACAGCCGCAGCGGGCAGATCAATCGTTGCGGCCGCTGCGCCAGATGGAAAACAGCAACCACACGCCCCCCAACGCGGCACCGACAAAACCGAGCAATCCAAACAACGGCAGACCAAAGGCCTCGCGGTCGCTTTGCACATTAAGCACGATGGCCGAGCCAATGATCAGCGCGGCCGTTACCACGCCCAGGGTCAGGCGGCTGGCGGCTCGATCCAGGCGGTGGCCAACGTCTTTCAGCGACTGGATGTCGAGATGAACCTCGATCCGGCCACGCCGGATGGCGCGCATCAGACGACTCAGGTCCCTGGGCAATGCGCCGAGCATCTTCAGGCTTTCGGCGACCCCGTGCTGCATGCGCCGGGCCATATTGACCGGCGAATAATGGGCCTTCAGCACCTCCTCGATAATGGGTGCGGCCTCACTTGCCATGTCGAACTCCGGGTCCAGTGAACGGCCCATACCCTCCATGGTGAGAAAAGCCTTGAGCATGAGCACCAGATCAGCCGGGAGAACGAGGTGATGATTGCGTAATACGCCGGTGATTTCGCTGATCATCCGGCCCATGTCGAGCTTTTCCAGCGGCACGCCGTGGTAGTGGTCAATGAACTCGTTGATATCGTCGCGCAAGGCGTCGCTGACGGTCTCCTCGCTCTCACTCCAGTCGATCAGGGTCGCGGCTACTAGATCGGCATCACGCGAAACCAGGCCGTAAAGCAACTCGGCCACCTCCTGGCGGCGGTCCTCCGAGAGCCGACCGACCATGCCGAAATCCATCAGCCCAATGCGATTATCGGACAGGTATTTGATGTTGCCCGGGTGCGGGTCGGCATGGAAAAAGCCATGGTCGAGAATCATGCGCAGGATGATCCGGGTACCGGCCGCGGCGATGGCGTGACGATCCATGCCGGCCTCGTCGACGGCGTCGAGATTGTTTCCGCCGATGCCGTCGAGAAACGACTGGACGTTCAGTCGCTCGCCGCTCCATTCCCAGAAAACCGAGGGCACCACTAGTTCCGGGCGATCGGCGAACGAGCGGGCAATCCGCTCGGCGTTGCGACATTCCGCGGCAAAATCCAGTTCGCGCCGCAGCGAAGCCGAAAACTGACGCACCAGCAGACGGGGACGGTAACGTTCCAGTTCATCGGTCTCGTTTTCAACGATTTCCGCCAGGCGCTGCAGCAGGCGAAGATCAGCCTCGACCACCGGACGAATCCCGGGGCGCCGGACCTTGAGAATGACCTCGCTGCCGTCCTTGAGGCGAGCCCGGTGCACCTGACCCAGCGACGCCGCCGCCAGCGGCTCGGGTTCGACATGGGCAAAGACCTCTTCGGGCGCCGCCCCGAGGTCTTCGGTCAGCTGGGCATGAATTTTTTCCCATGCCACCGGTGGCGCGTGGTCCTGCAGCTTGCGAAACTCGCCCAGCCACTCCGGGCCAAACAGATCGACGCGCGTGGCCAGTACCTGCCCCAGCTTGACGAAAGTCGGCCCGAGTTCTTCCAGGATGCGGCGGATGCGTTCGGGCGGCTGAAGGCGGGCCAGTTCCTCGGCCTTTTTCCAGTGCAATGCCTTGCCGGCTCGCTCCAGCGCCCCGGCCATTCCGATCCGTCGCACCAGGTCGCCGAAACCGTACCGAATCAGGATCGCGGCAATATCCTGTACCCGGCCAAGGTCACGGGCCGCATTGAGCGCCTGCCACAGCATTAGCGAAGACGCCCCGGGCGCAGCCTGTGGATGGCATTCTGCATGGTAGTTTCCCGCTCCAAAACAGCCTCCATGGTACTCTTTACGAGGACTATATCCTGCCATGCCGCCCCGTTAGAACGCTGATGGAGAAACCTGGATTTACCGTGATCTTGCTGGCTGCGGTGCTGCTGGTGAGCGGCTGCGCCACCCGCCCGCCCCAGCAACAGGACAATCTGTGCCGGATTTTCGAGCAGCAACCGCGCTGGTATGACTACGCGGTGGCCTCGGAGCGCCACTGGGGTACGCCCATCGCCGTTCAGATGGCCTTCGTTCAGCAGGAGTCGTCCTTCCGCGCCCGCGTTCGTCCTGAACGCAATCGTATCCTGGGCTTCATCCCCGGTCGCCGGCCGTCGAGCGCGCGCGGCTACGCCCAGGCACAGGATCCGGCCTGGCAGGACTACCAGCAGGCGACCGGCAATCGCCGCGCGCGTCGCAGCAACATGGCCGACGCCCTGGATTTCATTGGCTGGTACAACGACGTCTCGCACCGGCGCCTGGGCCTGGCCAAGAACGACGCCTATCATCTTTATCTGGCCTACCACGACGGCCATACCGGTTTTCAGCGCGGAGGCTGGCGCAACAACCGCCAACTGCAGTCTATTGCCAGCCGGGTAGACCAGCGAGCCACCACCTACACCCGCCAACTGCAAGGCTGCGAGGATCGATTCCGCTGTCGGCGCTGGTACCAGTTCTGGCCATTCTGCCGCTAGTGGCCGACTAGCTTGATTGAGCGCCGGAACGGTAGCCCGAAACCCGAAAAAACACTGCCCCGGCCAGCGCCCCGCCCAGGCCCAGCAACAACCAGCCGCCGACCCCGCGCGCTGCCGCCACCACCGTCACCGGCAGCATCTGCTCCATGACCAACAAGGCCGTCCACACCGCCGCCAGCCCCGCCAGAGGAAAAAGCAGGCCGCGCGCCTGCGGCCAGCGCCGGCCCAACCAGGCGGCAACCGAAAACGCGACCAGCAAGCCCAGCGCCATGATCGCGCCCCAGGTCGGGGCAAAATGCACCAGGTCATGACCGACGACATACAGCCGGTCGGCGAGAGCTACCGGTTCATGGATGCGTGCGATTGCTGCAGTACTGGCCCAGGACTGCACGAAGCTTCCCGACACGGCGCCGGTCAATACCGCAAGAAACCAGGCCAACAGGATTTTCCACATGTTTGCTCTCCTCGGGCCGCAGCGCTCGGCGTTGCGGTAAACCAGTCCATGATGGCGCGATGCACAATGGTATCGTAGACTTCTGCCCAACTCGCACGAGTATCAATGTTCATGCCCTTGATGCGCTTCCTCTGGATTGGCTGCCTGCTCGCCGCGAGTCCGCTCAGCGCCAACTTCTTCCACCTTGAAACCGTGGCCGAGGGTCTGGAACATCCCTGGGCGCTGGTTTTTCTGGAGAACGATCGCATCCTCATCAGCGAGCGGGCCGGGCGCCTGCGCCTGATCGAACACGGTGAGCTGATCGAGGCCGAAGTGGCTGATGCCCCGGCCAGTTTCGTGCGCGCCCAGGGCGGGCTGCAGGACCTGGTGCTGCATCCGCGCCATGCCGACAACGGCTGGATCTACCTGAGCCTGGCCCATGGCGATGCCCGGGCCAACACCACCCGGGTCGTACGCGGGCGCATTCGAGACAGACGCTGGGTCGACGAGGAGGTCATCTTCACCGCCACTCCAACCCGCAACACCGCGGTGCACTACGGCGCACGCATGGCGTTCCTGCCCGACGAGACCTTGCTGATCAGCGTCGGGGACGGTTTCAATTTTCGCGAACAGGCCCAGCAGCTCGACAGCCATCTGGGCAGCATTGTGCGGGTTACCGACCAGGGCCAGGTACCGGCCGACAACCCGTTTCTGGCCAACCCCGACGCGCTGGCCGAGATCTTCAGCTATGGCCATCGCAACGTTCAGGGGATTGTCGTCGACGCCGCCAACGGCCGCATCTGGTCCCACGAACACGGCCCGCGCGGCGGCGATGAACTCAACCTGATCCGGGCCGGGGCGAACTATGGCTGGCCCGTAGTCACTCATGGAGTGGACTATTCCGGCGCCCGCATCACGCCCTACACAAGCCAACCTGGAATGGTGGATCCGCTGATAGACTGGACACCGTCGATTGCGCCGGCCGGCCTGGCGCAATATCAAGGTGAGCTGTTCCCGGAATGGAGCGGCGATTTGCTGGTTGCCAGCCTGGCCGAGCGCACGCTAAGACGCATTCAGCTGGACGGCGAACGCATTATCGAGGATCAAATCGTGCCACTGGAGCTGGACCGGCGTCTGCGCGATGTTCGCATCGGGCCCGATGGCGCCATTTACCTGCTGACTGACGAACCGCAAGGACAACTGATCAGAATGACCCCCGCTGAAACCGCTGCCCGGGAAGACGTCGCATGGTAGTCCGGGCGCGCCTGGCGCGCGCCCTGGTCTGGCTTCTCGTCGCCTTGCCGGTGCTGTTCTTCCTTGCCGGACTGCGCCCGGCTGACTTCACCAGCGCGGCCGGCATTCTGAACATGCTCGGACGTCTGACCGGCGTGCTTGGCCTGGCCTGCATGCTGCTCTCGGCTGCTCTCAGCGCGCGCGTGCCCGGGTTCGATCAGCCGTTTGGCGGGCTGACCCGACTGTGGCATACCCATCATCTGCTGGGGGCTGCGGCGTTGTTCATGCTGATGCTGCATCCATTGCTGCTGGCCTTTGCCGCCCAGAGCGTGGGAGCCGGGCTCGGCTTTGCCACGTTGTTCCCGCCGCTGTCCGACATCGCCAGCTGGAGCGGCTGGGGGGCGCTACTGCTGATGATGATATTCCTCGCTCCTACCTTCAGTTTCTTCGGCCCTCCGCACTATGAGCGCTGGAAGCGGGTTCACGACATTGCCCCGTTCGCCGTCATCCTGGCCTTGGTGCATACCTTCCTGTTCACCCGCACCATGCCGGCCAACCTCGACTACGTGGTCTGGACGGTATTTGCCCTGCTTGCGGTCGGGGCCGTGTTGTGGCGCTTCGTCGGCTCACGCCGCATCGGCCGCCTGCCCTATACCGTGGCCGGCATTGAGCGACCTGCGAACAACGTCGTTGAACTGACTCTGGAGCCGAAAAAACGGCCGCTGCGCTACCAGGCCGGCAATTTTGTCTACATGACACCCTTCGACCGCGAACTGGCCGCAGGCTGCGGTGAGGAGCATCCCTACACCTTATCCTCGTCACCGCGCGAGTCCAACCTGCGTATCGCGATCAAGGATCTGGGCGATGCCAGCCGCGCACTGCAGTCGATTCAGCCCGGCTCCAGGGTCACCGTGGAGGGCCCGTACGGCCGCTTTTTCAAAACACCAGACGAAGTCGCCACGCCGGAACTGTGGATTTGCGGCGGCATCGGGGTAACGCCGTTCCTGGCCCGCATGCGGCACCTGCGCAAGCTGGAGCAAGGCGGCGACATCCGCTTCCTCTACTGCGTCCAGGACGAAGCCCGGGCACTCTACCTGGATGAGTTGCAGACACTGGCCGACGCAATCCCCGGTTTCCGTCTGATCCCGCACTACTTTTACCGCGAGGGTCCGATCAGCCAGAGCTTCATGCGTGAAAACTGTGGCGACATAGAACGGCGGGAAGTCTATATCTGCGGCCCGCAACCGTTGAGCCGGCTTGCCCAGTCGCACCTTCGCGCACTCGGCGTCGGGCGCGCCAACATCCATACCGAGGAGTTTGAACTGCTGTGAAGAAATTCCTCTTTGCCGTGTTCATTGCCTTCTGGGCCAGCGTCGGCACGCTCGCGCTGGTCGAGGTTCTGACCCCGACGCCGGCGACCACCGGAGAGGACGACGCCCTCCCCGCCTACACCCTCGACCAAATCGCCGAACACGACACCCTCGACAACTGCTGGATGGCGATTGAAGGAAAAGTCTACGATTTCACCGACTATATTCCTGAACACCCCACACCGGACCGGATCATGGAGGTCTGGTGCGGGCGTGAAGCCACGGAAGGCATGCGCACCAAGGGCATCGGCAGGGATCACAGCGCCGCCGCCTGGGCCATGATGGAGCCCTACCTGATCGGCAAGCTCGCCGAGGACTGAGGCCGCCCTATTCCGCAGCCAGCGGCTGGCGCGCCAGCGGCATGGTCATGCAGCGGCAGCCGCCACCGCCACGACTGAGTTCGGCCCCGTCCATGCTGACCACCACTTTCTCGTCTGCAGTCAGTGGCCGGCGGCCCGCGATTACGTCTTCGGCACTGGCGATATTGAAATTGGCCCGGGCCAGCGCCTCCAGGGTATATCCATTGTGGGCGTAACCGAGAATGCGACCGGGACCGAAGGCGAAGTAATTCGCGCCGCTGGCCCATTGCTCGCGCTGCTGCTGGAATTCATCGTCCCCGCCGCAGGAAATCGGTTCCAGGTCCAGGCCCAGATCAGCCAGGGCCGGCAGCACGCCGTCGTATTCGCGGATGGTTGCGCGCTCGGGATCATCGAAGCGACAGTGGAACGCCCGAGAACGCCGGGCGCCGGTGATCAGCGGCGGAAAGACCACGCACTGATCGCGATCGACCATGGTGAAAATCATGTCCAGGTGAATCGTGGCGCGGGTCTTGGGAATTTCAACCACGATAAAGTTGCGCACCGGCCCCTGCCCGGCGATGGCCCGCATCAGCCGATCGATGCCGGCTACCGAGGTGCGCTCGCTGTAGCCGATCACGGCCAGGTCGCGCCGGATCACCAGCAGATCTCCGCCTTCAATGGTCACCTCTGAATCGCGCCGATCGGTCCCGTCGAAATAAAAGCCGCCGCTGACAATATCCGGGTGGTACTTGAAGACCGCCTTGAGCAGGAGCGCTTCGGCCATGCGCGCCTTGTAGGCCATGGAACCGATGATCACCCGGTCGTTCAGGCACATGGTTGCATCGCGGGTAAAAAAGGTGTTCGGCAGCGGCGGAATCGCGTAGCGGGAGGAATCCAGGTATTTTTCCAGGCTGACCGGTCGCTTGGGGGTACCCTCGATCAGGCGCGAGGCCAGATCTGCCGAGGACAGTTCGACCAGCACGTCGATCAGTTCAGGGCACTGGTAAAGCGTGCACAACTCGTTGACCAGGGCGGCGCGGATGCTGTCGCTATCGAGCACCACGCGGAGCAAATCCTTGAACTCCAGCACCCGCGCGACCTGCTCCAGCACCCCTTTGAGCTGGCGATGTTCGCGCAAGGCCAGGTTCAGACTGAGGATGTCGTCGTAGAGGACCTCGGACGCGGTGTCCGGCGTCATGTTTTCGATTTCCTGGCCGGGCGTGTGCACGACCACGGTCTCGAGTGTTCCGATTTCGGAATCCAGGCCGACTTGGATGCTCATATGCGCTTGCCTCGGTTCGCCAGAATGCCCAGCATCCACGCCTCGAGGACCAGAAACTGAAGCCGATGATGCCCGTGCCATTCTACCCCGCCCGGGTTTGGCGATCGAGTCAGACTCCTGTCATTTTGCGCTTTGCTGATCCGTCTGTGCCTCAAACCGATCCCGAAACAGCAGGTCAGCCAATTCCTCCAGGCTCAGCCCCCAGAAGCCACCAGTCAATCGCCACGGGCCTGCTCGCCACCCAAGCTATTCAAGAACACTTTGTGTCACCTGGCGACCGCGCAGCCGCACTGCATCGACAAATCGCTCCAGTACCGTGTCATACCCATGCACGTTGGCGAAGTCGCTTGCAAGTTTTTCCGCCAGCCGGGGCAGTGACTCAGCCAGTTCGGCCAGTCGATACAGGGCCGGCCGGCGGGGTATGTGCAGGTCATCGCAGAATTGGTGCCAGGCTTGCCGGGTGATTCGTTCGGGCGTGAAAGCCCCACCAACGGCGAGCGCCATGTCGCGCGACCAGCTGCCGGGGCTCAAACGATTGAGAAATTCGATGGCGACCAGGTCGTAAAAAGGTGCCAGCTCTGGTGGCGAATGCGGCTCCGGATAGACGATCGCCAGGTTCTTGGCATGGCCGTCCCAGTTGCCGATCAGGCAATTGAACATCTGCCAGTCACGCAGGCGATTGATCGCCGGAACCGGGCTTGCCAGGTGATGCCGCAACAATTTGCCCAGGGCGGCCAGGAATTCGGCGATGCAGACACGTGGAACCGTCTCAAACTTGAGAATGTGCGTCGATGGATATTCACGACTGGGCAACCAGTAACGCATGCCATCAAAGATCACTGGCTGCTTTTCCTGCGCACCGGCCAGGGAAAAGCGCTGGGGCTGGTCTGTCAGCCCCGAGACATCGCGACCGCCGGAATTGGCCAGCGCCAGGAGAACAGTGTCATCCAGGGTCGACGGTTCAGAGCGATCCGGCGCGGAACCGTCGACCTCAGGCTCTATGCTCAGCGCCCCGGCACAATCGCCACCGACGGCCAGCAACAGGCCGAACGCGTCATCGGCTGAAATACCAAAGCGACGGGCGACACGTTGCCGTACAGCGCCCTCGGGCAATAGACCCTCGAAATACCCGGTGGCTTCCTGCCAGATCTCGCCGCGCTCTATTGGCAAGCTGAGCGAAACCTCAAAACCATGCTCGGTCAGCCACTGCCCGTCGTAGGCAAATAGCAGGGTGCCCGGCGGATTCTCGCTCAGCCTGCCCACCCGTAGTCGGCCAAACCAAGCCCCGGCGACGCGACCACTGGCAGATTGTTCAGCCATTGCCATCCGACGGAAGGCCCGACTCATCCAGCACGGCCCTGACCTGGCGCAACCGAGCGCGCGGCACCACCACCACCTCCAGCCCCAGCGCCTGCGCTGCCTGCAGCGCCCCGCCCAGTGACGGATTGGACTTGCCACGCTCGAACTCCGAAAGAAACCGGGTCGTCAGACCAGTTGCCGAGTACACCTCCTCCAGCGTCAATCCCTGCCGCCGCCGCACCAAGCGGATCAGGTGGCCGAAATCATCCGGATAGTGAATCGGGCCGCCGATCCAGGCGGTGGCGTTTTCCCCGTGCGTAATTTTTTTGGCCATCTGGAGTGGGAATGCCGAATATTTACATATTCGTAAAATACCTGCGAATCCCCAGGGTCGTCAAATGCAACATCACCTGTTCGTAAATTCGTGATGTCAACAGGCTTGTATGACATGCCAGCGAAACACTCCGTAAATCGCTGCAACCCTTTGATTTTATTTGGTGCCCGGAGCCGGACTCGAACCGGCATGACCTTGCGGTCGAGGGATTTTAAGTCCCTTGCGTCTACCAATTTCGCCATCCGGGCGCTGCAGAACACATGATAAGCGACCCGCCCGGGCCGCGCGGCGTGGTTTCGTTCAGGATGGACGGACGACCGGTTCAGACCGCCAGGTCGATTTGCTGAACCGTGCCGGCCTGGCCGTCTTCATAGAGAAAAACGCCGGTGCTGCGCAATTGGCCCAGTTGTTCATTTGCCGCATCACTAAGGGTCAATGGCGTGTTGACGGCCCCCAGATAGATGGCTCCGATACCCAACTGCTCAAGTGATTTGAGCTCTTCGTGCTGACTGCCCGCACCAATCCAGACCTGTAGCTGCTCGAAAACCGGATCAGCGCGATCGATCCAGCCATTGCCGTCCACATCGTACACACGCAGATCGGCGAAACCGTCGCCGTTCAGAGCACCGAACAACTCAGAGCCATCGTCGATAACGCCATTGCCGTTGCGATCCTTGACCAAATAACCACCGGCGGCATTCAGGGTCGGGAGGCTGTCTTTACGGCCATTGGCATCCAGGTCAAAGCGAAAACGAGTTGCATCCAGCCCGGCGCTGGCCGTATCCAGGTTGATGACCAGCGGGTCTTCCAGCCGGCGCTCGACTCCGACCAGATCCAGTTGGGTCCACTCGATAAAGGATCGGCTCAGATTCAGCTCCACATCGATCTCGATCTGACGACCATCCGCGGTTCGAACCGCTCCCCTGGCCTCGAACCGGGTTGACTCGAATTCCGCCTGCAGCCTGGTCTGGCGCAGACTGGGCTGATTCTGCATTTCAGGAACGGCAGCCAGTTCGGAATCGGGCATCGGATCACCCGCCTGCGTCTCGGGCGGCTGCATCACGAAGATGACTACGTCACGGCCAAAAAAATGGGCGATGATCTGGGCCAGCATGAGCACGCGCGGCTCCAATCCGGCCGCTTCGGCCTCCTCCGTCGCGCTCGCCGGGCCAGCCTGAAGAGCTGCAGCCGCCAACTCAAGAGCCTGCGAAGACACCTCGACAAGCTCACCAGCGCCACGCAAATCAGCTGCTGGCCGCCGCCCATCGTTGCCTGATGGAGTGACCGGGGCGCGGATTTCCGTGACCTGGCCGGTAAAGCGCTCGGCAGTGTGGCGCGCGCCGAGGCGAATGTCGGTATCAGTAACGATCATGGGCGAGCCCCCGCGATTCAAGCCAGCTGACCGAATTAGCGGCCGCAGTCGGAGTTTCTTGAACGAGGCGGAAAAAAATGGTGCCGGCAACGACGCCAGGAAGAGCCTGCGGGGTTCGCAGATCAAGGGAAATGGAGGCTAGGCCCGGAAAAGGCGAGCGATCTGACGCCACGAAGTTCTAACCCCTTGAATTCCCAATAATCCAAGAACCAAGTTGATCAGAGTCACCAGCCCCGATCTAGGCAAAGTGTACCGCAACTGGGACCTCAGTCTGGACCTGATTTCCCACCTTCAATCTAGTCACGTCCCGCCGTGGGACAGCCCTAGGCACGCCCTGAGGGAAGACCTCCAGACCCCTTGGAGGAACAAAGATGCTCATTAGAGGTATAGGCCCGTGTGACAGAAAACGCCACCGGTCTAGCCCTTGAACTCAACGAATGAAGGATGAAGCAATTGATCAACCATGCAATTTTATCACGCAGTGGTCCGTGGGTTGCCCTAGATACCCTCACGATTCCGATTGCCCCTCAACCAGCACCAAGGCCCCGTCTGAGCCGACGAGGGACGGTTGAGTATCCACCTCAGTTCAACCAATGGAGGGCAGAGGTAGCCGACCATCTGGGCAAAGGTGAACCAAAGTTCCTTGGCCCTCTTGCGGTTGCCGTGGAGATGGTCTCAAAGAGGCCGACACGATCCTCTAGGGATTGGCCCAGGTTCGATGGGGACAATGGATGGAAGGCAATCACCGATTGCATTACCAAGTCCAAAACGATTTGGGAGGACGATGACCAAATCATCATTGGCCTCTTCATGAAGCGATGGGCAGAGGATGATGAGCAGCCCCATGTGAGACTTGATGTCTATGGGAGGCCATCATGAGTTCCCCATCATTGGTGACCGTGGAGACAAAGGTGGAGACCCCAAGGATATTCCGTCAGGTAGGGTTTGACCTTGAGACCTTCGATGTCCTACAGGATGTCAAGCGATACCTAGAGAACGAGCATGACCGTGGACGGTTACCCAATGCCAGTGTCCTGAGATGTCTTGTCATGAGTCACCCCGAGGCCCTTTGGATTGCCAAGGTGGCAAGGGAGGGACGGGGATGAGCAGAAGTCTTAGCCCTAGTGATCTCCTTGAGAACCTCTGGAAGGCATTGCCTGAGGAAGAACTTAATACCTTTGACATTGAGACTGAGGAGGAGACCTTCCAGCCTAGACGCATCCAATCTCAGAAGGAGAAGGAGCAGCGTGAGTTCTTGAGGAACAGGAGACTCCAGAAGGATCGCCTTATCATTCATCTCAAGGCAGGAGGGAGAACTGAGGATGCTATCTGGTGTATCGAGGAGGTGAACCAAGACGGTCACTCACGGTACATCGTCATTGAGGGTCA
>PXBD01000006.1 GCA_003565625.1 Gammaproteobacteria bacterium
CCTGCACGCCAAGTCCACTGCCGTTGATCTGGATTATTATGAAAACCCCAGGTATTTCGATACTCTTTACCGGGCTCAGCGGGAGGGTCCGAGCCGTCCCGCTCAGATAGTCAACAATCTGCTGCGGCTGGGTCAGAACAGCATTACCCTTGTGGCCATGGCCGGTCTGCTGCTGATCTTTCACTGGGCTGTGGCCCTGGTTCTGCTTCTGGCCGCGGCCCCGGGCATCCTGGTGCGCGTAAAATTTGCCCGGGTCATGTACCACTGGCAGAAGGCCAAGACTCCGGATGAACGCAAGGCCATGTATTATAACTGGATCCTGACCGGGAATATCCATGCCAAAGAAGTCCGGCTGTTCGGCCTGGGGGAGAATATCGGGGAGCGCTTCAGCCGGGTGCGCGGGACATTGCGCAAAGAAAAGCTTGCAATATCCCGCAGGCAGGCTGCCGCGGATTTTCTGGCTCAGGGTTTTGGTTCTTTAGCGGTATTCGGCACCTTGGGCTTCATCGCCTACCGCGCGGTGCTGGGAGCCATCACCCTGGGAGACATGGTCATGTTCTACCAGGCATTCCAGCGGGGGCTTAACAATTTACGCAGCGTGCTGCAGAGCATGGCTGACCTGTATGAACACAACCTGTTTCTGGCATATTTGTATGAATTCCTGGACCTTGAACCCCGTGTAAAGGAACCGGAACAGCCTCTGCCGGTGCCAAGCCAGGTCCGGCAAGGTCTGCGCTGTGAACAGGTCTTCTTCAGGTATCCCCAGACCGTACCCTTGGTGCTGCAGGACATCTCCTTCAGTGTCAGGCCGGGAGAAGTTGTAGCTCTGGTCGGGGAAAACGGCTCAGGCAAGACCACCCTGGCCAAGCTTTTGTGCCGGCTGTATGACCCCACCCAGGGAAGCATTACTCTGGAGAACATCCCCCTGAACAGATTCAGCACTGCTGATCTACGCCGGGAGATCAGCGTGATTTTTCAGGATTTTGCCAAATACAACATGTCTGTGGAAGAAAACATCCGCTTTGGCATGATCGACCTGCCGCTGACAGAGACTGAGGCAATACAAATGGCGGCCGGTAAAGCCGGAGCGCACAGGATGATCACTTCTCTTCCCCATGAATATCAGACCATCCTGGGCAAAATATTTAAGGACGGGGTGGAGCTGAGCATCGGCCAATGGCAGATGATCGCTCTGGCCCGGGCTTTCCTGCGCGATGCCCGGCTCATCGTTTTGGATGAGCCAAGCAGCAGCCTGGATCCGAACGCGGAGTATCAGATTTTCAGCCGCTTTAAGAACCTGCTTGACAATAAAAGCGCGGTGCTCATCAGTCACAGGTTTTCCACGGCGCGGATGGCGGACAGAATACTGGTCCTGCAGAAAGGCCGCCTGGTGGAAGAGGGTTCACATGAACTGCTGATGCGAAAAAACGGTTATTACACGCAGCTGTTCACTAAACAGGATCATGGATTCAGGACGGACCTTGAAGCAGGTTAAAATTTTTCTTTATCCTTTGCGGCCAAAATATTCTGTAGTCATAAATTTCTAATGCTTTCTTTTACTTAATCATTTTTAATAATTCTGCATTGAATATCAATTTATTTCTCTTAAATACATATCTTATCAATAATAATTTTTTCATAGATTATAGAATGTTATTAATCACATACTTAGATTTGGAGACTGCATTGAGCTTGAATCAATAATATAAATATTGACATAAATCAAAATTAAATGTCATATAGTCTTGTCTAGTAATCGAATATATCTACCATTCATCTGATTTTTATCAGTTAAAATTAGTTGCAAAAAGAAGGCATTTAAAGAGAGCATTATGCATTTCAAATGTCTGAAGCTGCTGATAACAGTGATGTTTTTTCAAACCGTAATTATTTCAGGATTGAATGCCACAATCTTTGAAAAATCAACTATTGATCAACATAGAGACTTTATTTCTATTGCCTATGAAAAATATTCGCTGCAGGAAGCAGTCGAATTACTGATCCACAGGCAATTACCCTTACAGATCATCATAGAAGAAGGTCAAAGGTCCGGTCATTCAGATGCGGCCATAACCTCTGCACTTTATAGAAGCGGCCTGCCGCGGGAACTAATTGTCCCTGAGGTTTTGCACAGTCATATGCGTCCGGTTAATGTGTTAAAAGCACTTGAAGAAGCAGGTGTTGAGCCCGGGGAAGTGATTTCTTTAATGAGCGCTGGTCCTTTTGACATTAAACGCATGATTGCTGTCTGCAGTTACTTGCTGAATCAAGGCTTCACCAAGATTGAACTCATGGATATGTTGGTATCTGCCGAAGTCGATTATAATGTAATTGTCACTGTCGCTTCACGTTTAAATATTCCTCCAGCCCTTGTGGTGCTGGCACTTGAAGAATATCAAGGCGTTGCTGAACTTGATGCAGGCGAAGATCAGGACGAACCCACACATTTCGGTCATGTCTACACCCGCTACACTCTTCCTGTTTCATCTCTTATAGACATTGGAGTGGAACGTGTTAACGTCCGCGAAGGCAGACCTATCAGCCCTAGCAGACCATGATGAATTATCTCATGACACTCTCGTGTTTGGAAACGTTTGCTAGAACATCAATGTTTCATTCATAATATTTACATGGCTACCTGATATTATGTAAATACCTGGCCGTGTAATCTGATTTTCTGATTTCGTTTTGATTTTTATGCAATTTATGCTTAGTAATTCTAATTATTTATCTAATTAATATTGAAGATTGCATTAGGTTTCAGCGGCTACAAGAAGTAATTGATAATTATTGAACTTTGATCTTTGACCTTTCAGCTTTGAGCTTTGAGCTTTCAGCTTTGAACTTTGAACTTTGAACTTTGAACTTTGAACCTTGAGCTTTCAACTTTCAGCTTTCAACTTTTTACTTTTACCCTTTTACATTTTTACATAAACTTGCATCATACTGATATTCAAAAATTTAAAATAAATTTGAAAGGTTTTTATAAAGTTGACAAGAATAAGACTGATAATTAGTATTGATTACTATTAATGAATTATATAAGATCTGGGAGAAAATAATTTTTTAAATACTCAATAGCAAATCAAAGGATAAAGCCAAACCTGTCGCAAGGCAGGGACGGAATGCTACGGATCCTGCACCGCATAAGTAAAATATTCTTATGCTTTTAAATCATTGAATTTGTAGATCAGGATGGCCGGGTTGCCCATTGATATGCATCAAGATATGGCAACCCGGCTTTTTGTTTAAATACTCTGGATGAAAACACCTTCTGTTGGAATAAATACTGTTAATTCAACAAGAAAACATTAACAGAATGAATGATATATTTCTTAAAAAAATCGTTATTGATCTATTCTGTTTAATGTTATTCTTTATATTTATTCCACTTGAAGTAAAAGCAGCAGAAATCGATAGAATCATCATTCGTATTGATCAGGTGCGCGGCACGCTGACATCAAACCTCGAAACCCTGAGCATCAATAAAATCCCTATTTTGCCTGATGCACCATTGAATGTCGATATTGAAGACGTGATTACATTTAGAATTGTCATGCATAACAGCCATACAGAAAAGCATCAGAATGTTCGCTCAAAAGTCAATTTGGGTCAGGGCGTTGTATTTCAAGGAAAATTGACGTCAGAAAATGTGGAAACGCAATATGATGCTTACAGCAGAAGTATTGAAGCATTTGTTCCTGAAATGTTGTCTGTTAATGAAGGTCTTCTTTATGAATATGTATTCAACTTAAGAGTTGCCGACTATAGAAACGCGTATGTCCAGGTTTATTCTGATCCAGTGTATGCCTGCGATGTTCTGCAGACTCATTATATTCCGGTGCGCCCATCCTCATCCATGACTGCTCATCAGAAAAGGACTGAGGCTTTAGAAACTTCGATATTGCCAAATGAAGCC
>PXBD01000015.1 GCA_003565625.1 Gammaproteobacteria bacterium
AGCCACGGCCAATGGGAAGTGTCAGTTCACTAATCTCAGCCAGGCTGAACGCTTTTACAAAACCCATCAGGTGGATGAGGCCGTGAAGGAGGATGATGGTGATGATTGCTGTTTTCATTTGATTTCATAGCTTACGTAACTCGAAGCTCCCGCTTCGACACTGGAGTTTGGCTAAAGTTGAAGCTTTCGTTTCTGCAATTTTGAATTCTTTTTTTAGGTTGGTTGTTTTAAAGGTATCGGACGGGGACGTCCGGTTTACATTCGACTTAATCCGGTGGTTCTTTCATTTCATTAGGTGTCGGACGGGGACGTCCGATCTACGTTTCTTCTTAACCCGGTGATTCGCCCGTCCCAGTAGGTGAAATCCCCATTATCAAGATGCCAGGTTGCATAGACCCGGCCGGGTATCATCAGGCCACCAGCTTCGTGATACTCCCCGAGATCAATACTGAACGGTATCGGCTTATATACGCCGCTGCTCACTTCGTAAGGACGGTCATCGCTTTCAAACCGGATAAATTCACCGGCATCATTGAAGCGGAAAATGCCGCTCACAGATAATTCACCCTGATGCAGTGTTGCAGCGGCAGTCAGCGAATCGACCGGCTTCCATGTGATGTATTCCTGAAGTGCAATGGACGGCTCAAGCAGGGATTCGGCAAGCAGGATAACGGCGCCTCCAAGGGCCACTTCCCGGCTGTTATCATCAAACACCCTGATCAATCTTCCAAGCGTGCCGAGCATGTGCCCCTGCCCGTTATCGTAGCGATCGCGCCCTTCAAACGGAATAATCCCGGCCATCCGCGCATTCATGTACGCCAGTCTCGATCCGGTGGACGTAAAATTGTACTGGCGTGTTTCGAGATTTCTCCAGGCTTGTTCAGGACCGAGTTTGATTTTGGTGTCGGACCAGAGAATTTCTGTGATTCCTGATGTTGGCTTATCGATAAAACCAAATTGTTGGAAATAGTTCTGTACAGGTTCGGGCAGGTGCCGGATCAAATCATCAGTAAGTAGTTCAGATCTATAGTCGGTCGTTTCTGTAAACCCAGATACTTCATCATTGAAAATCTTTTCCGGATTTGTACATGAAACCGAAAAGATTGATGCAATTAGCAGAAATGACAGACTTAATTTCATCCACGTGTTAAATTTTAAATTAGCCGCTTATTTAGAAAACAGAATCCAGCGAAACTAATTTACATCTCACTCTAATCTTTGAGAATAGTGGTTTGAGGGATTTTAAGGTAAGGGATAACCTGATTAATGTTTCAAACTGATTATGCCAATATTCACACAATGTGAATGATTATTTACACTACTTTTGTTTGTTAATAAAGGCAACCACAACAAAATTTCATAACACTTGAAATTACACATGGTAAAATTTGCAGTAGTTTTTTTAACAGTAATGTTCTTTTATGCATTACCGGAAAACTCTTACAGCCAAACTATCTCTTTTGAAGCGGAAGCGGGCAATTCCTGGTTCAGCAGAAATGACGTGCGAATTCCCAATGAAGGAGGCACAGAGTTTAATATGCTTGGATTGATAGGAACGAATGGTTCCGAGTATTACCGTTTTAGGGCTAATATGACTATCGGTGATAGCCATACAATACGGATTCTTGCAGCTCCGATTAGCCGAAGCGGTACAGGTGAATTTACTTCACCGGTTAATTTTGAGGGAAGAATATTTGAAGCCGGAGTTCCTGTTGAAGGAACTTATCGATTTAACACTTACAGGCTTACGTATCGGGACACATTTTATGACCGTAATAATTGGACCTTTGGAGCAGGTGCAGCCGCATTAATACGAGACGCAAAGGTTGAGCTAAGCCAGGATGGTGTTACCGAAACGAATACAGATCTTGGTTTTGTGCCGCTGTTGCATCTCTATGTAAAACGTGATCTTGGAAATGGTATTTCAGTTACACTTGACGGTGAAACACTGGCGGCGCAACAAGGACGGGCTACAGATGCAGCGCTATCTGCAGGTTACGACTTTTCAGAACAATGGTCTTTGAATGTCGGATACAGGGTTTTGGAAGGCGGGGCTGATGTTGATCAGGTTTATAATTTTGCCTGGATTAATTTTGCTTTTTTGGGCCTCAGAGTAGATATATAGTTTGTTTTTCAGTGTGGAATTTAAAAATCACTTCTGGTCAAAAAAAATATTATCAACCGGATAAGTCAATAATTGAAGTATAAAAAAACGGCACTTCTTTTAAGAAGTGCCGCCGGATGTCGATAATTACATGCAATTACTTCACAAGCGTCATGGAACGAGTAATGGAACGGTTGGATGTCTGCAATCGATAGAGATACATACCACTGGACAGGCCATCAGCATTGAAGCTTACCTGATGCTCACCTGAACTCAGATTTCCGTTTACGAGTGTTGCGATTTCTTGCCCAAGCATATTATATACTTTCAGAATTACCCGATCGGGGTTGTTCAGTTCAAAAGTAATATTGGTACTTGGATTAAACGGATTGGGATAATTCTGCTTAAGAGCTAGCTGAACGGGAAGTTCACCCTGTTAGATGCTTGTGGCCAGAGGATCATCAGGAGAATCACTCAAAATAATGTTATCGAGATAGATAACGATATTTTCATCAAGTTCCAGTGGATCCTCGAAATCAGGCATCACTGCAATTATGGGGTATTCACCTGCTGCATCGGGATAGTGAAACGTAATTGTTTCCCATTCCCCGGTGTGTTGCTGTGGTTCCATTGACTCATGCTCGAAATCTCCGGTTTGGTCACTGCCCTCTACTTTGAATCGCAATGGGCTAACCCGTGGCTTCCAAACCTGGTAATGGGTATACTTCATATCGTCCATTTCGAGGGGTTCGAACACACTACTCCAGAATCCTCCCCAGGGAACTCCATCATATGCTCTTGTAAACTGAAGGACATATTCACTGTCATTAACCTCGTTTGGGTCGGGATTTGCAACAACTTCAAAAGCATCCTCATCACTTACACTACCACCGGTCATATTGTTAAGCGGAATATGCACTTCGGGATCTTCGAAATCCTCGATAATGACGTAGTTCTGCGCTGTTGCCTGTTGCAGGCTGAACACAGCTGCTATAATTACACTAAGTAGTAACTTCGTTTTCATTGTACTCCTGTTTTCGGTTTGGGTTGACTGATTGTTTAGCTCGGGCGTCAGTATCTTTACTTTTTCATATTGATCAAGTCAGATTACGAACGAACCCGGTTCTTACTGAACAACTTGAAATTGGTTTTCTATGGTATTTTCAACATCGGTTCCAACAAACACTTTCACTTCTCCCGGTTCCAATACCGGCTCCAGATTTTGATCCAGATACAATAACTGTTCACCATTGAGTTCAAACTGAACCGTTTTTGTTTCCCCCGGCTGGAGGTAAATTTTTTCAAAATCGCGCAGTTGCCGTACCGGCTGCGTTACACTTGCAACCATTTTTCGGGTATAAAGCTGCACTGTTTCATGGCCTGATCGTTCTCCTGTATTTGTTACATCCACCGATATTGTCAGGCTGCCACCGGCTTCAATTTCAGCTTCACTAATCTGCATGTTACTGTACTCAAACGTTGTATAGCTAAGGCCGTAACCAAAGGGATAGAGTGGTTTATTCGGTGCATCAATAAATTTTGAAGTATATCGCTCATCCGGATCAATTGGCCGGCCGGTTTTTTTCTGGTAATAAACATTGGGGATCTGTCCCACAGTATATGGCCAGCTAAAGGTTAGCTTTCCGCCGGGGTTGTGATCTCCAAAAAGTACAGAGCTGATCGCATCGCCGGTTCGGGTTCCGAGATAGAAAGCGTTAACGATAGCGTCAACATTTTCATTTGCCCAGTTAATATCGAGCGGCCTTCCGGCCATCAAAACAATTACTACGGGTGTTCCGGTTGCGTATA
>PXBD01000094.1 GCA_003565625.1 Gammaproteobacteria bacterium
GCGCCAGCCGCCGTCTGAGCGGGGAACGCGGAACCGTGCTGGCCAAGGCAACCGGGATCGATGTCCGCGCACGTCGTCTGGAAGTCGCCCTGCAAACCCGCTTGGCATGGCTGGCCTGGGCCGCGGCGACGGAGTCGGCCAGACGGATCGAGGCCATGGTCGCGCAAACCGAAGACCTGGTCGAATTGACCGAGCGGCGTTACGCCGCCGGCACCGGGCGCCGGCAGGACGAATCCCAGGCGCACCTGGAGCTGGTTCTGCTGGAACGCCGGCGCCTGGATGTCGCCACCGACATCGATAAGGCCCTGGCGCAACTGCAGCGCTGGACGGGACCTCTGGAATCCAGTCAGCACGCACCCAGGCTGCCGGACTGGACGCGACCGGCGCCTCGCGGAACCGACCTGGCCAGTCACCTCGCCGCGCACCCGGACCTGGTCGCCGCCAGAACCCGGGTCGAGGTCGGAGAACTGGGTGCCGAGATCGCCCGCCAGGCCTATCGCCCGGAATGGATGCTGGAGGCCGGCTATGGCCATCAGCGCGGCAGCGCCCCGATGGGCGGACGCATGGCCGACAAGCTGTTCGTCATGGCCAGCGTCAGCCTGCCGCTGTTTGCCGCCAACCGGCAGGATCGCCGCGTGGACGCGGCCCTGGCCGAGCGCGATGCCGAGGAAGCCCAGGCCCAATACATCCTCCAGCGCCTCAGCGGCGAGTTGGCCGAGCAGATCGCGTTGCGGCAGCGGCTGGCCCAGCGGCGCGCGCTCCTCGAAGACAACATCCTGCCCCAGGCGCAGGACGCCGTCGACGCCACGCTTTCGGCCTACCAGAGCGATCGCGCCCGCTTCGACGAACTTATCAGGATCCGACTCCAACTGATTGACCTTGAACTGGACCTGATCAATACCCGCGAGCGACTGCTGGGCACCATCGCCCGCATCGCCGCACTCACCAACGAGGACCCATCATGAAAATTCATCCAAACATTGCAGCCCTTTGCTGCGCATTCTTGCTTTCGCTGAGCGGCTGGGCAGGACCGCATGCCTACGCCCAGGATCATCCGATCGAGCTCGAGGAGGCCGTCGCCGCCTACATGGCCCTGGCCGGAGCACTCGCCGATGACGACGTCGCGGCCGCCCGCGCTGCTGGTCAAGAAATGCAACAGGCGCTCCGGGAGATCGACTCCAGCGAGGGCTCCTGGCTCGACTTGCGCGATCAGATGACCGGCGCACTCGAGAGCATGGTGCGCGACGATGCCGACATCGAGGCCGTCCGCCGAGAGCTCCAGCCGCTCACCACCGCACTCGAAAGTGCCGCCATCGCCGCCAGCTACCCCGGCCCGCTCAAGCGCGCCTTCTGCCCCATGGCTTTCGACTTCGAGGGCGCCTACTGGCTGCAGCGCGACCGCACCATCGCCAACCCGTACTTCGGCGCGAGCATGCTCCGATGCGGGGAAATACAGGCCGAGCACGGCCATCAAGACCATCAAGACCATCAGGATCAACAGGATCACCATAACCATCACGACCACGATCACCACGCCCACGATGATCATCAACACGACGACGACCCGGTTGACCGCATGCTGGGCCGGGAAACGGCGAGCCAGTATGTCTGCCCCATGCACCCCCAGATCGTGCGCGACGGCCCGGCGAGCTGCCCCATCTGCGGCATGGACCTGGTGCCGCGGCGTCAGGACGAGGGTGCGGCCGCGACCGTCAGCATTCACCCCGCCATCCAGCAGGCCATGAACCTGCGCACGGCCGGGGTCGAGCGCGGGCGCCTGGAACAGCCGATCAGCGCCCTGGGCACGTTCCAGGTCGACCAATCCTCACTCACCCTCCTCACGCCGCGCACCGAGGGCTGGATCGGCGAGCTCGAGGTCACCAGCGTCGGCGAGAGCGTGCGCTCGGGCCAGCGCCTGTTCACCCTCTACTCGCGCGAACTGGTCAACGTTCAGGACGAGTTCCTGCAGGCGCTGCGCGCAGGCGACCGCAATCAGGTCGAAGCCACCCGGATGCGCCTGGAGGTGCTGGGCGTGCAGTCGGCGGTGATCGAGCGCATCCGCGAGCGCGGCAGCGCTTTGACCTGGGTCCCCTGGTACGCCGAGCGCAGCGGCTATGTCGCGCAATTGAACATCCGCCCGGGCAGCTACGTGATGCCGGGCCTGGATTTGATCGAACTGGCCGATGCCTCCCGCGTCTGGCTGATCGCCGAAGTCGCCGGGGGGCAGATGCAGGATCTTGCGGCGGGTCAGCACGCACAGGCCCAGGTCAGCAGCCGGCCCGGTCAAGCGCTGCATGGCCGGGTCGAGCTCGTCTACCCGGAGCTGGCTTCGACCACGCGCACGGCCCGCGCCCGCATTGTGTTCGACAACGCCAACGGCGCCCTTCGGGTCGGCGACTGGGCCAGCGTGCAGATCGACGGCCCGGCGCGCGAAGACGCGCTCTACATCCCCACCGAAGCCCTGATCCGCACCGGCACCGAAGAGCGGGTCGTCGTCCAGGACGACAATCAGCGCTTCAGCGTCCGCCTGGTCCACGCCGGCATTGAGTCCGGCGAATTCACGGAAATCCTGCACGGCCTGGAAGCCGGAGAAACCGTAATCGTGTCGGGACAGTTCCTGATCGACTCCGAAGCCAGCATGCGTGCCGGCCATAACCGGATGACCAGCCATGCCCACCATTGAGGGGAGGTAACCGCAGATGAACGCGGATGAACGCTTATATTGGTCGAAGACAGAATCAGGAGTCATCGCCATGGCGAACCTGATTTTTTGCGCGAGCGCGAAGCGGTCCAGCGAGATTCAGACCTTTGCGTGCGTAGTACCGACACCGGGACCAACTCGCCAGACGTCAGCCGGAGTTACCTGGCCCACTTTCGATTCCTTCCATCCGCGTTCATCTGCGTTCATCTGCGGTTCCCTCGAACTTCCAGGGGCCGGCCATGATTGACGCGGTGATTCGCTGGTCGATTGCAAACCGGCAGCTGGTGCTGGTGATGGCGCTGATTCTGGGCCTGGCCGGGCTGTACGCGGTGCGCAATACGCCGGTCGATGCCATTCCCGACCTGACCGACACCCAGGTGATCGTGCGCGCGGTGTTTCCGGGCCAGGCACCGCAGGTGGTCGAAGACCAGGTCACCTATCCCCTGACCACCGCGCTGATGTCGGTGCCCGGCGCGCATACCGTGCGCGGTTTTTCCATGTTCGGGGATGCCTTCGTATACGTCCTGTTCGAGGACGGGACGGATCTGTACTGGGCGCGCGCCCGGGTGCTGGAATACTTGAGCCAGGTCGAGGGCCGCCTGCCCGACGGGGTCAGCGCCGAACTGGGCCCGGACGCCAGCGGCGTGGGCTGGATTTACAAATACGCCCTGGTCGACCACAGTGGGAATAACGATCTGGCCCAGCTCAGGGCGCTGCAGGACTGGTTCCTGAAGTTCGAGCTGCAGTCGGTGCCGGGCGTGTCCGAGGTCGCCACCGCCGGCGGCATGGTCCGGCAGTACCAGGTCGCGGTCGACCCGCTCGCCCTGCGCGCCTTCGATCTCACCATCGGCCAGCTCGAGTCGGCCATACGCCGCGGCAACGCCGAGACCGGCGGCTCGCTGATCGAACTGGCCGAGGCCGAGTACATGGTCCGGGCCGGCGGCTACATCCAGTCGCTGGATGATCTGAAGCAGATTCCCGTCGGCGTGCTGGACAACGGCACGCCTGTGCTGCTGGAACAGGTTGCCGACATCCGGCGCGGGCCGGCCCAGCGCCGCGGCATCGTCGAACTCGACGGCCAGGGCGAAGTGGTGTCCGGCATCGTTGTCATGCGCTCCGGCGAGAACGC
>PXBD01000070.1 GCA_003565625.1 Gammaproteobacteria bacterium
CGGGCGGATGGCGGGGTGCTGGATTCCGCGCCCTTCGGTTCGGGACAGGATCCCGTGCTCGGGGCGCGATGGGCTGAGGGTAACTCGGGTTCCGGGTTCGGGCCCCGGATCAGGTCCGGGGTGACATTGTTCCGGAACTGCTACAGAGGCAACCCGGGTTTTCTCACCACTCACCTATCAGCTCGGGTGGTGGCGGACGCCCCGCAACCGCAGACGGCACGGAATCCTGCAAAAACCTATCCGCCACTTTCCGAAACTCCACCCGCCTCCCGCCAGCACAGCAATATACCTGGCACATACCAAACCTACCGCCACCCAAAAACCACCAACCCATCCGATCCATCCCCCGCCGTTTGCCGTCGGAGGGCGCGGGGCGTCCGCCACCACCCGAGCCGTCTCCCACCCTCGCGGGGCGTCCGCCACCACCCGCGCTTTCTCTCAACGAGCCGTTCAGTGGAGCAGGGAAGTCAGTCCGCGGGTGAGGAAGTAGGTGACGGTCAGCGCGGCGGTGAAGGAAAAGACTGCGCGGGGGCCGTTGAGGCCGGTGGAAGTGCTGTAGCCGTGAAACATCAGCCAGACCATCCAGCCCAGGAAAAACAACAGCGGCACGCTGAACAGGGTCAATAGAAAGGCATCGACCATGTAGGCGGCATCCGCCATCACCTGGCCGGGTTCGCTGGGCATGGCCGCCAGCAGATCGCTCGACAGTTGGCGGATGCTCTCCCCGATTGGCGTAACGGAAAGGTACAGCACCGACAGCAGCAATGGTGCGCGCGCCGCAGCCTGGGTTGCCAGCAGATCCAGCGTCCGGAAACCGGCCGGCGCCAGCCGGCGAGCCATCAAGAGCAGGCACAGCGTCAGCACCAGCCAGTTGATCAGGCCCTGGCCCAGCAGGACAAGAAAACCAGGCCGGGCGGGGTCGGCGAAGGCCAGGCTGACCACGCCTGTGGTGGTCAGGCCAGTCTGTGCCGCCAGTACTGCCGTGACCATGATCACGGCCAGGCCCGCCAGCAGCAACGGCGGGCCCCGGAAACGGTCGAATGGGCGAAACAGGCGGTCGGCCAGGGTCTTATCAGTCATCCCAGTCGTCAAAATCGTCGTCCAGAAAGGCGTCGTAGTCGGGCAGGCCGGACTCCTCGCCCTGGATCAGGAACTGGCGTCGCTGCAGGTAGGCATCGCGCAGAAACAGGTAGCTGTCGAAGGCATCCTCGATCTGGGCGTCGAGTGGCAGAAGGTTGGCGCGAATCTGGATGATGTTGAGGCCCAGCAGGCCATAGCTGCCTTCCTCCCGGGCCAGTTCCCAGACCGGGTTGATGAAGGTGTCGCCATAGAAACCCAGACCGTCACGCACCGTCGATGGACCGAAAAACGGCAGCACCAGGTAACGCGACTCTTCCCAGCCCCAGTTGCCGAAGGTCGTGCCCAGGTCGGCTTCATGCCGCGGCAGGTCGCCGCGCGAGGCAAGGTCGAACACGCCGCCCAGGCCGTAGAGGGTGTTGACGAAAAAGCGCTCGAACTGCTCCAGGCTCTCGCCGGGTCGGCCCTGCAGCAACAAATTGAGCATGACGACCGGGGAGCGCAGATTGGTAAAGAAGTTGCGGATGCCGGTTCGAACCGGTCCGGGCGTTACCGCTTGATAGCCGCGTGCCACCGGGCGCAGTACGGCGCGATCGGCAGTTTCGTTGAAGCTGTGCACGTTGCGGTTGAACGGCTCCCAGGGGTCGTCGGGGTGGCGTGCGTCTGACGGCGGGGCCGAGGTCGCGCAGGCGCTGAGCAGCAGCGCCAGCGCAACAATGGATAAGCAGCGGTTCAGGCGCAACATTGACCGTCCTCATTGCCGGAGTTGAAATCGAGCGTGCGCCAGCCGAGCAGGCCTTCGATCTGGCTCAGCGAGGCCATCACGCACAGCGAGCGCGGCACATTGATGATGCGCAACTCATGATCGGCCTCGATTGCCCAGCTGCGCCACTCCAGCAGCAGCGCCAGGGCGCTTGAATCGGCCTGCTCCACGCCCTCCAGGTCGATCAGCCCGGGCAGTCCGGCGCTGTGCCAGGCCAGGCTTTGCCGATACAGTCCGGCGACCTCGCGGCTGGTCAGCGCGCCCTGCAGGGCGATCCGGCCATCGGGTTCAGCTTTCAATGTCGACATCGATTTCTCCGGCTTCCAGCCGGGCGAGCATGCGCTCGAAGCCGTCACGACGGATTTCCTCACCGATCTGGGTGCGGAAGGTTGCGACGTAGGAGATGCCCTCGATGATGACGTCGAACACCCGCCACTCGTCGCCGGTCTTGCGCAGCACGTAATCCACCGGCGCGCGGTTGCCCGAGTCGAGTCGAATCCGGGTCCGGACCCGGGTCGAGCGCTCGGTGTTGTCGCCGGCCAGCGGCAGGATTTCGACCTGGTCGCGGCTGCGGAACTCCAGCAGCCCGGTGGCATAGCGGCTCATCAGCAATTCGGCCAGGGCCTCGGCAAAGGCCTCGACCTGCTCGCGCTCCAGGCCGCGACCGTGGCGACCCAGCACCAGGCGGGCCGAATAGACCGTGTCCAGGCGCGGCAGCAGCCGGTCGCGCAGCTCCGTCTCCAGCAGAGCCGGGTCGGCCTCGTATTCGCTGCGGTTGGCGTCGATCAGGGCGAACATCTCGCCGGTGGTCTGGCGGATCAGCTCGACCGGGTCACTGGTATCGGCCAGCGCCGGCAGGGTCCAGGCCAGGCCCAGGATGAGCAGCAGTGCGCGCATCAGTTGTCTTCTCCTTCGGTGTTGAACAGGTAGCGGCTGATGAGTTGCTCCAGCACCAGCGCAGAATTGGTGAACATGATGCGGTCTCCGTCGCGCAGCACTTCCGGCGAGCCGCCCGGCTCCAGGCTGACGTACTGGTCGCCCAGGATGCCGGCGGTGACGATGGAGGCCGAGGTATCTTCGGGCAGTTCATTGAAGCGATCGGAGATGCGCAGGGTGACGCGTGCATCAAAGGTGGCCGGATCGAGTTCGATCCGCTCGACCGTACCCACGGTCACTCCGGCCATGTTGACCTTGGCGCGCGGCTTGAGGCTGCCGATGTTGGTGAACTCGGCGGTTACGGTGAAGCCGCCGCCGGAGACGACACCGCGGTCGGTCGCCTGCAGGGCAAGAAACACGAGCGCGGCAATGGCCAGCAGCATGAACAGGCCGGCGGTGAATTCGATCTGGTGAGAAGATTTCATGGCGTATCCGGGACCGGGTTAGAGCATCAGGGCTGACAGGACGAAGTCGATAAACAGGACGACGATGGCGGTAGAGATCACCGTCTGCGTGGTGGCCAGAGCCACGCCCTCGCCGGTGGGTTTGGCCGTCCAGCCATAAAACACCGCCAGCCAGCTCGCGATCAGGCCGAAGATGACCGACTTGAGCATGCCGTGGCCGAAATCGCGACCGAGTTCGACCGCGCTCTGAATGTTGCCCCAGAACACCAGCGTATCGGTGCCCATCAGGAAGACGGCATAGACCACCCCGCCGAGCAGGGCGGTGACGTTGAAGACCAGCACCAGGGCCGGTACGGCGATGATGCCGGCGATCAGGCGCGGCTGGACGATGCGCTCGAGCGGATCAATGGCCATCAGGTCGAGCGCATCGAGTTGCTCGGTGGCCCGCATCAGGCCGATTTCGGCGGTAATCGAGGTGCCGGCGCGGCCGGCAAACAGGATCGCGGTCAGCAC
>PXBD01000025.1 GCA_003565625.1 Gammaproteobacteria bacterium
AACGTGCAGATGCAGGTGGAGCTGATCGCGCCGATTGCGATGGAAGAGGGCCTGCGTTTTGCCATCCGCGAGGGCGGCCGCACGGTCGGTGCCGGCGTGGTGGCGAAAATCCACGAATAAATCGACACGAGTAAATCGACGAGGATTCAGGCTACAGGGTTCAGGTTTCGGGGGTTTAAAGCCCTGAAACCTGAAACCCGAAACCTGAAAACCTTCTTTTATAGGCGAGTAGCTCAACTGGCAGAGCAGCGGTCTCCAAAACCGCAGGTTGGGGGTTCGAGTCCCTCCTCGCCTGCCATTTCCTGACACACGGACATTATGGCAGCCGAAAAGACATCACCGCGCGACAACATGTTCTGGGCCGCGGGCCTGCTGGTGCTGCTGACTGGCGTGGGCGGCTTTTTCTATTTTGCCGGCGAGGTCATCACCCTCTACCGCGCCCTCGGCCTGCTGGTCTCGCTGGTTGTGGCCGGCCTGATCGTGGGCCAGACCGAGCGCGGGCGCGAGATGTTCGGATTCGTGCGCGAGGCCGACGTGGAGCGGCGCAAAGTGGTCTGGCCAACCCGCCAGGAAACCCTGCAGACGACGCTGATCGTGCTGGTTATCACCGTCATCGTTGCCATTCTGCTGTTCTTCATGGACACGCTGTTCGGCTGGATTGTAAGGCGCCTGATCGGCGCGGCCGGAGGTTCGTGATGGCGAAGCAGTGGTACGTGGTGCATGCGTTTTCCGGCTTCGAGAAGCAGGTCATGAAGTCGCTGAAGGAGCGCGTCGAGCGGGCCGGCATGGAGGAGCAGTTTGGCGAGATTCTCGTGCCCACGGAAGAAGTCGTGGAGATGAAGAAGGGCGTCAAGCGACGCAGCGAGCGCAAGTTTTTCCCCGGCTACGTGTTGGTCGAGATGGAAATGAACGACGACACCTGGCACCTGGTGAAAGACGTGCCCAAGGTGATGGGTTTTATCGGCGGTCGTCAGGATCGGCCAGCGCCGATCAGCAAGCGCGAGGCCGATTCCATTCTGCAGCGGGTCGCCGAGGGCGTGGACAAGCCGCGGCCAAAGGTGCTGTTCGAGCCGGGCGAGATGGTGCGGGTCATCGACGGCCCGTTCAACGACTTCAGTGGCGTGGTCGAGGAGATCAACTACGAGAAGAGCCGGCTGCGGGGGGCTGTATCGATATTCGGGCGCTCGACGCCGGTCGAACTGGATTTCCAGCAGGTCGAAAAACTGTAGCCGGAAGAAACATGAGCCGAGGCGCCAGGCCGGCCGGATGCGAGACCCTTCTCCCGTCGTCCGTCTGTCGCCTCATCGGTTGGATCACGGGGAGCCGCAGGCAGATGCTTCGGCGCTGGCACCCGAAAAGAGGTAAACAAGATGGCCAAGAAAGTCAACGCGTACATCAAGCTGCAGGTGCCTGCAGGGCAGGCCAACCCGAGTCCGCCGGTAGGTCCGGCGCTGGGTCAGCACGGTGTCAACATCATGGAGTTCTGCAAGGCGTTCAACGCCCAGACCCAGTCCACGGAGCAGGGTTTGCCCCTGCCGGTCGTGATCACCGTCTACAGTGATCGCAGTTTCACTTTCGTCACCAAGACTCCGCCGGCCGCGGTCTTGTTGAAAAAGGCGGCGAAGATTCCCAAGGGCAGTGGCGAGCCGAACACCCGCAAGGTGGGCACGGTCACGCGCGATCAGCTCGAAGAAATCGCGCGCATGAAAGAACCGGACCTGACCGCCGCCGACATCGATGCGGCGGTTCGCACCATCGCCGGTAGCGCCCGCAGCATGGGTCTGAACGTGGAAGGAGTGGAATAATGGCCAGAAGCAAACGTTTGCGCGCAATTCGCGAAAAGCTCGAGCCGGGCAAGATCTACCCGATTGAAGAAGCGCTGGATTTGCTCAAGTCCTCCAGCCAGCTGAAGTTCACCGAATCGGTGGACGTGGCCATTCGGCTGGGTGTCGACCCGCGCAAGTCCGATCAGGTCGTACGGGGCGCAATCGTGCTGCCCAACGGTACCGGCAAGTCTGTTCGCGTGGCGGTGTTCGCCCAGGGCGAGAATGCCGAAAAGGCCACCGCGGCCGGGGCTGACCTGGTCGGTTTCGAGGATCTGGCAGAAACCATCAAGGGCGGCCAGATCGATTTCGACGTCTGTATTGCCACCCCGGATGCCATGCGCGTGGTCGGTCGGCTGGGCACGATTCTTGGTCCGCGCGGGCTCATGCCCAACCCCAAGGTGGGCACGGTAACGACCGATGTCGAGACTGCGGTTCGCAATGCCAAGGCCGGTCAGGTGCAGTTTCGCACCGACAAGGCCGGCATCATCCACAGCACGATCGGAAAAGCGAGCTTCGAAACCGATGACCTGCGCGGCAACCTGAGCGCGCTGATCAACGAGCTGGTCAAGATCAAGCCGCCGGCAGCGAAGGGTCAGTACCTGAAAAAGATTGCGGTCTCGACCACCATGGGTCCGGGGCTGACGGTGGATACCGGCAGCCTGGGGCTGTAAGGAACAAGATACGAACACGGAGAGGCGGCTGAATCGCCTCTCCTGGGCGAGAAGTTCCGTAATGGAGCGTCCGTCCAAGACCGCGGGTCACGACCGCTGCTGGCAGGGGTCGTGGTAATGGTGGCAACACCGCCCGCGCAGATGGTGTCGCCCGTAGCAGTTTGGACTGTCGGTTATTGGCAGTGTAAACGAAACGGCCACCAGTGGGTCCGGGGTCGCGGAATGCGACTACCGGAAATGGCAAGAGCAGTCAGCAACCGGGACTGTTTCATCTCAACGGAGGTAGCCAATGGCACTCACCTTAGAGCAGAAAAAAGCAGTTGTGGCTGAAGTGGCCGAGGTGGCCAAGACAGCGCATTCTGCTGTTGCTGCCGAGTACCGCGGCATCACCGTCGGCCAGATGACCGACTTGCGCGCCAAGGCGCGCCAGGAAGGCGTCTATCTGAAGGTGGCCAAGAACACGCTGGTCAAGCGTGCCGTTGAGGGTACCGACTTCGAATGCATGTCCGATCAGCTGACCGGACCGCTGTTGTTCGCGTTCTCGATTGAGGACCCGGGCGCTGCGGCACGGTTGGTCAAGGATTTCGCCAAGAGCAACGATCGCCTGGTTCCCAGGCTGGTTTCGGTGGGCGCCCAGCTGTTTGACGACAGCGAACTGGAGCGTCTGTCCAAGCTGCCGACACGGGATCAGGCCATCGCCATGCTGATGGGTGTCATGAAGGCACCGATCGAGAAGTTTGTCCGTACCCTCGCCGAGCCGCACGCCAAGCTTGTCCGCACCGTCGCGGCAGTTCGCGACAGCAAGCAAGCCGCCTGACCGGCGATCGAGTTACACGTCCAGACCTGGGCAGCCATGCGCTGCCGCAGTCTTTTCAAAATATTGCAGGAGTTAAACGAAAATGGCCGTTTCCAAAGAAGACATTCTTGAAAGCATCTCGAACATGACCGTAATGGAGGTTGTTGACCTCATCGAGGCCATGGAAGAAAAGTTTGGTGTATCCGCTGCCGCGCCGGTTGCTGTTGCTGCCGGCCCGGCGGGTGGTGGTGAAGCCGCCGCTGTCGAAGAACAGACCGAGTTCGACGTAGTTCTGGCAAGCTTCGGTTCCAACAAGGTTTCCGTCATCAAGGCCGTGCGCGGTATCACCGGCCTGGGTCTGAAGGAAGCCAAGGATCTGGTCGAGGGTGCTCCCGCCCCGGTCAAGGAAGGTGCATCCAAGGACGAAGCAGAAGACATCAAAAAGCAGCTGGAAGAAGCAGGCGCGACCGTCGAGGTCAAGTAAGCCTGTTGCTTTCGCAAGCGGCGACACGATTCAGGCTGGGCAGCCCGCGGGGTTGCCCAGCCTGAGCCTGTTGTCGGCCCAAGGCAAGACCAGATACCGAGGTGAGTTCCGGGTTCCTCGGTTCAGATTGTAACCAGACCCGGCCAGTTTGCAACATCAGGTGGGTAACACGCTCATGAGCTACTCCTTTACCGAAAAGAAACGCATTCGCAAGGACTTCGCAAAGCAACCGCAGGTTCTTGAGGTGCCGTTCCTGCTCTCGACCCAGATCGATTCCTACAGGCAGTTCCTGCAGGTGGACATGGCCGAGAAACAGCGCCGGGAAATCGGCTTGCACGGAGCCCTGTCCTCGGTGTTCCCGATCCAGAGTTACTCGGGCAATGCCGCACTGGAGTACGTGAGTTATCGGCTCGGCGAGCCGGAATTCGACGTCACCGAATGCAAGCTGCGCGGCATGAGCTATGGTGCGCCGCTGCGCGTGACCGTGCGCCTGGTGATCTACGACAAGGATTCACCCGCGCGCAACAAGAAAGTCAAGAACGTGATCGAGCAGGACGTCTACATGGGCGACCTGCCGCTGATGACCGACACCGGTACTTTCATCGTCAACGGCACCGAGCGGGTCATCGTCAACCAGATGCATCGCTCGCCTGGGGTGTTCTTCGACCACGACCGGGGCAAGACCCACTCCTCGGGCAAGCTGCTGTTCTCGGCCCGGGTGATCCCGTACCGCGGTTCCTGGCTGGATTTCGAGTTCGATCCCAAGGACTGCGTATTCACCCGTATCGACCGCCGGCGCAAATTGCCGGTCACGATCCTGCTGCGCGCCATGGGCATGGAAGACGAGGAAATCCTGGGCTTTTTCTTTGAAAAGACCCGGGTGACCCTGCGCAAGAACGACGCCAAGATCGACCTGGTGCCGGAGCGTCTGCGCGGCGAAAGCGCGCTGTTCGATATCGTCGACAAGGAAGGTAACCTCATCGTCGGTCGTGACCGGCGGATTACGGCGCGCCACGTGAAGATGATTGCCGAGGCCGGGGTGACCACCCTGGATGTTCCCGACGATTACCTGATGGGCAAGATTCTGGCCCAGAATATCGTCGACAGCGAGACCGGCGAACTGGTCGGTCGGGCCAACGACGAAATCACCGAGGAACTGCTCGGCGCCCTGCGTGAAGCCAAGGTCCGGAGGCTCGATGTCCTCTACGTCAACGACCTGGATCACGGCCCCTACATTTCCAACACCCTGCGGATTGATCCGACCAGCAGCGAGCTTGAGGCGTTGTGGGAAATCTACAAGATGATGCGCCCGGGCGAGCCGCCGACCAAGGAAGCGGCCCAGAATCTGTTCAACAATCTGTTCTTTACCGCCGAGCGCTACGACCTGTCGTCGGTCGGCCGGATGAAATTCAACCGGCGCGTTGGCCGCAAGGAAATCACCGGCCCCGGCATACTCGACCGCGATGACATTCTTGCGGTGTTGAAAGTACTGATCGACATCCGCAACGGTAACGGCACGGTGGACGACATCGATCACCTCGGCAACCGGCGCGTGCGCTCGGTTGGCGAAATGGCTGAAAATGTTTTCCGCATCGGTCTGGTGCGGGTCGAACGGGCCGTGCGCGAGCGCCTGAGCGTGGCCGAAAGTGAAGGCCTGGCGCCGCAGGACCTGATCAACGCCAAGCCCGTGGCCGCCGCGGTCAAGGAGTTCTTCGGCTCCTCCCAGCTGTCGCAGTTCATGGATCAGAACAATCCGCTCTCCGAGGTGACCCACAAGCGCCGGGTCTCGGCCCTGGGGCCGGGTGGTCTGACCCGCGAGCGCGCCGGCTTCGAGGTCCGCGACGTCCATCCGACGCACTACGGTCGGCTGTGCCCGATCGAGACGCCGGAAGGTCCGAACATCGGCCTGATCAATTCTTTGGCCTGCTACAGCCGGACCAACCATTACGGCTTCCTGGAGACCGCCTACCGCCGCGTCCGCGACGGCCAGGTGACCGACGAGGTCGAGTATTTGTCGGCGATCGAGGAAGGCGAATACGTGATCGCCCAGGCCAACGCCGAGCTCGATGACAAGGGTCGCTTTGTCGATGAACTGATTCCCTGCCGCCACTTAGGCGAGTTCGCGCTGCAGCAGCCCGATGCCATCCAGTACATGGATGTCTCGCCGCGCCAGATCGTTTCGGTAGCCGCCTCGCTGGTGCCGTTTCTGGAACACGACGACGCCAACCGCGCCCTGATGGGTTCGAACATGCAGCGCCAGGCCGTTCCGACCCTGCGCGTTGACAAGCCGCTGGTCGGCACCGGCATGGAGCGCGTGGTCGCGACCGACTCCGGCGTGACCACCGTGGCCCTGCGGGGCGGCGTGGTCGACCAGGTCGATGCCGGGCGCATTGTCGTGCGCGCCAATGATGATGAGGTGGGCGAGGACGATCCGGGTGTGGATATTTACAACCTGGTCAAGTACACGCGTTCGAACCAGAACACCTGCATGAACCAGCGCCCGCTGGTCAAGGTGGGCGATGTGGTCGAAAAGCGCGACGTCCTGGCCGATGGTCCGTCAACCGACCTCGGAGAACTGGCCCTGGGCCAGAACATGCTGGTCGCGTTCATGCCCTGGAACGGCTACAACTTCGAGGATTCGATCCTGATTTCCGAGCGCGTGGTCCAGGAAGACCGCTTCACCTCGATCCACATCGAGGAGTTGACCTGCGTGGCGCGCGACACCAAGCTGGGAACCGAGGAGATTTCGGCCGACATTCCCAACGTCGGGGAATCGACCCTCAACAAGCTCGACGAGTCCGGCATTGTCTTTATCGGTGCCGAAGTCAAGGCCGGGGATATCCTGGTCGGCAAGGTCACGCCGAAGGGCGAGACCCAGCTCACGCCGGAAGAAAAACTGCTGCGGGCGATCTTCGGCGAGAAGGCCTCGGACGTCAAGGACACCTCGCTGCGCGTGCCCACGGGCATGGATGGCACGGTCATCGACGTGCAGGTGTTCACCCGCGAGGGCGTGGACAAGGATGCGCGCGCCATCTCGATCGAGAAAGACGAAATCCGCCGGGTCCGCAAGGACCTGGAAGATCAGCTGCGGATCATGGAAGACGCCATCTTCGCCCGCCTCGAGTCCGTGCTGGTCGGCAAGATTGCCGACAAGGGCCCGGCCGGTATCAAGAAGGGCGACAAGGTCAACAAGACCTACCTGAAGGGGCTGAAGCGGGACGAGTGGTTCAAGCTCCGGATGCGCAACGAGGAAGCCCAGGACTTGCTCGAGCGGGCCAGTCGCCAGATCGAGAAGCAGCGCAAGCTGTCCGACAAGCGCTTCGAGGAGAAAAAGGCCAAGATCACCCGCGGTGATGACCTTGCCCCGGGCGTGCTCAAGATGGTCAAGGTCTACCTGGCCGTCAAGCGCCACATGCAGCCTGGCGACAAGATGGCCGGGCGGCACGGCAACAAGGGTGTGATCTCGACCGTGGTGCCGACCGAAGACATGCCGTTCAGCGCGGACGGCACACCGGTCGATATCGTCCTCAACCCGCTCGGTGTGCCTTCGCGCATGAACATCGGCCAGGTGCTCGAAACGCACTTGGGCTGGGCTGCGCGCGGCCTGGGCAAAAAGATCGAAACCATGCTCGAAGAGCAGCGCAAGACCGAAGAGGTGCGGGCCTTCATCGGAGAGGTGTACAACTCGGACCGCGAGGGTCGGGTTGACATGAGCCAGTTTTCTGACGACGAAGTGCTGGAAATGGCGACCAACCTCAGGGGCGGGGGGCCGATGGGCACGCCGGTTTTCGATGGCGCCAACGAGGTCGAGATCAAAAAATTGCTCAAGATGGCCGATCTGCCCGAATCCGGTCAGACCACGCTCTACGACGGTCGCACCGGCGATGCTTTCGATCGACCGGTGACCGTTGGCTACATGTACATGCTCAAGCTCAATCACCTGGTCGACGACAAGATGCATGCCCGCTCGACCGGCCCCTACAGCCTGGTCACCCAGCAACCGCTGGGCGGCAAGGCCCAGTTCGGCGGTCAGCGTTTCGGCGAGATGGAAGTCTGGGCGCTGGAAGCGTACGGAGCGGCCTACACGCTGCAGGAAATGCTCACCGTCAAATCCGACGACGTTCAGGGACGCAACCAGATGTACAAGTCCATTGTCGACGGCAATAACCAGATGGTGGCCGGCATGCCCGAATCATTCAACGTGCTGGTCAAGGAAATCCGCTCGCTCGGCATCAACATCGAACTGGAAGAATCCTGATCACAGGAGGAGTCAAAGACCATGCGTGACCTGTTCAATCTATACAAGCGTCAGAACCAGATTACCGATTTCGATTCCATTCGAATCGGTCTGGCTCCTCCCGAGCTGATCAAGTCCTGGTCCTTCGGTGAGGTCAAAAAGCCCGAGACCATCAACTACCGGACCTTCAAGCCGGAACGCGAGGGGCTGTTCTGCGCCGCCATCTTTGGCCCGATCAAGGACTACGAGTGCCTGTGCGGCAAGTACAAGCGGATGAAGCACCGCGGCGTGAAGTGCGAGAAGGGCGGCACCGAGGTCACCCTGACCAAGGTACGGCGTGAGCGCATGGGCCACATCGACCTGGCCTCGCCGGTCGCCCACATCTGGTTCCTGAAGTCGCTGCCCAGCCGCATCGGCCTGATGCTGGACATGACCCTGCGCGACATCGAGCGCATCCTCTACTTCGAGTCCTATCTGGTGCTCGACCCTGGGATGACGCCGCTGGAGCGCGGTCAGCTGCTCACCGACGAACAGTACTTCGAGGCGGTGGAGGAATATGGCGATGAGTTCGATGCCCGCATGGGGGCCGAGGCGGTCTATGACCTGCTCAAGAACATCGACCTGGTGCCCGAGCTGGCGCGCCTGCGCGAGGAAATCGCGGCGACCAATTCCGAGACCAAGATCAAGCGCCTGACCAAGCGCATCAAGCTGTTGGAGGCTTTCATCGATTCCGGCAACCGGCCGGAATACATGATCCTGACCATCCTGCCGGTGTTGCCGCCGGACCTGCGCCCGCTGGTCCCGCTCGACGGCGGTCGCTTTGCCACCTCGGATCTCAATGACCTCTACCGCCGGGTGATCAACCGCAACAACCGCCTGCGTCGGTTGCTGGATCTGAGCGCTCCGGACATCATCGTGCGCAACGAAAAGCGCATGCTCCAGGAGTCGGTCGATGCGCTGCTCGATAACGGTCGACGTGGCCGGGCGATTACCGGCACCAACAAGCGCCCGCTGAAATCGCTGGCCGACATGATCAAGGGCAAGCAGGGCCGGTTCCGCCAGAATCTGCTCGGCAAGCGCGTGGACTACTCGGGCCGTTCGGTCATCGTGGTCGGCCCGACGCTGAAGCTGCATGAGTGCGGTCTGCCCAAAAAGATGGCGCTGGAGTTGTTCAAGCCGTTCATCTTCTCCAAGCTGCAGCGGCGTGGCCTGGCCATGACCATCAAGGCGGCCAAGAAGCTGGTGGAAAGCGAAGAGGGCGAGGTCTGGGACATTCTCGAGGAAGTCATCCGCGAGCATCCGGTCCTGCTCAACCGGGCGCCGACCCTGCACCGTCTCGGCATCCAGGCCTTTGAGCCGGTTTTGATCGAGGGCAAGGCCATCCAGGTGCACCCGCTGGTCTGCACCGCCTTCAACGCCGACTTCGACGGTGACCAGATGGCCGTGCACGTCCCGCTGAGCCTGGAAGCTCAGCTCGAGGCGCGCGCGCTGATGATGTCATCGAACAATATTCTCTCTCCGGCCAACGGCGAGCCGATCATCGTGCCGACCCAGGACGTGGTCCTGGGCCTGTACTACATGACCCGCTCGTTGCCCGGTGCTCGCGGCGAAGGCATGTTCTTTTCCAGCGTGGCCGAGGTTCATCGCGCCTTTGCCAATCGCCAGGTCGACCTGCAGGCTGCGGTCACCGTGCGCATTCGCGAAACGGTGATCGAAGACGGTGCGCCGGTCGAGACCGTTCGCCGCGAAATGACCACGGTCGGGCGGGCCATGTTGTGGGACATCGTCCCGGCCGGCATGCCGTTCGACCTGGTCAACCAGGTCTTGAAGAAAAAGCAGATCTCGCGTCTGATCGACGAGTGCTATCGCGAGCTCGGCCTGAAGCACACCGTGGTTTTTGCCGACCAGTTGATGTACACCGGCTTTGCGTACTCGACCCGGGCCGGGGTATCGATTGGCCTGGATGATCTCCAGGTGCCACCGGAGAAAAAGGAAATCCTCGAGCGCGCCGACAAGGAAGTGCTCGATATCCAGCACCAGTACGCCTCGGGTGTTGTCACTTCCGGCGAGCGCTACAACAAGGTCGTTGATATCTGGTCACGGACCAACGAGGAAGTCGCCCGCGCCATGATGAAGCGCATCGGCAAGGAGACCCGGCTTGACATCGACGGCAATGAAGTCGAAGAGGACTCGATGAACTCGATCTTCATCATGGCCGACTCCGGCGCGCGTGGCTCTGCTGCCCAGATTCGCCAGCTCGCCGGCATGCGCGGCCTCATGGCCAAGCCGGACGGCTCGATCATCGAAACCCCGATCACGGCCAACTTTCGCGAAGGCCTGAACGTCCTGCAGTACTTCATCTCTACCCACGGCGCGCGCAAGGGCCTGGCCGATACGGCCCTCAAGACCGCCAACTCCGGATACCTGACCCGGCGCCTGGTCGATGTGGCCCAGGACCTGGTGGTGATTGAGGAAGACTGCGGCACCGAGGAAGGCATCGAGATGCTGCCGATTGTGGAGGGTGGCGACATCGTCGAACCCTTGCGCGAACGGATTCTTGGGCGCGTGGTGGCCCAGGACATTTACGAAAGCGACAGCGATGAGGTTCTGTGCGCGCGCGGCACCCTGCTCGATGAGCAGTGGGTGGCCCTGCTCGAAAGCAAGGGCGTGGACCGGGTGCTGGTGCGCTCGCCGATCACCTGCCAGACCCGGCATGGAATCTGCGCTGCCTGCTACGGGCGCGATCTGGCCCGCGGCACGCTGGTCAACCAGGGTGAGGCAGTGGGTGTCATTGCCGCCCAGTCGATTGGCGAGCCCGGCACCCAGCTGACCATGCGGACGTTCCATATCGGTGGCGCGGCTTCCCGTTCGGTGGCGATCGACCACATCGAGGTCAAGTCGGGTGGATCGGTGCGTTTTTACAACCTCAAGTCGGTCGAAAATGCCGACGGCCAGCTGGTTGCGGTATCGCGATCGGGCGAACTTTCGGTGATCGACAGTTACGGCCGTGAGCGTGAACGCTACAAGATCCCGTATGGCGCGATTCTCAGCGTCAAGGAAGGCGGTGAGGTTGAAATCGGCCAGAACGTGGCGACCTGGGATCCGCACACCCATCCGATTGTCACCGAGGTTGCCGGCGTGGCCAGCTTCCAGGATTTCATCGGCGGGGTGACCATTACCGAGGAGACCGACGACATCACCGGCTTGAGCTCGGTTGTGGTGACCGATCCGAAAAAGCGCGGCAGCGAAGGCAAGGATCTGCGCCCGATCATCCGTCTGCTGGATTCCGACGGCAAGCCGATCAACATCCCGGGCACCGACCAGCCGGCCCAGTACTATCTGCCGGCCGGTGCCGTGGTCAACGTGACCGACGGTCAGCAGATTCGGGTAGGTGACATCGTTGCCCGCATCCCGCAAGAGTCTTCCAAGACCCGTGACATCACCGGCGGTCTGCCGCGCGTGGCCGATCTGTTCGAGGCGCGCAAGCCCAAGGAAGGTGCCCTGCTGGCCGAAGCCTCGGGCTTGGTCAGCTTCGGCAAGGAGACCAAAGGCAAGCAGCGTCTGGTCATCACCGATGAAAACGGTGAGGTTCATGAAGAGCTCATTCCGAAATGGCGCCAGGTGCTGGTGTTCGAGGGCGAGCACGTGGAAAAAGGCGAAACCGTTGTCGACGGCGAGCCCAACCCGCACGACATCCTGCGCCTGCTGGGCGTGGAGAAACTGGCCAATTACGTGGTGCAGGAAATCCAGGACGTCTACCGTCTGCAGGGGGTCGGGATCAACGACAAGCACATTGAAGTGATCATTCGCCAGATGCTGCGCAAGGCCGAAGTCCTGGACGGCGGCGATACCCGCTTCCTGCGTGGAGAGCAGGTCGACGCGATTCGGGTGCACGAGGAAAACGAACGCGTCGAGGCCGACGGCTTGCGCCCGGCCCGGGCGCAGCGCGTACTGCTTGGAATCACCAAGGCATCGCTGGCGACCGAGTCCTTTATTTCGGCCGCCTCCTTCCAGGAGACAACCCGGGTGTTGACCGATGCCGCAGTTCGCGGTACGACCGACAACCTGCGCGGTCTGAAGGAAAACGTCATCGTCGGGCGCCTCATCCCGGCCGGTACCGGTCGGGTTGCCATGGCTCGGCGCAAGTCCGAGCGTCTGCAGCCGGGTTCCTACCAGGATGTGGATGCCGAACTGGCGGCGGCCTTGCGGGCATCGGATGCCGAACAGGCCGAGCAGGCCGAAAGCGCGGCGGCCGATTCGTCCGAATGAGGCAACGCGTAGATTAGGTGGCAGGCAATAGCCAGGCGGCTGGGCGGCGGGTCCTCCGCAGCCCAGCCGCCCGGCGCTTTCCACCCCCCGGTGGTGCTTGACAGCGGCAGCCAGACCCCGTAACATTCCCGTTCTTCGGCAGACCGTTCGTACAGGTCTGTCGTTTGTTTTCTCAAGGTCCCAATTTATGTCCACGATCAATCAGTTGGTTCGCAAGCCCCGGCAAGCGAAGCAGTACAAATCGAATGTGCCTGCGCTCGAGGCTTCGCCTCAGAAGCGCGGGGTATGCACACGTGTTTACACGACCACGCCCAAAAAGCCCAACTCTGCGCTGCGCAAGGTCGCCCGGGTACGCCTGACCAACGGCTACGAAGTCACCAGCTACATTGGCGGTGAAGGGCATAACCTGCAGGAGCACTCCGTGGTTCTCATCCGTGGCGGGCGCGTCAAGGATCTGCCCGGCGTCCGGTACCACACCGTGCGCGGCAGCCTGGACACCGCCGGCGTCAGCGACCGGCGCCAGGGCCGATCAAAGTATGGCGCCAAGCGCCCGAAGAAATAGGAGCGACCCGCGATGTCCCGCAAGCATTCTAATTTCGAGCGTTCGATTCTGCCCGATCCCAAGTTCGGCAATGAAATGATCGCCCGTTTCATCAACATGGTCATGAAAAGCGGCAAGAAGTCGGTCGCCGAGCGCATCGTCTACGGTGCCATCGACGAGATGGAGCGTCGCGGCCAGGCCGAGCCGCTGGTGGCGGTCGAGCAGGCGCTGGAAAACGTGGCGCCCGCGGTTGAAGTGAAGTCCCGCCGGGTTGGTGGCGCCACCTATCAGGTGCCGGTCGAAGTGCGGCCGAAGCGGCGCCAGACCCTGGCCATGCGCTGGGTTATTGACGCGGCGCGCAAGCGCGGCGAATCGTCGATGCCGCTGCGTCTGGCCGGTGAGCTGATGGATGCGGTCGAGGAACGGGGTTCCGCGGTCAAAAAGCGCGAAGACACTCATCGCATGGCGGAAGCCAACAAGGCTTTCTCGCATTACCGCTGGTAATGCCCGACTACTCCAGAGGTTAGTACAGTGGCACGTAAAGTATCCATCGAGCGCTATCGCAACATCGGCATCATGGCGCACATCGACGCCGGCAAGACGACCACGACAGAGCGCATTCTGTTCTACACCGGCGTCTCCCACAAGCTCGGCGAAGTGCACGACGGCAATGCCGTGATGGACTGGATGGAGCAGGAGCAGGAACGCGGGATCACCATCACCTCCGCGGCCACCACCTGCTTCTGGAAGGGGATGGATCAGGACTGGCCGGAATACCGGATCAACATCATCGATACCCCGGGACACGTCGATTTCACCATCGAGGTTGAGCGCTCGTTGCGCGTGCTGGACGGTGCGGTGGCGGTGTTCTGTGCGGTCGGCGGCGTCGAGCCGCAGTCGGAGACGGTCTGGCGCCAGGCGACCAAGTACGCCGTGCCGAGAATGTGCTTCATCAACAAGATGGATCGCACCGGAGCCAACTTCCAGCGCGTGGTCGGTCAGATCAAGGACCGTCTCGGTGCCACTCCGGTGCCGATTCAGCTCCCGATCGGCGCCGAAGAGGACTTCGAAGGTGTGATCGACCTGGTCAAGATGCGGGCCATCTACTGGGACAAGGAAAACATGGGCACCACCTACAACGCCCGGGACATCCCGGCCGAGTTGCAGGAGGAAGCCGCGAGCGCGCGCGAGTTCATGATCGAGTCTGCGGCCGAGGCCGAAGAAGAGCTCATGGAGAAATATCTCGAAGGCGAAGAGCTGACCAACGACGAAATCATGCGCGGTCTGCGCCTGGGTACGCTCAACAACGAGCTGGTGCCGGTGTTGTGCGGTACTGCGTTCAAGAACAAGGGCGTGCAGGCGCTGCTCGATGCCATCGTGCAGTACATGCCCTCGCCGACGGAGGTCAAGGCCATTCGCGGGATCGAGGAGGACGACTCGGAGGGCGTGCGCACGTCCAGCGATGAGCAGCCCTTTGCCGCGCTGGCGTTCAAGATTGCAACCGACCCGTTTGTCGGTACCCTGACCTTTTTCCGAGTCTATTCCGGCGTGGTCAAGTCGGGCGACACCGTACTCAATCCGGTCAAGGGCAAAAAGGAGCGCATCGGCCGCATTCTCCAGATGCACGCCAACACGCGCGAAGAGATCAAGGAAGTGCGGGCCGGCGATATCGCCGCCGCAGTCGGTTTGAAGGACGTGACCACCGGTGACACCTTGTGCGATACCTCGAATGTCATCACCCTGGAGCGGATGGAGTTCCCGGAGCCGGTCATCGCGGTTGCGGTCGAGCCCAAGACTAAGTCTGACCAGGAAAAGATGGGCGTTGCCCTGTCGAAACTGGCGCAGGAAGATCCGTCTTTTCGAGTCCGCACCGACGAAGAATCCGGTCAGACCATCATCGCCGGCATGGGTGAACTGCACCTGGACATCATCGTCGACCGGATGAAGCGGGAATTCAAGGTCGAAGCCAACGTCGGCAAGCCGCAGGTTGCCTATCGCGAAACGATCCGCGCGTCGGTAGAAGCCGAAGGCAAATTTGTGCGCCAGTCCGGTGGTCGCGGCCAGTACGGTCACGTCAAGATTCGTCTTGAGCCGATGGAAGAAGGCGGCGGCTACGAGTTCGTCGACGAGATTACCGGCGGCGTAGTGCCCAAGGACTACATCCCCGCGGTCGGCAAGGGCATCGAGGAACAGATGAACAATGGTGTCCTGGCCGGGTACCCGATGGTCGATGTCAAAGCCACCCTTTTTGACGGTTCGTACCACGAGGTCGACTCCAGCGAAATGGCGTTCAAGATTGCCGGCTCCATGGCTTTCAAGGATGGCGCGCTCAAGGCCAGGCCGGTGCTGCTCGAGCCGATGATGAAGGTCGAGGTGGTGTGCCCGGAGGAGTACATGGGCGACATCATGGGTGATCTCAACCGCCGTCGCGGCCTGGTTCAGGGTATGGAAGACGTACCTGCCGGCAAGACCATCCAGGCCCACGTGCCGCTGGCCGAGATGTTCGGCTACGCGACCGACGTGCGCTCCATGAGCCAGGGTCGGGCAACGTATTCGATGGAGTTCCTGCACTATGCAGAAGCGCCGTCGAGCGTTGCCGATGAAGTAATGAAGAAGTCGGCATAACGCCAATCCCGTTTTCTTGAGGAACAGACGAAGGAAGCAGTCATGTCCAAGGCAAAGTTTGAACGCAACAAGCCGCACGTTAATGTAGGCACGATTGGTCACGTGGACCACGGCAAGACGACGCTGACGGCGGCGCTGACGAAGGTGTGCGCGGAGGCGCGC
>PXBD01000029.1 GCA_003565625.1 Gammaproteobacteria bacterium
AAGCCATGTGGCTGATGGGCATCAGCGCCTCCCAGGCCGGTAACCATGGCCTCGCGATTGCCTGGTGGGAGCAGCTGTTGCCCCAGCTGGACCCGGGCTCATCGGTGTACAACTCGATTCGCGGTCAGATTGCCCAGGCCCGAATGGAACTCGGACAGGACCCCGGCGAGATCCCCACGCCGCGCTCGGCGCCACCGCTGCGCCCCGGTCAGGACACGCTGCCTCCCGGGCATCCGCCCATGGAATCCGAACCGGCCCGCGAGCCTCGAATGGCCGGCCCATTACCGCCGGGCGCGTCTGCTCTTCCCCCGGGGCACCCGACTGCTGATACCCCGACAGGACGGCCGGGACCCGTCGACCCCGCTGCAGAACTGCCGCCCGCGCATCCGCCAATGGCAGGAGGCGAGACCAGTCCGCCTGCAGCCCCCGCAACCGCAGAACCCTCGCCCAGTTTTGGTGTGATGGTGGACATTGACTCTGGTCTGGTCAACGGGCTGAGCGGCAATGAAACCGTTTTCGTGGTCGCCCGCGCGGCCAGCGGCCCACCAACGCCCCTGGCCGTGCGCCGCATGACCGTAGCGGATCTGCCGGCACGCTTCGGGCTGAGCGACGATGACGCCATGGTCGAAGGCATGAACCTGTCAACTTTCCCCGAAATCGTGGTAACGGCCAGGGTATCCATGACCGGTGACGTAACGCCCTCACCCGGCGACCTGCAAGGCCAAAGCAACGCGGTTTCTGTTTTCGAGACACCCGGGACACAGGTCACCATTTCCGAGAGACTCTGACCGACCGGGCGGGCCCGGCCCTCAGGTGACGTTTTTGTTACACTGCGGGCTGGTAAATACGGCTACGGCGGTAACGCGTGAATCCCAATTCCTCTATTTCGCGCATCTTCGGCCGGTCGCCGGTCGAGCCGCTGCAGAAGCACTTCACCAAGGTCGCGAAGTGCGCACGCAAGTTGCCCAAGTTTTTCAAGGCCAGTTTCGTCGGTGACTGGGACAAGGCCGCCCAGCAGCGCGAAAAGATCGTCGTGCTCGAACATGCCGCCGATGAACTCAAGCGCGAGCTGCGACTGAACCTGCCGCGCAGCTTGTTCATGCCGGTCAATCGCTCCGACGTGCTGGAAATGATTTCCCGCCAGGACCGCATTGCCAACCGCAGCAAGGACATTACCGGCCTGATCATTGGTCGTCGCCTGGCCGTACCCGAATCGGTCCAGCCCAGCTATCTTGCCCTGCTCAGCCGCAGCATTGACGCTGTCGAGCAGGCCCGGCGCTCGGTACAGGAACTCGATGACCTGTTTCATTCCGGTTTCCGGGGCGCCGGCGCCGAGAACGTGATGAAGATGACCGACCAGCTCAGTGATATCGAAGATGACAGTGACGCTCTGCAGATCAAGGTGCGGAACCACTTGTTCGAGATCGAAGAGCAACTTGCCCCCGTCAACGTCATGTTCCTGTACCGGGTTTTCGACCTGACTGGCGACCTTGGCAACATCGCCCAGCGTGTGGGCAGCCGTTTGCACTTGATGATCGCCCGGTAAGCTTCTGAATCCGGGGGACCACGGCAATGGAACTGGCGATCCTGTTTATCGTACTGGCCGCGCTGTTCGGGCTGTTCATGGCCTGGGGCATCGGTGCCAACGACGTGGCCAACGCCATGGCCCCGTCAGTAGGCTCCAAAGCCATCACCATCAAGCAGGCGATCCTGATTGCCGCCGTGTTCGAATTCGCCGGCGCGGTGCTGGCCGGTGGCGGGGTCACCAGCACCATTCGGCGCGGCATCGTCGACTCTTCGCTGCTCTCCGGTCAGCCCGAGTTACTCGTATTCGGCATGCTCGCGGCACTTTTGGCGGCCGGCGTGTGGCTGCTGGTGGCATCGCGCTTCGGCTGGCCGGTCTCCACCACGCATACCATCATCGGTGCGGTCGTTGGTTTTGCCGCGATCGGTATTGGCGTGCATGCCGTGCACTGGCCCATGGTGGCGCGTATCGCAATGAGCTGGATCGTCTCACCGGTGCTGGCCGGTGCGATTGCCTGGGTTCTGTTTCGCAGCGTGCAGTGGCTGATTCTGGAACGCAGTGACCCGCTGCACTATGCCCGTCGTTATGTGCCGGGCTATATCTTTCTGACCGGATTCTTCATGACGCTGGTGACGGTCATGAAGGGCCTAGGGCACATTGGCATCAATATCTCCAATGCCCAGGCCTACGCCGTGGCGGTGCTGTTCGGCCTGGTCGTCGCCGCCATCGGGACACTCTTCATCCGCCGCATTCCCTACCAGGAGGCCGACAAGAAAGAGTTTCATTTCGTCACTGTGGAAAGAATCTTCGGTGTTTTGATGGTGATCACCGCCTGCGCCATGGCTTTTGCCCACGGTTCCAACGATGTCGCCAACGCCGTCGGGCCGGTTGCCGCGGTCGTCAGCGTTGCCCGCAGCGGTGATGTCACCCAGGAAGCCATCGTGCCAATCTGGATTCTGGTGCTCGGCGGGATCGGGATCGTACTTGGGCTGGCGACCTATGGGCACCGAGTGATTGCCACAGTCGGCCAAAACATTACCGCTCTCACCCCCAGCCGCGGCTTTGCCGCCGGACTGGCGGCGGCGGCCACCATCGTGCTGGCATCGGGCACTGGTTTGCCAATATCCACCACCCATACGGTGGTCGGGGCCATTCTCGGCGTTGGTCTGGCTCGCGGCATCGCCGCCATCAATCTGCGCGTGGTAGGCGGGATTTTCATGAGCTGGATCATCACGGTACCGGCCGGCGCGGTGCTGTCGGTTCTGTTTTTCATGCTGCTGCGCTGGCTGCTGGGCTGAATCGGTCCCGCCCGGTGGCCAGTTCAATCGGCCAGTCTGGCCGCCAATTCCTGCCGGCGAATCTTCGCGTTGTGGCGGATATCGACCGGAAAATCCGAGCTGAATTCGATTCGCTGAATCCCGAGGCGTGCGATCAACGCACTCACTTCGGCCCGGATTCGGCTGCAATCGGCGCCGGACTCAGGCTCGATCACGACGGCAGGCCGCTGATGTCCTGGCTCACCAAGACCGACCAGGGCACTGCGGTACACCCCGTCGACCGCATTGACCGGACCTTCCACGCACTCGGTATAGAGCTCGCCCTCGGCGGTGCGCACCCGCTCGGACTTGCGCCCGCAAAACCATAGCCTGCCCTGCTCATCCTGCCAGCCCAAGTCGCCCATGCGGTGCCAGACCTCACCCTGCGCGTCGGTCATTTTCGCATCCCGGGTCTGGCGCTCACGTTCCCAGTACGCGTCGGTGACCGTCGGCCCCTGTACGCAAATCTCGCCGATCTCCCCTGGCGCCACATCAACCGCCTGCTCGGCCAGGTCGATCGCCCGATCGCAGATGGCAATCACGCGCACCTGGTTGGCGGTCAGCGACCGGCCCACACAAATGCCCTTGCCGGCACGGTTGCCGGCCGAAAGCCCGCCGCTGAGCTCGCGGCCGCTGATGGTGGCAACAGGCAGGCATTCGGTGGCGCCATATGGAGTATGGATGTCGGCGTGATCGCCAAGGGCGCGGTGGATACGATCAATCACCCGGGCATGCACCGGGGCGCCGGCCGAAAGCACGCGCTTGAGCCCCGGCAGGCGGATTTTTTCCGCCTCGAGGTGACGGGTCAGCGTGTTCATCAGCGCCGGTGAACCGAACAGGTTGGTCACCGAGTATTCCTTGATGAGACTGACCAGCATGGCCGGATCGACCCGGGCGGGGCGCGTGAAGTCCATCGGTGGAATCACCGTAGTCATCCCCAAAGCCGGATCGAACAGGGCAAACGGCGGGAAGGTTGGCAGGTCGACCTCGCCGGGCTTGATCTGGTAACTGTCGCGGATCAGGTCAACCTGGGCGGCAAAATGGCGCTGGCGGTACACCACGCCTTTCGGGATACCGGTTGAGCCGGACGTGAACAGGATGGCGGCCGGGTCATCCGGTTGCACCTCGGGCCCCTGAAAGCCGGCCGTCGCGGTCGCGGCCAGATCCCCGTAGCGTGCCCCGCGCCAGAACAGCCGCGGGCCGACGGTGATGAGGCGCTGGACATGCCCGCGCCCCCAGCCCAGAACCAGGCGGGCGAGGTGGGCCTTGCTGACACCCAGAAAGACCTCCGGCCGAGCCTCGCCCAGGCAGGTCTTGAGCGACTTGATACCGATACCCGGATCGACCAGCACCGGAATCGCGCCGGCCTTGAACAAGGCGAAGAACAGGGCGAAGAACTCCAGCGAAGGCGGCACCATGAACGCCACCCGGGTGCCCGGCCCAACCCCTTCGGCGGCCAGCCCGGCGGCCAGCCGGTTCGACAAGCCGTCCAGTTCACGGTAGGTATACCGGCGATCCTGCCAGCCTTGGCGGGTGCGCTTTTGCGGAATGATCAACGCGAGCCCGTCGGGCTGTGTGGTGGCCTGCTGGACAAGCGCCTGGGCAATGTTCATCGTACGAATATCGTTGAATCAGAGAGACTCAGGATAGCGCGGAACCCTCTCGAATCGTCGGCGATGCGTCTGGGCGCAAGTTTCTGCCGGGCTGTCAGGCGAAAAAGCGTTTCGCCAGGGCCACGATGCGGTCGGTGGCGTCTTCAAGGACGTAGTGGCCGGCGTCCTGAAAGTATTCGACCGGCGCGTCGGGGAGTTTTTCGCGCCACAGGGCCAGAACCTCATCGTTGAAGACGAAATCTTTCGCTCCCCAGGCGATCTGGACGGGCTTTTCGTTGAGCACCGACAAGCGGGATTCGGTCGCAGCCAGCACGGCCCAGGCCGGGTCGCTTTCCGACAGCGGGATGTCCTGGACAAAGCGCAGAGTGGCCAGGCGCTGCTCCGGTGCGCCCTGGTAGGGCCCGACCAGGCCTTGTGCCACCTCGCGGTCGAGCTTGGTAACCGTTGCCATCCGGACGGCCAGGCCGGAAAAGGCGTTGAAGCGGTTGATCAGGAACGCGCCCAGGCCGGTGCGGGCGAATTTCAGCGAACCGGGCAGAGACTTGTCCTTCGGGATATTGAACGCCCAGGTGTTGAGGATCAGCACCCGGCGCACGCGCTCGGGATGACGCACCGCCCAGGAAAGCCCGATTGCCCCGCCCCAGTCGTGCACAACCAGGTCGATTGCGCGCTCGGGTTCGACCTCGTCCAGCCAGGCGCCAAAATCATCGAGCCGGCTTTGCAGGGTGTAGGCATAGACCTCATCGTCGGGCCGGTCCGACAGGCCCATGCCGATGTGGTCGGGCAACAGGCAGCGATGCTCGCCCGACAGCGCCTGGACCAGTTTGCGGTAGTAAAACGACCAGGTCGGATTGCCGTGCACCATCACTACCGGCTGGCCCTCGACCGGTCCTTCGTCGAGGTAATGCAGGTTCAGGCCCGAGGAAAGCCCGAAGAAGTTGGACTCGAAGGGATATAAGGGGGAGGAGAACATTCCCGCTGCGTTACCAAACCACCTCTGTCATCGCGCAATTCAAGCCCGAACCGATCCCCATCAGGGCGATGCGGTCGCCCTTCTTGACCGATCCGTTGTCGACGATATTGGCCAGCACGGTGGGGATGGAGGCCGGACCGATGTTGCCCAGATGCGGGAAGATGCGATGAACGGTTTCGGGCTTGGCACCGAAGGCGCGGATGACCGAGTCGGTGTGGGCCTTGGAGACCTGGTGGATGACAACGTGATCGAGTTCCTGGACCACCCAGCCGAGGACGGTGCGGGCTGCGGCAAAGGTCACGGTGGCCAGTTTCATGCCCTCGATCAGCAGGGTCTTGGTGTCAGTCCACATCTGGTGGTTCCAGCCCCGGCAGAGCATGTTGAACTGGGTGGCGGCGCGAGCAACCCCGCCACGGTACTGGTGCCCATCCGGATGCAGATCGCCGCGGGTCAGGACCATGGCGGCCGATCCCGAGCCCAGGGTCAGACTGGCGAACTCGGCCCGGAACTGCTTCTGGTCGACCTCCGGCTGCAGCAGGCGCTGAATGGTGTGTTCGTTGATCTCACGACTGTTTTCGCCGTTGACGACAAGGGCATAATCGATTTCACCGCGCTCGAGCATTTGCCCGGCAATGTTCATGCCGTTGACGAAGGCCAGGCAGGCGTTGCCGACGTCGAAGCTCTCGCAGGTTTCAGACAGCTTGAGGTTGCCGTGCACCAGGCAGGCGGTCGAGGGCTCGAGAAAATCGCGGCACACCGAAGTATTGATCAGGATTCCGACCTGCTTGGGGTCGATATCTGCTCTGGCCAGAGCCTCCTGCGCTGCCAGGGTCGCGCCATCGGAGGGCTGTACGCCGATGTCCCACAGCCGCCGCTCGTGGATCCCGGCCAGGTCGATCAGCGGGTTTCCGGGCACGCCCAGGCGCTTGAGCGTGGGGGCCAGCCGATCGGCCACCTCTTCGCTGGCAATGGTATGCGGCGCCTTGATCGCGGCGACAGACTTGATGACGACGTTTTCAAACAACATGTACAAATCCAGGCCTGGCTGCAGGCAATTGGCGAATGTAGTCGAGCATTATACGGATTAATGATTGTGGTCGCCCCGGGGCGACTGCTAGCCCACCAGGCGGTTGATCAGCGAGCGCAGGGCCAGCGGCCTGAGCGGCTTGTGGAGCAGTTCGCAGCCGGCCTGAGCGGCCGCGTTCTTGAGGTCGGCGGTGTGGTCAGCGCTGATCAGGATGACCGGCGCCTGGCAACCGATCGCGCGCAGGCGCCGAAGCAGCTCCAGACCGGTCTCGCCCTGGTCAAGGTGGTAATCCAGCACAAGCAGCGCAAACGAAAACGTTGTAGCCAGGCTCATGGCCTGATCCGGCTCCGGCGCGGTAGCCGTCTCAAAGCCCCAACCTTCCAGCAGACCAGCCAGCGAACCGAGCATGGCCGGGTCGTTGTCGACCACCAGCACCGATCCGACCGGACCCGGCGCTTCGGCCTCGGTGGCTACCGCGACGCCGGGCCGGGCCGGCACGGTTTTGACCCGTACACCGAACATCGCCCCGCGGCCGGGAGTGCTGTACAACAGCAACTGGTGATCCAGCAGGCGGGCCATGCGATCGGCAATCGCCAGGCCCAGACCCAGTCCCGGCGCATGGCGATCGCTTTGCAGGCGATGGAACTCCTCGAAAATGGCAACCCGATGCCTTTCATCAATGCCCGGACCGGTGTCCCAGACCCCTGCCAGAACCTGTCCGCCCTGGCGCCGGGCGCCGATCAGGATGCGGCCTTCGCCGGTGTAGCGCACAGCATTGGACAGAAAATTCTGCAGGATGCGGCGCAGCAGCTGCGGGTCACTTTCAACCCAAACGCTGGTCGGCACGTAGTCCAGGCGCAGACCGCGCTGATGGGCGAGGATCGAGAACTCACCGTTCAACTGCGCGAACAACTCGTCCAGGGGGAAGCGACTGATGCGCGGCTGCAGGCCGCCGGCGTCCAGGCGCGAGATGTCGAGCAGGCCTTCGAGCAGGCGCTCGGTGGCGGCCAGCGCGCCGCTGATCTGGTGCAGCGATTCGCGCCCGGGATGGTCGATCAACTGGCCGCCCAGCGAATGGGTCAGCAGCTGGGCGGCGTTGAGCGGCTGGACCAGGTCGTGGCTGACCGCGGCCAGGAAGCGGGTCTTGGCCTCGGATGCGCGCTCGGCCTCGATTTTGGCCTGCTCCAGCTCTGTAGTCCGCGCGCGCACGCGCAGCTCCAGGGTCTCGTTGACCTGGCGCAACTCCTCGGCGGTGCGGCGAAAAGCGGTCACGTCGGTAAACGTGGCCACAAAACCACCACCGGGCATGGGATTGCCGCGAATTTCAATGATCCGCCCGTCGGGCCACGGACGCTCGATCAGGTGGCGCGAGCCCGAGCGCTTGAAGTCCAGCCGGCGACGGATCCGCTGTTCAACCGTACCGTCGCCGTCGAGCAAGCCTTGTTCGGCGTTGTGATGCAACAGATCAGCGACCGGCTGACCAACCCGGATCAGCTCTTCGGGATAGTCGAACAAGTCCAGGTACGGACCATTCCAGGCCACCAGGCGCATGTCGCGATCGACCACGCATACCCCCTGGCTCATGTTCTCCAATGCCCCGGACAGGACCTCCTGGCTGAAACGGGCCTGGGCTGCGGCCTCACCGACCATTTCGGCCACCGTATCCAGAGGTGCCGGGGTGCGCGCGCGGGCCGCATCCAGCAGCAACCGGGCCGAGGCCGAACCGACCACCGCGGCCAGCTCCAGTTCCAGGCGCGCCTCCAGGGAGGCCTCCGGGAACGATTCAAACGCCCCGGCCTCGGCCCGACCATCGAACAACACGCGCACCCGCGGCTCGGGCAAGAAACGTGCGGCCAACTGGCGCAACACGGCCGGATCCAGGGCCCCGTGCCGATCGACCGATGGGGTGTGTCCCGGAAGATGGCGGGCCAGGAGCAGGGTCACGGCCAGGTTGACCAGCAGGCTGACCAGGACCGCACGGCTGAGCGGATCAAGCCCGTCCAGGCCGAGCAGTCGCGCGGGAGAAAACAGCGACCAACCCAGGGGCCCCTCGCTGACCCACGACGGCCCGACCGCGACGGTCAGCAGCGGCACGAACAGAACGTAGGCCCAGACCAGCACGCCGGCAACCAGACCAGACAGCACCGCGCGCGCCGGCAGACCCGGGCGATAGACCGCCAGCACCACGGCCGGCCCGAGCTGGGCCAGGCCGGAAAAACTCAGCGCGCCGATATCGGCCAGCGCCTCGGCCGTGCCGACCAGGCGACCGTACACGTAGGCCAGCAGCATGACCACCGCAATCCCGAGCCGGCGCTGCAGGCGCACCGGAATGCCGCGCTCGCTGACCCTGGCCCAGCCACGGTTGACCAGCGCCGGGGTCAGCCAGTGGTTGCCGATCATGATTGACAAGGTCAGCGAGGCCAGGATGACCATGCCGGTGGCGGCACTCAAGCCGCCAAGAAAAGCGAACAAGGCCAGCGCATTCTGCCCATCGGCCAGCGGCAGCAGCAGAACGTACAGGTCCGGCGGCGTGCCTTGCTCGGCCAGCAAGGCGTTACCGGCCAGGGCCAGCGGCACAATCGGCAGACTGATCAAAACCAGAAACAGCGGAAACAGCCAGCGCGCCGTGCGCAGGTGCCGCTCTTCGCGGCACTCCACCACACCGATGTGGAACTGGTGCGGAAGGGTGAACATGGCCAGCGCACCGAGCAGGCTCAAGGTGATGAAATTATCGGCGTTGGTAAACGCCGGCAGGGTCGTCTCGGCCACCAGCCCGGCCGGACTGCCGTACAGCCCGAAGACCACGAACGCACCGAGGGCGAGCATGGCCGAGAGCTTGAGCAGCGACTCGAACCCCATGGCCACGACCAGGCCGCGGTTGTGCTCGGTGGCCGAAGCCCGGCGGGTACCGAACAACATGGCGAAAACGGCCATGAATACCGCGATATAGAAGGCCAGATCCAGCCAAGTGGTGAGCTCGGTTTCAGCGACCGCGCCCAGGGTCAACGCGCCAAAGCTCATGGCCACTGCTTTCAGCTGCAGGGCAATGTAGGGAACCATGCCGATCAGGGCCACGGCGGTCACCGCGGCCGCCAGGGTGGAGGACTTGCCGAAGCGGCTGGCGATGAAGTCGGCGATGCTGGTGGAGTTCTCGGCCTTGCTCTGGCGAACCAGCCTGAGCAGAAAGGGAAAACCGAACACGAACAGGGCAATGGTGCCGATGAAGGTCGGCGGGATCGGCCAGCCCGAGCGCGCGGCCTGGGTGGTGGTGCCGTAGAAAGTCCAGGCCGTGCAGTAGACCGCCAGCGACAGCGAGTAGATGACCGGCCAGGCTCTGCGGGTCAGGGCCTGGCTGCGCTCGCCGTACACGGCAGCGGCGAACAGCAATCCCAGCCAGGCCAGGCCGGCCAGAACGATAGTTGCGATGGTCAAGGTCAACACCCCCGCATTCTAGACCTTGCAGTGGCGGGCTTTTTTCTTTGCGATGGGGTCGGCATGTTTTTTAACCGCGGATGAACGCGGATAATCCGCGTTCATCCGCGGTAAAAAAACCGGGTCCGGGCATGATGACCCGGACCCGGAAGTGGAGAGGTCTTTTGATTCGAGCTTATGGTCAGAAATTGACCTGCCCGGTCAACGTCAGCGTGCGCGGCGCACCGTAGAACGCGTTCATCACGCCCTCCAGGCCCAGGGTCGAGGCCGAGCCGTCGGGCGTGGCAAACACGTAGCCGGAGACCTTGTACTCCTCGTCGGTCAGGTTACGACCGTGCAGGCCGACCTCGTACCGGCCGTCGGCCCGGCGCCAGACCAGGCTCAAGTCAAAGAGCGAGTAGGAAGGCTGGTCGAGGAAGTCCGAGGGAATCTCGAACTGGTTGGTCTTGGAGCGGTACGACCAGGCGCCGATCATCGAGAAGGTACCGTCGGTGCTGAACAACTCGACCGGCAGGTCGTATCGGAGATTGGCGTGGGCCGTCCACTTCGGAGTGTTCTGGATAACGCGCTGATCAGAAACATCTTCCAGGCCGGTCGTGCCGGTGGCCGGGTCGGCAACGGCGGTGATGAACTCGTCGTAGCCGGCGTCGATGTAGCCGATCGCGGTGTTGAGAGTGAACGCATCGCCGTCGGCCAGTACGCTCTGGCCAAGCAGCGCGCTCATCTCGAACTCAACGCCCTTGACCGTGGCCGCACCGGCGTTGGTGGTGACCCCGGCGAACGTGTCGGAGATGCCGTCACCGGTGGTGTCGGCGCCGATCGAGCCAGGCACCTGGATGTCGCTGTAGTCGCTGTAGAAAAACGCCAGGCTGGTGTTGACTCGTCCGTCTGCCCAGCGCGACTTCAGACCCAGCTCATAGCTGTCGACGGTCTCAGGCCCGAAACGCATGAACTCGAACACATCCTGTTCGGTGGGCGGGTTGCCGTCGCGCCCCGGAGCCAGCGTGGTCAGACCGCGAGGATCGAAGCTGCCGCCTTTGAAGCCCTGGCTCCAGGACAGATACAGATTCTGATCCATGGTCGGCTTCCAGGCCAGGCTGACCCTGGGAGTGAACTCGGTGAAGGTATCGGAACCGTCAAAGTCAGAGGTGGTGGCCAGGACGATCGGATCGCCACCGAAGAATTCGGACGCGCCCAGCATGGTCTGGCGCAGCACCTTCGACGAGCGCTTGTCGCTGGTATAGCGTCCGCCCAGCGACAATTCCAGGCCGGTGTCCAGGCCCATGTAGGCGGCCAGGTCAAAGCTCATGTCGGCAAACAGCGACCAGGTATCGGTATCGACGTCGCCCTTGGTGAAGGCATTCAGGCCGGGCGCGCCGATCAGCGTACCAGTCTCGAACAGGCGCACATCAAACGGCCCGAAGGCGTTGGCTTCGAGGTAGTACAACCCGGCCACGCCGGCGATCCGGTCGCTCGTGAAGTTAAGCTGGAACTCCTGGCTGAACTGATCGCTGTCGTAGATCGTAGCGACATCCAGGTCCACTGCCGGCAGGGCATCGAAGTCAATCTGCTGGGTGTTCTCATTCTTGCGATAGGCGGTAATGCTCTTGAACTGCCAGTTCGGGTTGATCTCGAATTCCGCGGTCAGGCTCACACCCCAAGCCTCAGTGAAGTTGTCGCCTTCCATGCCACCGCGCGAGTTGAATACGTTGTCGAGGACCGGGGCGCCGGAGAAAAGGCCCGGGATCAGGCGGTGGCCACCGACCGGATTGGACTTGTCTTCGAAATAGTCGCCGGCCAGACGAATAAACCACTGGTCGGTCGGGGTCCACTCGAAGCTGGCCCGCCCGGCGATCACGTCCTTGTTGTAGTTGTCCTTGCCGGTAGTCAGATTGGTGCCGAAGCCATTGCGGTTGAAGGTGGCGATGGCCCCGCCAATCGCGGCCACATCGCTCACCGGCGTCTCGCCGCTAACCATCAGGTCACGCTGCGAGAAGCTGCCGATGCTGCCGCGCAGGCTGACCCTGGGGTCGCGCCCCAGGCGACGGGTGACATACTTGACCGCACCGCCGATGGTATTGCGCCCGTACAGCGTCCCCTGCGGACCTCGGAGCACCTCGATGCGTTCGACATCATAGATTTCCAGCACCGCACCCTGCGGACGATTCAGATAAACATCGTCGATGTAGATACCAACACCGGCCTCGAAGCCGGCCACCGGGTCCTGCTGACCGACCCCGCGGATGAAGGCGGTGAGCGTATTGCTGGTGCCCCGGGAGACTTCCAGAGTAGTATTCGGGACAGCCTGCTTGAGGTAGGTGATGTCCTGGGCGCCAACATCGCTCAGGGCCTCGCCGCTGAGCGCGGTAATCGAGATCGGTACATCGAGCTCACTCTCTTCGCGCCGGCGCGCCGTGACCCGGATGGTGTCCATGGTGGTTTCGGCAGTTGCAGCCTCGGCACGCTCTTCGTCCGGATCGGGGGTCTGGGCAACCGCGCCCCCTGACAGGGCGAAGGCAATGGCCAGACTCAGGGCAGATTGATAAGCAGTTTTCATAAACGTATTCCCTTGCGTTGTTTTGTGTGCGGGAGCTTCTCCTCAGGCGCAAAGCTTGGGCCAGGTGCGCGCTCGAGTAACTTGTACCTTGGTACAGTTCCGTCCGGGCCGGTTGGGGCGCGACCATGGCTCACATCTGTTGACGGCGATAAAGACATCCTGATGACTCTCAGCCTGATCGGCCTGCTCGGCGGCCTTGCCCTGCTCATCGTGCTGACCATGCGCGGCATGAGCCTGTTCGTGGCCACGCCACTGTGCGCGCTGATCGTCGCCCTGACCGCCGGTGTGCCCCTGCTGCCACCTCTGGCCGGACCGGACGGGGTCAACCTGGTGACCCAGTACATGAACGGGTTTACCGGCTTTATCGCTTCGTGGTTTTTCGTCTTTCTTTTCGGCTCGCTGTTCGGCAAGCTGATGGAGTCCTCGGGTGGTGCCGACAGCGTGTCGCGCTGGATCATTACCCGCCTGGGTACCAGCCAGGCGGCCCTGGCCGTGGTCCTGGCCTGCGCCGTGCTGACCTATGGCGGGGTGAGCCTGTTCGTGGTCGCGTTTTCGGTCTACCCCATGGCCCTGGCGCTGTTCCGCGGGGCCAACCTGCCGCGCCGCTTCATCCCGGCCACGCTGGCGTTCGGCTCGGTCACTTTCACCATGACCTCGGCCGGGTCACCCGAGATCCAGAACTGGATTCCGGTCGAGCACCTGGGCACCAGCCCGCTGGCGGCCTGGCAGGCCAGCCTGGTGGTAGCCATCTTCATGGCCGGCACCGGCTACTTGTGGCTCCGGTGGATGCTCAACCGCGCCGTCGAACGCGGCGAGGTCTTCGAAAGCCGCGCCGACGATCCTGAGAGTGGACGCGACCACCTGCCGCATCCCGCCCTGGCCATGATTCCGCTGGGGCTGGTGCTGGGAATCTCTTTTACCACCCACGACACGCTCGGCACCTCGGCCCTGATCGTGGCGCTGCTGGCCGGCTGCATCGGCGCGGCCCTGATCAACGTGCGCCATCTCCACCAGCCCGGCGAAGCTATGACCGAGGGCGGCACCGGGGCGCTGATCGCGATCGGCAACACAGCCGCCGTGGTCGGGTTTGGTACCGTGGCAAGGGTCTCGCCGGCATTCGACGCAGCCGTGGTCTGGGTCACCGGCCTGCCCGGCTCCGGACTGGTGTCGGCCGCGATTGCCGTATCGGCCATCGCCGCGATGACCGGCTCGGCCTCCGGCGGCCAGGCCATCGCCCTGCCCATCCTCGGCCCTCACTACATGGACCAGGGCGTCGACCCGGACCAGCTCCACCGCGTGGTCGCGATCTCGTCGGGGGCGCTCGACTCCCTGCCGCATAACGGATATGTCGTCACCACCATCCGCGCGATCTGCAAGGAAACCCACGCCGCGGCCTACGCGCCGATGGGAGCCTTGACGGTCATCATCCCGCTGCTCGGGTTGATCCTTTGTCTGGGCTTGTTTGCGGTTGGGTTATAACGGTTTCCGGACCACTGACCACCGACCACCGAATTTCAGACTTCGGCCAACGCCCCCGCCAAGTCGTCGATGAGATCTTCGACGTCTTCAATGCCGACCGACAAACGAATCAGCGTATCGGTCACACCCAGCGCCTCGCGACGGTCTTTCGGAATGGTGGCATGGGTCATGATCGCCGGATGATTGACCAGCGATTCGACCCCGCCCAGGGATTCGGCCAGAGCGAACAGGCGAGTGTTTTCCAGGAAGCGACGGGCGCGGGCCAGGTCGCCGCCGATGTCAAAGCTGACCATGCCGCCGAAACCCCTCATCTGGCGTGCGGCCAGAGCATGCTGGGGGTGGTCAGACAGGCCCGGGTAGATCGCCTTTTTGACCTTGGGCTGCTCGGTCAGCCATTCGGCGATCCGCGCGGCACTGGCACAGTGGGCTTGCATGCGCAGCGCCAGCGTCTTGATCCCGCGCATGACCAGAAAGGCGTCGAACGGACCCTGGATGCCGCCGGCGGAGTTCTGCAGAAAAGCCATCTTTTCGGCTAGTTCTGCCTCGCGCACGACAACGGCACCGCCGATCATATCGGAGTGGCCGTTCAGATACTTGGTCACCGAGTGGACGACAATATCGGCGCCCAGATTCAAGGGCTGCTGCAGCATTGGCGTAGAGAAAGTGTTGTCGACTACCAGTCGAGCCCCGGCGGCGCGGGCGATCTCTGCGACCCCGGCGATGTCGACCAGCTTGAGCATGGGATTGGTCGGGGTTTCGACCCAGATCATTTTCGTATTGGATTGGAGTGCCGCGCGCACCGCGTCCAGGTCAGCCATGTCGACGAAACTGAAATCCAGACCCGAGGAACGCCGACGAACACGTTCGAACAGCCGCCAGCTGCCGCCATACAGATCATCCACTGCCAGCACATGGTCACCCGGCTCAAGCAGGTGCATCAGGGTGTCGATCGCCGCCATACCCGAGGCAAAGGCAAACCCGGCCGTACCGTCTTCGAGATCGGCAATGCAAGCCTCCCAGGCCTTGCGCGTAGGGTTGTGGGTACGCGAGTACTCGTAGCCCTGATGATCGCCGGGGCTGGCCTGGACATAGGTCGAGGCGGCGTAGATCGGCGTCATGACTGCGCCGGTGGACGGATCGGGTGATTGGCCGGCGTGGATCACGCGGGTTGCCAGGTTTGGCTTGCGGGTGGGCATGAAGATGGGAAAGAGTTTGGGCTTGCGGGGAGTGTACGGGGTTACGGTCTCCGGTTTCCGGTTTCCTTACCACCGTAACCCGGAAACCTAAATCCTCGTCAAAACAAACGCCGCCACGGCCGCAAACCCGCTGACCGCAACCACTCCCATCGCCACCCAGGTCCAGGGGCTGATGCGCCGGCGGGTGGTTTCGGCCAGGACGCTGGGCGGACGCAGGCCGGGCGCCTGGAGGACGAAGCGGTTGGATCCTAAGCGGATTTCATCGCCCGACTTCAGTGCCCGGCTGTGAATCGGCTCACCGTTGACGTGGGTTTCGGCGCGCGCCTCCACGGTCAGACGCTCGCCGTCAAAGCGGATGCGGGCGTGCTCCCCTTCGAGTCCGTCAATGCGGATCTGATTGGCCTCGGCGCTGCCAATCAGGGTGTCGTCGGCCAGGTCGAAGGTCTCACCCGTGCGCGCGCCCGAGGCGGCTTTTAGTCGGAAGGTCATGGTTGATCAGTTCTCTCAAGACCGAGGTCGCGTAGCTGCCCGACCCCAGCGTGAATGCCAAACGAAGACAGTTGGGTTCGGCAAACTCCCATTCAAGTTCGCCTACGCGCATGCGCAGGGCACGGCGGTCGTGCTGCAGGCGAAACTGCTCGAGGCCGCGCACCAGTTCCGGCTCGGCGTCGAAGATACGCTGCTCCAGCAAGGCCACCTCAGCGCCGACCGGGCTCACGCCCTGGCCCGCCAGCGGGCCGGTCGGATGCACGTCGAGACGCTCGCAGCGCACCGCCACCTCGGCATCGCCGCTTTCGGGCACGAAAAACGCGTGGCTGCCGTCGAGCATGGCGACGTCACCGTCGATAATGCGGTTCCAGGTACCGTCACCGATGCGCGCCTCCAGGACCCGGTTGAACAGCAGGCTGCGCGCGGCCGAGAGATAAAAGCCGCGCTTGTGCTTGCCCGGCTTGCGCCGCATTTCGCCGGCGAACAGGGCGCGGGCCCGGGCGATGTTGTTGCCGCCGAAGCGCTGCTCGCCAAAACCATTGGGGGCGCCGTGATCGCGCATCTGGGCCAGACGCTGCTCCAGCGTATCGCAATCGCCATCCAGCTCGCGTACGGTGAGAATGAAGCGGTTGCCCTTGAGCCGGCCGCGCTGGATCTTGCGCGCCGAACGCTCGGCCGCCAGGATGCGAACCCCTGGCAGGTCGAGACCCAGGCCGACTGGATCAGCCTTGCCGGCCAGATGGATGGAAAAATACTGTCGGGTAACGGCGTTGCGGTCCTTCAGGCCGGCAAAGCTGACCGCGCGCGGGTGCACCCCGGCGACCCGGGCCAGCATCGAAGCCACATCGACCGTGTTCCGCTCGCGTTTCTCAATCCACAACCACAGGTGTTCGCCGTTACCGGATGGCGCGTGGCCGAGGATTTCCTCGACCTCAAAATCCTCGGGCCGGGTGCGGATCAAACCGCGGCCGGCCGGGCCACCCCAGGCAAACAGAGTCATTGCGCGACTATTCCTCGGGCGGGTCCAGAACGGGATCAGGCTCAATCATCTCTGGGTCCAGGATCAGGAAAAAACTTTCATCAGACCGAATCAGGCCCAGTTCGGAGCGGGCACGTTCCTCGATTGCGGCCAGACCCTGGCGCAGGTCATCCACCTCGGCGGCCAGGGCATCGTTGCGCGAGCGCAGCATGGCATTGTCTTCGAGCTGCTGCTCGAGTTGGACGCGCAAGTCGCCCACCTCCCGCCATTCCTGCCACAGGCGCAGCTGAGCCAGAGCCAGCAAGACCATCAGGACGAGGAGGAGAATGCGCATTCGCTTTCGCGCGCTCAGCCGGCCAGGATTTGCCGGATCACCGACTCATACACCGTCGGCAGACTCTCCAGGTCGGCAACCGAGACATGCTCGTCGACCTGATGAATACTCCGGTTGACCGGACCCAGCTCCACGACACTGACGCCGAGCGGCCCGAAAAAGCGCCCATCGGATGTCCCGCCGCCGGTGTCGGCCTCCGGCACCCGACCAAGCACTTCCCGACAAGAGGCTCGCACGACCTCCGGCAACAGGCCCTCAGCGGGGCCGAACGGGATTCCCGACGCATGCCAGTCCAGCGACCAGGGCCCCGGGTCATGGCGCGCAATCAGTTGCTCCATCCGGTGCTTGAGCGAATCCGCCAGACTGTTTGGGTTGTTGCGCAGGTTGAACCACACTTCGAGGCTGCCGGGAGTTACATTTTCCGCCCCGGTGCCGGCACGCAGGTTCGAAATCTGCAGCTTCGTTGCCGGGAAGAACTCATCGCCGTCATCGAACTCCAGCCGGCCCAGGTCGGCCAACAGGGATCCGGCCCGGTGGACCGGGTTGTCGCTCGCGCTTGCATAGGCAGTATGCCCCTGGACACCACGAATCGTCAGCCGCGCCTGGATACTGCCGCGGCGCCCGATGCGCATCACATCACCCAGCCGTTCCCGGCTGGAAGGCTCGGCCACCAGACAGAAATCAGGAACCAGGCCGCGCCGTTGCAGGTGAGGAACCACTGCGCGCACCCCGTGTTCGGCAATCCCCTCCTCGTCGGAGGTCAACAAAACCGAAAGAGTGCCGGCATGTTCGCCCGCCGAATCCAGTGCCCGTTTGGCGGCCACCACCATGGCCGCCACGGACCCTTTCATGTCGGCGGCACCGCGACCGTACAGGCAACCGGAGCGGATCGTGGGCTCGAACGGCGGAGTAGTCCATTCGTTTTCCGGCCCCGGCGGGACGACATCGGTGTGACCAAGCAGCATGAGATGCGGACGTCCCGAACCGTGTAGGGCCAGCAGGTTGCGGACATCGGCCGAATCCAGATACTCAACGTCCATGCCGGCCGCCGCCAGGCGCGGGGCCAGCAGGTCCATGCATCCGGCATCGCTCGGGGTCACTGATGGTCGGGCGATCAGCGCCATTGCCAGGGCCAGCACCTCGGAACGCCCTGCGGCGTTGTAAGCTTTGTCATCCATGCCAGATAGTGTACGCGCAGGTCAGAAGATGCTGAATCGAGTCACGGGATTTTTCCGGCGCGGCAGGCCGCGCGGCCCGTCGCGCCTGGACAGGATTGAGCTGGCCCAACTCCTGAGCCGGTTTCCGGCTCTGCGGGATCTGGAGCAACAGCACCAGGCCAGGCTGATCATTCGAGCGCGCGAGATCCTCGAGGCTAAATCATTTCTAGGCGCCGACGGATTCGAGCCAACGGATCAGGACTGCGCAGCCATTGCCCTGCTGGCGGCACTGCCCATCGCCAAACGCGGCCTGCGCTGGTACGAGCAGTTTCATACTTTCATCGTCTATCCGGATGCTTTTGTCAGCGAGATCGAGGAAGTGGATGAGCAAGGTCTGGTCCACGTCGGGCGCGACTTGCGTTCCGGAGAAGCCTGGCAGCGCGGGCCGGTGGTGCTGGCCATGAGCGACGTCTGGCAATCGGGCCAGGGCCATGGCTTCAACGTTGTGGTGCACGAACTGGCACACCAGATCGACCATCGCAACGGCGACGCCGACGGCTTCCCGCTGCTCCCGCAGTCCATGCGCCAGGACACCTGGACCGAAGCCTTCACCGCTGCCTGGGATCGACTCAACGCAGAAATCGAACAAGGCATACAGCCCGGCCTGGATCCTTATGCAGCCGAGTCCCCGGCAGAATTCTTCGCTGTGGCGAGCGAAATGTTCTTCGATGCTCCTGACTGGCTGCGCGGCGACTATCCGGCCCTCCATCATCAACTCAGTGCACTGTATGGCTATTCACCATGAGCGGAGCGGCCTATAATTTCAGGCAACGCCCACTTGATCAGGTGCCATGCGACCCATAACCCGCTTCTGCCGCCTCATGCTGGCTTTGCTGCTGGTTGCCGGCGCAGCCGGCTGCGCGGTCAACCCCGTTACCGGCGAGCGCGAGCTGAGCCTGTTCGACGAGAGCTGGGAGTTGGCTACGGGCCAGGAATATTACGCGCCATTGCGCCAGCAGCAGGGCGGAGACTTCGTTCTCGATCAGGAACTGGTCGCCTATGTACGGGAAGTGGGGCTGCGGGTTGCGGCCGAGTCTCCGCGCGAACTGCCTTACGAATTTGCGGTTCTCAACAGTTCGGTCCCCAACGCCTGGGCGCTGCCAGGCGGCAAGATCTCCATCAATCGCGGCCTGCTCACCGAGATGGAATCGGAAGCCGAACTTGCTGCGGTGCTCGGTCATGAGGTTGCCCATGCGGCCGCCCGCCACAGCGCCCAGCAGCAGTCCCGATCCACCCTGGTCCAGGGCGCGGTCATCATAGGCGGCGTCGCGGTAGGCGTGGCGACCGAACGCGAGGACTACGCCATGGTCGCCGTTCTCGGCGGCATGCTGGGTGCCCAGCTGATCAGCCAGCGCTACTCCCGCAACGCCGAGCGCGAGGCCGATTACTGGGGCACGCGCTGGATGCATGCGGCCGGCTACAACCCGGAGGGTGCAGTCAGCCTGCAGCGGTCTTTCGTCCGGCTTTCCGAAGGCCGCGATCCGGGATTTCTCGGTGGTCTGTTCGCCTCACACCCGCCATCGCGCGAGCGGGTCGAAAACAACCAACGGCTGGCAGCGGAACTGGGGCGTGACGGCATGATCGGGGAAGACCAATACCAGCAAAAGATCGCCCGGCTGCTGGATCTTGCCCCGGCCTACGAAGCGCACGATACCGGCCGCAGGGCGCTCGCCCAGGGCAACTTCGACGAAGCGCTGGCTGCTGCCGAACAAGCCCTGGCCCTGGAGGACGGCGAAGCCCTGTTCCACTCCTTGCGCGGCGACGCGCTGGCGTCCAAGAACCGGTATCGAGAAGCCGAGCAAGCCTACTCGAGGGCGCTGCAGCACGACTCCGGCTGGTTCTATCACCACCTGCGCCGCGGCATGGTCCGGGAGCGGCAGCGGGATTTCGTCAACGCTCGCATCGACTTGGCCGCCAGCGTCAAGCTGTTGCCGACCGCCCAGGGTCATTACTACCTCGGCAACGTCGAACGCGCGACCGGAAACCGCCAGGCAGCTATCGAGAACTACCGCATCGCCGCGCAATCAGACGATGACAGCGGCCAGCGGGCCCGACGCGCGCTGGCCGACATGGGCGCGGGCTCTGGTTGACCCGGCTGAATCGCTACGCCGGCAAGCGTCGGATGCGCGCGCCCAACTGACCAAACTTTTCCTCGATATTTTCGTAACCGCGATCGATGTGGTAGACCCGGTCAACGATCGTGTCGCCCTCGGCGACCAGCCCCGCCAGCACCAGACAGGCCGAAGCGCGCAGATCAGTCGCCATGACCGGTGCGCCGGTCAGTCGCTCCACTCCCCGCACCACCACGACATTGCCCTCGATCTGCATGTCAGCACCCAGGCGCTGCAACTCCAGCACGTGCATGAAGCGGTTCTCGAAGACCGTCTCGCGTACCAGGCCGGTGCCCTCGGCGATGGCATTGAGGGCAGTGAACTGCGCCTGCATGTCGGTCGGGAAGCCCGGATAGGGGGCCGTGGTGACGTTGACCGCCCGCGGCCGCCGACCGGCCATGTCGACTTCCACGCTGTCGTGGTCAACGGCGATCGAGGCACCACTCTCCTCGAGTTTTTGCAGCACAGCGTCGAGCAGGCCAGGACGGACATTGGCCGCCCGCACCCGCCCCCCGGTCATAGCTGCAGCAACAAGAAACGTACCGGCCTCGATTCGATCAGGCAGCACCTGGTAATCGTATCCGGCCAGACGGTCACAGCCTCGAACCGTGATCGTATTGGTACCGTGACCCGTGATGTCGGCTCCCATCGTGATCAGGCACTCGGCCAGGTCGACCACTTCGGGCTCCTGGGCAGCGTTTTCGATCACCGTCGTCCCTTCGGCCAGGGTCGCGGCCATGAGAATGTTTTCGGTGCCGGTCACGGTCACGGTATCGAGTACCACGCGCGCACCTTTCAGGCGGGCCGCGCGCGCCTGGATATAGCCCCCCTCGACATGAATCTCGGCACCCATCGCGGCCAGTCCCTTGAGATGCAGATCGACTGGCCGCGCACCGATTGCGCATCCTCCTGGAAGCGACACCCGGGCGGATCCGTTGCGCGCCAGCAAGGGACCGAGCACCAGGATCGAGGCCCGCATGGTTCGCACCAGGTCGTAGGGCGCCAGATCGGTATGGAGCTCGGCGGCATGCAGTTCCACCTCCGACCGCTCACCGAGACTGATCACCACGCCCATCTGGCCGAGCAGCTCCATGGTCGTGGCGACATCCTTGAGATGGGGAACGGCAGCCAGGCGGCAGGGCTGGTCGGTGAGCAGCGCCGCCATCAGAATCGGCAGTGCAGCATTCTTGGCCCCGGAAATCTCGACGCTACCGGCCAACGGTCGTCCGCCGCGGATCTGGATGCGCGCCATGGTCAGACCGAAACGGCGGCAGCTGGCATCAGCCCGCCTCCTGGGGCGTTTTCAGCACCAGGCTGAGGGCATGGATTTCGCGCCCCATGGCCGGTCCGATCGCCTCGTGAATCACCCGATGGCGCTGCAAGCGCGATTGACCCTGGAATCTGTCGCTGACCACGCGTGCGGTGTAGTGCACGTTGTCGTCTGACTCAACCTCGACCCGGGCGCCGGGGATTGCCTGTAATATAAGGGATTGAATCTGTGCTGGATCCATGCGCCGGAACATACATAGTGACGTGGGCCTCTTAGTTTACCGCACCCGCCTTTGCCGGGACCGTTGATCTGCCGTGTCGACCACGCTGATGATCGCCCTGCTGGAACTGGGCGCTGGCTTCATCCTGCTGGTCTGGGCCGCCGACCGGCTGGTATCCGGCGCCTCGGCGCTGGCCCGGAACGTCGGCATCTCCCCGCTGATTGTCGGGCTGACCATTGTTGGATTTGGCACCTCGGCTCCCGAAATGGTGGTCTCGGCCATGTCCTCACTGCGTGGCAACCCCTCATTGGCCATCGGCAACGCGATCGGGTCGAATATTGCCAATGTCGGCCTGATCCTGGGCCTGACCGCCATGATCTATCCGCTGCGGGTGGAGCGCGTCACGCTGAAGCGGGAATTCCCGATCCTGGGCTTGATCATGCTCATCGCTCTGGGCCTGATGGGCAACTTGCACCTGAGCAGAATGGACGGCCTGGTGCTGGCCTGCGGGCTTTTGCTGCTGGTCGCGGGAATGGTCGCCCTGGGCATGGCGCGTGGTCAGAATGACCCCCTGACCAGCTCTCTGACCGAGAACGTTCCGGATGGCATGCAAACTCCGCGCGCGGTTTTCTGGATCTTGATCGGGCTTTTCATGCTGCCCCTGAGCGCTCACATCCTGGTCAACGGCGCGGTCACGCTGGCCCTGATTGCCGGGGTATCGGAAATCGTGGTCGGCCTGACCGTCGTGGCCCTCGGGACCAGCCTGCCCGAACTGGCCGCAGCCGCGGCCAGCGCGTTGCTCAAAAAGGATGACCTGGCCATCGGCAACATTCTGGGCTCCAACATGTTCAACCTGCTCGGGGTGCTGGGCATCGCTGCCCTGGTACACCCGCTGCCGATCGATCCGGTGCTGTTATACCGCGATGTCAGCGTGATGTTCGCGCTGACCCTGGGTCTGTTTATCCTGGTCTGGCGCCGACGCGGCCCCGGCCTGATCACGCGGCCGGCCGCAGTCATCCTGTTTCTGTCATTCCTGGTCTACCAGGCCGTGGTCATCGGAACGGCGGTGAGCGGCTGAGTGGATCGCAAACGACTACACTACGAGCCCATGAAGATCGTGCCCGAGCAAATCCTTGCCAGCGCGGCCACCGTGCTGAGGACGGAAGCGCATGCGATCGCCGCACTCGGCGAGCGTCTTGACCATACTTTCGTAGCCAGCGTGGAACAGGTTCTTACCTGCAGCGGCCACCTGATCGTCACCGGCATGGGCAAATCCGGCCATATCGGACACAAGATCGCGGCCACCCTCGCCTCCACCGGGACGCCGGCGTTTTTCGTGCACCCGGCCGAGGCCAGTCATGGCGACCTCGGGATGATTCGCCGTGAGGATATTCTGCTGGCCTTGTCGAACTCCGGAGAAACCGAAGAGGTGCTGCGCCTGCTGCCGGTGATCAAGCGCCTGGGAATCCGCCTGATTGCGATGACCGGACGCCCCGACTCCACCCTGGCCCGCCATGCCGACATCCACCTCGACACCAGCGTCGATCGGGAGGCCTGTCCGCTGGGGCTCGCCCCAACTGCTTCCACCTCGGCGCAGCTGGCGCTGGGCGATGCCCTGGCAATTGCCCTGCTCGAGGCACGCGGTTTCACCGCCGAGGACTTCGCCCGCTCGCATCCGGGCGGCAAGCTGGGCCGGCAATTGCTGCTGAGCATTGCCGACGTCATGCATGCCGGAGACGCCCTGCCGCGGGTCTTCGAATCTGCCTCGGTGGCCGAGGCCATCTTTGAAATGACCCGCTCGCGCCTGGGAATGTGCGCCGTGCTGACCGCCGACGACACCCTCGTAGGGGTCGTCACCGACGGCGACCTCAGACGCCATGCCGACAAGCTCAGCGACATTCACAGTCAACCGGTCCAGCAGATCATGACCCCCGACCCACGCACCGTCAGGCCCAGTGAACTGGCCGCGGTCGCGGTCGATGTCATGCAGCATCACCGCATCCAGGGTTTGCTGGTAACCGATGAGCGCGCCCGCCTGCTCGGCGCACTGAACTTCCAGGACCTTCTGCAGGCCGGGGTGGTATGAGCGACCGCAAACTACCGGAACGCGCCGAGGCCATCCGCCTGGCGGTATTCGATGTCGACGGAGTTCTCACCGACGGCCGACTGATCCTCGACGATCGCGGTGTCCAAACCAAGGCCTTCCATGTTCGGGATGGCCTAGGCCTGAAGGCCTTGATGCAGCATGACATCGAAGTGGCGGTGATCACCGCCCGCCAATCCAGTGTTGTCGAACATCGCATGACCGAACTCGGCATCCGCCACCTCCGTCAGGGGGTCGGCGACAAACGCCAGGCGCTGCTGGATCTGCTGGCCGAACTGGCGGTATCCGCCGAACAGACCAGCTTCATGGGCGATGATCTGATCGACTGGCCTGCCATGCGCTTGTGCGGCCTGAGTGCCGCACCGGCGGATGCCGTTGCCTGGATTCGCCACCGGGCCGATATCGTCACCCGGGCCGGCGGCGGCCTCGGCGCCGTGCGCGAGTTCTGCGAACTGCTGCTGGCCGAGCGCGGCGCCCTCCTTTCCTGGCAAGAACGTTTCCAATGAAACGCCGGGTCGTGGTCGCGGCCTGCCTTGCGCTGATCATGGTCGTACTGGTTCGCTGGCAGTTTCCCGACGATCGCAGCACACGCATCAGTACCACCCTGCCCGACACCCGCTTTGACTACACCCTGACCGACTTCAGCGCCCGTTTTCGCGACGTCGACGGAACGGTCGAACTGATCCTGTCAGGCCCGCGCCTTGAGCACGACGCCGGCACCCGAATTGCCACCCTGCGTGCGCCGGAATTTCATATCCAGCCGACCGGGGCCGACTGGCAGGGTCGAGCAGACCACGGACGCCTGCTGCGTGACAGCGAAGAGATGGTGCTGGAAGGCAATGTTGTTCTCGAACACCCGGCGCCCGGCGGCATGATCACAATCACCACCGAGCAACTGCATCACCGGGCCGCGCAGCGTACAATCGAGGCGGTCAGCGAGGTAGAGATGACCCAACCGGGATCCTTTGTCCGGGCCGGCAGTCTCATCATTCGACTGGACGATGACATCGTGGAGTTTTTCGACCATGTACAGGGTGAGTTGCTGCCTGGTCGTGCTGGTATTGAGTCTGAGCGCGTTCGCCCAACTCAGTGATCAGCGCCAGGAGCGTATACAGATCAACGCCGACAGCGGCGGCTACGACATGCGAACCGGCGTGCAGGAACTGCGCGGCAACGTCCGCATCGCCCAGGGCGAACTGGTGGTCGAAGCCGACGAAGGTCGGGCCTACAACATCGACGGGGAGTGGCAGCGGGTCGAATTGTTCGGCAACCCGACCACCTGGCGCATGGTCATGGAAGACGGCAGCGAAACCCATGGCCAGTCTCGGCAAATCATCTACGATCTGGCCAGCGACCAGATCACCATGATCGACGAGGCCCGGATTCGCGATGCCCAGGGCTCGTTCTCCGGCGCCACCCTGACCTACAACCTGGTCAGCGAAAAAATCGAAGGCGCCGGCGGGGTTGAACTGGTCATCGAGCCCGGCGAACGCGACCTACCTGCCCCACCCGACGAGCCCTGATCTTCGATGCTGGTTGCCGAACAACTGGTCAAGCGCTACCGCGGTCGGGCGGTGGTTCACGATGTATCGCTGGAAGTGGCACGCGGAGAAATCGTCGGCCTGCTGGGGCCGAACGGTGCCGGCAAGACCACCACTTTCTACATGGTTGTTGGCCTGGTCGCCGCTGACGGTGGCCGCATCCGCCTGGGCGAGACCGACCTGACCCGGGCCAATATGCACCAGCGCGCGCGCAAGGGTCTGGGCTACCTGCCGCAGGAAGCCTCGATTTTCCGCAAGCTCAGCGTAGCCGACAACATCATGGCCATTCTAGAACTGCGCAAGGATCTCGACCGCCAGGGTCGGGCCCATGAGCTGACGCGCCTGATGGACGAATTCCACATCACCCATCTGGCCGACCAGGCCGGCGTCTCGCTGTCGGGCGGCGAACGACGCCGGGTGGAGATCGCCAGAGCACTGGCCGGCAACCCCAACTTCATCCTGCTCGACGAGCCGTTTGCCGGCGTCGACCCGATCTCCGTGGGCGAAATCCAGCAAATCGTTCGCCAGTTGACCACGCGCGACATCGGCATTCTGATCACCGACCACAACGTGCGCGAGACCCTGGGGATCTGCAACCGGGCCTACATCATCTCCGAAGGTCGGGTACTCACCCAGGGCACTCCCGATGAGGTACTGGCCGATGAGAACGTGCGCAAGGTCTACCTGGGACAGGAATTCCGGCTGTAGCCATGGCGCTACACTAAAGCAATGAAACCCGGTGCGCGCCTGCAGCTCAAGCTTGGCCAGAAACTCAAACTGGCCCCGCAGCTGCGCCAGGCCATTGCCCTGCTCCAGCTCAATCGCCTTGAGCTCAAAGACCATATCCAGAATGTGCTCGACGGCAACCCGCTGATCGAGCGGGCAGAAGACCGCCAGTCGGAAGAACCGGCAGCAGACGCGGCCGAGCCTGCGGTGGAAACCGGCGAGGATTTCGGCTTCGACGACCTGCCGGAGGGCTTCTCGATGGCCCGCGAAGCTCCGCGCTACGATGAATTCATCAGCGACCGGGCTGAAGAATCCCTGCAACAGCATCTGCTGTGGCAGGTCAACCTGTCGGGATTCTCCGGCACTGATGAAGCCATCGCGCGCGCGATCATCTACGCGCTGGATGAGGACGGTTACCTGCATGACGACCTGGAAACGCTGCGCCTTTCACTGGCGCCTGAGCACATGGTCACCGTCGAGGAAATCGCCGCCGTACTCGAACGCATCCAGCATTTCGAACCGGTTGGCGTAGCCAGCCGCAACCTGCGCGAGTGCCTGCTGCTGCAGCTCAACACCCAGCCTTCTGATCGTCCCGGGCTGGGCATCGCCACCCATTTGGTGGAATGCCATCTCGAGGCGCTGGGCAAACTGGACCTGCACGGACTGGCGCGCAGCATTGGCCTGCGGGTAACCGATATCGAGCAGGCGCTTTTGCTGGTCCGCTCGCTCAACCCGCGCCCGTGCAGCCGGTTCGGTAATGAACGCGAGAATTACGTTGTCCCGGATGTCTACATCACCCGCAACGAACACGGCTGGCGGGTGAGTCTGAACCCGGACAGTGATCCTGGGCTGCGGCTCAATCAGACCTACATGCACCTGCTGCGCCGAAGCGGAGGCAAGGACAAGCAATATCTCAACGACCGTCTGCAGGAGGCGCGCTGGCTAATCAGCGGCCTGGAAATGCGCAACCAGACCCTGCTGGCGGTCAGTGAAGCCATCGTCGCGCGCCAGGTGGGCTTTCTCGAGCATGGGGAAACCGCCATGCAACCGCTGCTGCAACGCGAAATTGCCGAAACCGTCGGGGTGCATGAGTCGACGGTCTCACGAGCCACGACCCAGAAATATGCACACACCCCGCGCGGCACGTTTGAACTGAAACATTTCTTTTCCGTTGGCCTGCCGGGAGACGATGGTCAGGCGGTCAGCGCAACCGCGGTCAAGGCCAGATTGCGCAGCATGATCAGCGCCGAGACCCCGGGTCAGCCGGTTTCCGACCAGCTGCTGACAGCCCGATTGGCCGAACAGGGCGTCCGGCTGGCGCGGCGCACCGTAGCGAAATACCGCGAGCAGCTCGGCATTCCAGGTTCGGCGACGCGCCGCCGCATGGCAAGGGTGCGACTGTAAGCAAAAAAGCACTGCCGGAATTCGGCACGGCATATTCGGAACCAGGGCCTTGATCGGTTAAAATCAGGGGACAACGTCTAATAAGGAGCACCGCATGCAACTCGAAGTCACTGGCCAAAATATCGATGTGACCCAGGCCTTGAGAGCCTATCTCCAGGAAAAAGCCGAACGTCTGGAGCGTCACTCGGGAAACCTCATCTCCAGCCACTTCGTCATGCGGCTGGAAAAACTCGAACACACCGCCGAGGGTACCGTTCACGTTGGTGGCAAAACCAATGCAATTCACGCCGTGGCCGTGGCCGACGACATGTATGCGGCCATCGACGGCCTGATCGACAAGCTGGATCGCCAGGTGCGCCGTTACAAGAGCCGCATCACCGACCACCGCAACTCGGCCTGAACCCGAACGCCTGGCGCACGATCCGGGCTCTTCTGGAGGTCAAACGCCTTGGAACTTGCCGATATACTTGCTCCCGAGCGCGTCGCTCTGGACGTTTCCGCCTCGAGCAAGAAGACCCTGCTGGAGAAGGCGGCCGACCTCCTCTCCAACCAGACCGAAGCCGCCCATGCGCGCGATATCTTTGACTCCCTGTGTCAGCGTGAACGGCTCGGCTCGACCGGCCTGGGGCACGGCGTGGCGATCCCGCATGGTCGGGTGGACGGCCAGGTCAGCGTTTCCGGAGCGCTGATTCGCCTGACCAACGGCATCGCCTTTGACGCTCCCGACAGCGAACCCGTCGAGTTGTTCTTCGCCCTGGCCGTGCCGGCCCACTGCACCGATGTCCATCTGCGCCTGCTCGCCGGCATTGCCGAACGCTTCGGCAACGAAGAATGCCGGAACCGGCTGCGCGCTGCGGCCAGTGCCGACGAAGTGATGAAAATCATCGGTGAACCGCCACCCGGCGGCGAACAGACCTGAGCGCGGGTGGCCACTCCACAGCCAGCGCACCTGACCGTGCACGGGGTGCTCATGGAAATTTCTACCCTCGGGGTCTTGATTACCGGAGAAGCGGGAACCGGCAAGAGCGAACTGGCACTGGATCTGATCAGTCGAGGTCACCGCCTGATCGCTGACGACGCCCCAGAATTTAGCCGCAGCGCTCCGGGCAAACTCGCGGGTACTTGTCCGGCGCTGCTGCGCGACTATCTGGAGGTGCGCGGCCTCGGCATTCTTGATATCCGCAGGATCTTCGGCGATGGCGCCATCAGCGCCGGCAAGACGCTGAGCCTGGTCATCCATCTGTACGCACCTTCCGGAACCGGGTCGCTGGGTGACCGGCTGCGAGGTCACTTCGATACCTGCTCGATTCTCGATATCGACATACCCCGCGTCCACCTGCCGGTGGCAGTCGGACGCAATCTGGCAGTGATGGCCGAAGTTGCGGTGCGCGACTTCCTGCTGCGCCTCCAAGGCGTCGATGCAGCCCGGGAGTTCACCCAGCGGCACGCACGCATGATGTCGGAACAGACATGAACGCAGCACCGGCGCCCATGGTGGTAATCAGCGGCCTTTCCGGCAGCGGGAAAAGCATGGCGCTGAACGCGCTGGAAGATCTCGGCTACTACTGCGTAGACAATCTTCCCGGAGGGCTGCTGGCCGGCCTGATTGCAGAAGTTCGAGCCCAGCCGGAAAGGTATCCGCATGTCGCCATTGGCATTGATGCCCGGACCGGTACTGACGGGCTCGAGCGCCTGACCGCACTGCTCGATGACCTGCCGGATCCGTCGGGCTTCCGGCTGTTGTTCCTGGAGGCCGAATCAGCGGTGCTGGCCCGGCGTTTCAGTGAAACCCGACGGCGTCACCCGCTGGCCGGCACCGGCAGTCTCGAAACAGCCATCCGCAACGAGTGTCGGCTGATGGAGCCGCTGCGAAAACGCGCCGACTGGATCATCAACACCTCGGATACGAATGTTCATCAACTGCGCCGCCAGGTTCTGCGCAGCGTCAGCCAAGGCGGCTCCGATGCTCTCCAGAGCCTGGTCCTGCTCTCGTTCGGCTTCAAGAACGGGGTTCCACTGGACGTCGACTTCCTGTTCGACGCCCGCTGCTTGCCCAACCCGCACTGGGTCGCCGCGCTGCGACCGCTGACCGGATTGGATCCGGAGGTCCGTACCTGGCTGGAGCAAAACGAGCGGGTCGGGTTGTTCCATGACGATGTACTGGGCTTCATCCAGCGATGGTTACCCGCCCTTGCCGAAGACCAGCGCAGCCTGCTGACCATCGCCATCGGTTGCACCGGCGGCCAGCATCGCTCGGTTTACCTGGTTGACCGGATGGCAACCGAAATGCGCGCGCAAGGCACGCGCATCGTGGTCAGCCACAGGGAACTGGAACGATGACCGGTATCGTGCTGGTCACCCATGCCGGTCTGGGAGAATCACTGCATCAGCAGGCTGAATTCATTCTGGGCCGGTCCCTGCCTGTAACCACGGTATCGGTGGGCGAAACCACCGATCCGGACATCGCCCTGACCGAACTCGTCGCGGCGATCGCCAGCAGCATGGACGGCGACGGGGCCCTTATCCTGACCGACCTGCCGGGCGCAACCCCGCACAACCTGGCGCTGCAGGCCGCGGCTCGGCATCAACTGCCCGTGGTATCCGGATTGAGCCTGCCAATGCTGCTGAAAACCATCTCCCACGCCAGCAAACCGGCACCCGAACTGGCCCTTGTCGCCAACCTGGGGGGACGCCAGGGCATCACCAACCAGTGAAAGATTCACCGGTCACTCTGAAAAACCGCCTCGGGCTGCACGCCCGCGCGGCCAGCAAACTGGTCCAGACCGCATCCCGGTTTGAAGCGCGCGTGGAAATCAGCTTTCAGGGCAAGACCGTCAACGCCAAGTCCATCATGGGCGTACTGCTGCTGGGAGCGCCTTGCGGGGCCCAACTGACTCTCAACATTGATGGGCCTGACGAGGAGCAGGCACTGCTGGCCCTGATCGATCTCGTCGAAAATCGTTTCGGGGAGGGCGAATGAGCCTGGCCCTGACCGGGCTGGGCGCGACCAGCGGGATCGCGATCGGGCGCGTCCACCGACTCACTCCCGGTGAATTGTCCATCCCGGAGTACCACATTGACGCCAACGCCGTCAGCAGCGAACTGGAACGTATTGAGCGCGCCTTTGAGCGCGGCGAGCAATTCCTTGCCGGCTTGCTGGGGCGAATGGAGTCTGACCTCCCTGATACAGCTCGAGATTTACTGCAGGCACATCGGCTGATCCTGCGCGATCCGCTGCTGATCGAGGGCACTGCCACCCGCATCCGCCGCGAGCGCATCAACGCCGAATGGGCTTTGGTTCAGCAAACCGATGAGCTGCAGGCGGAATTCCGTAGCCTGGACAATGACTATCTTGCCCAACGGAGAGAAGATCTCGATCAAGCCGTGGGCCTGGTCCGACGCGAACTTGCCGACCAGCCCGCCGTCTTGCTCAGCACCCATATAGCCCATCGTCTGGAAGACACCATCGTGGTGGCGCCCGAGCTGGGGCCGGCGGACATGACGGTTTTGGCCGAGCGCAGCGTGGCCGGGCTGATCACCGAGCATGGCGGTCCCTGGTCGCACGCCGCCATCCTCGCGCGCAGCCTGGAAATTCCCATGCTGGTCGGGGTTCACCATGCGCTGGATCTGCTCGAGGAAGGCGAGCCGGTGATTCTGGACGGCCATTATGGCGCCGTGCTGGCCGGCGAAGACGAAAGCCTGCTGGCGCATTACCACGAAAAACGGGAGGCTGGGCGGCGTCGCCGAATCGACCTGCAACGCTACCTCGCCCGATCATCCATCACCAGCGACGGCCAGCCTTTCGTTCTGACAGGTAACGCCGACCTCCTGCCTGAATTCCAGCGCTGCCGCGATGCCGGGGTCGAGGCCGTCGGCCTGATGCGCACCGAGTATCTGTACCTGAACGAGGTCCTGCCCGACGAAGACAGCCAGTATCAAGCCTATCGAGCGGCGATCGAAACCATGGCAGGACGTCCGATCACCATCCGCACCCTCGACGCCGGCGGTGACAAGCTCCCGGCAATGCTGGCTTTCGCCAAGGGACCCAACCCGGCCTTGGGTCTGCGTGGCCTGCGCTTGTCGCTGGCGCTGACCGATCTTTTCAAGCAGCAGGTGCGCGCTATCCTGCGCGCCTCGATGCACGGGCCGGTGCAAATCCTTTTGCCCATGCTGACCCGCTGTGACGAAATCCACCAGGCTCGCGGGCTGATCGAACAGTGCTATCGAGAACTTCAGGCAGAGGGTCTGGCGCCGGACCCCGACATCCCGGTAGGCGGCATGATCGAAACACCAGCCGCCGCGCTGGCCGCCGATCAACTGGCCGAACGACTCGATTTTTTCTCCATCGGCACCAACGATCTGATCCAGTACGTACTGGCCATTGACCGCTCCGACGAACTGGTCAACCATCTCTATGACCCGGCCCACCCGGCCATATTGGATCTGCTCAGCCGAATCCAGCAGGCCGGTCTGCGCCACGGCCGGACCGTCACCGTGTGCGGAGAACTGGCCGGCGACGCCGTCACCGCCCGGCTACTCCTCGGCCTGGGGCTGAACCGTCTGAGCATGCCGCCGGCGACCCTGCCCGCGGTCAAGAAAAGCCTGATCGAGGCATCGGCGGAAGACTGCCGCCAGATTGTAGGACGATGGATGACCACCACGCCGCAAGACTCCGGCCAGGATCTGCTGGAGCAGCTGCAACGCGGTCGGTAACCGGCTACTGGTCACTGGCTACTGGGTTACGCGGTTGCGCACGTAGAGCGGCTCCACCTGCCAGGCTGGCACGGGCTTGGTCTGTTCGGCCAAACCGAACAGGTACTCGGCCAGTGGCCAGACGTCCGGGCGCAGCATGGCAGCTGCCGCGCCCAGGCTCGGAACCAGCAGATCGTGGTATGCAGCCAATCCGGATCCGGCAACCAGCCAGGGGCCATCGTCGCAAACCGACACCTCGGCCGGCGCAAGCACCTTCTCCGGGCACAGTGAAATGGGTATGGCTTGCTCGCGCCGGAACCAGCCGGCAAAAACCTCACCCATGCGCGCATCGATCAGGGCCAGTACACGAGGATGCTCGCCGGCCGGGTCTGCCGCCAGCGCCAGAGCCGCGAGACTGGAAACCGGATACACCGGGCGGTCATGGGCCAAGGCAATACCCTGGGCAACCGAAAGACCAATCCGCAGACTGGTAAAACCGCCGGGACCACGCCCAACGATGACCCCATCAAGCGCGGCGAAACCAAGCTCGGCCTCGGCCAGCAACTCGTCAACCCAGGGCAGCAGCCGCATGGCATGACCGCGCGCGGCCAGTTCAGCCCGGGCCATCACCTGCCCCGAAACCGAAAGGGCAACCGAACACATCGGGGTTGCCGTCTCCAGCGCCAGGAAATTCATGAGCCCAGCCGCTCGCGCAGAAACTCAATCACGGATCCGACGTCCTCCACTCGCTGCATCGGCGGCAGATTGGCGAGAAACAGGCGGCCATAGGACTTGCTGGTCAGGCGCGGATCACCGAGGATCAGCACGCCAAAATCTCCAGCCTGGCGGATGAGGCGGCCCGCGCCCTGCTTGAGAGTCAGCACCGCGCGCGGCATCTGCACCTCCATGAAGGGATTGTCACCGGCCTCACGCGTTGCCCTCAGGATTGCTTCGAGCACAGGATCGTCAGGGGCTGCGAAAGGGAGCTTGTCGATGACGACCACGCTCAACGCCGAGCCCGGCACATCAACACCCTCCCAGAAACTGGCCGCGCCAAGCAGCACGCTGTCGGGCTCGCTGCGGAAGCGCTGCAGGAGCACATGACGGGGGGCTTCTTCCTGGACCAGCAAATTGAAAGCGGTCTCGGCACGCAGCCATTGCGCCGCCCGCCGGAGCGCCCGGTGCGAGGTAAACAGCAAAAACGAGCGACCGGCGGCGGCGCGCAGCACCGGCACTACCCTGGCCAACAGGGACTCGGTGTGCTCGGGGTGGCGCGGATCGGGCAAGTCAGCGGGCAGCCAAAGGCGCGTCTGGTTCGGATAATCGAACGGACTGTCAATGACCAGTTGCCGAGCCTCATCCAGACCCAACCGGGCCGTGAAATGCTCGAAGCGACCCTGCACGGCCAGCGTGGCCGAAGTCATGATCCAGCAGGCGGGTGCATGAGCGCGGAGTTCCTGCAGCGGCGTGGCGACGTCCAGCGGCGTCAGGTGAAGCTGGAACCGACCGCGGCGGTGCGAAAACCAGCGCACGTAGCCCGGTTCGCCGTCGAGGAACGCCGCCAGGCCATCGCTCAAGCCCGATGCGCGATCAAAACAGCTGGTCAGATCGCGACTGCGCTCGGCTACCGGTTCCAGGGCCGTGGCCAACGCGGAAAGCCGGGAGCCGAGGCGGTGCAGGGTTGGCAGGAGTCCGCCAAGACGGGTAAATTCGCCGCGTTCGGGGAGATCGTGGAACTCCGTGACCATGCCCGCAAGCACCTGTTTGAGATCCTCGATCGGCCCCCGCAGCAAATGGATGCTCCCGCTCGCCCCGCCGCACGCCGCCAGGCTGTCCCGAGTCAACTCGCGCACCTGCCAGGCGCTGATGCCACGGGAGAAAAACCGCATGGCCGTATCCGGAACCTGGTGAGCTTCGTCGATGACAATGGCCGAAGCCCCGGGCAGCACTTCCCCGAAACCGCTTTGCTTGAGGGCCAGATCGGCAAACAGCAAATGGTGGTTGACGACCACCACGTCGGCATCCTGGGCCTGGCGACGGGCCCGCACCAGGAAGCACTGCTGAAAGCTGGGACACTCGCTGCCCAGGCAGTTGTCCTGGGTCGAAGTCACCAGCGGCCAGACCGGCGAATCGGATGCGACGCTGTCCAGTTCTCCGACCTCGCCGGACTCGGTATCGCGCGACCAGGCGCGGACCCGGCGCAGATCTTCCATGACCTCAACGCCAATTTCCGGCGCTGCCAGGTGTTTTTCCAGCCGATGCAGGCACAGGTAGTTGGAGCGGCCCTTGAGCAGGGCCACCGGCCGCTCGATCCCCAGCCCCGACTGCGCCAGCGGCAAGTCGCGCCGAAACAGTTGATCCTGCAGATTCAGCGTACCGGTCGAGATGATGACGCGCTCGTCGCGCAACAGCACCGGAACCAGATAGGCCATGGTCTTGCCCGTACCGGTCGCGGCTTCGGCCACCAGGTCGCAACGCTGCTCCAGGCATTCGCCAATCGCGCCCGCCAGCGCCTGCTGGCCGGGCCGGGGCTGAAATGCCGGCAGGCTGCGGGCCAGCGCGCCGCCAGCCTCGAACGCGGTCTCCAGCGCGCGCGGAGCACTCACAACCGCGACGGTGGCTCGACCCGGCAGGCACTCAGGCGGCGACGCGCCTCGGCCGCGGCGGGGTTCTCATCCTGACGTTCCCGGGCCAGCGCAACCGTGCGCCAGTTGCGTTCGCATAGCTCGCCGACCCGTGGGCCGACATCAAAGGATCGCCGCGCATATCCCTCGGCCTGTTCCCACCGGCCCTGGTCCAGACGCACCTCAGCCATTTGCTGCAGCACTTCCGGGTCGCGAGGCTCGATGCGCAGGGCGCGCTCGAGAAGCAGAGCGGCGCGCGCCAGATCACCTGCCTGCTCAGCCTGCAGCGCGGCACTGCTCAACTCGGCCACCGCCGGGTTGCGCAACGGGTAGACCTGCAGCCCCCGGGTCTCGGCCGCTGCAGGGGCCCGCACCTGTTCCGAGGCGATACGTTCATCTACCGGCGCAGGCGACTGGGTGGCGCAGGCTGCCAACAGCAACATCATCCCGGCCGCCGGGATGCTGGCCCATCGTCCCAGAGCCGTTTGTTTTTCGAAAACAAGATTCATCGGCGCGACCGCAAGCCTGTGCAAACCAAATGGAGAGCGTATTCTACCGCTGCCAGAACCTGCGCCTGTTCTCACCGGCAGACGCATCCAGGCAGGAAGACAGTGCGGTCGGCTGACTGCCAGCGATAAACGGAATGGCAACCGCTTCGGGACAGGCCTCTCCAGCCAGCAGCGGCGCCGGCCAGTCGATCCAGTACCATTCGATGTTGTCTGGCCAGTGCCGCTGCGGCGCGCGCAGCGGCAAGGCCGAGAACAACTCTGCCCATACCGGCAGTGCGGTTGTCGACCCGCTGATCCCGGCCGGGGCGTTGTCATCCCGACCTGCCCAGACCACGCCCAGCCACTCGTCGGTATAACCGACAAACCAGGCATCGCGGCGGTCATTGGTAGTCCCGGTTTTACCGCGCACGCCCGGGTCTGCGGGCAGCCGCCACGACAGACTGCGAGCGGTGCCATCAGTGACCGCCCGACGCAGGGCAAAGTCCAGCAGGGCCAACGCCTCGCGCTCGCGCACCGAACGCAGACGGCGACTGTACCGGGCCACTTCGCGGCCCTCGGCATCCAGCACCTGGTTGATCGAGCGCAGCGGCGCGCTGTAGCCTTCGGCAGCCAGCGGCTGGTATAACTGGGCAACCTGCAGTGGGGTCAAATCCAGGGCGCCGAGGAACGCCGACGGGTGGGCTTGCCCGGGTTGGGCAAGACCCAACTGTTCGAGCAGGCGAAACAGCGCCGGCAGACCGACATCCAGTCCGAGCGCTACCGTGGCCTGGTTGAGTGACCGGGCCAGGGCATCCATCAAGGGCACATCGCCATGGCTGTTGCCATCGTAATTGCGCGGCTGCCAGTCGGGCTGACCGCGGACGGGGACGGCAATCGGTGCATCCTCAAGCGTAGAGGCCAGGTGCCATTGCTGCGGCTGGGCCAGGGCCAGCAGGTAGACGAAGGGTTTGATCACCGAGCCTACGGGACGACGCGCGTCAAGGGCCCGGTTGAAACCATGCCGCCCGGAAGACCGGTCGCCGACCAGGGCGCGAATCTCGCCGGACGCCGGCTCCACCAGCACAATCGCTCCCTGCAGTTCACCGGCAGTGCGCTCGACCTGGGCCAGCCCCTCGCCCAGTGCCCTTTCCGCTGCCACTTGGGCGACCGGATCCAGGGTCGTGATGATGCGCAAGCCCTCCTCGCGCAGATCGCGATCACGGTAATCGCGACGCAACTGGCGCGCCACCAGGTCGAGAAAGGCATCATGACGGCGGGCCTCCCGGGCCGCGCGCGAGCGCAACGCCAGTTCGGACTCCCGGGCGCGCCGCCATTCCGCCTCTTCGATCAGGCCGGTTTCGAAAAACATGTCGATGACCCGGTTCCGCCTGGCGAGGGCACGATCCGGATTACGCAACGGGTTGTACCAGGATGCCCCCCGCACCATACCGATCAGCAGTGCGATCTGCTCGGTGGACAAGGCCTGGACCGGAAGACCGAAGAATTCCTCGGCTGCGCGACCGAAGCCGTGGATGGCGCGATTGCCGTCCTGGCCAAGGTAAACCTCATTGAGATAGGCCTCAAGGATAGCGGCCTTGTCGAAACGGCGCTCCAGCCCCAGCGCCATCACCGCCTCGTTTGCCTTTCGCACCAGGCTGCGGTCCGGTGTCAGGAACAGGTTCTTGACCAGTTGCTGGGTGATGGTACTGCCCCCTTGCACGACCTGACCCCGGCGTAGGTTGGCCCAGGCCGCCCGCACCAGGCCACGCAGGTCTACCCCGTAATGACGGGCAAACTGGCGATCTTCAACGGCCTGGATGCCGGTCACCAGCAAAGGCGGAAATTCAGCCAGGGTTACCAGCGTGCGATCGCGTTCATCAAGCGGCAGCAAGCTGCCGATTTCGGCCGGCGGCAGACGCGCCAGCGCCAGCCCTTCGCGTTGCGCTGTCTCTACTGCTGCCACCACCGATCCGGAAAAACGGATGAGCAGACGCTGGGAGGACTGGTCCTCGTCGGCAAACAGGAAACCCGGCAAATGCAGCTCGACCCGGTCCGATGAGCGGCGGAACCGACCCATCGAGGCCGGATCACCCTCGCGCAAACCCAGGATTTCCAGCTCCTTGACCAACTGGTCCGGCTGCAAGGGCCGGCCCGGATACACCTCCAGCGGCCGGGCATAGACCCGGCTCGCCTGCTCCCACTGACGTTCGGCGAAGCGCTGCCCCGCTTCGCGGTCAAGCCACCAGACCAGCGGGCCGGCCAGCCCGAAGACCAGACCGACCGCAAACAAGACCGCCAGAAAGACGAATCGACGCAGACGACGCCCGGGCTGGATGCTTGATGAGCGCGCGCGGGGCATTGATAGCAGGTAACAGACCGGAATGAGAGATAATGGGTGCTGGAATCATTGCGCAAACGGATATGGTCTGCGCGTCTGGTCAGTATAAAGGCTGGATGGCCGGAACACCCTGCGCGCCGACTGACTTTGCCAGGCAATTTATGCACACGAGTCCGGACGAAGGCTCCGCCCCGATCCAGTTTATTGCCCTGCCCGACGCAGATGGCCAGATCGACGAGCAATGGCTTGCCTCACTGTCGTTGATCGCCACAGATCCGCCTGTGCAGCGCTGCCCGCTACAGCCGCGCTCAGTCGACTTTGCAAGCCTGCTGGCAAGTACCGAAGCAGTCGGCCGCGAAACGGCAATCCTGTTCCTTCGCAGCGGCCTGTGCTTGCCCCAGCACTGGCGGGCACGGCTCGCCGGGCCGATATCCGAAACGAATTCCCTGCCGCGCCTGCCGGCGGGCAACTACGCCGACGCAACCAACCCCTTGGCCGGCTTCGAGACCACTTCGAAAGCAGAGGCTGTTGATGGCTGGTGCTGGCTGTGCGCCGAACACCAGGCCAGCCCCGTCGACCACTTCCCGCTCGATTGCCTGTTTCTGCCGGCCGGATTTGCCGGCACCGATGCTGCCGACGGCCCAGCTTTGCTGGTCGACAGTCTGTTCGTGCAAGACCCTGCCCGGGCCCTGCACGCCGGTCATTGCAGCCAGGTCGAAGCTGCGGCCGCGCTGGGACCGCTTCGGCTCCGCCTGCTGTCGCTGACTGCTGAAGAAAATTTGCCAACACCGCCCCCCGTTGGCCTGGATGGAAAACCGGTCACGCTCCACATCAGCCACGATTGGGGCGGCGGCGTTGCCCGGTGGATCGAAGACGTTGCCACGAACGACACGCAAGGGCACCACCTCGTATTGTCGGCCAGTGGCGATTCCGGCGGCACCACGCACGGCCAATTCCTGCGTCTTTATGCCGCCGGACCGGGACGCGGGTGCGTACGGGAACTGCCCCTGACCCCTGCCATTCCGGACACCGTTGCCGCCGACCCACGCTATCGGGCGCTGACGAACACAATCGCGCAGCGCTTCGCGGTGGGCCGGGTCCTGATTTCTTCGTTGATCGGGCACAGCCTGGACGCGCTGTGCACCGGCTTGCCCACGGCCCAGATCCTGCACGACTTTTATCCCGCCTGGCCCCTGCTGGATCGTGATCCACTCGACTGGATGCAAGCCGACCAAGGCATCGACCTGGAGGCCGCCCTTGCCAGCCATGAAGACAGATTGCTGTTCTGCCATCGCCAGGCCGCACACTGGCGGGCGCTGTGTCGTGCCTGGCTTGCGGCCGTCAACGAGCATTCCATCCGACTCATCGCACCCACCCAAGAGGTGGTACGCCGCTGGCAGGCTCTGGCAGGCGAGACCCTGCCTGCCGTAGACCTCATCGGCCACGGTTTCAGCGGCTGGCCCGACGAGCCAAAACCTGTCGCCGGCCAAGCGCGAGCCGACAGACGCCTGCATCTTGTCGTGGCCGGCCGGCTGTCATCCGGCAAGGGCCTGCGACTGCTCGATCAAAACCTGGACCGCCTGCGCCCGCTGGCGCACATCACCCTGCTAGGTTGCGGTCGACACGGCCTGCAATTTTTCGGTCGCAAGGGCGTCGACATCGTTCTCGACTACCAACGCGACGAGCTTCCGCAAAGATTGCGACAACTTGGGCCTCAGGCCGCGCTGTTTCTCTCCACCGTGCCCGAGACCTGGAATTACACCCTGTCCGAACTGCGCTCGCTGGGCATTCCTCCGCTCGCCACCCGGCTGGGCAGTTTCATCGAACGCATTGAGGACGGCCACGATGGCTGGCTGTTCGATCCCCAGCCCGATGCGCTGGTCGAACTCATCGCCAAACTGCACGGGGCGCCGGAATTGCTCGCCCAGGCCGCAGGATCGCAGCCTGAAGATCCCGGCATGGCTCCAACACTCGAAAAATACTGGGAGCGGATTCCGGCCCACGATCCGCAGCCGCTTGTTTTAGAGCTAGCCGGCCCTCTCCACGCCGCGGTGGGCTGCCAGAGCCAGCAAGTGGCGAACGCCCGGATGGAACTGCACAAACTCCAGGCCCGCGAGCAGGCACTGCACACGGCATTGGAGCAGAGAGCACAATGGGCCCGACGTTACGAGCGTCTGAGTGAAGAGCGAACGCGCTGGGCGCAGTCGCTGGAAAGCGAAATCAAGGCAGAGCGCGCGGTTGTCAAGCTGCGGCTGGATCAACTGGAAGATGAACGCCAGCGACTGAAACATTCGCTGAACGAAACCCGCGACCAGCTGGTCGTCAGCCAGGATCACCTCGACCAGACCCGCCAGGAACTCCAGCGCAGGGATCAGGAACTCCAGCGCAGGGATCAGGAACTCCAGCATAGCAACCAGGAACTGGTCGCAGCCCGAGACACGTTACAACAAGTTTTTACCAGTCGCTCCTGGCGCTGGACCCGACCCTTGCGCTTATTCAATCGCGTCGTGGATCACGGTCGGCGACGGCAGGCCTGGAACCCCCTGCGCTGGCCTCGGCTACTGCGCCGCCTCCTCCACAGCCTGCGTTTCCATGGCCTTGCCGGAACGCTGCAGCTGGCCCAGGGAGCACCACCGCCTGCACCGGAACGTTCCGCTCTGCCCGTCGTCCAGCCGCCGGCCGAACAGGCTCGGCATGCTCCCGTCCAGATCCCCGCGACGGATGCGCCGCTGGCCAGTATCGTCATCCCGGTCTACAACAAGGTTGCCTATACCGCGGCCTGCCTGGAAAGCTTGCGCGTGCAGGCGGGAGAGGTCGGGTTTGAGGTCATCGTCGTCGACGACTGTTCGACCGACGAAACTGCGGACTTTCTCGCCCGCTGTGAAGGCCTCGAGGTGGTGCGCAACACCACCAACAGCGGCTTCATCGCCAGCTGCAATGCCGGAGCCGCGTGCGCCCGGGCCCGGTTCCTGGTCTTTTTGAACAACGACACCACGGTGACCGAAGGCTGGCTGGACGCGTTAATTGCCACTTTCGAGGACTTTCCCGACGCCGGCGTCGTTGGAGCCCGGCTCGCCTACCCGGACGGACGCCTGCAGGAAGCCGGCGGGATCATTTTCGACGATGCCAGCGGCTGGAACTATGGCCGCAACGAAGACCCCACCCAGCCGCAGTACAACTTCACCAGCGAAGCCGATTATGTCTCCGGCGCCTGTCTCGCCATTCCACGCCAGCTATTCGAGGAACTCGACGGGTTCGACAGCCATTACGCGCCTGCCTACTACGAAGACACCGACTTGTGTTTCCGGGTCCGTCAGTCAGGCCGCAAGGTCTACTGCCAGCCGGCCTGCACCATCATTCACCATGAGGGAGTCAGTTCAGGCACCGATGAGTCCAGCGGCACCAAGCGCTACCAGACCGTGAACCGAGAGAAATTCAAGACCCGCTGGCAGCGCGCACTGGCCACGCAGCCACCCCACCGGATCGACAGCGACCGGCCCGACCCGGTTCGCAGAGCCCGGTTCCACCGCGCCAAAGGTCGCGCCCTGTTCATCGACGCAACGACACCGATGCCCGATCATGATTCCGGATCGATGCGCTTTACCGCAATGCTCGAGCTGATGGTGGAGCGCGGCTGGCTGGTGACCTTCATGCCGCAAAATCTCAAGTGGGACGGACGCTACTCCGAGGCACTGCAGCACGCCGGCGTTGAGGTGCTGTCAGCTCCCGCGATCGGATCGCTGGAATCATGGATCAAGACGAACGGCCGCGATCTGGATCTGGTTCTGGTCAGTCGTCACTATGTGCTTGAACCCGTTCTCAAGATGCTGCGCACGCACTGCCCCGGCGCGAGAGTCATTTTTGATACCGTCGACCTGCACTTCCTGCGCGAGCAGCGGCAGGCCGAACTCAGTGGTTCGGCTTCGATGCACCGTGCCGCTGAACGAACCCGTGCAATCGAATTGAAACTGATGCGTTCAAGCGACATCTCCCTGGTCGTCAGCCCGGTCGAACAAGCGTTGCTGGCTGATCTTGCTCCGGACGCCGACGTGCGGGTGCTGTCCAACATTCACCAGGTGCATGGACGCCAGCATGAGTGGGAGCACCGGCGAGACCTGATGTTTGTCGGCGGCTTCCAGCATCCGCCCAACGTGGATGCCGCCGAGTGGCTGATGGACGATATCTTCCCGCGCATCCGGGCCGAATTACCGGAGGTGGTTCTCCACCTGATCGGCAGCCGAATGCCGGACGGGCTGCGCGAAAAGGCCAGTGCCGGAGTGCGCGTGCACGGCTTCGTCGAAGACCTTGCTCCCTATCTGAACGGCTGCCGACTCTCTCTGGCGCCCCTGCGCTACGGAGCCGGCGTCAAGGGCAAGGTCAACCAGGCCATGGCCTGGGGACTGCCGGTCGTGGCCACGGCTTGCGCCGCCGAAGGCATGTTCCTCGTGGACGGGGAAGACATTCTGATCGCCGAAGACAGCGCAGGGTTTGCCGCCGCCGTGGTACGGGCCTACCGCGACAAAGCTCTTTGGCAGAAGCTGTCGGACGGTGGGCTGGTCAACGTCGAGCAATATTTTTCGCGTGCAGCCGCGGCTCGGGTGATCGACTCTTTGTTGAAAGAGACCAGGATCGCGCCCGTCAAAACCGCGTAAACTTCCACGGTGTTGACTACCGGCTGCGCACTCGTCGGGCGCTCGAAACACCCGGAATGGATTGCATTCGGTTCAACAGACCGGCCAGTTGCTCGTAGTCCTCGACCTGGACCGTCAGCTCGATCCGGACATGGTCGGACTCTTCCTGGCGGTTGGCGTTCATGGCGGTCACGTTGACGTTCTCTCCGGCCAGCAGACCGCTGACGTCCCGAATCAATTCGCGCCGATCCCACGCCTCGATCAGGATCCGGGCCGGGTAGCGGCCGGCGGACTGCGAGGTCCAGCGCACGGCGATGACCCGCTCCGATGCCTGGCGCTGCAGCTGGATGAACTGGCGGCAATCCTGACGATGAATGCTGACCCCGCGACCCTGGGTGATATATCCGGCGATATCATCCCCCGGCACCGGCTGACAACACTGGGCGATCTGATGGAGTAGGTTGCCAACGCCCTCGATCTGAATGTCGGCCCCCTTGGTTTCCCTCGAAGATACCGGCTTGCTGACCGGGATTACCGCCTCACCCAGGCGTCTGCCCGGGTCCTTGCGCTCGACCGCGTGGGCGACCTGGGAAGCGCCAAGCTCCCCGCACCCGACAGCCACGCAAAGATCTTCCACGCGCCGGAAGTTGAAGTGCTCCAGTACCTGGTTGGCTTGCTCGAAATCCAGGTCAAGGCGCTTGAACTCGGCCTCCAGACCAGCCTTGCCGGCGGCGAGATTTTCCTCGTAGTGCGCCATCTTGAACCAGTGCCGAACCTTGGCGCGTGCCCGCGCGGTGCGGATATAACCGAGGCGCGGACTGAGCCAGTCGCGGGAAGGCCTGGGTTCCTTGGCGGTCAGAATCTCCACCCGATCACCGTTTTGCAGTTCCGTGGTCAACGGGACGATACGACCATTGACACGCGCCCCGCGACAGCGATGCCCCACTTCGGTGTGGACCAGGTAGGCAAAGTCCAGCGGAGTGGCACCAGCCGACAAGTCCTTGACTTCACCGCGCGGGGTGAGCACATAGACACGATCTTCGGTGGTCAGATTCTGGAAGTTTTCCAGCAGACTGGCATCATCGGCATCGCCCTCCGACCCCTCGAGCAGCTGGCGCATCACGCCGATGCGCTTTTCCATGGCGGCATCACGCGGCCCGCCCTCCTTGTAGCGCCAGTGCGCAGCCACGCCGAGCTCGGCGTGACGGTGCATGTCGTGAGTGCGGATCTGGACTTCGACAGCCCGCCCTCTGGTGCCTGTCACCGCCGTGTGCAGCGACTGATAGAGGTTGGCCTTGGGGTTGGTGATGTAATCGTCGAACTCGCCCGGCACCGGCTGCCAGTGGGTGTGGACCAGACCCAGCACGGAGTAGCACTCGGCTACCGTATCGACCATCACGCGCACGGCGCGCACGTCGAACAGCTCGTGGAAATCCAGACCCTTGCGCTGCATCTTGCGCCAGATCGAGTAGACGTGCTTGGCCCGCCCGCTGATTTCGGCCTGGATACCCGCCTCGTCGGTAATCGTGCGCAGTCGATCCATGAAGCTATTGATGTAGGCCTCGCGGTCGGCCTGGCGCTCGGCCAACAGCAAGCGAATCTGGCGGTAGGCCTGCGGCTCCAGGTACTGGAAGGCCAGGTCCTCGAGCTGCCATTTGAGCTGGCCGATGCCGAGGCGGTTGGCCAGCGGGGCGTGAATGAGGCGGGTTTCGCGGGCGATATGGCGCCGCGTTTCCTCATCGAGATCCATGGCCAGCTTGAGCCGGGCCAGTTGCCAGGCCAGGGCGATGAGCACCACCCGAACGTCAGCCACCAAGGCCAGCAGCAAGCGGCGCAGACCTTCGGCGCGAGCGGCGTCGTTGGGAAGATAGTTTCGGCCGAAATGATGCAGAGCCGATGACTGGCGAAGCAGTTCAGCCAGCGATTCATGCTGCTGGGCGAGTTCGTTATCATCGACCCCGGGCTGGCTGACCACCACCGGCAACAGAATCGTTGCCGCCACGGTTTCAACGTCTGGCGAGAGGCATTCCAGGACCTGGAGCGCCCCGAGAACGGTAGCGATACGGTCTGGTGCGTCCCTGCGCAGCAGCTCGGTCGCCAAATTGAGCAGTTCGGAAGAACCCGGCCCAGCGGATCGGATATACGCCCGCAGCCAGCCGGTCAGTCGGTCCGGAGACGGGACATTCTCAGCGCTCGAACTCACGAAGGACACAGTTCATCGGAAAGACCACTCATCGCTTACGATCGTCACCAAGCTCGCCGGATTCTGATAACCAGAACCCGAAGATTGCTGCACGGTCCTGGCCGCAAACGGATCCAACGTCACGATTATCGTGCAGCCTCGACCAGAACCCTGTGATGTTTGCTTGCCGAAATGACATTGCCAGAGTCATTCAGGGCAGCCGCGCCAAAGTACAGATCAATGTATTCCCCTGGCTCCGCTTCCAATGAAACCTTCCGCGAAACGTTGAGTGTAAAATCGCTCTCGGCAATATTGACTTTCCGTCTGACTTCGGTTGCGGCGCTGGTAAAGGAAGCAAACTCAAAAAAATCCGGGTTGGCCGGGAAAACCTCCTGAAAGAATACATCGAATACATCCAGATCAATGTTGGACGAATTGCTGATGACGATATCGTATTCCAGCGTCCCGCCTACCTCCACGCTCTCTGGCAAGATGTTGTATTGAATGTCCAGCCCTCCGCTGTCAGCCTGCGCATCACCGAACAAGCCAAATTCACCATAACGATTAGTTTGCTCATCAAAGGAGCGGTAGAAGCAAGCACCTTTGGACGGAGCTTGAAACCCTATGAGCGGCTCTGATGAAATATCGTAAAACAAACCCTCATCGGGAAAAAAATCCTCGATGATCGTATGGCCATTGATATCGCTGGCAAGAATTTTGACTGGCTTTGAGTCGCCATCGAGATCGAGATCGAAGCAGAATAGCGGGTTGTACAAGCCGCTTCGATCCTGGGGTCGAAGCTGAAAACGGTCGAAGAAGATACGGTCCGGATCAGACGCAGCGTTAGCCACCACCACATCCCCGGAGCCAAAACTCACCCGGCCTTCTCCCAAGTTATAAGTCAGGACTGCGCCCTCATCAACCTGGATACCAAAATACCCAGCCTTTTCTGGATCACCTCCCGGCGGGGTAACCTCCAGCAGGAAATCGGAAATCGTCTGGCGAGCTTGGACACCGGCAACTGCCAGGGCAAGGGCAATGGACAACGACAATTTGAGCGCGAGCGAGAAAGACTTCATG
>PXBD01000002.1 GCA_003565625.1 Gammaproteobacteria bacterium
ACTCTGGCGTGTCTGGCACGAATTCCGGGACCCGAATACCCGCTGATTCTCATAGGGCTCTGAAGCGGTTCTCGAGGGCAGCTTTCGTGAACCACCCCCATCACGACAGCTACCAGGCGGCCCCTGCGCGACCACCCGACCCATAGTCTATGGGTCAGTCGCCAAAAAAAAGCATATCAATCAATAAGATGGTGGGCCCTGCAGGACTTGAACCTGCGACCTACCGATTATGAGTCGGCTGCTCTAACCAGCTGAGCTAAGGGCCCAGGTTTTTACTGCTTGTCAGGTTCGCCGGATGCCTGGCCCTGGAGTTCGGCTACGGGCTTGGGCGTCAGCCCCTTGGCTTCCAGTTCTTCTTTCTTGCGTTCCTGGATGTAGGCAAGATTTTTCTTGTACATGTCGGCAACCCGCTCCACGCCGCCGGAGGAGAGGAATCCGTCGTTGCCCGCTGCGGTGAAGGTGGCATAAACGCCGGAGGCGGCCATCATGGCGGCCGAGACCAGCTTCATGTCGAAGCCCTTGTCGTTGACCATGCCGTTGGCCATTTGGATGAACTCGGCCATGGCCTGGTTGTGGGCATCAATCTGCTTTTGCTTTTCTGACATGTCAAACCTTGCTGTCTTGTAGGGGCTCTCGGCACCGCGGCACCGCCTAGCCGCCAAGGATAGCATGTGACCGCGCGCCTACAAATGCCGCGCTTGACTTTGCCGCCCGCGCGCGTCAGTTTAGCCATCAACCCCTGTCATCTGACGTTTCCGAACAGGCATGTTCCGCGCCGGCCCGATTCCCGTCCTGATGCGCTGCCTCGCCTTGCTGGCGGCGCTGGTGTCAAGCCTGGAAGCTGTTGCACTGACCGAGGTGCGCTTCAACCGCTTGGGAATGGAGCAGGGCTTGTCGCAGTCTTCGGTCGCAGCAATTGCCCAGTGCCCTGACGGCTACCTGTGGTTTGCCACCCAGTATGGTCTGGATCGCTTCGACGGCTACCAGGTGCGTTCATTCCGGCATGATTCTGAAAATTCTTCGAGCCTGAGTCACAGCCGGATTTCCGACATTCGCCTGGCGGCCGACGGTCGTCTGTGGGTCTTGACCTCGGCCGGTCTGGATCGTTTTGATACCCGCACTGGCAAGTCCGAGCGCTTCGACTGGGCAGATCCAGCTCCTGATGACAGTGAGCGCGCGACCACCGAGATTGTCGGCGAGCATCCGGACGGACGCCTGTTTCTCTCGGCCCGAGGCGTGATTCGGGTCTGGCACCCGGATACCGGGCAGGTGCACACGCTTGCGTTTGCCTCAGATGCTTCGGCAATACAGCAGGCTGATCGGTCCAGCGTCATCGATCATCAGGGTCGGTTTTGGACTTTCAATTCCGCTGGCCTGTGGCGGCTTGACGAGGCCAGCCAGCAGCTGCAGCTGGTGCTGCCCGTGCCGCAAACGCCCGAGTTTCCGATGTTCCGGGGGCTTGCCGTAACCGCCGACGGCCTCATCGCGCTGGCCGCCGACGAGGTTTTCAAGCTGATTGCGCCGGAATCGCTGGAGGTGGTTGAACGACTGACGCTGGCGGACCTGGGCGGGGTGGATGAGCGGATCAATGGCGTTATGGCCACGTCGGACGGGCTGGTCTGGTTGCCAACGCCGACCCGGCTGCTGCGCTACCGGCCGACGGATCGATCCTTGACCGTGATGTTCTCCGGCGGGCGCCTGGATCCGGCCGAAACCGCCCGACAGCAAATGACCCTGGCCGAACATCCGTCCGGAGATCTATGGTTTTCCAGTCAGTATGGCCTGGCCCATCTGGATGCCGAAACTGGCGCGGTCCGCGTTTTCGCGCATGATCCGGGTGACCCCTCGAGCATGCCGCCAACCATTCCGCAGCGACCCATTGCCCTGTTCATTGATGATCGGGGCCTGATCTGGATCGGGACCAGCCTGGGTGGGGTCGGTTGGCACGCGCCGGGCAAGGCCCGCTTTCAGCACATCCGCGACCAGTCGCGGCCGAGCCAGAGCGCGATCCCGTTTTCCGGTCACAATGTCGTGCGTGGTGTGCTCGAGACCACTCTGGATGAGCACACCGATCTGTGGCTGGTGCTGGAGAATGCGGGCGTGCGGCGCCTGCGTCAGCAGCCTGATGGCTCCTTTGGGTGGTACCGAAGCTACCATCGCGGGGCTGATCCCGCGCTGCGGTTGCCGGAGGATCAAGTCCGAGGTATGGCTGCTGATCCGACCAGTGACCTGGTCTGGGTTGTCGGGAACACCCACCTTGCGGCCATTGACGCGCGCAGCGACAGCATGGTCACCTCCATTGCCCTGTCCGAGCTACCGGGTCTGAACCGCCATGGGCGAGTACTTCGTTTCAGCAGTGACGGTCGTCGTCTCTGGCTGGGGACTGGGGCGGGTGTATGGCAGTTGACGCTGGGAGAAGACCGAACCCGGCCGCAGCCGGAAGCCGGCGGATTGTTGCCGGAACTGAGGGTGTCCTACCTGCTGGAGACCGCAGCAGGTGATGTGTTGGTAGGCAGCCGCGAAGGTCTTGGCCTGATCCAGCCCGATCGTCCGCAAGCAGCCGAGTTCTTTCCTTTGGAAAGCCTCGCTGCGCGGCCGCCCGGGTACTTGCACGCGATCGCTGAGCACCCCGAAACGGGGTTCTGGCTGGCCGGTCGCGAAATCGGAGTCGGTCATCTGCGCTTCGAGAGGGGGTTCGAGAACAGACGGGTGCCGCAGGTTCAGTGGTTTGGTATCGATGATGGACTGGCCGACAGCACCATCTATGCGTTGATTCCGCAGCCAGACGGGCGCTTATGGATGAGCAGCAATAACGGCCTCATGCGCTGGAACCCTGAAACCGGCCGGACGCGTCAGTTCACGCCTGCCGATGGTGTGCAGGCGCTGGAGTTCAACCAGGGCGTGGCCTATCGAAGCCGGGCTGGAGATCTATACTTTGGCGGTGTCAACGGGGTCAATCGCTTCCGTCCGGAGTGGTTCGGGCAACGGAGCCTGCCGCCGCGGCTGCGTCTGCAGAACGTGCTGGTCAATGCCGAAGCCCAGGCACTCGAGGTCTGGAACAGCCCGGCACTGCGCCTGGCGCACAACGCCAACGACCTCGAAATCCAGTTCGCGGCTCTGGATTTTGCCGATCCGGCACGAACCCGCTACGCCTGGCGCCTTCAGGGGGTGGATGAAGCCTGGGTCGAGGGCGGCGATCAGCGTCGGGTCCGTTATGCCAGCCTGGCGCCGGGTACCTATCGGTTCTGGCTGAGGGCAGCCAACAGCGATGGCGTCTGGTCTGATGATGCATTGTTGCTGACCGCAACCGTGCTGCCGCCGCCGTGGGCCAGTCCTGTTGCGCTGGCTGCCTACGGGATACTGGTGATCGGTCTCGCCGCGCTTTTGTATGCCCAGGCCCGGCACCGCCGCCGCGTCCTGGAGGCGGAAGTGGCGGCGCGCACGGCTACGCTGAGTGAACAGCGTCGGCTGATCGAGCAGCAGGCGCAGGAGTTGGAACGCGTGCTGGAAACGCGGACGGTGCTGTTTGCCAACGTCTCGCATGAGTTTCGCACGCCATTGACCCTGATCAAGACCAGCCTCGACAGGCTGGAGCGAGAGGGTGCCAGTGACGACAGTATCCGTCTGGGCCGGCGGTATCTTCAGCGGCTTCTGAAGCTGGTTGATCAGCTGATGGATTTTTCGCGCCTGAGTTACCAGCAGTGCGAGGCTGACCGCAAGCCCTGGCCCCTGGGCCGGATGGTGCGCATGACCGTAGATGCCTTTGCCGCGGTTGCAGAGGGGCGCGGGATTGAATTGATCGTCGAGGTGGAGTACGGCTGGCGAACGCGCTGCGATCAGGAGCAAGTCGAAAAGATCCTGCTCAACCTGATGACCAATGCGCTGAAGTTTACGCCCGACGGCGGCCAGGTGCGGGTGCAGCTTCAGGCCCATGCCGACGGAGTCTGTCTGGGCGTGGCCGACTCCGGCCCGGGCATTGCCGAACAGGAGCGGGAAACCATATTCGAGCGGTTCTATCGCGTCCCGGCAGTCGAGCAAAGCGGTATCGCCGGAGCGGGCATTGGTCTGGCGCTGGTGCGCGAGGCCGCTTGGGCCAACGGCGGCCATGTCAGCGTCGAGAGTGCCCCGGGTGAGGGCAGTACGTTCCGGGTTTTCCTGCCCGCCTGGCAGGAGCCGAACGCAGCCGGCCCGGTCACCCTGCTCAGCGAGCGCGATCAGGCGCGTGATATCGAAGCATTGAAGTCGCTGCGCCGGCCCGCCCCGGTCCAGGCCGTGCCAGCGGCCAGTAACCGGCCGGTCGCGTTGCTGGTCGAAGACAATCCCGACATGCGAGCCCACCTGGCCGAATTGCTGTCTCCGGACTGGAGAGTGTTGCTGGCCGGCGATGGCGCCAGCGGTTTGGCCAGCGCGCGCGCCGAGATGCCGGATATTATCGTCAGCGACATCATGATGCCGGCCATGGACGGACTGGAATTCCTCGCCGCCTTGCGCCAGGACATTGCCACCAGCCACATCCCGGTCCTGTTGTTGACCGCGCGTCAGGATCACGATACCCGGATTCGCGGTTTCGCCCTGCGCGCTGATGACTTTCTGCCCAAACCTTTCGATGACCAGGAGTTACGCGCGCGCCTGGCGGCAATGATGGATACGCGCCAACGCCTGCACGAGCATCTGCGTCGAGAGTTGGGTGCTTTGCCGGAGACGGGTGACGGCGAACCGGGTCTGCCCGAAGACAGTATCAGCGAGCGTGACCGGGAACTGCTCAAGCGCCTGCAGTGGTGGGCCGAACAACACTTTGCCGATCCTGATCTCACGGTCGCCGACCTGGCCGCCGCGGCCCTGGTGGATGTCCGGACCCTGCAGCGGAAGCTCAAGGCATTGCTGGGCCGCTCCCCGGCGGCCTATCTGCAGGAGGTGCGCCTGGCCAAGGCGTGCGAGATGATGCTGGCCAACGGGCGCTCCATCAAGGATATAGCTGCCAGCTGCGGCTTTTCCAGCCCGCAGGCTTTCTCCAGGGTGTTCAGCCAGGCCCACGGCATGCCGCCCAGCCGGTGGCGCAGCCAGCAAAGCGCCTGAGGCGCTGCCTTGGCGCCAAAAAACCGCTGATTGTCGCGTTCGGACAAGCGCTTGTCGCGCAGTGATAACACGTCGGAGCGCGAATGCCTACACTGGGTGCATCTCGGCAGCTTGGCATCGTCGTCTGCTTTCGGGGGTTTGCCAGAACCGACGGTGCTCAGCGGGGATGTCCTTTGGGGCGTGAGCCGGTCTTCTGAATTTCAGAGGCCGGCTCTTCTTTTGGTAAGCCTTCAACAGGGCGCGCGTATACTCGCCGCATGAGCGCGAACAAACGTGAAGGCCTGACCGACCCGAACACGGTCATCCTGTCGGCTACGGACGAAACCGGGTCGGCCCAGCACGCTCCGGGACTGGTGGTGATCCGTGGCGAACGCCTGGGTGCCCGCCTCGAGTTGCCGGACCAGGCGCTGGTGATCGGGCGCAGCAGCGAAAGCGACTTTCGGATCGCCGCGCGCAGCGTATCGCGCCTGCACTGCCGCGTCTTTGAGCAGGATGATGGCTTCTGGGTCGAGGATCTCGGCTCGACGAATCGAACCTTCGTCAACGACCAGGTTGTTTCCCGGCGCCGTCTGGTTGACGGCGACCAACTCCGGGTCGGCAAGACGGTGTTCAAGTTTCTGGACCGTGGCAACCCGGAGGCCCGCTACCTGGCCGAACTGCACGAGAACTCCATTCGCGATGGCCTGACCGGCCTGTATAACCGCGCCCACGCCATGCGGGTGCTGGAAGAGGAGTTTCTGCGCAGCCAGCGGGTGGCCGACGCCCACTTGGTCCTGGCGATCATTGACATCGACTGGTTCAAACAGATCAACGATGAAATCGGCCATCTGGCCGGCGACGCGGTGCTTGTCCACCTCGCTCGGGTTCTGGGCAATGCCCTGCGTGCCGGGGACACGCTGGCGCGGATCGGCGGCGAGGAGTTTGCTTTGATCATGCCGGACACGAGCCTGGACGAAGCCCATCGCGCCTGTGATCGACTGCGTCAGCGGGTCGCGGATGAAGCGTTCCTGACCGAAGATGGCCACCAGCTGGAGCTCACCATCAGCATTGGTGTTGCCGAGGCCGTCGCCGGCATGTTCGAGTTTCGCGCCCTGCTCGGCGAAGCCGATTCCCACCTGTACGACGCCAAGACTTCGGGCCGCAACAGCGTGCGTTCGCGCGTTGCCTGATGCCGCTGCGGTGTTGCCTGGTTCAACTATCGCGCCGTCGTCGCCCGATATGCTCGACCGGAATGCTGATTTCATCACCTTGACCAGCGCGCACGGGCTGGCCGGGTTCCGGTGCCCAGGCCGAGGCAGAAACGATTTCCCAGGACAACTCCCGGAGCGGCTTTGACGGGTCCGGAGGCGCCGGGCCGGCAATCAGCCCAAGGCCCTGCAATTCGGCCAGCAGCGTGTCTGTTGACCCGTAAGTGGTGGTGATCCAGTCGGTATCGAGCACCGGTTCGCGAAAGCCGGCAGCCACCAGCAGCGAGCCCAGCGCCTGAACATCAGCCAGCACCGGGGGTTTGAACTCCATCCCGGTGCGGATTTCTGCCAGCGTGTCAGGGCCGTACAACGAGCCAAGAAACAGCCCGCCCGGGCGCAACACTCGCCGGGCCGTGTGCAACGCGTCTGCGGGGTTTCCAGACCACGGCAGGCTGAGGTTGGCAAAGACCAGGTCCACGCTGCCGGCGGCCAGCGGCACGGCGTTGAGGTCGGCCCGAATCAATTCGAACTTGTGTTTCCACCACCCGCGCCGGCGGCGCGCGTGCCTGAGCATGCCGGCACTCAAATCGAGCCCGATGACGCCCGCCTGCGGGTAGCGCCGGTGCAGCGCCAGGCAGTGGCGACCATCAGCACAGCCCAGTTCCAGAATTCGGAGCGGCGTGAAGCGCAGCCCGTCCAGCCTCTCCAGCAGGCGGGTGCCGGCCTCGGTCGGCAAGGCGGCGTGCTCGGCATAGACCGGGGCTAGGGCGTCGAACGAATCTGGGGTCTTGGGGCTGTTCAAAGCCATCCTGTTCCGGTCGTGGGCTGCGCAAGAGGAATGATACCGGCCGCGGTGTCACGATATTCTGGAACCATCAATTGCTGTGCAAGGGTGAAGTCGCCACCGTGGATCGTCTCCGTCGCTATCTGTTTCCGCCGGTCTGCCTGGTGTGCGGTGGTGAAGGACAGGCTCGGCTCGATTGCTGCCTGCCGTGCGAGGCTGAACTGCCCGTCCTGCCAGGGCGTTGCCGTCGTTGCGGCCTGGAACTGGCCCGGGATGTGGAGGTTTGCGGCCGCTGTGCGATGGCCATGCCGAGCTTTGCTGCGGCCTGGCCGGCTTTCGGCTACCGCGGCGTGATCGAGCGGCTTGTGCAACGCTTCAAGTTTCATGGTGACCTGGCGGCAGGCCGGCTGCTGGCCGACCTGATGGCGCGCCGCCTGGCTGACCTGGGGGCACCGTGGCCGGACTTGCTGGTGCCGGTGCCGTTGCACCCGCGTCGCAGTTGGCAGCGCGGCTACAACCAGGCTGCCTTGCTGTGCCGCGATTTGGCCCGCCACTGCGGCGGCCTGCCGTGGCTGGAGGCCCTGCGCCGGGTGCGGGCGACTGCGGTCCAATCCGAGTTGCCGGCCGAGCGCCGCGGCGGCAACGTGCGGGGTGCTTTCGAGCTCGCCCGTTTGCCCGGGCCGCCGCGCACAGTGGTGCTGGTCGACGACGTCATGACCACCGGCGCCACGCTGGATGAATGTGCTCGCGTGCTGCGCTCGGCCGGGGTTGCGCGTGTAGAGGTCTGGGTGGCGGCGCGGGCCTGAGCGAGTGCCCTACCAGCCTAGCGATAAAGCCGCCCCCAGAAAAATCACCAGGCCCACCCAGTGGTTGCTCAGAAAGGCCTGGAAACAGGCTTGCGGGTCGCGCCCGCGAATGCGCCAGAGCTGAATCTGAAACAGGACAAACACCAGCGTCACGGCGGTAAACCAGGCCGGGGTTGGCACGAACTGAAGCCCGATAAGAAACAGCAACGCCACGACCAGTCCCATCAGCCCACCGAGGATCGGCACATCGAAGCGGCCGAAGATAATCGCCGTGGACTTGACCCCAACCTGCAGATCGTCCTCGCGGTCGGCCATCGCGTACTCGGTGTCGTAGATCACCGTCCAGAGCAGGTTGGTAGCGAATAGCCACCAGGCCAGCACCGGGATGGTGCCGGTTTCGGCCGCAAACGCCATCAGGATGGCCCAGCTAAACGCCGTCCCCAGGCCGATCTGCGGGAAATGCGTGAACCGCTTCAGGAAGGGATAGCTGCCGGCCAGCAGGACGCCGCCCACGGCCAGTAAAACGGTCAGTCGGTTGGTCATCAGCACCAGCACCAGGGCGATCAGCAGCAGGCTGAAAAACAGCACCAGTGCCTGCCCCGGTCGAATCTCGCCGGCCGCCAGCGGGCGGTTGCGGGTGCGCCGGATCTGGGGGTCGAGATTGCGGTCGGCAATATCGTTGATCACGCAGCCGGCCGCGCGCATGACCACCACACCGAGAGTGAAAATCGCCAGGTTTTGCCACTGCGGCACTCCGCCAGCGGCAAACCATAACCCCCACCAGGTGGGCCACAGCAGCAAGGCCAGACCGATCGGCCGGTCGAACCGCATCAAGCGCAGCCATGGCCCCAGTGGGCCGGAGAAAACGCGTGCCGAGAGTCGAAACTCCATCAGATGGCTCCGGAGGCCTGATCAAAACACGGAATGGGCCGGTGCTGGGCGCCGGCCGAGGCCTCGATAATGAACTCCCAGGGTACGTTGGCGCCTGGTTCGGCCTCGTAGTCGACCCAGAACTGTGGCGTGTCTTCGCGCCGGATTTCCAGCTGGGCGTTGAACCCGGCAGCGCGCACTTGACGCAGGCGCGCGCGCGCGTTGTCGATGTTTTCGAACAGGCCGACCGAGACCACGTTTTGCATCTCCCCATGGGTGACGACAAAGAAATCGTCGAGGCCGGCTTCGGTCAGGGTTCGGGTCAGGTCCAGTGCTTCGCCGCGCGATCCGCTTGGCAGGTAGACCCACCAGCCCCGGTCGCGCTCGGCCACGGTCTGGCGCGAGCGGAGCCGAATGGTATATGCCCGCAGGCGGTCTTCAGCGCGCTGCTGCGCCAGCAGCGAGTTCAGCGGACCGATGCTGAAACACTCACCGATCTCGCGCAGCAGGGCCGAGCCGACCTCGCTGGGCAGGATCAGGCGCGGCCATTCCGCTGGCAGTGGCGGCAGCGTCGGTGCGGTTGGTTCCGGGCGCAAGTCACCGCGGATGTGCACGACCAGACCGAATACGTTGGCAACGATCAGTAAGGCCACCAGCCAGCGCCAGAAAGCAATGCTCATGTCGTGTTTCTAGGAATGCGCTGGACCAGTTCGCCCCCCCGGGAACGCCACCATGAACGGGTCATGAGATTCATGGGGCAAGGATAACCCGCGACGATGGACTCATGTCCCGCCAGCGTGTCTTATTCCGTCGTTCGCAGACTGATCTCACCGCTGGGCAGCCGAAACCATTTCTCACCGCTGCGCACGAGCAGGCGACCCTGATCATCGATCCCTTCAGCGACCCCAATCACCGGTCCGGTCAACGCACCGCTGGCTTGAACCGGGCGGCCGCGCAAGACATCCAGCGCCTCCCAGCGGCGGCGAAACGGTGCCAGACCGGCGCGCTCGAACAACGCGATATCGACGCCGAGCTGGTGGATCAGTGCTCCGGCCAGGCGATCACGGTCCACTCTTTGGCCGGTTTCCCGGGTCAGATCGGTCCAGGGCTGGTCGGGCCCCTGCAAGCCATTGAAGTCGACGTTGATGCCTACGCCGATGATTGCGCTGCAGATGCCTTTCGCGGGGCTGAGGTCTGCCAGGCAGCCGCCTGCCTTGCGGCCATTGATCAGCAGATCATTCGGCCACTTCAGTCCCGGCGTGATGGCGCAGATTTTGGCTACGGCGTTGGCCGCGGCCAGCCCGGCTACCAGTCCCAGGGCACCCAGTTGCCCGGCCGGTTGCTCAAAGTGATGGAACCAGGAAAGGTACAGGCCGCAGCCGGGCGGTGAAAGCCAGTGACGTCCCCGGCGACCGCGTCCGGCCGTCTGGGTTTCGGCCAGCACGATTTGCACCGGCTTGCCGGCCGCCCGCAGGCGTGCCAGGTGCAGGTTGGTCGAGTCCACCGAGGGCTCGACGCAAAGAGAATCCTCGGAGCAGGCGGCGAAGCGCCGGATTCGATGCGCATCGAGGCTCGTCTGGGCGCCGGTCAAGAGGCTTGGTTCAGTGGCGCCGCCGGAGCAGGCGCGCCTTTTCGAAGCGGTTTTCCGAGCCGGACCGCAGCCGTGCGAGATTGCTGCGATGAGTGAAAAGCAGGGTGACGGCCAGAGCAATTGCCAGTGCCCCCAGCGCCGGCGGGAGTGGTTCAGGCGCCAGCATCCACATGGCTGGAACCAGGCTCAGGCCTGCCAGAATGGTCGCCAGGCCGACATAGCCGGTGCCAACGATCGTGATCAGCCAGACCAGGAACATGGGCAGGATGCACCATGGGGCGACCATGGCAATGGCGCCAACCGCCGTGCCGGCACCCTTGCCGCCCCGGAACCGAAAATACAGCGGCCAGACGTGGCCAAGGACGGCGGCAAAGGCGGCCGTGGCGGCCAGGCTGGTTGTCGAGACGGCCGAATCCAGCGCCGCGTTGAGCAGCCAAGGTGCCAGGAATGCGGCCAGCGCTCCTTTGCCCACGTCGATGACGATCACGGCCAGGGCAAAGCGCCAGCCAAGGGTGCGCAAGGCGTTGGTACCGCCGGCATTGCCTGAACCCAGGGCGCGGATATCGACGCCGCGCAGGCGGCCCAGCAGCAGGCTGCCGGACAGGGAGCCGAGCAGGTATCCGATGAGCGCAGCGCCGACCAGGGCCAGCGCCGTCATGGACCGCCTTCTTGCGGTGGCTGCCACGCCTGGATGCCGCACAGCAGCGCGCCGGGGCCGGCATGGCAGCCGATCGCCGGGCTGGCATCTTCCATCCAGCAGGCGTTGATGCGCGGATGACCGGACAGCAGTTGGTCACGCAGGGCGCGCGCATCGTCAAGCGCATCGGTGTGGCTGATGATGACCCGATAGACCTGGTCGCGATCCATTTTTTTCAGCACATAGCGGGCGAAGCGCTGGACCGCATTGCGCCGACCCGGCAGCACCCCGCAAGGGCCCAGTCGACCCTCTTTGGTGTTGGCCAGCACGAGGTTCAGGCGCAGCCGGCGCGAGATGGTTTCCATCCAGGGCTTGATGCGGCCACCGCGCACGCCCCACGACAAGTCGCGCACCAGGCACAGGGTCCGGAACTGGTCACGGCGTTCCTTGAGATGGGCCACGATGGCGGCTCGCTCCCAGCCGCGCGCGGCTGCCTCGGCGGCCCACAGCACCATCAAGCCCTGTCCGGTCGCGCCGTTGAGGGTATCGAAGACATCGACTGCATTGTCGAAAGCTTCGGCGGCTTTTTCTGCGGCCTGCAGGGTGCCGCTGACCGCCCCGGAAATCTGCAGGGCCAGAACGTCCAGTCCATGCGAGGTGAGCAGGTCGAATTGGCGCCGGAAGTCGCCCGGAGGCGGTTGCGAAGTCTGGGGAGGTTCGGCACTGGCCGCCAGGCGCTGGTAGAACTCCGGCGGGGTGATGGTGAGCTTGTCGAGGAACTCTTCTTCGCCGAAGATCAGGCGTACCGGTACCACGTGAATACCGAGCCGTTCGACTTCGTCGCTCGGCAGGTCGGCCGCCGAGTCGGTAACGATGGCCACCCGGCCCTGCTGGTTCATGAGGCCGTGCTGACGAGTCATGTCGTCGGCTTTTTGCTGATGAATTTCGCCGTGCTCGCCGCAAATCCGAAAGACTTCACCTGGGGCGTCGGTGTGGATGTGGACGCGCGCGCGGCGGGCACCGCCGGCGACAACCAGAGAGCTGGCGTCGAGTGCCTCCAGCCGGGTGCGCAATTGGACTACGTCCAGTGCTTCGCCCGCGATCAGGCACTCGGTACAAAATCGGTGCGAATCGGGCCCCTCGCCGGTGTGCGCCATGGCGTGATTGTCTGCGATCGGGCCGGTCTGGAACGCGGCCGGCACCCGGCCGCTGCGCACGTAGCGCCAGATGCCCTCGAGCAGATCGACAAAGCCCTGGGCACCGGCATCGACGACGCCGGCCTCGCGCAGCACGGCCAGTTTTTCCGGGGTCGCCGCCAGCGACACCCGGGCCCGCTGCAGTCCGCGCTGAAACAGGTCGCGAATGTCATCGACCCCGTCGCTGGTCAGGCGCGACAGCTCGTCGGCGAAATCCTCCAGGACCGTGGGCAAGGTCCCCGGCACCGGGTTGGACATGGCGCCCCAGGCAGACCGGGCTGCCGATTGTGATACCTGCGCCAGACGTCGGCCGTCCAGCACCTGGTAGTCCCGGCTGGATTCGCTCAAGCCGTGAAAGTACTGGGCCATGATGGCGCCGGAGTTGCCCCGCGCCCCGTCCAGCGCGGCCTCGGCGATCTGTTCGAGCAGATCCGGCAGACTGCGCCGGTCGGGCCGTTCGATGACCGAGCGAACGCTGGCCAGGGTGAACGCCAGGTTGGTGCCGGTATCGCCGTCGGGTACCGGGAAAACGTTGATCTTGTTGATGTAGTCGCGGCGCTTCAGAACGTTGGCAATGCCTGCCAGCAGGGCTTCCTGCAGTCGCGGGGCATCGATGTGCGTGACCGTGAGCGCCGTACTAGCCATCCATCAGGTCCCGCACTTGGGAAGCAGTGAACGGCCAGGACAATTTCTCGCCGGTCGACTCGCGCATGAGCACCGGGATCTGGTCGCCGTAGCGGTCGGTCAGTTCGGCATCATCGTCGATGAAGGCCTTGTTGACGTTGGAGCCGAACCCGGCCTCGGCCAGCAAGTGCTCGGCCTTGGTGCACAAATCACAGTCGGTTCGGGTGTAGAGAATGAGACTCATCGGTCTGGATGCCATGGTGTCAGAAGGTCGAGTGTAGCGCTCCGTCGGCGAAGCGATCAAGGTTTGGCTACACTGCCCAGCATGGCTGTCAGCATATTCGATTTGTTCAAGATCGGCATCGGGCCGTCGAGTTCGCATACGGTCGGCCCGATGCGCGCCGCCGGCGTGTTCGTGCGTGGGCTGGAGGAGCAGGGCGTCCTCGAGCAGGTGGCCCGCGTGCGGGTGGATTTGTTCGGCTCTCTTGGGCACACCGGTCGTGGGCACGGCACGGATCGGGCCGTGTTGCTGGGTCTGGAAGGCGAATGGCCCGATCAGATCGATCCGGACACCATTGGCCCGCGCGTGGCCGAGATCACCAGCAGCGGTCTGCTCCGCCTGGCCGGCCGCCGGCAAGTGCGGATCAGCCCGCGCGATGACCTGGTGTTTCACAAACGCCAGACCTTGCCGCATCACTCGAACGGGATGCGGTTTACTGCTCTGGACAGCGCCGGTGGTGAGCTGGCCCGGCGCGACTACTACTCGGTCGGTGGCGGCTTCGTGGTCAATGCCGAGGAGGCAGCTTGCGACCGGATCGTGGCCGATCGCACGGCCGTGCGTTATCCCTTTTCCAGCTGTGATGAGTTGCTCGCGGTCTGCGATGAAGAAGGCCTGCGCATCAGCGACGTGATGTGGGCCAACGAGCAGGCCTGGCGCTCGGGCGATGAGATTCGCAGCGGTTTGCTGTCCCTGTGGCAGGCCATGCAGGGCTGCGTGGAGCGCGGCCTCGAGCAGACCGGGCATCTGCCGGGCGGGCTCAAGGTTGCCCGGCGTGCGCCAACCCTGTACCGCAAGCTCAAGCACCGGGCCAAGGAAGACAACCTCGACCAGCTCGACTGGATCAACCTCTATGCCCTGGCCGTCAACGAGGAAAACGCCGCCGGTGGCCGGGTGGTCACGGCACCGACCAACGGCGCGGCCGGCATCATCCCGGCCGTGTTGCACTACTACCGGCGATTCATCGCCGGGGCCGACGCGGACGGCATCATCGAGTTTTTGCTCACCGCCGGGGCCATCGGCATCCTGTACAAGGAAAACGCCTCGATTTCCGGCGCGGAGGTCGGTTGCCAGGGCGAGGTGGGCGTGGCCTGCTCGATGGCTGCCGGCGGACTGACGGCCGCGCTGGGCGGCACCATGGGCCAGGTCGAGAATGCCGCCGAGATTGGCATGGAGCACAACCTGGGCCTGACCTGCGATCCCGTGGGCGGCCTGGTCCAGATTCCGTGCATCGAGCGCAATGCCATGGGCGCGGTCAAGGCGGTCAACGCCACCCGCATGGCCATGGCCGGCGACGGCAAGCATCGCGTTTCCCTCGACAAGGTCATCAAGACCATGCGCGATACCGGACGCGACATGAAGACCAAGTACAAGGAAACCTCCAGAGGCGGGTTGGCGGTCAACGTGATTGAATGTTGATTCACGAAAAGTTCTCAGGCGCAGGGATTCAGGTTTCAGGGTTCAGGTTTCGGGGGGTGCCAGGGCTTGTCCTCGCGTTGCTGCTGGGAGTGCTCGTTGGTTTTTCCTGTGGTGCGGTCGGACAGACCATCTACAGCTGGACCGACGAGGACGGCATCACCCACTTCACCGACCGCGAGCCCGAGACCGATCGCGAAGTCACCATTCAGAAGGCCATTGCCGAGCCGGAGTCGGCGCTGACGGTACGCCAGTCGGGACCGGATGATGCGCCGGTCTGGTGGTTCCGCAATCGCCTGGCGGGTCCGCTGGCGGTGCGGGTGAGCCTGGCCCAGTCCGACAACGTCGTCACCGAGCCTGAGTTACCACACGTGTTCGTGTTGCCCGGCGAGACCGAGCGCGAGCTGGTCACCATCGGCCCGCTGAACCCGCGCCAGTCCTGGCGTTACCGCTTGCAGACTGAATCCGTGGTCGGCAGCACCGAGGCGGAGCATCGACCGGAACAACCGTACCGTCCACCATTCGCGCCGGGAGCAGAGTTCACCATCGGCCAGGCCTGGGGTGGGAGCTTCAGCCATACCGAGCCGCACGCATACCACGCCGTGGACATTGCCATGCCGATCGGCACACCCATCCACGCCGCCCGTGCCGGCGTGGTCATGGACAGCGCACGCTGGTTCCACCGTTCCGGCGAGGACCGCGAGCGCTACGGCGCCCGCGCCAACTTCATCCGCATCCTCCACGACGACGGCACCATGG
>PXBD01000058.1 GCA_003565625.1 Gammaproteobacteria bacterium
AAGACTACCTGCTGACCTCCACGGTCAACGCCATCATGGCCCAGCGCCTGGTTCGAAGACTCGACCCGGCAACCCGCGAGGCCTACCAGGCCTTGCCGGAGTTCGTGGAAGAACTGGGGCTGCGCGCGCTCACCGACGCCGACCCGGTCACACTGTACCGGCCCGGCACCTCCGAGCTAAGCCCCACCGGCTACCGCGGCCGGACCGGTATCCACGAGATTTTGCTGATGACCGATGAGCTGCGGCGCATGGTCATGAAACATGCCACATCGACAGAGATCGAGCGCCAGGCCCGGGTCGAGGGCATGCGCACCATGTACGAAGACGGCCTGCTCAAGGCGCTTTCCGGCGAAACCTCGGCCGAAGAAGTGCTGCGCGTCACCCAGGAGGCCTGAGTCGCGCGGCCATGGCGATGTTCGAGTACAAGGCCGTCACCCCGGCCGGCGAAACCCTCACCGGCGAGATGGAAGCGCCCAGCCAGGACCTGGTTATCGCCCGCCTGCAGGAATTGGGCAATATCCCGGTCTCGGCGCGTGAAATCGGCAGCGGATTTCGCTGGACCACCCTGTTTCGCGGCCGGCGCGGCCTGAGCCAGCGCGAGGTGGGTGACCTGACCCAGCAACTGGCCACGCTGCTGGCCGCCGGCCTGCCGCTGGATCGCTCGCTGGGCATCCTCGGCGAACTGGCCGAAAACGAACGCATCAGTGACCTGGTCGAGCAGGTGCGCAATCATGTGCGCGAGGGCGGGTCGCTGTCGGAGGCGCTGGAGCAGCGCCACGGGGTGTTCTCGCGCTTTTATGTCAACATGGTCCGGGCCGGCGAGATCGGGGGCTCGCTCGACCAGACCCTGTCGCGCATGGCCGAGTACCTGGAGCGGGCCAAGGAACTCAAGGACGGCGTGGTCTCGGCCCTGATCTACCCGGCCTTGCTGGTGGTGCTGGCCGTCGCCTCGCTGATCCTGCTCATGGTGTACGTGATTCCGCAGTTCACGCCCATGTTCGAGGATTTCGGCGGCGAGTTGCCCATGCTCACCCGGGTCGTGGTCACCGTGGGCGATATCCTGCAGAACTTCTGGTGGGCGCTGATCGGCGGGGCGTTTGTGCTGGTTGCCTGGTTTCGCATCCAGATGCGCCGGCCGGCTTCGCGCCGGGCCTGGGACGGGCGCTTCCTGGCCACGCGCTGGCTGGGTGACGTGATTGCCAAGATCGAAACCGCCCGCCTGACCCGTACCACCGGCACCTTGCTGGTCAACGGCGTGCCGCTGCTGTCGGCACTTTCGATCGCGAAAAATGTCATGAGTAACACGGTGCTGGCCGAAGACGTGGGCGAAGCCGCCAAGCAGGTCAAGACCGGCTCGCCGCTGGCCCGGGCCCTGTCGGCCAACGCGCACTTCCCGCGCCTGGCGCTGCAGATGGTCAACGTCGGCGAGGAAACCGGCAAGCTCGACGAGATGCTGCTCAAGGTGGCCGATACCTACGACCGCGAGGTCAAGATCACCATCGACCGCCTCATGGCGCTGCTGGTGCCCGCCCTGACCCTGGGGCTGGCCGTGGTCATCGGCGTGATCGTGATGTCGGTGCTCATGGCCATCCTGAGCATCAATGAATTGATTGCCTGAGGCCTCAAAGCCGCGGGTGCAACCTGGAGGTAAGACTGATGAACATACGCAACCCATCCCAGGGGTTTTCCCTGATTGAACTGCTGGTGGTCCTGGTGATCCTGGGCCTGATCGCCGGCCTGGTGGTACCCAATATCATGCAGCGCGGTGAAGACGCCAAGGTGCGTGCGGCCAAGGCCGAAATCCAGCGCCTGTCCATGGCGGTCGACGAGTTCTACCTGGATTCCGGCCGTGCCCCGCGCGAGCTGCGCGAACTGGTCGAGCGCCCGGCCAATGCGCGCAACTGGAACGGTCCCTACGTCAACGCCTCCAACCTGCTCGATCCCTGGGATAACCCCTACAACTACCGGCATCCGGGCCAGCATCGATCGTTCGATATCTTCAGCTACGGCGCCGACGGCTCGCCCGGCGGTGAGGGCATCAACGCCCAGATCGCCAACTGGGATTGAGCGCAGGATTTTCTCGACCGCAGGGTTGTTCCGTGCCCATTCCCCAAGCGCGAGGGTCGAGACCCGAGCAGGGCTTCACCCTGATCGAGCTGATGGTGGTGATGATGCTGGTGATGCTGCTGTTCGCGGTGGTCGGCGTGTCGGTCACCCGCTCGGTCGAGGGTGCGGAATTGCGCGGCGTCGAACGCGAGATCACCGCCGGGCTGCGCCATACCCGCGGCCAGGCCATCATCCAGCGTCAGCAGCAGGTCTTTACCGTTGACAGCGGGCGTCGCACCTGGCAAGCCGCCGGGCGCGATCCGGTTCAACTGCCCGCAGGTCTGGAAATCACCATGAACACCGCCCGCTCGGAGCTGACCGGGGAGGGCGTGGGCAACATCCGCTTCTACCCCGACGGCGCTTCGACCGGCGGCAGCATTGTCCTTCACGCCCAGGAACGCGAATGGCATATCAGCGTGGCCTGGCTGACCGGCGAAATCAGCCGCGACCGCGAGCGCGAGCAGGAGCGCAACTGGTGAGGGCCGTGGAACCCAATGTTCGACCGGGCCGGCAGGGCGGTTTTACCCTGATCGAGGTCATGGCCGCTTTCGCCGTGTTTGCCCTGCTGTTCGGAGTCACCCTGCAGATTCTCTCGACCTCGATGAGCAACACCCGCCGGGCCGGTGATTTTACCCAGGCCGCGCTCTGGGCCCAGTCGGTGCTGGACGTGGCCGGGCTGGAGAACATGCTGGAACCAGGTACCACTACCGGGCGCTTCGATGATCGTTTCAGCTGGACGCTGGTGGTTGACGAAGAACTGGTGTTCGACGAGCGCGGGCTGGACCCGCTGGACTTGCCGGTTGCGCTCTATCGCGTACGCCTGACGGTGGAGTGGGGTGAAAACCCGACCCGCGAGGCGGTTTTCGAGACCCTGCGCAGCGTCGATGTCAACTGGGAACAGCGCCAGTGGGCCGAGGGCTAGACTGATGCGGCGCCAGGCAGGATTCACCCTGATCGAGGTCATGCTCGCCATCACCCTGGTTGCGCTGATCATGGCCATGGCCTACGGCGGCTTCCGGGCCAGTATCCGGGCCACCACCAGCGGCGAGGAGTTGATCGAGGAGACCAATCGCCTGCGGGTCAGCCACCAGTTCGTGCGAACCCAGTTGAGCCAGGCGCGGCCGCTGATCATCGAGCAGGACGAAAATGATGCCGAGGCCGACCAGGTTCGCTTCGAAGGCGACGGGCAGCGGGTGCGTTTCGTTGCCCCGATGCCCGGCTACCTGAGCTACGGCGGGCCCTACGTCCAGCAGTTCAGCTTCGAACGCGGGGCCGATGGGCTCGACCTGGTGTTTCATTTCGCCCTGCTCAATGGCTACCTGCCTGGAGATATCGAGGACAGCGACGGAGTGCTGCTGCTGGAAGGCCTTCGTGACGGCGGGTTTTTCTTCCTCGATCTTGACGAGGAAAACCAGGAGCCGTTCTGGTCGGATTTCTGGGAAGACCCGGAGCGATTGCCGCTGGCGGTTGGGCTGAACATTGACATGGACCGGGCCAACGGCCTGGCTTGGCCGGAACTGGTCACACCGGTGCTGGTGGATGGGGGCGCGGGTGCCAGGCGCTCTGGGCCAACCAGTGCCGAGGCGCTGATTCTCGATCGAGCGCGGCGCCGGGCCAGAGAGCGGCAATGAAACCTTTTCGACGCCGGTGCTCCAATGGCATTGCTCTGATTGTCGTGCTTTGGGTGCTGGTGCTCCTGACGATCGTCGTTGGCGTCTACGCCGTACTGACCCGGACTGAGAGCCTGCAGGCCCGTTACCTGTTCGACACCACCGCAGCCCGCTACGCTGCCGAGGCAGGCGTGCATCGGGCAGTATTCGAATTGCGCAATCCGGATATGGAAACGCGCTGGGTGGCTGATGGCAGACCGTATCGGGTGCGCTTCGGCGAGGCAGACATCGAGATTCGGATCTCCGATGAGTCAGGCCGGGTCGACCTCAACCGGGCAGATGAAGAGTTTCTGGGTGAACTGTTCATTGCCAATGGTGTCGAGGAACTGGAGGCGCTGCACCTGGCCGCGGCAATCGCCGACTGGCGCGATGCGGACGACCTGCCGCGCCTGTATGGGGCCGAGATCGACGAATACATCGCCGCCGGGTATCCTTACGGCCCGGCCAACGAGGATTTCGGCTCGGTCGAAGAACTGCAGCAGGTCATCGGCATGACCTGGGAGTTGTACACGGAGATCGAGGATTTGCTGACTGTGCACGGTCAGGCACAGGTCAACCCGGCGTTTGCGCCGGTTGATGTACTGGCCTTGTTGCCGGACATGGATCGCGAGCTGGCCGAGCTGTTTGTTGCCGAGCGCGAGCAGCACCATCCGGGCGAGTTGAACGCGCTGATGATGCCGACCGGCCAGATGGTCAGCCTGCGCAGCCGCGGCCGCGCCTACCGGATCCGGGTCCGCGCCGAACTGGACAACGACGCCTGGACCATGCTGGAAGCCACCGTGGCGCTGGGCAATACGTCTCGTGGTCGCCCGTTTCGAGTGCTGCGCTGGCAGGAGCAAGTGGAGGAGTAATGGCGGACAACGGCCGCATTGATGAATTGCTGAAAACGCTGCGTGCGCGCTACGAGACCAGTCCGCTGGCGGCGTTTCTGCGTTGGTGGGGCGCTGAGCTGGCCCAGTTGATTCCGCCGCGCTGGCGCCGGCGGCTGGTCGCGCCGGTTCCGCGGCTGTGGCTGCTGGCCGTCGATGAGGCCGGCACGCTGGAGGTCTGGCGCGGCGATGAGCAGCCGGAGCGGCTGGATGTGTTCCGCCCATCCGAAGACGCCGGCCTGCTTCGAACGCGCTGGCAAAATCATCAGCAGGGTTTCAGCGAGGGCGCGCCCGAGGTGACCTTGTTGCTGCCGCCCGACGTGGTGCTGGAAACCCCCGTGGAGCTGCCGTTGGCGGTCGAAGGCAACCTGGGTCAGGCGGTTGGCTACCAGCTCGACCAACTCACGCCGTTCCGGGCCGACCAGGTCTGGCACGACTTTCGCGTGCTCCATCGTGAGCAAGACACCGGGCGCCTCAGGCTGGATCTGCGCCTGGTGCCGAAAAGCCGGCTCGAGGTCTTGCTCGACCGGGTTGCCGATATCGGGATCCGGCTGCACGCCGTTGACAGTGCACGCATGGCGAAAGCCGGGCAGGGCCTGGCCGGCAGGGAGGATTTCAATCTGCTGCCCGAGCCCATGCGCCAGCCCTACGTGCACCGACGAGCGCGCCTGAACTGGAGCCTGGGCCTGGCGGCGGTGCTGGTGCTGGCGCTGGTCATGGCCCAGTCGCTGTGGCTGCGCGAACGCGGCAACGACCGGTTGCGGGCCGAGGTGGACGCCCTGCGGGCTCAGGCGGAAGAAGTCATGGCCCTGCAGAGATCGCTGGATGATGCGCTGGAGGCAGCCAATTTTCTGGCCGATCACCGGCGCGAGCAGCCGGTCGTCATGAACGTGCTCGACGAGATTACGCGCGTGCTGCCCAATGATATGTGGCTGCAGCAACTGCAGGTGCGCGGCAATGAACTCACCTTGAACGGGATGGGCAATGGTTCGCAGCGTCTGATCGAGCTGGTCAACGATTCCTATCTGTTCAGCGAGACCGAGTTTCGTGGGTCGGTCAGTATCGACCCGAATACCGGCCAGGAGCGTTTCAACGCCCGGGCCACCATTACCCCGTGGGGACTCCAGAATGCAGTGGCTGCCGGATCGCAAGAATAATCGTCCGCTCGCGCTCGGTCTGTTGATCATTGCGCTGATCCTCGTCTACCTGGGTGGCTTCCACTGGTTCGTGGTGCGCCATGCTGAACTGTCGAGCGAGGCCGAGCGCCTGACCCAGCAGGCCGCGCGCTTCAAGGCTGCCGTTGCGCGCGAGCCGGATCTGCGCCAGCGTCTTGCCGAACTCGACGAGCAGCGCGCCGGGAGCACCCTGTTTCTGCCCGAAAGCGGTTTCAGTTCGGCGGCGGCATCCATGACCCGGCGGCTGCGCGAGATCATCGACGCAGAAGCCCTGCAGCCGGAATTCTGTACCGTTCAGGCCACCCAGAACGTCCCGGACAATGAGCCGGATCGATTCGAGCGGGTGACGGTCAACGTGCGCATGCAATGCCCGCTGGATGACATCAGCCGCATCCTGTACGCACTCGAAGACCGCCAGCCGCTGGTTTTGGTAGATAATCTGATGCTTCGCCAACGCGTTGTGGCCGACCGCGCCGGTCGCAGGGGTGCTTCGAACTACGGCCGCGTGGAGATCAGCTTCAACATGTATGGATACCTGACCGAGGCGGCCTCGCGCAGTTCATGATCGATACCCGGCACAATCTGCTGACGACGATGCTGATCGGCCTGGTCGTGCTGGCTCTGCTGATCGGGCTGATCCTGTTCGTGGCCCTGGGGCGGGTCGATGTCGACCGCATTGCGCCGATGGGGGAAGTGCGTCTGGAGCGGGTCGAGGTTGCCGTGCCGGAATCGGGCCTGGAGGCGTTCGACGAATACGGCGAAATCGTGCGCCGACCGGTGTTTTTTTCCGACCGTCGTCTGCCCGTGGTGGAGCTGGTCGAGGTGGAAGAAGAGCCTGAGCCCGAGCCGGAAGAGGAAATCGAGGAAGAGCCCGTTCCCGACCTCAAGGCCAGGGTTGCCGGCATTATCATCACGCCCGAGATGCGCATGGCCATGATCAACGATCAGGAGGCCAACCGCACCCTGGTCATGCGCGAGGGCATGAGCCTGGAGGGCGAGCAGGCCGGCTGGCGGCTGGATCGCATTGAATCGCGCAAGGTCGATTTCGTTTCCGCTGATGGCCAGCGCACGGGCCTGGAACTTGAAGTCAATACCCGCGGTCTGAGCCGTCCGTCGGCCGCGCAGCGTGCCGTCGCCGAGGGCCGTGCCGAACCGCAGGCAGACGAGGGGGAACCAGCTGACCCTGAACTCGATGCCGACGCCCGTTCGCGCGCCGAGGAAATCCGGCGGAGAGTTGCCGAGCGCCGCGCCGAACTGCGGGCCGAGGCCGAACGCCGCGCCCAGGAACAACAGGATAACCAATGACCGAACCACGACAATTCCCGCGGCCCGTCCATTTCCTGCGCTCCGGCTTGGTCATGGCTTCCTGCCTGATCCTTGCAGCCTGTGCCGCCCTTCCCGGGAAACACGACGAGGATGCGGAGGAACCGGAAACCCGCGTGACCGGCGCGGCGGTAGCGGTGGAGGTCGAAGAGGGCGCCGAGTTGCTGATCGGCGGAGAGCAGCCCGTGGTTAACGAACAGGCCTTCTCCGATACCGAGCGCTTCGAGGGCACCGGCGTATTCATCGACGATTCGGCGACTCGCCCGCGGGCCGAGCCCCCGGGCGAGGACGGCGAAATCACCCTCAACTTCGAGGGCCAGGGTATCCAGGAAGTGGTCCAGGCCATCCTCGGTCAATTATTCCGGGAGAACTACACCATCGCGCCGGGAGTCAGCGGCGAGGTCACCTTCTCCACTGCTCGTCCCCTGACCCGCGACCAGGTCATGCCGGTGCTCGAGATGCTGTTGCGCTGGAGCGGCGCAACCATGATCTGGCGCGAGGGCCGCTACCACGTCCTGCCCATCAACGAGGCGGTGCGCGGCAACCTGGTCCCGCGGTTCGATTCCGATCGCCAGGGGGTGGGGTACGAGGTGATGGCCGTACCCCTGACCTATGTCGCACCCTCCCAGATGGCGGAAATCCTGGAACCCTACGCACGCGAAGACGGCGTATTCCGGGCCGACAACGCACGCAGCCTGCTGTTTCTGGCCGGCACCCGCTTCGAACTGCGCAACTACCTGCAGGTCATCGAGACCTTCGATGTCGACTGGCTGGCCGGAATGTCGGTGGGCATGTTCAGCCTGAACCGGATCGAGGTGCGCGAACTCCTGCCCGAACTGGAGGCCGTGTTCGGCGAAGGCGGCGAAACCCCGCTGGCCGGCATGTTCCGCTTTCTGCCACTGGAGCGCCTCAACGCCATCATGGTGATCACGCCCAACGAGCACTACCTCGACGAGGCTGAAACGTGGATCCGGCGGCTCGATCGGTCCAGCCCCGAGGCCGGATCGCGTCTGTACGTGTACCGGGTCAAGAACCTGGAGGCCGACGTGCTGGCCGGCTACCTGGGCGATATTTTCGGTGCCGGCACGACCCGAACGACGCGCCCGCGGGCCGATCGTGGCGCGCTGGCGCCGGGCATGGAGCCGGCCACCGTCTCCAGCGTCGGCGAATTCCAGCGATCCCGGGCCGAAGAAGGCCGCACCAACGACCAGCCGCGCGCCACCGAAGGCGGGCTGGCTTTGGGCGATAACGACGATGTGCGCGTCACCGCGGTCACCGAGACCAACTCCCTGCTGATCCAGGCCTCGCCCGGCCAGTACGATGCCATACTCTCCGCCATCCAGCGCCTCGACGAGGAGCCGCTGCAGGTGCTGGTCGAGGCCCAGGTGCTGATCGTTGAACTTACCGATCAATTGCGCTACGGCGTCAGCTGGTTCCTCGCCAACGAGGGTCCCGAGTCGGGCGGGCCCTCGCTGCCCGATGGTTTCGCGCCCTCGCGCGATCAGAACACGCTGGTGTTCGGCGCCGGCACCAGCGCTCTGGGGACCATCACCCGGCGCGCGGTCGACCGCACCTTCGTGGCCGCGACCATCGATGCCCTGGAAACGGTTTCCAACGTGCGCACGATCTCCTCTCCGTCGCTGATGGTGCGCAACAACTCCAGCGCCTCGATCAACGTCGGCAGCCAGTTACCGGTGCAGTCGACCCGGTTCGTCGGCGGCACCGTCGGGGAGACCGGCAGCACCATCGGCAACGTCCAGTTTATCAGCACCGGGGTGACCCTCAACGTCACCCCGCGGGTCAACCCAGGCGGGCTGGTCTACCTGGACATCCGCCAGGAAGTCTCCTCGCCCGGCGCGCCCGGGGTCGGCGACAACCCGACCATCAATACCCGCTCCATCCAGACCGACGTGGCCATCCAGTCCGGCCAGACCGTCATGCTCGGCGGGCTGATCCAGGACGACGAGACCGAATCCCGCTCCGGCGTGCCCGGGCTTCAGCGCATTCCCGGGCTGGGCGGGCTGTTCCGCCAGAGCCGTAACGAGATGATACGCACCGAGACCCTGGTCCTGCTCACGCCGTCGGTGATCGAGTCCACCGACCGTCTGCGCGAAGTTTCCGATGAAATGACCCGCCAGTTCCGCGGCCTGCAGCCGCTGCGGGGTGGTCGGATTGAATAGCTTGGCGGCTTAAACAAGCAGCGTCTTTAACAATATCTAAGGTCGAGGACAAGTCAAAAATGAGCGTTTTGTGGAGGTTTGGGTTTTTTATCGGTACGGCCCTGATTTTGAGCCTGGTGGGCTGCGGCGGGCAAGTGAGCGATCCCGAAGTCGTGCTGGAGGAGCGGGTGATGGCGCGATGGCAGGCGTTCATCGAACGAGATTTCGAGGCGGCCTGGGAGTACTATTCGCCCGGATTCCGTCAGACAACTCAGCGTGACGACTTCGTCCGCGAGATGTCTGGCCGCCCCGTACATTGGCGTAGCGCCGAGTTCCAGAGCAAGGATTGTTCCGCGGAGCGCTGCGAAGTGCAGGTGAGCGCCGTGTGGCAGGCCGTCACCGCACCTGCTGGCATGAACCGCATGCGTCTGCCGCGCGAGTTCAATGAGCGCTGGATTCTGGTGGACGGCAACTGGTGGTACGCTGACAACTGATTGCTTTACATTTCAGCATCGCTTAGGATAGAATTGCGATCGCTGGGAAGGGCTCGAGAGGAGTCGTGCCCTCCCGGTTTGCTTTGCACAGAGCCCTGTGTCCAACAACTTTAGGAGTGTTGTAATGAAAAGAAATACCTTGACGACCGCAGTTCTGGCGGGACTTACAGGGATGGCGGGAATGGCTGGCGTGGCTAACGCCGTCAACGTCAATCCTGATGGTCTTGGCCAGGTGCTACTGTATCCGTATTATAGTGCCCGCGAGGGCAATAACACCTTGGTGTCGATTGTTAACACGACTAATCGAGGCAAGGCGGTCAAAATTCGGTTCATTGAAGCTTTGAATTCCAAAGAAGTCCTTGACTTCAATATCTACATGTCGCCTTTCGATGTGTGGACTGCTGCCGTGACCGATCAGGGCGGTACGCCAGGGATTCTTATTCCCGATACAACCTGTACCGTTCCGTATTTGCAGGGCGGTGAGGTTGAAGAAGTGAACGGCGGATTTGAGCCAGTGGCTGCCTTCCAGCAGTTTTTGAACTTTGAATTTGCTGATGGTGATGGTGGCCCAACGGACATCGAGCGTGCTGCCTCTGGCTACATTGAAGTTATTGAAATGGGTACTTTTGTCAGGGCACCAGAGTCTGTGACCGATGCAACTCCCCTTGCCGAAGTAGTCGCTTGGTCCATTAACCATGTGCCGGATGCCGACTCCGGTGTGCCTTTGCCGAATAACTGCGATATCCCGGTAGCCGCATGGACCTTGAACCGTCCCGGCGACCTTGGTGCCGTCGATTTGTGGGTGGATGGTGATACTGAGCTTGGCCTCGAGACCGGGCGTGAGGCTCAGGAACTTGCTGGCGGCCTCTTCGGTGCTGCGAGCATCATTGACCCTGCCTCCGGGTTTCAGGTGTCCTACAACCCGACCGCTATCGATGGCTTCTTCAACTACGCCGCTGGCGAAGACGCGGGAACTCTTCACACCAACCCAGGTGACCTTGAGCCGGACTTGACCAGCGGTAATAATGCGACCAGTTTCGTCTTCAATAACGGAACGCTCGCAGAGCACGTCTGGCAATTGGATGGTGTGGATTTCACCTTGGGTGCTTTGAATGCGGTTTTGACGCAAGACATGATCATGAACGAGTACTTGATTGATCCTGCCCTGAATGCCAAAACCGAGTGGGTCCTGACAATGCCGACCAAGCGCTTCCATGTCAGCGGGTCTGACCCGATTCCGCCGTTTACAAGAGTTTGGGATACCGAGGATGGCGGTGCCTGCGAAGATTTTGAGTTTGTGACGCCCAGCACTTGGGGTAGCTACCTGGATTCGACTGGTAGCCGGTTCTTTGATCGTGAAGAGCAGCCTGGCCCGGATCCGGTTGATCCCACTGGTCCGGTTGTCTCCCCACGTCCGGCGACCGGCGATGATGAGGCTGAGTTGTTCCAGTTGTGTCGCGAGGCTAACGTGATTCGCTTCGCCCAAGGGCCGGCTGATGGTCCGACCGAAATCTTCGGAGAACCCGAGCGCTCGGACACTTTGACGTTCACCAACATTGAGTTGCCGTTCTCATCGGGTTGGGTTCGGTTGAACCTTGCTGATGTGCCGAGCGACTCCGATGTTAGCGAAACAGTTCGTCAGAGCCTGGTCGGCACTCCGGCGGCAGGGACTACCGGTAATGTGGTACGCGGCCTTCCAGTCATTGGTTTTGCAGCGTCGGCTATTGTCAACACCAACGCGCAGGACGGCGTCCTGGCCAACTACGGTTCTTCTTTCCAGCACCGTGGTTCACGCTTGATTGTTGACAGCCAGGCTGACTGATGTAGCTGGTTGACCAGTTACTGAAGTCGGTAGAAAGAAGGGCCACAGCTGTGGCCCTTCTTTTTTGCACTTTATCGTCAATCAAGGGCTTCTTTTAATGATCCGTAGTCGTGAACTCTTGGTGTTCCAGGCAGTCTGAAGCGAGATAACTGTAGTGTTTTTAGGATTTGGCCCCACTCTTAATTAGAGAATTCACATGACAAAAATTCCTTATCTGCTGCCGGTTCTTGTCGGTGCCTTCTGCGCTGCGAATGCCAACAGTGAAATCCCGCGTACCTTGATTCTTCAACATGAGTCAGAGGACGGTATCTTGTCGAATATTGTCGATCCGATTGAATTGCGCGGAACTGTGGTAATCCGTTCCGAAGATGGCAGTGTGGTGGCTGAAGTCGTAGACCCTGCAGCCTGCCAGGTCAGCGATGAAACTGGTCTTGATTGTGAGGATGTCGAGGTGGGCGATTCCAATTTCTCCGTCTCGCCGTCACTGACGGTCGCTGAAGGCACGACGCTTGAATTCAGCTGGGGGAGCCAGGGTGCTTGGAGTTGCGAGCCGAGCGGTACACTTGAGACTTGGAACGCTCGCGGCGAACTTCCGGCCGATTCGCGGCTCGCCACTAATCAGCAGCGTCGTGTGAGTACAACCGGTCTAGCGTCTGAGTCTGCTTATAGCGTAATCCTTGATTGCCGCAATGGACCGGTCAATCACCGGGAGGAATTGTCGATTTCCGTTGAAGAGTCCACTACAGTGCCTGACGGTTTACCTGAACAATGCGGTGATCCGGAGCGAAGCCTGGACCAGAGCCAATGGACACGGATGACCACTGGTCAACAGAGTTGCCGTTATGAAGCAGGCTGGATCAACAGTGCTGATTGCAGCGATTGGGGCGGTCTTTGGCCCACCAGCCCATTTTGGAGTTCCAGCGGCCTGACGAGAGTGCTTGCAACTGGGCGCTCATCGGCGTACGAGTACATTTCTATCGAGTTTGACACCACCGGTATGTCGCCTAGCCAGTCCGGAACGATTCGGGTAAATGATGCCGGACCGGGCGTTGAAACAAAAAGAGCATTGTTGACGATATCAGAGTGTCCAGGTGATTTCGATAAAGATGCTATTACTGCGGAAACAGGATGCTACAGAATTCCTCCCAGTATACAGCCTACCATGAGTTGGAGAGGGCCTGACAATGCCGGAACTACGAGCTGTGTGGTTCAACCCGGTCGCAGGTACTTTTTGAACATTATGTATACACCTTCTGAAGACGGGACGGCGCCGTCAGACTTGGAGCCTTTCCCTGAGTGTGGTGATGGTGGTGTCCGATGTGGCAGGTTGGTGAACCCTTAATGACCAAGCAAGCCAGCATGCCTTGTGCCGTCAGGTTGGGGACGGTGGTTAAAAGCACTGTGATCGCGGGGTTGATCGCCAGCACAGTCCTTTCCGTTGATTGGGCTAAAGCAGAAAGGCCCCCTATCTGTTTAGCTGATCCATCCGGCAAATTAGCAACCGCCGGTGATGTGGTCATTACGTTTGGGGACTTTGACGCCTTTGTGGCCGAGCGCGTGGAGCCCGATCGTCGCCCGGGCTTTGTCGACAGCGCAGAGCGCATAGGGCGGGTTTTGGAAGCGCTCTACTTGCCAGAGCTTTTCCTCGGTCGTCTGATCAAAGAAGATAAACTCGATGAGCGGACGTCGGCTCGGCTCCGACGCTCAATGGCTGAAACGGCTGCCATGATCTATGTCGACCGGGCGGTCGAGTTAGAGGCGCTTGACGATTATTCGACGCAGGCGCGCGAGTTATATCTGACTCGACCTGAACAGTTTCTGTCGCCCAGAAGGTTCGATTTCGAGCACGTATTTGTTCCTCTTGATTCGGACGGTACTGAAATGGCCCTGCTTGAAGCAGTGCTTTTATTGCATGAATTGCTGCAATCCGGGCATGATGCCGATGAAGCAATCGGGAAAGTCGAAATAACAACGCAAGGCTTGATCGAGCGTGCAGTATTCGAAGATCTATCCGCGCCGGACCTCGCGCCTGAGATCGTGGCTAAATTGACGGGGGCCGAAGAGGGTCAGTGGCAGCCAGCGGTGCGGTCCGGGCGTGGATGGCATTTTGTGCGGCTTCTTGAGTTTCACGAACCTGCCCAGCTGTCTTGGGAGGAGGCAGAGCCATTGGCCCTGCGAGAGGCAGAACGAAGGCATCGAGAGCGTCTCAGAGAGCGCATTCTGGCTTCCGCAAGTGGGGCCCCGTGGCACTTCCCAGAGGGTGCCGTTCGTGAACTACTTGAGCGCTATGGTCTTGATGGCTTCACCCGGATGACCCCTGAAATGATCAATGAGGTTCGTGGCCAAGAAACGCCGGAGCACTGAGATCGCTCACTCTTTAAGATCTTCCGGCGCCTTGCTTGCGAGGCTTACCAGTCGCGAAATCACGGACAAGACTAGGACGGGACCAACCACAGTCTTGTGGTTGATCGTCAACCCGGTACTGCTGCTGGGGGTTTACGGCTTCGTCTTCGGAGTGATTTTCGAGGCTCGTGCTCCTGCCGATCTGGATGTTCCCTTTGTGGCTTGGTTGGCGGTTGCCTTGTGGCCTTGGCTGGCCTTTTCCGATGGCGCGCTCAGAGGTTCACAGGCAATATTGCAGCATTCGGCCCTCATTTCCAAAGTGGCGTTGCCCCGGCACCTGCTCACGGGCTCAACCCAAACAGCAGCCTTTATTCTGCAGTTGCTGGGTTATGCTGTCATCTTGATTGTTTTGACATTGCTCGGGATTGACCTGAGCCTTGTCTCACTGCCCTACCTGCTATTTGTTCTTGCCACGCTATACCTCTTTTCTCTGGGTCTGGGGTTGCTCTTATCTGCGTTGCAGGTCTTTGTGCGCGATCTGGAGCCGCTACTGCCGACCTTTTTCCTTTTCTGGTTTTTCCTGACCCCGATTCTTTATTCGCCCGAGATCATGCCTGACTTTATGTCAGCATGGCTGAGCATCAATCCAATGAATTGGTGGATCACCGAGGTGAGAGAGGCATTGTTTAATGGGAAATCGGTGCCCGATAGCAATTTTCTATTCCTTGTCACAGGCTCGCTCGTGTCTTTGTGGGCTGGGTTTGCAGTCTTTAACCGCTTGAGTCCTTATTTTGAGGATTTTCTGTGAGCGAAGTCCTCTTGCATCTGGCTGGCGTTGCAAAAACCTATCCGCCGACTGTGCAGACCTCCAAGCGACTTCGTGCGTTCTGGCAGATTCTAGTGAGAGGAAGGAGCGATGGTGGAGCCGATGTACTCAGGGATATTGACTTTGAGGTTCGTCGTGGTGAGTCCGTAGGAATCATTGGTGCGAACGGGGCGGGGAAATCGACGCTTTTGAAGATTATCACAGGAGTACTGGCGCCGAGCGCAGGTGAGGTTTCCCGTCGAGGCACCCAGGCGGCGTTGCTTGAACTGGGTGCCGGTTTCGATCCCGAGTACACCGGTCTTGAGAATCTGCGCATGAATGCGGCGTTTCTCGGCTTGAGCCGCCAGGAGGTGGACAACAAGCTCGACGATATCCTCTCTTTCGCCGATA
>PXBD01000084.1 GCA_003565625.1 Gammaproteobacteria bacterium
ACGGTCGCGAGGAGGCGCTGTCGGCCGTCGTTTCCTTGCCGTCGTGACCAGCCTGGAATTCCAGTTCGCGCTGATGTTCGTTGTCGTGACAGTACAGGCACAGCAACTCCCAGTTGCTGCCGTCAGCCGGGTTGTCGTCGTGGTTGTGGTTGCGGTGGTGGACCGTCAGTTCTTGCAGGTTGGTGCGGGTGAATTCCCGTCCGCAGCGCCCGCAGATCCAGGGGTAGAGTTTGAGGGCTTGTTCGCGATATCCCGCAAGCCGCGACTGGGCTTCCGACCGCGCCCGCGCGACCACCTGATCGAGCTTGGAGCGTTTGTCGTTCCGGTGCGCCATGACCAGACTCAACCACAGTGAGGGTGTCTTTATCTTGAGTCGTCAAACAGCACGAAGTTCCGGATCAGTCCGCCGATCAGCAAAATCATCGGAAAGAGCAGTGCGCCGTAGGCCAGAGCGATGGCCGGCCACCAGTAAAAATCTGCAGAACCGGCTGCCGCCTGGCGCACCCACCAGGCCAGTGCCGCGCAGGCACTCCCGGCGGTGAGGAGAACAGTTTGATTGACCCGGCGCAGCCGCTGCCGGTTTTTCGCCGGCGGCGAAAAATAGAGAAAGATCCATGGGGAGGTAACAATGACCACCGCCCCGATCAGGGCAAAAATCACGGGTTTCGACCCAATAGTCAGTGTCGATGGTGTTCGTGATGGTGGTGATGTTCGACGCCGGCCTCAAGCGCGGTCTCCAGCAGGTTGCCGTAATCGGCCTCGGCAAAGTCCGGGAAGCGCGTGATCAGGGCGACGACGGGCCATAGTTCCGCATCGCTGTGGGTGCTACCCCAGGCCGGCATGCCGCTCATGCGAATCCCGTGCTTGGTGACCCAGAACAATTCCTCGATGCTGCGCTTTCGGGCGGACTCGCTCAGATTGGCCGGCGGCGGGTTCAGGCCACTGGCCAGCGCAGACGGCTGGCCGCCGGGTGGATGATGACAGTCTGCGCACATGGATTCGAAGCCGACCACGGCCTCGAACAGCACGGCATCTTCGTTCAGGTTGACTGGCGGTGCCTGGAGATCCCGCGCCTGCCGCCTGACTGCGTTGACCCGGGTCTGGTGGATCAGGTCATGAATCGGCTCGGGCAACTCGGCCGAAACAGAAACATCAAAGCGACCGCCAGTGATGATCCAGGCCGCGACCGCGACGCCGATCACGGCGGCCAGCAGCAGGGTAATGAATGCATGTTTCAGAAAAGTCATGGCATTGGCTCCAATAATCTGCGTTCATCCGCGTTCATCTGCGGTTTCATTTTCCCCTGTCCGAGGCAGGCCACGTCGATGCCAGAGATAGTACAGGGCGGGCATGACCAGCAGGGCGACGATCCAGACGGTAAACACGCCGCCGACCATGGGTGCGGCGATGCGCCGCATGACTTCCGAGCCGGTCCCGGTTGAGAGCATCACCGGCAGCAACCCGAGGAACACGGTGGTCTCGGTCATGGTGATGGGGCGCACGCGCTGACAGGCGCCTTCGACGATCGCATCTCTGAGGTCGGCGCGGGTGAATTCGCGCTCGCCGATGCTTTCCCGGAAGCGCTCATAGGCGTTATTGAGATAGACCAGCATGATCACGCCGGTCTCGGCCGCGAGGCCGCCCAAGGCAATAAAGCCCACGGCCACGCCGACCGACATCTGGAAGTCCAGCGCCCACATCAGCCAGAAACCGCCGGCCAGGGACAGTGGGACGGTGACCAGCACCAGGGCGACCTCGATAAAGGTGCGAAAAATCATCATCAGCAGCACCACGATGATCGCCAGCACCAGCGGGATCAGAACGCTCAGCCGCTCGCGGGCGCGCTCGATGTATTCGTACTGGCCGGCAAATCCAACCGAGTAACCGCCGGGCAGTTCGACCTGCTCGGCGATGGCCGTACGCGCCTCTCGTACCCAGCCGCTCAGATCGCGCCCGTCGATGTCGACGAACACGAATCCGGCCGGCCGGGTGTTCTCGCTGCGAATCATGGCCGCGCCGTCGGCAATGCCGATTTCGGCAACCTCACCCAGCAGAATATGCGTGCCGGCGGGGCTGACGATGGGCAGCTGGCGCAGCTTGTCGGGCGAGTCGCGCCAGTCCGGCAGAAAGCGCAGGTTGACCGGGAAGCGCTCCAGGCCTTCGACCGTTTCGGTCACGTTGGCCCCACCCACGCCGAAGCGAATCACGTCCTGCAGATCACCGATGTTCATGCCGTGCCGGGCCAAGGCGCGTCGATCGGGTGTGATCTCGATATAGCGTCCGGAGGCCGGCCGGTCGGCGAAGGCGCTGGTGGTGCCGGGCAGACCGGCCACGACCCCTTCGACCTGCTCGGCCAGGTCCTGGATCACGGACAGATCGGGCCCGCTGATCTGGATGCCGACATCGGTGCGGATTCCGGTCTGGAGCATGTCGATGCGGGTCTGGATGGGGAACACCCAGGCATTGGTCAGGCCGGGGAACTGCACCATGTCGTCGAGCTCGCGCATGATGTCGGCGGTGGTCACCCCGGACCTCCACTGGTGTCTGGGTTTGAGGGTGATGAAGGTCTCGATCATGGTCAGCGGCGCGGGGTCGGTGGCGGTCTCGGCCCGCCCGGCCTTGCCCATCACGCGCGCCACTTCGGGGTGCGAGGCGATGATGGCGTCGGTCTGCTGCAGCAGCTCGCGCGCCTTGTCTGGACTCAAGCCGGGCAGGGTGGTGGGCATGTACATCAGGTCGCCCTCGTCGAGTTCGGGCATGAACTCGGTCCCCAGCCGTGAGACCGGAAAGAACATCGATACCACCAGCCCCAGCGCCAGGGCACTGACGATCCATGGTTGATTCGCGGAAAACCGCACCAGAGGCCGATACCCCTTCACCAGCACCCGGGAAAAGGGACTGCCGCGGCTCTTCCGAGACCCCGCGCCTGAGTCTCGAGTCCCGACAAAATATCCCATCAACACCGGCACCAGCGTCACCGACAACCCCGCCGCCGCCGCCATCGCGTAGGTCTTGGTGAACGCCAGCGGCGAGAACAGCCGCCCCTCCTGGGCCTGGAGGGCGAACACGGGCAGGAACGACAGCGCCACGATGAGCAGCGACAGGAAAATGGGACGACCGACTTCGAGCGTGGCCTCGGTGATGGCTTGCCAGCGTTCCTCGCTGGACTCCGGCGGATCGCGTTCCAGGCGTTGGTGGACGTTCTCGATCAGCACGATGGCGGCATCGACCATCACGCCGATGGAAATGATGATACCGCCCAGCGACATGATGTTGGCGTTGATGCCCTGGAAATACATCACCAGATAGGCCGACAGCACGCCCAGCGGCAGGCTGATCAAGAGCACCAGCGAGGATTTCAGGTGCCACAGGAACAGGGCGATGACCAGCACCACGATAGCGAACTCCAGCGCCAGCTTTTCCCACAGCGTGCGGATTGAGCGGTCGATCAAGGCTGAGCGGTCGTAGGTTTCGACGATTTCCACGCCTTCGGGCAGACCGGGCTGGAGCGCTTCCAGGCGCTGCTTGAC
>PXBD01000016.1 GCA_003565625.1 Gammaproteobacteria bacterium
CTGCATGATCTGCTGCTGGGCCGCGTGGAAGCGCCCTATGCGCTGGGTAACGAACGCTCGCTGGCGGCGTTTATCGAGCGCAGCGGGATTGACTATCCAAAACTGCAGATCAGCGCGCCGAAGATTGAGCTGGTCAAGGTCTGAGGAGAATAGTGGGCGTTTCTCAAGGGCGCTGCTGGCACCCCAGGGCTTGATCACGCACGAGTAGCGATCGCAGATCCTGGATCAAGTCGGCGTCAGTTCGATCTGGCCATCCGGACGTCTGGTCAGCAGCAGCAGATCAACCCCGTCCTCGTCAACGCGCACCACGCTGCCGCGCTCGCCATGCCAGTCACCCAGCACAATGCGCTCGCAGGGCTGTCCGTCGATCTCGAGTTGATGAACGCCGGGCCGGTGGGTGTGGCCGTGGATCAGGCGGCGGATGCCCAGGTCGCGGAAGCATTGCTGCACGGCGTCGGAATTGACATCCATGATCTCGTCTGACTTGCCGCGGTTGCGCGATCGGCTGATGGCGCGCGCGATTCGGGCCAGCAGGCGGCGCCACCACAGCGGGCGTGACAGGATGCGCGCCTGCCAGTCCGGGTCGCGGACCTTGGTCCGGAAGCGCTGGTAGTCGACATCGTCGGTGCACAGGGTGTCGCCGTGGAGCAGCGCGGTGGCGGGTTCGCAGTCGGTCAGGAGGACTGGTTCATCCACCAGCTGCATGCCGGCGCGCTGGCAGTAGGCATCCCCGACGAGGAAATCCCTATTGCCGTGGACAAAGAAAATCTGCACGCCGTGGTCGGCCAGGTCGCGCAGGCCGCCGGCCACGCGCCCGGCCAGCGCGTCGGCACCGTCGTCGCCCACCCAGGCCTCGAACAGGTCGCCCAGAATGTAGAGGGTGCGGGCCCGGCGCGCCGGGCCGCGCAGAAAGTCGAGCAGGAGACGCGTGGTCTCCGGCCGACCTGCCTCCAGGTGCAGGTCGGCGATGCAGTAGATCAGGCGATCACTCAGGGATCTCGACCCGCTCGATGATCACGTCCTCGACCGGCACGTCCTGGTGCATGCCGCGCCGGCCGGTGTCGACCTCGCGGATGGTATCGACCACATCCATGCCGTCGACCACCCGGCCAAACACCGCGTAGCCCCAGGTCTGGCCCGAGGCCGTGCTGCGGTGGTTCAGAAAATCATTGTCGGTGACGTTGATGAAAAACTGCGCGGTGGCCGAATGCGGGTCGTTGGTGCGGGCCATGGCCAGGGTGCCACGCTCGTTGGACAGGCCGTTATCGGCCTCGTTTTCGATCGGCTCGCGGGTGGGCTTTTGCTGGAAGTCGGTATCGAAGCCGCCGCCCTGGACCATGAAGTTGGAGATGACGCGGTGGAACAGCGTGCCGTCGTAGTGGCCGTCGCGGGCGTACTCCAGGAAATTGGCCACCGACAGCGGGGCCTGTTCTTCAAACAGTTCCAGGGTGATGGCGCCATGGTTGGTGTGCAGGATCACTGTGGGATTCTCCGTGGTCTGGGCTTCGGGGGGTTGTGTTTCGATTTCGGTTTCGGCTGCGGCCAGCACGGGCAGCAGCAGGCAGAGCGAAAGCAGCAGTCTCATGGTTTCGGTCCATTTGGATTCAGTATTGCGGGGCGCCAATGATACGGGTTTTGCGGTTGGCCTGCTGTCGCTAGAATACGCGCCATGCAATCGACATTCGACGAGACCCGCGACGGCTTCCAGGCCGTGCGTTTCGATGGCCGGGTGCTGGAGCTGATTGACCAGCGCCGCCTGCCGCAGACCGAGCACTGGCTGCGCATCGGCGATATTGACGGCGTGATTGGCGCCATCGCCGACCTGGTGGTGCGCGGGGCGCCGGCCATTGGCGTCACCGCAGCCTATGGCGCGGTCATTGCCGCCCATCAGCGTGGTAAGGACCTGGCCGGCTGGCATCAGGACATGGAACGACTGGTGCAGGCCCGACCGACCGCGGTCAACCTGGCCTGGGCGGTGGCGCGTATGCGCCAGTTGGTGGCCGGACAGGGTGACCTGGACGCCGATGCCCTGGCTGCCGAGGCCGGGCGCATTCACCGCGCCGATATCGAAGCCAACCGCGCCATGGCCCGCGCCGGCAGCGCCGTGATCGAGCCGGGCAGCGGCGTGCTCACTCACTGCAATACCGGCTCGCTGGCCACCGGCGGTATTGGTACGGCGCTGGGGGTGGTCATCGAGGGCGTGCGCGCAGGCCGGATAGCGCGGGTGTTTGCCGATGAAACCCGGCCGTGGCTGCAGGGCTCGCGCCTGACCGCCTGGGAACTGGCCCGGGCGGGGGTGGAGTTCCAGGTGATCGTGGAGGGTGCGGCGGCCGCATTGATGGCCAGCGGAGCAGTCCAGTGGGTGATCACCGGCGCCGACCGGATTGCCGCCAATGGTGATGTGGCCAACAAGATCGGCACCTATGCCCTGGCCGTGCTGGCGCGACACCACGGGGTAAAAATGATGGTGGTTGCGCCATCCTCGACCCTGGACCCGGCCATGCCCGACGGTGCCGGCATTGCCATCGAACAGCGCGACCCGGCCGAGGTCTGGCGCGCGGCCGGGCTGGAGGCCATGCCCGCCGGTTTCGCCGCCTGGAACCCGGTATTCGACGTGACCCCGGCAGCGCTGGTCGACTGCATTGTGACCGAGGCTGGCGTGGCCCGCCCGCCGTACGATTTCTCGACCATCTGAAATGCTTCCGGCCGGGCTGTCGATTGGGCCCGCTATGGTAGAATTATAGGACTGTTCGGACGCGTGAAGTCGGCGCGTTCGGGGAACTTGAGTCCGCAAAAGTATCGCATAAAAACAATTGGATACGCGGGTTTCCTCGAATTAATCTACGGAATTTCGTGATGGCGGAACTGGCTCGGGAAGTGCTCCAGGTCAACCTGGAAGACGAGATGCGGCAGTCCTACCTCGATTACGCCATGAGCGTGATCGTGGGGCGGGCCTTGCCGGACGTGCGCGATGGTCTCAAACCGGTCCATCGGCGGGTCTTGTTCGCCATGCAGGTGCTGGGCAACGACTACAACAAACCGTACAAGAAATCGGCCCGCGTGGTCGGTGACGTGATCGGTAAATACCACCCGCATGGCGATACGGCCGTGTACGACACCATCGTGCGCATGGCCCAGCCATTTTCGCTGCGCTACATGCTGGTCGATGGTCAGGGCAACTTCGGTTCGGTCGACGGTGACTCGCCGGCGGCGATGCGTTACACCGAGGTGCGCATGGCCCGGCTGGCCCACGAAATGCTGGCCGATATCGACAAGGCGACGGTCAACTTCGTCCCCAACTACGATGAGTCCGAGCAGGAGCCCTCGGTGTTGCCAACCCGGGTGCCCAACCTGCTGGTCAACGGTTCGTCGGGTATTGCCGTGGGCATGGCCACCAACATCCCGCCGCACAACCTGGGCGAGGTGGTCAGCGCGCTGCTGGCCCTGGTGGACAACCCGGATCTGTCGATCGAAGAGATCATGCACTTCATGCCGGGGCCGGATTTCCCGACCGCGGCCATCATCAACGGCGCCGACGGCATCGATGAGGCCTACCGCACCGGACGCGGGCGGATCTACCTGCGCGCGCGCTCCCATGTCGAGACCGAAGACAACGGCCGCAACCGCATCGTCGTCACCGAGCTGCCGTACCAGGTCAACAAGGCCCGGCTGCTGGAAAAAATCGCCGAGCTGGTCAAGACCAGGAAGATCGAGGGCATTTCCGAGCTGCGCGACGAGTCCGACAAGGACGGCATGCGCATGGTCATCGAGCTCAAGCGCGGTGAAGTGCCGGAAGTGCTGCTGAACAATCTCTACCAGCAGACCCAGCTGCAGACCGTGTTCGGCATCAACATGGTCGCCCTGGTCGACAACCAGCCGCGGGTGCTCAATATCCGCGACATGCTGACCTATTTCCTGGCCCATCGACGCGAGGTGGTCACCCGGCGCAGCCTGTTCGAACTGCGCAAGGCGCGCGAGCGCGCCCACATCCTGGAAGGCCTGACCGTGGCCCTGGCCAACCTCGACGAGGTCATCCAGCTGATCAAGACCTCGCCGAGTCCGACCGAAGCGCGTGAGCGCCTGCAGGGGCGGCGCTGGGACGCCGGCCTGGTCAAGGCGCTGCTCGGCCAGGCCGGGGCCGAACTGTCGCGCCCCGAGGAATTGCTGCCCGAGTACGGACTGAACGAGGACGGCTACCAGCTTTCCCCGGCCCAGGCCCAGGCCATTCTGGATCTGAGGCTGCAGAAACTGACCGGCCTGGAGCAGGAAAAGCTCTCCGACGAGTACAAGGAAATTCTCGGCCAGATCACCGAGCTGATGCGGATTTTGTCCGAGCCCGACGCGCTGATGCAGGTCATCCGCGATGAGCTGACCGATCTGAAAGACCGCTACGCCGACGAGCGGCGTTCGGAAATCGTGCGCGATCATCTCAACCTGACCATGGAAGACCTGATCACGCCCGAAGACGTGGTCGTGACCCTGTCGCACGCCGGCTACGCCAAGTACCAGCCGCTGGACCGCTACCGGGCGCAAAAGCGCGGCGGGCGCGGACGTACGGCCACCCGGACCAAGGACGAAGACTTCGTCGAGCGCTTCTGGGTGACCAATACCCACGATACCCTGCTGGTTTTTACCAGCGCCGGCAAGGTTTACAAGACCAAGGTCTACGAACTGCCCCAGGCCGGCCACAACAGCCGCGGCCGGCCGATGGTCAATTTATTGCCGCTGGACGAAGATGAGCGCATCAACGCGGTCCTGCCCACGCGCGAATTCCCGGACGACTGGTTCGTGTTTTTCGCCACGCGCAAGGGCCGGGTCAAGAAAACGCCGCTGTCGGATTTTGCCAATATCCGCTCCAACGGCATCTGGGCGGTGTTGCTGGAAGACGATGATGAGTTGGTCAACGTGGCCTTTACCGACGGCACTCGCGACGTGCTGTTGTTTACCTCGGCCGGCAAGACCATCCGCTTCCACGAAACCGATGCCCGCGCCATGGGTCGCCAGACCCGCGGCGTCAACGGCATACGGCTGAAAAAAGGCCAGCAGGTGGTCTCCATGCTGGTGACCGGCGATGAGCCCGACGATGTCCTGCTGGCCACCGCCAACGGCTTCGGCAAACGCACCCCGCTGCCGGAATTCCCGGTCTACAAGCGCGGCGGGCAGGGCGTGATCGGCATCCAGGTCTCGGAACGCAACGGCGATCTGGTCGCGGCCCTGGCGGTGCGCGACGATGATGACGTGATGCTGACCTCCAACGCCGGCACCCTGGTGCGAACCTCGGCTGGCGAGATTTCCCGGCTCGGCCGCAACACCCAGGGCGTGACCCTGATCCGCCTGGCCGAGGCCGAGCAGCTGATCGGCATGGCCCGCGTGGCCGCTTCTGAGGACGGCGAAGACGACGCGCCGGAGGCCGAAGACTAGAACGTTCTTACAGCCAGAATTCAACCCCAAGGATAGACCCATGACGAGCTTTCGTTTGCGCGCGCTCGCCGCGCTGTTGCTGACCACGCTGGCCGCCCAGGCCGTGGCCGACGAAACCCGCCTGCTGCGCTTCCCGGACCTGCATGACGACCGCGTCGTGTTCAGCTACGGCGGTGATCTGTGGATGGCGCCGGATAGCGGCGGTACGGCCTGGCGCCTGACCAGCCACCCGGGCAAGGAATTGTTTCCGAAGTTCTCCCCGGACGGCGCTCAAATTGCCTTTACCGGGCAATACGGCGGCGATGAGCAGGTGTTCGTGATCCCGGCCGCCGGCGGCGAGCCGCAGCAGCTGACCTGGTACCCGGCCACCGGCCCGCTGCCGGCGCGCTGGGGCTACGACAACCAGGCCTACGGCTGGACGCCGGACGGCGAACGCGTGCTGTTTCGCTCGCAGCGCGAGGCCTGGGGTTCGAGCACGGCAACCCTGTTCACGGTCGCTGCCGACGGCGGTTTGCCCGAAGCCCTGCCAATGCCCGTTTCCGGCGCCGGCACGTTTACCGAGGACGGCAGCCAGGTGTTCTACTCGCCCCTGTTCCGTGATTTCCGGACCTGGAAGCGCTACCAGGGCGGCTGGGCCCAGAGCTTGTGGCTGTTCGATCTGGAGGCCAACGATGCGCGCCAGATCACCGATCATCCCCGCACCGACCGCGACCCGATGTGGATCGACGGCATGGGCTACTTTGTCTCCGACCGCGACGGCAAGCTCAATCTGTACAGCGTCGACCCGGACAGCCTGGCCGTCGAGCAGCTGACCTTCCACGAGGACTGGGACGTGCGCTGGGCCAGCGCCGGTAATGACGGCCGGATTGTCTACGAACTCAACGGCGGCCTGCGCATTTTCGATACCCGCAACGGCTCGGATGAGGCGATTGCCATCCGCGTGCCCGATGACGGTCTCAACCGCCGCGTGCGCACCGTCCAGGTCGATGGCCAGATCAATGGCGCGCGCCTGAGCCCGACCGGTCAGCGCGTGCTGTTCGAGGCTCGCGGCAACCTGTTCAACGCGCCTGTCGGGGACGGCATTACCCGCGCCCTGACCAATCGCTCGACCGCCCACGACCGCGAGGCGGCCTGGTCGCCGGACGGGCGGCAATTGGCCTTTGTTTCCGATATCTCGGGCGAAGAACAGCTCTACCTGGTGGCCGCCGACGGCAATGCGCCGCCGCGCGCGCTGACCTCGGGTCATCAGACCCGCTTCTACCGCCCGGTGTTTTCGCCCGGCGGGGACCACATTGCGTTCTCCGACAAGGACGGCCGGATCCTGGTGATGGCGAGCGACGGCAACGGGGAGTTGCGCGAGGCCGGGCGCGATCCGGGGTGGCGCAACCGCGACTATGCCTGGTCGCCGGCCGGTGACTACCTGGCCTTCAGCCAGGTCCAGGAAAGCGGCCTGCGCGCGCTCTACCTCTACAGCCTGGAAGAAGACCGCACCCGGCAGATCAGCGAGGGTCTGTTTTCGGAGTTCATGCCGCGCTTCTCCAGCGATGGCGAGCACCTGTTTTTTCTCGGTGACCGGGAGTTCGCGCCGCAGATTTCCGGCCGCGAGTGGAATTTCGCCACCAATCGCATGACCGGGATCTTCGCCGTGGCCCTGACCCGCCAGGCCGCCAACCCCTTCGCCCCCGAAGACGCCGAAGAGCCGGGCCTGCACCCGGCGGACGAAGACGACAATAACGACGACAACGGCTCGGAAAACAACGGCGAAAGCACGGCAATCGAGTTCGACGGGCTGATGCAGCGCGTGATCCGGGTGCCGGTCGACAACGCCAATATCGGCGGTCTCGCCGTGGTGGACGGTGGCCTGCTGTTTGTCGAATCCGACGCGTTCTACTACGGTCGAGGACCGGAACGGACGCCGCGGGTGCGCCTGTTCCAGTTCGATGGCGCCGAGGTGGTTGATTTTCCCTCCGGCATCCAGTGGCGCGATGTCAGCGCCGACGGCAAGCGTCTGCTGGCCCGCCAGGGCGGTCAGTGGCAGGTATTCGACATTGCCCGCGAGGGTCGCGACCCGACCACCGTCTCGACCGCGGGTCTGCAGGCCACGGTTGATCCGGTGGCCGAATGGGCAACCGCCTTCGACGAGGTCTGGCGTCGCTTCCGCGATCATTTCTATGTCGAGAACATGCATGGCTACGACTGGGAGGCGCTGCGCGAGGCCTACCGGCCGTGGCTGGAACATGTTGCCCATCGCTCGGATCTCAACTACCTGATGGGCGAGATGATCGCCGAGCTCAACGTCTCGCACGCCTACGTCAGCGGCGGCGATGAAGGCCTGCCGGACCGCCCGAACGTGGCCTTGCTGGGAGCGCGCTTCGAGGTGGACCAGGGCCGCTACCGCATCGCCCGCATCCTTGAAGGCGAGAACGACCAGGCCCGCTATCGCTCGCCGCTGACCGAGGTCGGGGTCGACGTGGCTGTCGGGGACTACCTGCTGGCGATCAACGGTCGCGATCTCACGGCGGCCGACAACGTCTATCGGCGCCTGCATCTGCCGGCCGGGGAAGCGGTCGAGTTGACCGTCAGCGCGTCGCCCGACGGCGACAATGCCCGGACCGTGCGGGTGCGCCCGGTTGGCGACGAGACCGCGCTGCATTACCTGGACTGGGTGCTGGACAACCGGCGTCGGGTGCTCGAGGCCAGTGACGGACGGGTCGGCTACCTCCATATTCCCGATATGGGCGCCAACGGCATCCGCGAGTTCGTCAAGTGGTTTTACGGCCAGCGCCACCTTGATGGCCTGGTCATCGACGTGCGCTCCAACGGCGGCGGCAACGTCTCGCAGATGCTGATCGAGCGCCTGGCCCGGCGTCCCCTGGCGCTGGGTTATTCGCGCACCATGCCGTATACCTCCACCTACCCGAACCAGGCCTTCAACGGCCACCTGGCGGCGCTGCTCGACGAGAATTCCGCTTCTGACGGCGATATTTTCCCGTGGCAGTTCCGCAACGCAGGCCTGGGCCCGTTGATCGGCAAGACCTCGTGGGGTGGCGTGGTCGGCATCACCAGTCACGGGCCCCTGATTGACGGCGGCAGCGTCAACGTGCCGGAGTTCGGCTTTGCCGATACCGACGGCAATTACGTGATCGAAGGCGAGGGCGTGGTTCCGGATATCGAGGTCGATAACGATCCGGCCAGTGTCCTGGCCGGACGTGACTCGCAGCTCGAGCGCGCGATCGAGGAAGTGCTGGCCAGGATCGAGGCCAACCCGCCGCGCCTGCCCGAACGCCCGGAAGAGCCGATCAAGACCGATTGATCAAAGCGGTCTGAGAACATGGGCCAGCCAGCGCAGCCCGCGGTATTCTCGGTAGCCGCGGGTGCGCGCCGAGCCCATCAGGAACTCTCGCCCTGCCAGCGTGATGATGCTGGAGCAGGCCGTGCCGGGGGCCAGGGCCTCGGCCTGGGGCGGCAGTTCCAGCCGGGTGTCTTCGCCCAGAATGCTTGCATCCGTGCTCTCGATAATGCGGCCGTTGCGGTCGCTGTAGACCGCCAGGCTGCCGGGGACGGGTTCCCCGGCATCATCATGCGGCAGGCAGGCGGCGAGGATTGTGTCGGCCTCGGTCTGCCAGTCGAACAGAATCCCCAGGGCGCCGATGGCATCGCCGGTGCGCGCGCCGCGGGCGCGAATGCCGCCGGCGTAGATTAGTGACAGCGGCTGGTCGGGCTCCAGCGCGGAGCGGGCTACGTCCTGGACCACGAAGGCGGTGCTGGCGCGGGTTGCCATGGCCTCGCTGAACCACTCGTGGGTGCCCACTTCGATGGCGGCCATGGTTTCGCGCTGGGCTTGGTCGGACGAGGCGACGATGCGGCCTTGGGCATCGGCCAGGACCAGGTTGCGGTACATGGCGTAGCTGTTGTTGATCACCGCCAGCCGCTCCGAGGCGCGCTCGAACGCGCCCTGTTCGGGCTCCATCAGCGCGCTCCAGAAGTACTCGTCGGTTGACCACCAGCGCACGTCGGCGGCGCGCTCGAACAGGTTGCGGTCGATCAACTCGATGGCCTGGCGGGCCGAATTGGCCATGGCCTGGCGAATCAGCTGGAATTCACTGGCGGCCATTTCACCGAGCAGGTGCTCCATCTTCTGGGTAACGGCATCACCGGTGCGGGTGATCTCGTCGAACACCGGTCCGAGGCTGAGCCCTTTGCGGCCCAGGCGCGAGGCGAAGATGATGCCGTTGAGCGAGATTCTCTGGATCGCGAACTTGTCGTCCTGCACGGCCTCGAAAGCGCGCCGGTTGGTCTCCGGAATCAGGTTGGACTGCATCAGGGCTTCGCGGTCGAGCAGTTGTTCTTCGTCCGCGCTGTCTGCGGTGGCAAAGATCGAGCGCCGGTCGGCAATCAGGTGCGAGCTCCAGCCCAGCCCGGGATAGTCCAGATAGCCGTCGGTGGCGGCCGAATAGATCACCGCTTCGCGCCCGGCGATGACCGCATCGCTGCTGGCTCTTTGGCCATCTTGAAGCTGGCGGTGGGCCCGCGGCAGGGCCACGCGCTGCCCGACCGGAAACAGGAAGTCGTCGCTGGAGGCAATGACGACGTCATCGCGATCGGTCAGCAGGCTGTACCAGCCTTCGAGGATGGCGCCGGCCTCGTCCCGGGGCATGAAATCGTCGAGGATGAGACGGGCCTCGCCCTGGAAATCGAAGAAAATGCCCATTACTCCGATGGCTTCGCCGTGCACGGTCGAGCCGCGGCGGATGGCGGTGCTGTAGACCAGGCTGGCGGGCTCGCTCTCGATGCGCGAGGCGCTCAGGTCTTCGGCGTGATACTGGTCGCCGTCTTTGAGGCCCAGCGCTGCGCTGAACCAGTGCTCATCGGCGATGTTGAGCCCCAGCACCTGCTCGCGGCGCTGCGGGTTACTGCTGGCCAGGACGTGCCCGGCCCGATCGGTAATGACCAGGTCGCGGTACAGGGTGTAGCTGTGGCGAATGTCTTCAAGGCGGCGGCAGGCCAGGGCAACCGCGCGGTCGAGATCGCCGAGGCTGGCCCTGGCCTGCTCGACGGCCTCGGCCGCGGCCGCGTCCAGGCCATGGCCGGTGGCCGGCAGGGCCTGGAGCAGCGCACGGCGCCAGTCCGGGCCGGCCAGGTTCTCCGCCAGGTCTTCGAGCAGGCCGTGCAGTTGTTCATCAGCGTCCGGCAGTGTGCGCTGCAGTGCAGCGAGCCGGGACTGGATGGTTTCGGCCTGGACCACGCACTGGGCAAAAGAGGTTTCCAGCGCCCACCAGCGCACGTCGCAGGTCCGTTCCAGCAGGTTGCGGTCGACCAGGTTGACCTTGATGTAGGCGGTGTCGAGGTGAATGGCGCGCGAGAACTCGGCCTTGGCCCGGTAGAAGTCGCTGAACAGCTCGGTGGTGACTTCCAGCAGGCGCCGGGCAAAGGTCTCGGCGCGTTTCATCAGGCCAATCAGCTGATCGCGTTGGGCGGCCGTGGAACTGATCTCGATGGCCCGGCACTTGCCCTGGTTGCAGATCGGCACGACGGTGTTGAGTTCGCTGGCGACCTGCTCGTAAAAGGCCCGATGATCGCTGGACACCACTGGGTCGTGCACCGAGTACCGAGTGCGACTGTCTCCGCTCACCTTCAACCTCCCTTGGTCGAGCCGCGTCCACCCCGGCGGGGATGGACAAGCCTCAAGGGGAGATTATATCGCGGCTATGGTCAGCCCGTTTCCAACCAGTCTTCCAGCGGCGGGCAGGAGCAGACCAGGTTGCGGTCGCCGTAGACGTTGTCGACCCGGCCCACCGGTGAAAAGAATTTCCCCAGGCGCAACTCCTTGACCGGCCAGCCGGCCTCGGCGCGGCTGTAGGGGTGCGGCCAGTCGTTGGCGCCAAGTTCCTCGATGGTATGGGGCGCGTTCTTGAGCGGGTTGTCGACAGCGTCCCAGCTGCCGGTGGCGACCAGTTCGATCTCGCGGCGAATGGCGATCATGGCCTGGATGAACCGGTCGAGCTCGGCCTTGGACTCGCTTTCGGTAGGCTCGATCATCAGCGTGCCCGGCACCGGCCAGGACATGGTCGGGGCATGGAAGCCATAGTCGATCAACCGCTTGGCCACGTCCTCTTCGCTGATGCCGACTTCTTCCTTGAACGGGCGCAGATCGACAATGCACTCATGCGCAATGCGGCCGTTGCGGCCGGTGTAGAGGATGTCGTAATGACCCGCCAGGCGCGAGGCGATGTAGTTGGCGCTCAAGATCGCCACCCGGGTGGCGCGGGTCAGCCCTGCGCCGCCCATCAGCCGGATGTAGGCCCAGGAGATCGGCAGGATTCCGGCGCTGCCCCAAGGGGCGGCGGCCACGGCATGGTTGCCGCCGTGTTCGGGGCCGAGCAGGCCGCAGACGTGGCCGGGGAGATGGTCGGCCAGGTGTTTGCGCACGCCAATCGGCCCGACCCCGGGACCGCCGCCGCCGTGCGGGATGCAGAAGGTCTTGTGCAGGTTCAGATGGCAGACATCGGCGTAGTCGGCCACCTGCGATAGCCCGACCAGGGCGTTGGTGTTGGCGCCGTCGAGATAGACCTGGCCGCCGGCGGCGCGGACCTTGTTGCAGATGGTGACGATGTCTTCTTCGAACACGCCATGGGTCGACGGGTAGGTGACCATCAGGGCGGCGAGGCGATCGCGGTGCTGGTCGATCTTGCGCTCCAGGTCGGCCAGGTCGACGTTGCCGCTGGTATCGCAGGTAATGACGACGATGTCCATGCCGATCATCTGGGCGCTGGCCGGGTTGGTGCCGTGGGCCGAAGAGGGGATCAGACAGACCCGGCGATGGCCTTCGCCGCGCGCCTCATGGTAAGCCTTGATGGTCAGCAGGCCGGCGTACTCGCCCTGCGATCCGGCGTTGGGCTGCAGGGAGACCGCATCAAAACCGGTAATTTCGCGCAGCATGGCTTCGAGCTGGTCGATCAACTCATGGTATCCGCGCGCCTGGTCCCAGGGACAGAACGGGTGCAGCTCGGCAAATTCCGGCCAGGTGACCGGGATCATTTCAGAGGTCGCGTTGAGCTTCATCGTGCACGAGCCCAGCGGAATCATGGCGTGGGCCAGGCTGAGATCGCGGTTTTCCAGGCGCTTGAGGTAGCGCAGCATCTCGGTCTCGGAGTGGTAGCGGGCGAATATCTCGTGGGTCATGAACGGCGAGCGGCGCTGCAGGGCTTGCGGAATGGCCTGGCCGACTTCGCCCAGGTCGAGGTCGAGCCGGTCGACGTCGAAGGCCGCGTCAAGGAAGACGCCGAGCAGTTGTTCAAGCTGGCGCCGGCCGGTGCACTCGTTGAACGAAATCCCGATGTAGCCGTCGCGGTCGGCGCGCAGGTTGATGCCGGCCTGCTGGACGCGATGGATGACCGCGGCCCGGCGCGGTTCGTCGAGCTTCACCGACAGGGTGTCGAAGAAGTGCTCGTGTTCGAGTTCAAACCCGGCCTGCCGGAGTGCATCGGCGGCCAGCCGGGCGAGGCGGTGAACCCGGGTTGCGATGCGGCGGATGCCTTCCGGCCCGTGCCAGACCCCATAAAAGCCGGCCATTACGGCGAGCAGGGCCTGGGCCGTGCAGATGTTGCTCATGGCCTTTTCGCGGCGGATGTGCTGCTCGCGCGTCTGCAGGGCCATGCGCAGGGCGCGCGCGCCGTGGCGGTCGCGCGATACCCCGATGATGCGCCCGGGCACGCTGCGGCGGAAGTCCTCGCGCGTGGCCAGAAAGGCGGCATGCGGCCCGCCGTAGCTCATCGGCACGCCGAAGCGCTGGGCTGAACCGACCACGGCATCGGCGCCCGATTCGCCCGGTGGCTTGAGCAGGGCCAGGGCGAGCAGGTCGCTGGCCACCGCGACCAGGGCCCCGCCGGCATGCGCCGCCTCGACGATCGGGTCGAGATCGACCAGCGCCCCGTCGGCGCCGGGGTATTGGCACAGCACGCCAAAGCACGGCTGCTCGGCCAGCGCGGCCGTGAGGTCGTCGACGACCCGGATATCGAGGTCCAGATGGCGACCACGGTTGCGGACCACGTCAATGGTCTGCGGAAAGCAGTTGGCGTCGACCAGAAACACGTCGCTTTTGGCCTTGCGGTTGACCCGGCGCAGCATGGCCATGGCTTCGGCCGCCGCGGTGGCCTCATCCAGCAGCGAGGCGTTGGACATCTCCATGCCGGTCAGGTCCATGACCATCTGCTGGAAGTTAAGCATGCCCTCGAGCCGGCCCTGCGAGATTTCGGCCTGGTAGGGGGTGTAGGCCGTGTACCAGCCGGGGTTTTCCAGCACGTTGCGCAAGATGACCGGCGGCGTCAGGGTCGGGTGGTAGCCCAGCCCGATCATGCTGTGACGGACGGTGTTCTGGCGGGCCAGTTCCTTGAGTTCTTCCAGCACGCGGGCCTCGCTTTCGGCCGGCGGCAGGCGCAGGTCGCGCTCCTGGCGAATGCTGTCGGGCATGGTTTCGTCGATCAGGCCCTCGAGCGAGGCGCTGTCGATGGTGTCGAGCATCAGCCGCAGATCGTCCTCGCTCGGGCCAATGTGGCGGCCGATGAAATCGTCGCGGGCCTGGAGCGTGGTCAGTGGTGTATCGGCGGCTGTACTTGGGGGCTGGTTCCGGGACATAAGATCAGGCCATCAGGGTCAGGGTGGGCGGCAGGTAATGGTCGAGCAGCAGGAAGGCAAACAACATCATCAGGTACTGGATCGAGTAGCTGAACATCTTCATCGGCAGTTGCTCGTTGTCGGAGCGCAACAAGGCGATGGCGTAGCCGAGGAAACCGGCGTTGAGGACCAGCGAGCCGGCCAGGTAGACCATGCCGTTCATGCCCAGCAGCCAGGGCAGCAGGGTGACCAGGGCGAGGATGATGCTGTAGAACAGGATCTGCCAGCGCGTGAAACGGTGCCCATGGGTCACCGGCAGCATGGGCACATCGGCCGCCGCGTAGTCGTGCCGGCGATAAATGGCCAGGGCCCAGAAATGCGGTGGCGTCCAGACAAAGATGATCAGGAACAGGACCAGCGCGTAGGCGTGGATTTCGCCGGTGACCGCGACCCAGCCCAGCAGCGGCGGTGCCGCCCCGGCCGCACCACCGATCACGATGTTCTGCGGCGTGGCGCGCTTGAGAAACACGGTATAGATCACCGCGTACCCGACCAGGCTGAAAAAGGTCAGGAGCGCGGTCAGCGGGTTGACGAAGTAGACCAGGATGACCATCGAGGCGGTGGTCAAAAGCATGGCGAACGACAGCACCTGGCGCTCGTTGAGCTGGCCCTGGGGCAGTGGCCGGTTGCGCGTGCGCAGCATGATCTGGTCGGTGCGTGCGTCAATCAGGTGGTTGATGGCGGCCGCACCGGCCGCGGCCAGGCCGATCCCCAGAGTGCCCCAGAACAGAATGTCGAGCGGGACGATGCCGGGCGTGGCCAGGGCCATGCCGACCACGGCGGTAAACACGATCAGGCTGACCACCTTGAGTTTGCAGACCGCCAGCAGATGGCTCAGCCGAGCCGGTGAGAGAACCTGGGTGTTCATGCGCTCACCACCTTCGGGACTGAGGTTCGATACAACAAGTACACCATGCTGCCAAGCAGCAGCGCGGCCACGCCGTTGTGCGCGACCGCCACCCACAGCGGCAGACCGAGCACGACGTTGAGGATGCCCAGCAAGACCTGGCCGCTCAGCAGCGTGCCCAGAATCAGGCCGGGGCCATGGAGCCCGGGCGTGCGCAGCAGTTGCCACAAAAGCCAGGCGAAGACCCCGATCACCACCACGGCCCCGATTCGATGGGCCAGGTGGATGGCAACCCGGGCCGGCTGGTCGAGGATGCCGCCTTCGTAGTCGACGCCAACGCCGCGCCAGATCGTGAAGCCTTCGCCGAAATCCGAGTCAGGCCACCAGCGGGCGGTGCAGGTCGGGAAGTCAGGGCAGGCCAGGGCGGCGTAGTTGGTGCTCACCCATCCGCCCAGCAGAATCTGCGCCACCAGCACCCCCAGGGCCAGCGCCAGGGCCGGTTTGAGTTTGCGCTGCGGCAGGTTGGGGCGATGCTGGGTCGGCCGGGTGCGCAGGTACAGCAGCACCAGCAGGCTGAAGGTGAGCATCCCGCCGGCCAGGTGGGCCAGCACGATCGCCGGTTTCAGCAGCATGGTGACGGTCCAGGCCCCGAGGGCGGACTGGAAAACGATCAAACCGAGCAGGAGCAGGGGTAGCTTGACCGGCTGGGCGGGATCCTGACGCCGCCGCCAGGCCATGATGGCCAGGGCCAGCACGATCAGGCCCAAGGCGCCGGCGGCGTAGCGATGCACCATTTCGCGGATGGCAGCACCGACGTCCACGGCGCGTTCGGCGCGCACCTGGTCGGCCACTGCGATCGAGTCTTCATCTGCCGGCCAGGTCAGATGGCCGTAGCAACCAGGCCAGTCGGGGCAGCCCAGTCCGGCATCGGTCAGGCGCACCCAGGCCCCAAGCACAATGACCACCAGGGTCAGCCAGCAGGCGAACATGGTCAGCTTGTTGTACAGCGAACGGTTCATGTGGCTCGTTTCATGCGGTCGGTTCAGTCGCGCTGGGTCCAGGTCAGCAGACGACGAAGATCGCGGCGGATTCCGTTGTGATCAGTATCTGCGGGATACTGCAATATTATATTGGCCATGGGGTCGATGATGTAAAAGCCTCCCTCGCGACCGTCTTGCGGAAACTGATCGAGCACCTCTGCGGCAGGCGCGCCGGTCAGCACCAGCAAGTCGTCGGCCAGCGCTGCAATGGCCTCGATCGTGGCCTCGTCCTGGTCATGATTGGAAATGAATACCAGGCCAATGTCGGGCTGATGCCGATCCTGGGCGCGCCGAACCTGGCGCAGCCAGTACAGGTTTTCCAGGCAGGCCTCGTCGCAAGGCCGGGAGTCGACGTGGACCAACTGCCAGCGATCAAGCAGGTCGGCGCGCGTGACCGGCTGCCCGCGGGCGTCGTGGATGGCGAAATCGTCCATCTCGATCACCGGCTGGATGAGATCGCCGTGGTTGCGCCCGCCAGCCGGCTGCCAGTCGAGCCACTGGCTGTGCATCAGGGTGGCCAGCAGAACCGGCACCAGGAACAGGGCGAAGACGGCCAATATGGCGGTTCGGTTCATGATTTGCGCAGGCCTCGAATGGTGAGGATCAGCCAGATGGTGATGATGGCCAGGCCAATGCTGATCCACTGAAAAGCGTACCCCTGGTGGCGTTCCGGGCCCATGTTCACGGTCGGCCAGGCATCACCGCTCAAGTGGGCGGGGTGGTCGGGGTCGAGCAGCAGGACACCGTCGACCACTTTTTCACCGAGGGCATCGCGGATGCGCCCGGTGTCGTAGTAGGTCATCAGATTGGGCCACTGTTCCGGATCAAGCGGGCCGGCTTCACCGATCTGCAGGCCGACCCTGGGGGTGTCGCTGAAGCGCGCCGAAAGCGTCATCGGGCCTTCTGCCGTGGTGACCTCGGGCAGGTGGCCGTCGCGCCGGGTCCAGGGCTGCCAGCCGCGATTGACCATGAAGATCTGGTCCGAGTTTTCCGGATGAAAGGGGGTGAAAACATGGACTCCGGGATGGTTTTGTCGTGTCTGGTTGTCGAGCAGCACGTGGCGTTCCGGGTCGAAGTGGCCGCGAGCGCTCACCGGCGCGAAAAGGTCCGGGATGTCGTCTCCGCTGAGTTCGACCGCGCCGGCGCTGTCCCATTGGTCAAGCAGTTGCTGCTTTTCCTCGGCCCGATCAAACTGCCACAGGGCCAGGCGGGCACAAAGCAGCACGCAGGCCACGGCGGCCACGTGGGGAATCACCTTAACGAGTTTCACAAGCGATCCGGGAAGTCATCACAAGTGGTCGTTATACTCCGCCGGCAGTCAAATCAAGGTCGTCACAGTTGCTGGGTAAATTGCTGATCATTGGAACCTTCCTGGGGATCCTCTATACGCTGGCGTCGAGTTTTTACTTCCTGGTCCGCGACGATAGCGAAAGCGATCGAGCAGTGCGCCGGCTGACTTGGCGGATCAGCCTGTCGCTGGGCTTGATCCTGGCGCTCTGGGCAGGCTTTCATTTCGGCATTATCGAGCCGCAGGGTGTCAACCCGGTGCGCTACCCCGCCCCGGGCAATTCCTGAATGCGGTCGGCCTGACCTGGGCAGGCTGCGTGCCCCGGTCAGGCTTGCCAGGCGGTCTGGTTCAGAGTTGCTCGAGCACGTGCTCGGCGCTGGAGACGCGGAATTCGCCGGGCCCTTCAACGAAGACCTTTTCTACCTGGCCATCGCGGATGATCATGGCAAAGCGCTGACAGCGCTGGCCCATGCCGAAGGCAGAAGCGTCCATTTCCAGCCCGAGGGCTTTCGTGAACTCACCGTTTCCGTCGGCAGCCACGGTCAGTGCGGCCTTGGCTCCACCCGCCTCGGCCCAGGCATCCATGACGAAGATGTCGTTGACGGCCATGCCCACGATCTGATCGACACCGCGCTCTTTGAATGCTGCGGCCTGTTCCACGAAACCCGGCAGATGCTGGGCCGAGCAGGTCGGGGTAAAAGCGCCCGGTACGGCAAACAGGACGGTCAGGCCCTGGCCCAGCAGTTCATCACTGGCAACCGGGGTCGGGCCGTTGCTGCCCATGATGGTCAGCTGCGCTTTCGGAATTCGTTCTCCGGCGGAAATGGTCATTGCTGTTGCTCCAGAATTCGTTCAATAGTGGCCAGCAGATGCTTGGGCTCGGCTGGTTTGGTGATGTAGTCGACGGCGCCCTGACGCATGCCCCAGATACGGTCGGTTTCCTGATCCTTGGTCGTGACAAAAATCACCGGTATGTTGGCCGTGTTGCCGTGACGAGCGAGTTTACGGGTTGCCTGGAAGCCGCTCATGCCGGGCATGACCACATCCATCAAAATCACGTCCGGCTGCTGGCTGATGGCCAGTTCTACGCCTTCGGCACCATTGTCGGCTGCGATCACTTCATGCTCGGCGGCGGCAAGAATTTTGCGCAGCGCAAACAGCTGTACCTCGGAGTCGTCGACGATCAGAATCCTGGCCACGCAGCCTCCGGCAATGCTATGCGTCAGTTGCGCCGAGGCGCACGGGGGTTCGGCCGGTACCGTCACCGGCCAGCAACTTGCCGAATACCGCCGGCAGGTCTTCCAGGCCGACCGGCGCCTGGGCGATCCGATCCAGATGGGCCGGTTTCCAGTCATCGGCCAGCCGCTCCCACAGCTGCTTGCGCAACGGGTAGGGGCAGGCCGCGGAATTGATGCCGACCAGGCTGATACCGCGAATGATGAACGGCATGACGGTGGTGCGGATACCGATGCCCCCGGCCATGCCGCAGGCGGCAATCGTGCCCCAGGGCTTGATGACCCTGGTCAGCCCGCTGAGCATGTCACCGCCGACCGTATCCAGGGCGCCGGCAAACCGGGCCGAGGACATCGGCGCTTCCGGCCAGTGCAGGTCATGGCGCGAGATGCATTGCCCGGCGCCCAATTCGTGCAGCCAGTCAAACTGGTCGAGTTTGCCGGTGATGGCGCTGACTTCATAGCCGGCACGCGAGTAGATATCGACCGCCAGCGAGCCAACTCCGCCGGAAGCGCCGGTGATCACCAGCGGGCCCATGTCGGGCTGCTGGCCCAGGGCCTCCATGCGCGCCAGCCCAAGGGCCGCGGTAAAGCCGGCCGTGCCCAGGCACATGGCCTCATACAGGCTGAGATTGTCCGGGCGCGGCACCAGCCACTTCGACGGCACGCGCAGGTACTCGCTGTAGCCACCGTCGCGCACCTCCGACAGGCCGCAGCCGGTCATGATTACTTCATCACCCTCGGCAAATTCGGCGCTGTGCGACTCGACCACCGTGCCGGCTACATCGATGCCGCCGTTGAGCGGAAAATCGCGCAGGATCTTGCCCTTGCCGGTGCCGGCCAGCGCATCCTTGTAGTTGACGCTGGACCAGGCAACCCGGATGACGACATCGCCCTCGGACTGATCATCGATGGTTTGCTCGACGATCCGGGCGCGGTAGCCGTCCTCGTCATCGAAAATGCGCAGGGCCTTGAAGAGGGGGGGGATGGCTTCGCTCATGGCGGTGCGACTCAGTTGGCCTTGTGAATGGCGCGCTGATCCACGGCCAGGGCGGCTTCGTGGATGGCTTCGGACAAAGTGGGATGCGCATGAACGATCCGCGCCAGGTCTTCGCTGGCACCGGCAAACTCCATGGCCACGACAATCTCTGCGATCATTTCAGAAGCCGTTGGCCCGATGATCTGGGCACCGAGGATGCGGTCGGTCTCGGCATCGGCCAGGATCTTGACGTGACCGGCAGCCTCGCCCATGGCCAGGCCGCGGCCGGTAGCGGCAAACGGAAAGCTGCCGGCCTTGTATTCGACGCCGGCCTCGCTGAGCTCTTTTTCGTTCTTGCCGACCCAGGCGATCTCGGGGTCGGTGTAGATCACCCAGGGCACGTGGTCGAGGTTGATGTGGCCGTGCTGGCCGGCAATGGTTTCGACCACGGCAACGCCTTCCTCGGAGGCCTTGTGGGCCAGCATGGGCCCGCGCACCAGGTCGCCAATGGCCCAGACATTTTCTACCGAGGTGCGGCAGTGTTCATCGACCTCGACCTGGCCGCGCTGGGTCAGCTTGACGCCGCTGTTGTCGTCCAGCAGATCGTCGCTGGCGGCCCGGCGGCCCACCGACACCAGTAGCCTGTCAAAGGTTTCGGTCTGTTCTTCCTCCCCCCGGGTGTAGCTGACCTTGACCTTGCCGTCGACAACTTCGGCCCCGGATACCTTGGTGCCCAGGCGAATATCGAGCCCCTGCTTCTTGAACTCACGCGCTGCCGCCCGGCTCATGTCCTTGTCGACCACCGGCAGCAGTTCGTCCATGGCCTCGAACAGGATGGTTTCCGAGCCCAGGCGCTTCCATACGCTGCCCATTTCCAGCCCGATCACGCCGGCCCCGATCACGCCCAGGCGCTCGGGTACGGCTTCGAATTCCAGCGCGCCGACGTTGTCGACGATGTGCTCACCGTCGATCTCGACATTGGGGATGGTGAACGGCACCGAGCCGGCCGCCAGGATCACGTGCGTGCCGCGCGCGCGGTAGGCCTCGCCGTCACACGGGCTGACCTCGACCTCGCGCTCGGCCAGCAGCTTGCCGCGGCCGTTGGCAAATTCGATCTTGTTGGCCTTGAACAGCTGCATCAGGCCGCCGTTGAGTTGTTTGACCACCTTGCGCTTGCGGTTGATCATGGTGCCGACGTCCATGGAGACCCCGTCGACACTGATGCCGTGGGCGGCGTAATCGTGCTGGACGTGGTGGTAATGCTTGGACGAGTCGAGCAAGGCCTTGGACGGGACACAGCCCACGTTCAGGCAGGTGCCGCCCGGAGCCGGCTTGCCGTCTTCGGCCTGGCGGTCGTCGATCAGCAGCACCTTCATTTCCAGTTGGGCGGCCCGAATCGCGGCCACGTAGCCACCGGGCCCACCACCAATCACGATCAGATCGAATTGCTTATCAGACATCGTCATTCCTTGGATCAGTTGGTTTCTAACCGCAGATGAACGCGGATGAACGCGGATAAAAGAAAGGGTTTGTTCGCGACCTCAAAGCTGCCCTGGCTTGTCGTTATCTGCGTTTATCTGCGGTTTCATATTTCAGCACTCAAAGTCCGAGCAGTATCCGCGCCGGATCTTCCAGCGCCTGCTTGATCGCGACCAGGAACTGGACGGCGTCCTTGCCGTCGATGATCCTGTGGTCGTAGGACAGGGCGATGTACATCATCGGCCGGATAACGACCTCGCCGTTTTCGGCCACCGGTCGCTCCTTGATGGCGTGCATGCCCAGGATGGCGCTTTGCGGCATGTTGAGCAGCGGCGTGGACAGCAGCGAGCCGAACACGCCGCCGTTGGTAATGGTGAACGTACCGCCTTGCAGGTCTTCCAGCTGGATGCTGCCCTTGCGCGCCTTGTCGGCGTATTCGGCGATGGCGCCTTCGATATCGGCCAGGCCCATGTGGCCGACGTCGCGCAGGATCGGCACCAGCAGGCCGCGCTCGGTGGATACGGCAATGCCGATGTCCTGGTAGCCGTGGTAGACGATTTCGTCGCCGTCGATCGAGGCGTTGACCACCGGGTGCTTGCGCAGCGCCTCGGAGCAGGCCTTGACGAAGAACGACATGAAGCCGAGCTTGACGTCGTGGCGCTTGAGGAAATCGTCCTTGTAGCGCGCCCGGATGTCCATGACCGCCTGCAGGTTGACCTCGTTGAACGAGGTCAGGATGGCGGCGGTGTTCTGGGCGTCTTTCATGCGCTCGGCAATGCGTGAGCGCAGGCGTGACATCTTGACCCGCTCTTCGGGCCGCGCGCCGCCGCCCTGCAGGTGCTGGAGCACGTCGCCCTTGGTCAGTCGACCGGCCCGGCCGCTGCCCTGGACTGCCGACGGGTCGACGTCGTTTTCGGCGACCAGCTTGCGCACCGACGGGGCGAGGTTGTCGTCGCCGGCTTTCGGTGATGCTGCCCGGGCGGGCGTGTCGTCCTTGCCGGCAGCTTTGCCGGCGCCCGGTTTTGCGTCGGCAGCGGCCGCCGCGGACTCGGTCTGGCTTTCCTTGTGGTCATCGCCAGACGCTGCCGGGGCTTCGCCTTCGGCCAGCAGGCCCAGGGCCTGGCCCTCGGTGACGGTGTCGCCTTCCTCGGCGCTGATGCTCTCGAGCACGCCGTCGGCCGGGGCCGGGACCTCCAGCACCACCTTGTCGGTTTCCAGGTCCACCAGGTTTTCGTCACGGGCCACCGCGTCGCCAGGCTTCTTGTGCCACTTGGCGATGGTGGCGTCGGAGACCGACTCCGGCAGATTGGGTACCTTGACTTCTACGCTCATATTCAGTTCGCTCCTCACTCGATTCCCTGGCCGTGAGTCAATGCCTCGCTCACGAGTTGTTTTTGCTGTTCCTGGTGGACCTGGTAATAGCCCACCGCCGGCGAGGCCGAAGCCTCACGCCCGACGTATCGCAACGGCTGACCGGCGCGCACGCAGGCCTGCAGGTGGTGTCGTATCTGGAACCAGGCCCCCTGATTGAGGGGTTCTTCCTGGCACCAGACTACCTCTTCGGCCTGACCGTAGCGCTCGATGATGGCCTGGACCTCTTCCCGCGGAAACGGGTAGAGCTGCTCGACCCGAACCAGCGCGATGTCCTCCAGGCCCTGATCGTCGCGCGCGCCGGCGAGGTCAAAGTAGACCTTGCCGGCGCAGAACACCAGGCGCTTGACCTGGCCGGTTTCCGGCCGGGCCGGGTCGTCGATGACCAGCTGGAACTCGCCGCTGGTCAGGTCTTCGAGGCGAGAGGTCGACGCCTTGTGTCGCAGCAGCGACTTGGGCGTCATGACGATCAGCGGCTTGCGGAACGGCCGCAGCATCTGGCGCCGCAGCATATGGAACATCTGCGCCGGCAGCGACGGCACGCAGACCTGGATGTTGTTGCCCGAAGACAGCTGCATGAACCGCTCCAGCCGGGCCGAGGAATGCTCCGGGCCCTGGCCCTCGTAGCCGTGCGGCAGAAACATGACCAGCCCGCACAGCCGGCCCCACTTGGTTTCGCCCGAGGCGATGAACTGGTCGATGACGACCTGGGCGCCGTTGACGAAGTCGCCGAACTGGCCTTCCCAGATCACCAGCGACCCGGGATCGGCGGTGGCGTAGCCGTACTCAAAGCCGAGCACCGCTTCTTCCGACAGCAGTGAGTCGATGATGGTGACCTTGCGCTCGTTGTCGGTCAGCTGGGCCAGCGGCACAAACGGGCGTCCGTCTTCCTGGTTGTGGAGCACTGCATGGCGATGGAAAAAGGTGCCGCGGCCGGAGTCCTGTCCGACCAAGCGCAAGCCGTGTCCGGCCTGGATCAGGCCGGCATAGGCCATGGTTTCGGCAAAGCCCCAGTCCAGCGGCAGCTCGCCGGCGGCCATCTTGCGGCGCGAGTCGATGATGCGCTCGACCTGCCGGTGCAGCTTGAAATCCTCCGGCACGCTGGTAATGACCCGGGCCAGCTCGGAGAATTGTTCGACCGGCAGTGCCGTTTCGGCCGGGTCACGCCAGTCGGAGTCCAGGTAGGGATCCCAGTCGACCGTTACCAGCGCGTCTTCCTCGGGGACCAGTTCGACCACCGGCGCACCGGAGTCCAGCTTGTCCCGATAGGCCTCGGCAGCGGCGGCGATGCCGTCGCCATCGACCATGCCCTCGTCTGCCAGTCGATCGGCATATTGCTTGCGCACCGAGTCGAGCTTGCGGATGACCTGGTACATGCGGGGCTGGGTCGCGGCCGGCTCGTCGGCCTCGTTGTGGCCGTGGCGCCGGTAACAGACCAGGTCGATGACCACGTCTTTCTTGAATTCGCGCCGGAAATCGGCCGCCAGGCGGGTGACGAACAAAACGGCTTCGGGGTCGTCGCCGTTGACGTGGAAAATCGGCGCCTGCACCATCTTGGCCACCTCGGTGCAATACAGGGTCGAGCGCGCGTCGATCGGGTTGGACGTGGTGAAGCCGATCTGGTTGTTGATGACGATGTGGAACGTGCCGCCGACGGCAAAGCCGCGCGCCTGCGACATGTTGAGCAGCTCCATGACCACACCCTGGCCGGCGATGGCCGCATCACCGTGCACCAGGACCGGCATGACCTGCTCACGGAGCTCATCACCCAGCCTGGTTTGACGAGCCCTGGCCGAGCCGGCGACGACCGGGTTGACGATTTCCAGGTGCGACGGGTTGAAGGCCAGGGCCAGATGCATGACCCCGCCCGGGGTGCGCACGTCGGAGCTGAAGCCCAGGTGGTATTTGACGTCGCCGGAGCGGCTGGGGTCGTCGATGGCCATCGCCCCTTCAAATTCGGCAAACAGGTCGCGCGGGCTCTTGCCAAGAACGTTGACCAGCAGGTTCAGGCGGCCCCGGTGGGCCATGCCGATGACCATTTCCTTGACGCCCTGAGTGCCGGCATGCCGAATCAGGGTATCGATAAGCGGGATCAGGCTCTCGCCGCCTTCCAGCGAAAAGCGTTTCTGGCCGACGTATTTCGAGTGCAGGTACTTTTCCAGGCCCTCGGCGGCTGACAGCTTGTCGAGCAGGCGCAGGCGTTCTTCGCGCGCGGGCGTGAAATCACCGCGCGCACTCTCCAGGCGCTGCTGCAGCCAGCGGCGCTGATTGGTGTCGGTGATGTGCATGTACTCGGTGCCGATGCTGCCGCAGTAGGTTCGGCGGCAGAGGTCGATGATATCGGCGAGCGGCAGGTGATCCGGGCCGGCGAGGGTGCCGGTGTGGAATTGGGTCGTCAGGTCTGCGTCGCTGAGGCCGTAAAACGCCAGTTCCAGATCGGGCACTTCCGGGCGCTCGTTCAGGGCCAGCGGATCGAGCTGCGCGCGCTGATGCCCGCGCACCCGAAAGGCGTTGATCATGCGCAACACGCCCGACTGCTTGAAGTCCTCGGCGCCGCTGGCAACCGCCACCTGGTGGCCGTTGGCGCCGATCAAACGAAAGCGCTCGAGCGTGGCCAGGTGGCGACTGTCCTCGCCGGTTTCGTTGAGGTTGGCGAACAATTTCTGCCAGTGATCCGGAACGGCATCCGGGCTGTCGAGCCAGGTTTCGTAGAGTTCCTCGACATACGCGGCGTTGCCGCCGGACAGGTGGGATGTCCGATACTGCTGCTGAAGGTTCTTGCTCATGGGAAAGAGCCTGCGGAATGGGTTGGTCGACACCAGCACAAGATTATAACCGCGCGCACCCGCAATCGACAGCGGATTGATCGGAATCGGCAGCTTTTTCAGGCAATCGCGGCACGGCCGGCTACACGAAGCGTCGGATGGCCTCGGCCATGGCGCGGGCGTTGCCGGTGTAGCGGGCCGGGGTGAGTTCAAGCAGGCGCTGGCGGTCACTCTCCGGCAGGTCCAGACCGGCAATGAAGGCGCGCAGCGAGTCCCGGTCGATACCGCGACCGCGGGTCAGCGCTTTGAGCTGCTCGTAGGGTTCGGGCAGGCCATGCAGGCGCATCACGGTCTGGACGGCTTCGGCCAGCACCTCCCAGGAATGATCCAGGTCGGCTGCAAGGCGGTCGCGGTCGGGGGCGACCCGCCCGAGGCCGCGCAGGATCGAACCCCAGCCCAGGTGGCAGTAGCCGAATGCGCTGCCGAGGCTGCGCTGCACGGTGGAGTCGGTCAGGTCACGCTGCCAGCGCGATATGGGCAGCTTGGCGGCCAGGTGCTCGAGCATGGCGTTGGCCAGCCCCAGGTTGCCTTCGCCGTTTTCGAAATCGATCGGGTTGACCTTGTGCGGCATGGTCGAGGATCCGACTTCGCCTTCGACCAGGCGCTGACGAAAATAACCCAGCGAGACGTAACCCCAGGCGTCGCGGGCAAAGTCCAGCAGTACGGTGTTGACGCGCGCCAGGGCATGACAGACTTCGGCCAGCATGTCGTGCGGTTCGATCTGGGTGGTATAGGGGTTCCAGACCAGGCCGAGGTCCTCGATCATCTTGCGGGCCAGCTCCGGCCAGTCGAGGTCAGGGCAGGCGACCAGGTGGGCATTGAAGTTGCCGACCGCGCCGTTGATCTTGGCGCTGATTTCCACTGCCGCCAGCTGGCGGCGCTGGCGGCGCAGGCGAAACACGGTGTTGGCGATTTCCTTGCCCAGGGTGGTGGGTGATGCGGTCTGGCCGTGGGTGCGCGAGAGCATCGGAAGGCCGGCATGCTCGCAGGCCAGCTGCTCCAGGTTGCGGTCGAGATCGCCCAGCAGTGGGTCGAGTTCCTGTTCGATGGCGGCCCGGACGATCAGCCCCCAGGCCAGGTTGTTGATGTCTTCCGAGGTGCAGGCAAAGTGGATGAATTCCCGTTTTTCGGCCAGCGACGGATGCGTGGCCAGCTGTTGCTTCAGCCAGTACTCCACCGCCTTGACATCGTGATTCGTGGTTCGCTCGATGGCCTTGATCTCGGCCGCCTGCTCCGGCCCGAAAGTGTTTGTCAGCCGCTCTAGAAACGCCTGCTCCTCGCCGCTGAGCGCGGCCAGCACCGGAAACTGTTCGTGCTCTGCCAGGGCCTGGAACCAGGCGATTTCGACCTCCACCCGGCGCGCGATCAGGCCGCTTTCGGAACACAGTTCGGACAGGCCGCGCAGGCGGCTGGCGTAGCGGCCGTCCAGCGGGGACAGGGCGCTCAACGAGAAACTGGACATAGTGGCTAGGGTACCCCTGATTCGGGCGTCATGAGTTGGTGGTCATCAGTAGTTCCGGAGCGCACAGCACGCCGTCATGGTCAAGGCAGCGGACGGCCAGGCCCGATTCCCGGTCGGCGCGGACTACGGCCAGGCCGATGGTGCTGCCATTGATCGGCATGGCGTCGACGACGCTGCCGACGCGCTGGTCTTGCTCATCCAGCAGGTCCTGTTCGCTGCAGTCGACGGAACCTTTGAGGCGAAACCCTGCAAGCTGTTCCTTGGCCTTGCCCAGGTAATGCACCCGGGCGATGACCTCCTGGCCCGGAAAACACCCCTTGCGATAGCTCAGGCCGCCGCGTTCCTCCAGGCCCAGCGCCTGCGGCAGGAAGCGGCCGCTGCTGCCCGTGTCCAGCCAGGTGATGCCGGCGGCCAGGTCGCGCTGGCGCCAGCGCTCGATGAACCCGGGGTCGGCCGCCACCGAATCATTTTCGATCAGGCGCAGGGCCCGGCTCTGGTCGGGACGCAGAGTCTGGTCGCCATCGTCTTCCCTGTCCATACAGCCCTGCACCTGGGTCGTATGCTGGAACTCGACCTTGCGGCCAATGGCATACATCCCGAGCTGGCGCGTCAGCTGCTGGCTTTGACCGGCAGGTACGATCAGGTCGACGCCTTGTTCATGCCGGCGCGCGAGAATAACGGCTATCGCGCGGCCTTTGGGATTGCACCAGGCGGTCAGGCCCCAGCCGGGCTCGCCGGGTTGATCAAAGGCGGTGGTGAACTGGGAATGGGCAAAGACAGTGGCGTCTGGCCCGCTCAGCCTGATCGCCGATAAATTGGGTAGCGGATTCCAGTCAGACATGCGTGATTGATCATGTTCGAAACGAGGGTACAATTCTAGATCATGAAAGAAGACACAAGCTCAAACTCGCAACAACCCGAAGGCGACACCCACCCGGCCGACGATGAATGCACGCCGAATGAAGCGCGCGAAATTGGCGGCAGGCGGGACGGTCTCGATCCGACCCGCTACGGCGACTGGGAAAAAAACGGCCGCTGCATCGACTTCTGAACCGCTGGACGCAATCGCTAACTTACAGGACGACTGACCATGGCGACTGACAATCGACCGCTATCTCCCCACCTGCAGATTTACCGCCCGCAGCTGACCTCCGTTCTTTCGATCACGCACCGCATCACCGGCGTTGTGCTCAGCCTTGGCCTGGGTCTGGTAGTGGCCTGGGTGCTGGCGCTGGCGGCTGGGCCCGAACGTTTTGCGGCCGTGACCGGCGTGCTGTCGAGCACGCCCGTGCTGCTGCTGTTGCTGGCGTGGACGGCAGCGTTGTTTTACCACCTGCTCAACGGCATCCGGCACTTGTGCTGGGATGCGGGCTGGATGCTGGATCTGCGGGGCGCTTACGCGTCGGGCTGGACGGTTGTCGGCCTGGCCGTCGTGCTGACCGCGGTTGCCTGGGGGGTGTGGTTATGAACCTGCGCAACCCTCTCGCCAACGCCCACAACCATGGCTCGGCCGGGGACGGCGTCAGTCACTGGTGGGCCCAGCGCTTCAGCGCGATCTTGCTGATTGGCCTCACCGCCTGGCTGGTGGTTGCCCTGGCGGCGCTGACCGGCGCCAGCCATGCCGAGGCTTCAGCCTGGCTGGGACGACCTTTCAATGCCGCCATGGCCATTCTGTTTGTGGTCGCTTCTTTCTACCACGCCAGACTTGGCCTGCAGGTGGTCATCGAAGACTACGTGCATCAGCGCGCGCTTGAAGTCGGGCTGCAGCTGCTGGTCAAGATCGCGGCAATCGTCGGCGGCCTGGTGGCCGTCCTCGCCATTCTCAAGGTGGCGTTTGGAGCTTAAGTTGACTTCTGCATACGAAATAACCAAACACGAATACGACGTTCTGGTGATCGGCGCCGGCGGTGCCGGCCTGAGGGCGACCATGGGGCTGGCCGCCACCGGCCTGACCACGGCCTGCATTACCAAGGTCTTTCCCACCCGCTCGCATACCGTGGCCGCACAGGGCGGCATGAGTGCTGCGCTGGGCAACATGGGCGAAGACGACTGGCGCTGGCACATGTACGACACCATCAAGGGGTCGGACTGGCTGGGCGACCAGGACGCCATCGAGTACATGTGCCGCGAGGCGATTCCCTCGGTGATCGAACTCGAACACTTCGGTGTCCCGTTTTCGCGCACCGAGGAGGGCAAGATCTACCAGCGCCCATTCGGCGGCATGACCACGCGCTTTGGCGAAGGCACCGCCCAGCGCACTTGCGCGGCTGCCGACCGCACCGGCCACGCCATCCTGCACACGCTCTACCAGCAGGCGCTGAAGCATGACGCGCAGTTCTTCATCGAGTACTTTGCCCTCGATTTGCTGATGGACGACGACGGTACCTGTCGTGGCTGCCTGGCCTGGGACCTGGCCTCGGGCACCTTGCACGAGTTCCGCGCCCACGCGGTGATCCTGGCCACTGGTGGCTACGGTCGGGCCTACTTTTCGGCCACCTCGGCGCACACCTGTACCGGGGATGGCAACGGCATGGTCTTGCGCGCCGGGCTGCCGCTGCAGGACATGGAGTTCGTCCAGTTCCACCCCACCGGCGTCTACGGTGCCGGCTGTCTGATTACCGAGGGCGTGCGCGGGGAGGGCGGTTATCTGACCAACTCCGAGGGCGAGCGCTTCATGGAGCGCTACGCGCCCAACGCCAAGGATCTGGCCTCGCGTGATGTGGTGTCTCGCTCCATGACGATCGAGATTCGCGAGGGCCGCGGCGTGGGCGGCAAGAACGACCACATCCACCTCAATCTGCAGCATCTGGGCGGAGACGTGATTCACGAGCGCCTGCCCGGCATTGCCGAGACCGCCAAGATTTTCGCCGGCGTTGATGTGACCCGCGAACCGATCCCGGTGTTGCCGACCGTGCACTACAACATGGGCGGTATCCCGACCAACTATCACGGCGAGGTGGTAACCCTGAAAGACGGAAATCCCGACGCCGTGGTGCCGGGTTTGTATTCCATCGGGGAGGCGGCCTGCGTGTCTGTGCATGGCGCTAACCGGCTGGGGTCAAACTCCCTGCTGGACCTGATCGTGTTCGGGCGGGCGGTAGCCAAGCGCTGTGGCGCCACCATTGAGCCGGGTCAGTCGCACAAGCCGATTGCGCGTGAGCGTATCGACGAACTGGTCGGTGAGTTCGATCGTCTGCGGCATGCCTCGGGCAGCGAATCGACCGCGTCGATCCGCGACAACATGCAGCAGGTCATGCAGCAGGATGCGGCCGTGTTCCGGACCGGCGAAACCCTGCAGCAGGGGTGCGAACGGATCGCCGCGGTGCGAGCTGCTTTCGACGATGTCCAGGTCACTGATCGATCCATGATCTGGAATTCCGACCTGGTCGAAACGCTGGAGTTGCGCAACCTGATCGGCAACGCGGTAACGACGATGGTGTCGGCCGAAAATCGGCAGGAAAGCCGTGGCGCGCACGCGCGCGAGGATTTCCCCGACCGCGACGATAATGACTGGATGAAACACACGCTGACCTGGATGGACGCGGACGGCAAGGTGCGGATTGACTACCGGCCGGTGCATATGTACACCCTGACCGACGAGGTCGATGTCTTCCCGGCCAAGGCGAGAACGTACTGAACCGGCGTTTTGAATCAAGCAGTTACGGATGAAACAAGATGGCTGAATTCCGACTCCCGAAGAACTCCCGCATACGCGCGGGCAAGCACTTCCCGGCGCCCCAGGGGGCCAGCAATGTGCGCACCTTTCGCGTCTACCGTTGGGATCCCGACAGCGGTGAGAATCCGCGCATCGATTCCTACGATCTGGATCTGGACCAGTGCGGCCCGATGGTGCTCGATGCGGTACTGAAGATCAAAAACGAGATCGACCCCACGCTGACTTTCCGGCGTTCCTGTCGGGAGGGGATTTGCGGTTCGTGCGCGTTCAATATCGACGGCACCAATACCCTGGCCTGTACCCAGGCAATCGAGGACATCAAGGGTGATGTCAAGATCTACCCGCTACCGCATATGCCGGTCATCAAGGATCTGGTGCCGGATCTGACCCACTTCTATGCCCAGTATGCCTCGATCAAGCCGTGGATCCGGACCCAGAGCCCGGCCCCGCCGGACAAGGAGCGCCTGCAGTCACCGGAAGACCGCAAGCACATCGATGGCCTGTATGAATGCATCCTGTGCGCATGCTGCTCGACTTCCTGCCCGAGCTACTGGTGGAACGGCGAACGCTACCTCGGCCCGGCCGTCTTGCTCCAGGCCTACCGCTGGCTGGTGGATTCGCGCGACGAGGCCACCGGAGAGCGACTGGATGATCTGGAAGACCCCTTCCGCCTGTATCGCTGCCACACCATCATGAACTGCGCCAAAACCTGCCCCAAGGGTCTCAACCCGGCCAAGGCGATTGCCGAAATCAAGAAGATGATGCTGGCGCGCCAGAGCCTTTGATCGGCTCATCGGCACTTCGATCGGCCCATGACCGCTGCAAGCGTACCTAGAGCTCTGCGCTGGCGCTGCCGGCGCGGCATGCGTGAGCTCGACGCGCTGCTGGGCGCCTGGCTGGATCGGCGCTGGGCGCAGGTGGATGAACTGCTGCAGCAGGCATTTGAACGGCTGCTGGAACAGGAAGACGACCAATTGTGGGACTGGTTGCTGGGCCGCACCCGGCCTGCAGACCTGAATCTGGCGCGCATCGTCGACGATATCCGTGAGCACGCCGGCCCCGGCTGAATTCCATGCCCGATCGGCACCGGCGCTGGCTGTGGCCCTGCTGGTGCTCGGCCTGGTCGCCGTTGGAGCCATCCTGGCCAGTGCACTGTCTCCGTTGCCGAGCCTGCTGGCCTCTGTCGTGGCCATTGTCCTGAGCGTGCGCGGTGCCTGGCGCTTTGTGCAGCCGGGATTGAGCCTGCGCCTGGACGAGGACGGCGGGCTGGCTTGGAAGCGCGGTCAGCAAGCCTGGTCCAGTGTCGTCCAGGCCCCGTTCGTGAGCCCCTGGTTCATCGGCTGGCGCGCGGGGATGTGGACCGCAGCCGGCGTGTTCCGGCTGCAGCTGGATCCGGATGCCTATCGTCGCCTGGCGGTCGCCCTGCGTCACGCCGGCGAGGCCCGGTCCCGGTGATACACTTGACAACAAAAGCGCGGGCGTGGGCCTGCGCCCTGGCCCGTTCCTTAGGGGGTTCTCGTGACGCTTGAAAAATTTCTCCAGGCCATGGTCAAGCACGGTGGCTCGGACCTGTTTTTCAGTGCCGGTTCGCCGGTCGGTATCAACATCGAGGGCAAGACCCGGTTTCTGGGCGAGCAGCGCATGACCGCCGCCGACACCCGGCAGCTGGCCTACTCGGTGATGAACGACAAGCAGAGCACCGAATTCGAACGCGAGATGGAGATGAATCTTGCCCTGGCCCTGGAAGGGGTGGGGCGATTCCGGGTCAACGTGTTTCGCCAGCGCGGCTCGGTGGCTATGGTCATCCGCCACATCAAGGGCGAAATTCCCTCGATCGAAGAACTGAATCTGCCGCCCAAGCTGCGCGAGATGATCATGCTGCCCCGGGGACTGTTGCTGGTGGTCGGCTCTACCGGGTCCGGCAAGTCAACCACGCTGGCCTCGATGATCGACCATCGCAACGCTCATCGTTCCGGGCATATCCTGACCATTGAGGATCCGATCGAATTTCTCCATCCGCACAAGCGCTCGATCGTCGATCAACGCGAGGTGGGGCTGGATACCAAGAGCTACGAAGTGGCCCTGAAAAATGCCATGCGCGAGGCTCCGGACGTGATCCTGATCGGTGAGATTCGTGATCGCGAAACCATGCAGCACGCAGTGGCCTATGCCGAGACCGGCCATCTGTGCCTGTCGACCCTGCACGCCAACAACGCCAACCAGACCCTTGATCGGATCATCAACTTCTTCCCCGAGTCCGCTCATAGACAGCTGTTCGTGGATCTTTCGCTGCACCTGCAGGGCATCATCAGCCAGCGCCTGATTCCCAGCCTGGACGGCACGCGCGTGCCGGCCGTCGAATTGCTGCTGCGCACGCCCTACATTGCCGACCTGATTCTGAAAGGGGAAGTGCACGGGATCAAGGACGCCATGAAGGAAGGCTCCCAGCACGGCATGCAGACCTTCGATCAGTCGTTGTTCAAATTGTTCGAAGAAGGCAAGATCAGCGAGGAGGAAGCGCTGCAAAACGCCGACTCGCGCAATGACCTGGGTCTGAATATCCGTCTTTCGCGCGAGAAGGGTGCGCACGACACACCCGATTCGTGGGAAATCAACCCCACCACCTGAAGCGGCAGCGCCCGCGAGGAGGCAAGCCCGTCATGAGCAAGGATCGAAGGCATTTCCAGCGGGTGACCTACGAATGTCCCGCCCTGCTCGAACTGGAGGGCAGGGAGCCGGTTGCAGTCGAGGTCGAAAACCTCTCGCTCAAGGGTGTCCTGCTGCGCCAGGTGCCGGCCGAGTGCATGCCGGAGCCGGGTCAGTCGGCCAATCTCGAACTGCAGCTGGCGCCGGAAGTGGCCATCCGCATGGCGCTGGAAGTCTCGTTTTGTGGAGATGGCCGGCTCGGGGCTCACTGGGTCGAGATCGATGTCGAGGGGATGGCGCATCTGCGTCGGCTGCTCGCCCTCAACCTGGGTGACGCCGAGCAGGTGGATCGTGAACTGGCCCACATGCTCCACCCCGAATAAATCCTGCTTCAGCGGACCTCCAGCTGGGCATCGAGTGCGCGCCGCACCCGCTGTGGCGATCCGGTTTTCCGGGCCATCAGGCTGTAGAGCACCGGGATCACGAACAGCGTCAGGATGGTCGAAACGCTGACCCCGAACAGCACCACGATGCCGATCACCTGGCGGGTCTCGGCACCGGCGCCGCTGGACAGGATCAGGGGCAGGGCGCCGGCCGCGGTGGTAATGCCGGTCATGATGATGGGCCGCAGGCGAATCGTCGCCCCCTCGACGATGGCCTGGTCGAAAGCGGTGCCGTCATCGCGCAGCTGGTTGACGAACTCGACAATCAGGATCCCGTTCTTGGCCGCCAGTCCGATCAGCATCACCAGGCCGATCTGGCTGTAGATGTTGAGCGTGGAGCCGGTCAGCCACAGGCCGAGCAGCCCGCCGCCCACGGCCAGGGGAACCCCGAACATGATCACCAGCGGATGAATCCAGTTTTCGAACTGGGCCGCCAGCACCAGGAAGACCACGATCAGGCCGAGCACGAAGACGAAGGCGACCGAGGCCCCGGCGGTCATGAAGTCCCGGCTCTGGCCGCGGTAGTCGATGACCACTGTTTCCGGCAGTTCCGCGCGCGCCAGCGTTTCCAGGAAATTCAGTGCTTCGCCCAGGCTCAGACCGTCGTCGAGCGAGGCCTGCAGGGTGATGCTGCGCACCCGGTTGTAGCGGTTCAGGCTGGTCGAGTCGGCGAAGTCGGTCAACGTGACCAGGTTGGACAGCGGGATCAGACGATTCGAGCGTTCGGACCTGACGTAGAGATTTTCCAGCGCCGCCGGGCTGCGCTGGGCGTCACGCTCGCCCTCCACGATCACATCGTATTCCTGACCGTCGTCGATGTAGGTGGTCACCCGGCGCGAACCAAGCATGGTTTCCAGGGTTCGGCCGATGGTTCCGACCGTCACCCCGAGCTCGGCGGCCCGGTTGTAGTCGATGCTGACCTCGAGTTGGGGCTGGGTTTCCTTGTAATCCCAGTCAATGCCGCTCAGGCCCGGATTGGCGCGCTCGATCGCGGCGAGCAGGAGATCGCGCCACTCGGCCAGTTCCTCGTAGCTTCCGGCACCACCGATGACGAACTGGACCGGGTTGCGAAAGCCGCCGCCAAAGCCCTGGCGCATGGCTACACTGGTCCGCACGCCCGACAGGTCGGCCAGGCGGCCGCGCACGTCGGCCATGATCTCGCGGCCCGGCCGGCGCCGCGACCAGTCGTCGAGCACAATGATGACGATACCGGTATTGAAAACCGACAGATTGCCGAAATCGCGCGGGGCACGCACCAGCAGGCGGGTAATTTCGCCATCGTCGACCAGCGGCATCAGGCGCTGCTCGATTTCGTCCATGTATTCTTCCATGAACGAAAACGACGCCCCTTCCGGTCCGTTGACCAGGACAAAAAAGGCGCCCCGGTCTTCGGTCGGCGCATACTCCTCGGGAATCAGGGTAAACAGGGTACCGGCGAGCACGAACAAACCGATGATGCCGCCCAGCGCCGCCCAGCGCCAGCGGATGACCTGGCGTAACAGACGCTGGTAGATGCGACGCATGCGGTCGATTCCGGCATCGATGGCCATGACCAGGCGATTGTCCTGGTCGCGCGGGCGCAACACGCGCGAGGCCAGCATGGCCGAAACGGTCAGGGCGACAAAGCTGGAAAATGCCACCGCGGCGGCCATGGTCAGGGCGAATTCCGAGAACAGGCGGCCGATGTCACCGCGCAGCAGGGCGATGGGAACAAAGACCGAAATCAGAACCAGCGTGGTCGAGATGATGGCAAACGCCACCTGGCGGGTCCCGCGGAATGCCGCAACCAGCGCTGATTCGCCGTATTCATCCATGCGCCGGCGCACGTTTTCGACCACGATGATGCCGTCATCGACGACCAGGCCAATGGCCAGCACCAGCGCCAGCAGGGTCAGCAGGTTGATGGTGAAGCCGAAAATGGCCAGGGCAATAAAGGTCGAAACCAAAGCCACGGGGACGGCCACCGCGGGCACGACGATGGCGCGAACCGAGCCCAGGAACAAAAAGATGGTCAACACGACCAGGCCGATGGCGATGAACAGGGTCCGGTAGACCTCGCGGACCGCGCCCTCGACAAAGACCGAGGAATCGAAGCTGGCGATCAGTTCCATGCCCCCGGGCAGGTTGGGGTTGAGGCGTTCGACCTCCGCGCGCACCGCGCGCGCCACCTCGAGCGTGTTGGCGGTCGACTGGCGAATGACGCCGAGTCCGATCATCGGCTCGCCGTTGCCCCGAAACAGGGTGCGGTCTTCGACCGTGCAGCGCTCGACCCGGGCAACATCGCCGAGTCGGACCAGGTAGCCATCGTCGCCGCGAAACAGCACCAGCCGGGCGAACTCATCGGCGGCGTTGAACTGGCGCGCCACGCGCACCGTGAACTGGCGGGTCTGGGACTCGATGCTGCCGGCCGGCAATTCGATATTTTCCGACCGCAGGGCCTGCTCGACGTCGGCAACGGTCAGGTTGCGGGCGGCCAGCGCCTGGCGGTCCAGCCAGACCCGCATGGCGTAGCTCTGGGCGCCGCCGATGCGGATCTGGGCGACCCCGTCGATGACCGAGAAGCGGTCGGACAGAAAACGCTCGGCATAGTCGGTCAGTTCGGGAATGCTGTAGTCGGTGCCGACCAGGTTCCACCACACGATGACGTCGGCGTTGGCGTCCACCCGGCGCACTTCCGGCGGGTCGGCCTCGTCGGGCAGGCGCCGCAGAACCCGCGCGACCCGGTCGCGAATGTCGTTGGCGGCCGCGTCAACGTCGCGGCGCAGGTTGAAGCGAACGGTAATGCGCGAGATGCCGTCGCGGCTCTCGGATTCGATGAATTCGATGCCCTCGACACCGGCGACGGCCTCCTCGATGCGCTCGGTAATCTGGGTGTCGATGACGCTGGCCGCGGCTCCGGGATAGCGGGTTTCAATCGAGACCACGGGCGGGTCGATGTCCGGATACTCGCGCAGCGGCAGCTGGCTGAAAGCGACCAGGCCAAAAATCACCAGCAGCAGGGCGACCACCGAGGCCAGTACCGGCCTGGTGACGGACAGGTCGGACAGAATCATGTCGGGTTGGCTTGCGTCCGGTCGGCCTGCACGCGCACGGCCTGACCATCCGACAGCCTGAAGCCACCGTGGATGACAACCCGCTGATCGGCGTCCAGGCCGGCCCGGATTTCGACCCGCCCACGGCTGCGTGTGCCCAGTTCCACGCGTTGCCGCACCACCGTACTTTGGCCTTGTTCGTCGGTCCTGACGACTAATACATGGTGTTCGCGGCCGCGACTGAGTATCGCTTCTTCGGGTACGCTGACCGCTTGCCGCCGGGCGCCCTCGAGGGTCGCCGTCATGAGCATGCCCGGGCGCAGCAGGCCGTCGGGGTTGTCGAGCCGGGCGCGAACCTGGAAAGACCGGGTGACCGGGTCGACTACGTTGCTGATACTGGTCACCTCGCCCTCGAACTCGTAATCGGGCCAGGCCCGGCTGCGCGCGCTCAGCCGCAAACCCGGATGGACCTGGCCCAAGCGCAGCTCAGGCACGCCAAAATCCAGGTTCATGACCGAATCGTCGACCAGCGTGGTGACCACGGTTCCGGGTGTGAGCAGACTGCCGACCGAAACGTTGCGCAGCCCCAGCACTCCATCAAAGGGAGCAACGATCAGCCGGTCGCTGAGCCGGGCCTCGACCGCTGCCAGGCGCGCCGTGGCGGTATCGAGTTCGCGTCGGCTCCGATCGAGCATGGCGCGCGACTCCTGACCGCGCTCGGCCAGATCAGAGACGCGCTCGAACTGGCGCCTGGCTTCGTCAAGGTCGGCCTCGGCCTCGGCCAGATCGGCCAGTTGCTCCCGGTTGGTCAGCGCGACCAGGACCTGCCCGCGCTCCACGCGCTGGCCGTCGCTGAAGCGGATCTCGGCAATGGTTTCGGTAATGCTGCTGGTCAGCTCGGCCGACTCGTTGGCGCGCAACGTTCCGAGCACTTCAATGGGATCGCTGACCGTGCTGATGACCGCTGGAGCGGCGATGATTTCGGGTAACTGGGCCGGCTGCGCGGATACCGGCATGGCCAGGGCGAGGGCAAGCGACGCAGCAGGCAGGACGTTTAGATGTCTCATGAGCAAATAATAATCTGCCTGCGTGAGCAACCGTGGGCTTTTAACGCGCGCTTATCGTCGTTGCCATCAAGGCTGGGCTACAATTACGGGTTGACTTTATTCCTCAAGGATTATCCATGGAGCGCACCCTGTCCATCATCAAGCCCGATGCCGTCGCCAAGAACGTGATCGGAGAAATTTATTCGCGCTTCGAGCGTGCCGGCTTGCGGATCGTGGCGGCAAGAATGAAGCATCTCAGCCGCGAAGAGGCAGAGGGATTTTATGCGGTCCACCGGGAACGTCCGTTTTTTGGCGATCTGGTGGAATTCATGACGTCCGGACCGGTGATGATCCAGGTGCTAGAAGGTCAGGACGCGATTGCCCGAAACCGGGAACTGATGGGTGCAACGGATCCGCGCCAGGCCGCGCCGGGCACCATCCGGGCCGAATTTGCCGCCAGCATCGACGCCAACGCGGTGCACGGCTCTGATGCAGCGGAAACCGCAAAACAGGAGATCGAGTTCTTTTTCGGAGCCGATGAGATATACTCGCGCTGATTTCGCAGGGTTTTCTCAGCAGATGCAGGCATCGGCCACAGTGAAAACCAATCTCCTCGGACTGCACCGACCGGCCCTCGAGCGGTACTTTGCCGACCTCGGGGAAAAGCCGTTCCGTGCCCGCCAGCTGTTGCAGTGGATTCATCAGCGCGGCGTTACCGACTTTGCCCTGATGACCGACCTGGCGCGCGATCTGCGCGCCCGTCTGCAAGAGCGCGCCGAAGTGCGCGCTCCGCGCGTGATCCGCGAGCAGGTCTCTGAAGACGGTACGGTCAAGTGGCTGCTGAGCGAAAACGGCGGCAGCGCGGTCGAGACCGTGTTCATTCCCGAGCCCGACCGGGGAACGCTGTGCATTTCCTCGCAGGTCGGCTGCATGCTCAACTGCACCTTTTGCTCGACTGCCACGCAGGGCTTCAAGCGCAACCTGTCGGCCGATGAGATCATCGGCCAGGTCTGGTTTGCCGTCAATGCGCTGGCCGACCCTCGTCTGGGCGAGCGGCGGGTCACCAACGTTGTATTCATGGGGATGGGCGAGCCGCTGCTCAACCTGGAGGCGGTACGGCCGGCCCTGTCGCTGTTGCGCGACGACCTCGCGTATGGTCTGGCGTCGCGGCGGGTGACGATTTCGACCGCCGGGGTCGTGCCTGGCATGGATGATCTGGCCCATGGAGACGAGTTTGCCCTGGCCGTTTCATTGCACGCCCCGACCGATGAGTTGCGCACCCGGCTGGTGCCGCTGAACCGGAAATTTCCGCTCGCAGACCTGATGGCTGCCTGCCAGCGTTTCGTTCGCGTCCATCATCGTCGGTCGATCACCTTCGAGTACACCATGATTGACGGCGTCAACGACAGCCGGCGCGAAGCACGCGGCCTGGTGCGGCTGCTCAACGGGCTGCCGTGCAAGCTCAACCTGATTCCCTTCAACCCCTTTCCGGGTACCCCGTTCCGGCCCTCCAGCCCTGAAGTGATCTACGAGTTCCAGAAGGTGACCCGGGCGGCGGGCATCATCACCACGGTTCGCAAGACCCGCGGCGATGACATCGATGCCGCCTGTGGCCAGCTGGTCGGCCAACTGCTGGACCCAAGCCAGCGCCGACGCGTGGTTCAAGAGCAGTTAGCGCGCCAGGCCATGCCGGCATGAGATCGTCCTGCGTCAGGCTCGGTTTTCTGGCCTGGTTGTCCCTGGTCGTGGTCGGCTGTGCGACTACGCCGGACGTTGCGTCCCTTGAACGCGAGGGCATGAACCGGGTCAGCCCGGTACGCGCGGCCGAGGTCAACACCCGTCTGGGCGTCGGCTACCTCGAGCGTGGCCAACTGCAGCTGGCGATCGAGAAGCTCGACACGGCGATTCGGCATGACCCGGACCACACCCCGGCCCACCTCACCCTGGCCCTGATCTACGAGCAGCTGGGTGACAGCCGTCGCGCCGGCCAGCATTACCGAACGGCCTCCAGACTGGCGCCGAACGACGGAGCCACGCAAAATGCCTTTGCGGTTCATTTGTGTCGGCAGCAGCGTTTTGGCGAGGCCGAGCGGCATTTCCAGCGCGCCATGGACGACCCTTTCTACGCCACGCCCGAACTGGCCTATGCCAATGCCGGCGCATGTGCCCGGCGCGCCGGCGACAGTGAGCAGGCGCAACGCTACCTGCGCCAGGCGCTGGAAATCGACCCTGGCTATGCCGACGCCCTGTTCCAGCTGGCCGGTCTTTACCTTGAGCAAGGTGATGCGTTCCGCGCGCGCGCCTTTTTTCAGCGATTTGAAGGCGTGGCTGGCGTCGATGCGGCCGCGCTGATGCTTGGCTACCGGATTGAAAACAGCCTGGACAATACCAGCGGGGCGTATCGCTACGCCCGTCGACTGGAACAGGATTTTCCGGATTCCCTGCAAGCCAGAGAGCTGCGCAGCCTGAGACAAGAAGATGACTGACCAGTACCATCATCCCGCCAGCACCGTCGTGCCCGAGCCGAACCAGCTCAGGCTGCCCGTCGGACGAGCCGAAGAAGAAGTCGGAATCCAGCTGCGCCAGCAACGCCTCAAGCGACGTCTTGGTCTCGAAGAGGCTGCGCGCCGCATTCGCTTGACTCCGCTCGCCCTGGAGCGGATGGAAAAGGGCGAGCTGGATCAGCTCGCACCGATTTATCGGCGCGGCTACGTACGCAATTACGCCACCTTTCTCGGCCTCGACCCGGCGCCTTTGCTGGAATTGATCGAGCAGCCGGAGCCGGCCCAGCTGCGCCAGGTACTGGCCGTGCCCAGGCGTCAGCCAAAGTTTGATCGATATCTCAAGTTTGCAACCTATCTTGTTGTTACTACTTTGATTGTCCCACCCATTGTGTGGCTCTATGTTCAAGGTGGGTCGCGCTTTATCGAGCCTGAGCCAGTGGCGGGTATGGAGCTTGCCGAAAGCGCGCCGGGCGCGGTCGAGCAGCGCAATGCCAGCCGCATTGCCCGCGCGCTGGCCCTTGACGACGGCAACGATCCGGCCGAGAGTTCTTCGGGCGGCAGCGCGGTAGCTGCCTCCGCTTTGCCGCTGGCGGCAATCCGTCCGCTGCGCGACCCGGCCGCGGCCGAACCAGATGCCGTGGCTCCGGACTCGGAGGCGCTGGAAGAAGGGCTTTCGGTACTGGTGATCGACTTGCGGGCCGACAGCTGGCTGGAGGTCTACGCGGCCGACGGCGAACGGCTTGAATATGACCTGCTGCGGGCCGGCGATCGGCGCAGGTTCGAGGCCAAACCGCCGTTCCGGCTGCTGCTGGGCCGGGCCAGCGCAATCGCCCTGGAAGTCGATGGCCAGACGGTGGAGTTTGACGGCCAGGACCGCGCTGACGTCACCAGCCTGGAGTTACTGGCCGGCGGTGAGGTTCGACTCTGAGCCGGTTTTTCTTTCGTTGTTCCAACCTTGACGGTGTGCGGGTCTGGCCCGCAACCCTGCTTGTTGCTGTGTGAGCCATGAACAATATTCAGTCCATTCGCGGGATGCACGATATCCTGCCGACCGAGACGCCCACCTGGCGCTGGCTGGAATTGCAGCTGTCGGAACTCCTGGACGGCTACGATTTTCGCGAAATCCGGATTCCGCTGGTTGAAAAAGCCGAATTGTTCACCCGCGCGATCGGGCAGGGCACCGACGTGGTCGAAAAGGAAATGTATGCCTTTGCCGATCGCAACGGGGATCTGCTGAGTCTGCGACCCGAGGGAACGGCCGGGGTCGTGCGAGCGGCCATTCAGCATGGTCTGCTGACCACTCCCGGGCTCAAGGTCTGGTACCGCGGGCCGATGTTTCGCCACGAACGTCCGCAGCGTGGCCGTCAACGTCAGTTCCATCAGTTTGGAGCCGAGGTGTTTGGCCTGGCCGGCGCCGATGCCGACGCTGAATTGATCGCCCTGGGGGAGCGCATGTGGCGCCGTCTGGGCCTGGCCGAGCGCATCCGGCTCGAAATCAACAGCCTGGGTGATCGTGACGATCGTCAGCGCTACCGCAAACGGCTGCTCGAGTATCTGCGGCCGCGGATCGATCAACTCGACGAAGACAGTCAGCGCCGCCTCGAGACCAACCCGCTGCGGATTTTCGACAGCAAGCACCCGGCCACGCGCGCGATCATGGCCCAGGCGCCGCTGCTGGCCGATGCGCTCGGCGACGAGGCACGGGCCCATTTCGAGAGCGTTTGCGCGCTCCTGGACGGCCTCGGGATCCGCTACCGGATCAATCCGGCCCTGGTGCGTGGTCTCGACTATTACTGCCGGACGGTGTTTGAATGGGTGACCGACGATCTCGGCGCCCAGGGTACGGTCTGTGCCGGCGGACGCTACGACGATCTGGTCTCCATCCAGGGTGGTCGGGCCACTCCGGGGATCGGCTTTGCGCTCGGCATGGAGCGACTGGTGGACCTGATCGAAAGCCTGGGCACGGAACACCCCGGCGGTGCGCAGGTCTATCTGGTGTGCCAGGCTGACCCGGTCGAGGCGCTGGGCCTGGCCGAGTTTTTGCGCGACCACTTGCCCGGACTGCGCCTGGCCTGCAACCTGGGCGGCGGCAGTTTCAAGGCCCAGTTCAAGCGCGCCGATCGCAGTGGGGCGGCCTATGCGCTGGTGCTGGGCGAAGAGGAAGTCCAGCAGGGGCGCTGCCAAATCAAGGATTTGCGCGGTGACCAGCCGCAGCAAAGCCTGGCCCGGGAGGAATTGCCTGCGCGGTTGGCCCGGCTGTTGCCCGATCTGGCGCCGGCCTGACGTATCATGGCGGGCTGATCGACCACTCACTTTCAAGCACACAGAAGGCAATTCATGGCGGTTGAGCTGTACGACGAACATGAACAGGGCGAACGAGTCCGCAAGTGGCTGCGTGAATACGTTCCTGCGATCGTGATGGGGCTGGTTCTCGCGTTTGGCGGAATCTTCGGTTTTCGCTACTGGCAGGATCAACAGGCCAGCCAGCAGGCGCTCGCCGCGGACTATTACAACCTGATTCAAAACGAAATCGAGGCCGGCCGCATCCAGGTGGCCGAAGATCATTTCGAAACCCTGCGCAGTGAAGGCGGCCGCAGCGCCTATCTTGGCCTTGCGGGCCTGGCAATGGCGGCGGCCTACGTCGAGGACGGGCGGCTGGAGTCGGCGGCGCGGATCTATCGCGAACTGCTGGAGCAACGGCGCATGGAAATGCTGCACCCGGTGACCCGACTGCGCCTGGCCCGGGTGCTGCATGCCCAGGGCGATGCGCGGGCCGCCCTGGACATTGTCGGCGAGGACGCGCCACGCGGCTTCGAGGCCGCCTGGAGTGAGTTGCGCGGTGACCTTTTGCTGGAACTGGGAGAACGGCAGCGGGCACGTCTGGCCTATGAGCAGGCCCTGGATCATGCCACCCGGCAGGGCGGTCTGCAGCGTCTGCTGCAGATGAAGATTGACGCCACAGGCCCGGGCGGAGAGGCTTCGTGAGTTGGTTGCTGCGTTCAGCCCTGTTCGTGCTGGTCACGTTGGCCCTGGCCGGCTGCCAGACCGTGGGCGGCTGGTTTAGTCGCGATGATGCAGGGGACGGGCCGGCAGCCCTGGTCGATTTCGAACCCACAGCGGAGCCGCGCCAGGTCTGGTCGGCCAACATGGGCCGCGGGCCGGGTCGCAGCCGCGCTGCCCTGGGGCCGGTCTACGATCGCCAGGAAATCTGGGTAGCCGATTATCGCGGTCGGATCACGGTGGTAGACGCTGATTCCGGGAGTCAGAAGGCTCGGCACGAAACCGACCTGGCGATTTCCGCCGGTCCGTTACTGCATGGCGACCGGGCCTATTTCGGTACCTTTGACGGGGAACTGGTTGCGCTGGATCGAGCCAGCGCGACCGTACTCTGGCGCGCCCGCTTGTCCTCGGAGGTGCTCTCGCGACCGGTTATCCAGGACGGTGTGGTGGTGGTGCGCTGCATTGACGGCCGGGTGTTCGGGATTGATGAACAGTCTGGGGCCAGGGTTTGGGTCCACGATCGCAGCGTACCGCTGCTGACCCTGCGCGGCAACAGCGATCCCCTGGGTCGAGCCGGCCAGGTCTTTATCGGTTACGAGGACGGCGTGGTCAGCGGGCTGCGCGCCGGCGACGGCAGCGTGCTATGGGATCAGCGCGTCAGCGTGCCGGAAGGCCGTACCGAACTCGATCGGCTGGCCGACATCGACGGGCCCATGGCAATCGTCGGCTCGGAGCTCTACGTCGTGAGCTACCACGGCCAGATGGCCGGACTGGCCCTGGACTCCGGGCGCATCCTGTGGAGCAAGGATGTGGCCTCCCACCGCGGGATCAGCCTGCAGCGGACCCAGCTGGCCGCGGCCGATCGCGAGGATGCAGTCTGGCTGGTGGATCGACGCAACGGCGCCACCCTGTGGCGCGACGACAGTCTGGCGCGGCGGAACATCAGCCGACCGGTATTTTTCGGACGTTTCCTGGTGACGGTCGATGAGCAAGGCTACATGCACTGGTATGACGTCGACCAGGGCGGATTCGCCGCGCGCAGCCGGATCGGACGTAACACCCCGGCCCAGGCCCCACTGGTGGTGGGCAACACCCTGTATGTACTGGATACCGACGGCAGGCTGACAGCCTGGCAGGTCGACCGCTGAGAGGCCTGGCATGAACGGTGGTGGCTTGCCCGTGGCAGCGATCGTGGGCCGGCCCAATGTCGGCAAGTCGACCCTGTTCAACGCGCTTACGCGAACCCGCGATGCCCTGGTGGCGGACCTTCCGGGCGTTACCCGTGACCGCATCTACGGCCGTGCCGTTGTTCAGGATCGGCCGCTGCTTCTGATTGACACCGGCGGCCTGGAAGCGGCGCTCGATGAGGTTGGCAGTGGACGAGAGCGCCAGACCCGCCTAGCGGTGGACGAGGCCGACCTGGTGGTCCTGATGACCGATGCACGGGCCGGCATCGTGCCGGCCGATCACGATATCGCCGCCTGGCTGCGCACCCTGGGCAAGCCGATCATCCACGCAATCAACAAGTCCGACGGGCTCGACCCGGACGTGGTCATGGGCGAAAACCTGGCCCTGGGGCTGGATCCGTTCTGCCTGATCTCGGCCAGCCACCGGCGCGGCCTCGAGGCTCTGGGGCAGGCGCTGAGCGAGCGTTTGCCCGAGGCCGTGAAGGCCGCTCCCGGCGCCGGCGATGATGCCATTCACCTGGCCCTGATCGGGCGCCCCAACACCGGCAAATCCACTTTGCTCAATCGTTTGCTGGGCGAGGACCGGGCGCTGGCCACTCCTGTCGCCGGGACCACGCGGGACCCGATTCATGCCGAGATCACGCGCGACGGACAGCGGCTGCACCTGGTCGACACTGCCGGCATTCGACGGCGTCGTGGCAGCCATGAGGGGCTGGAACGGTTCAGTACGATCAAGGCCTTGCAGGCAATGGAACAGGCCCAGGTCGTGGTCCTGATGCTCGACGCCACCGAGGGGGTGACCGAGCAGGACGCGCGCCTGGCCGGGCACGCGATGGAGGCCGGTCGGGCCCTGATCCTGGTTCTGAACAAATGGGACGGGCTGGAGCACAACCAGCGCCGGTCGCTACTGGTTGATGTCGGCGAGCGCCTGCAGTTTGCCCGCCATGCGCCGGTCGTGACCCTGTCGGCACTGCACGGCAGTGGCCTGGGTCAGCTGCACAGCGCCGTTGTCCATGTTCATCGCTGCGCGCGTGCCGAGTTGGCGACCCCGGCGCTGACCCGAACCCTGCGCTCAGCGGTTGAAGCCCATCCGCCGCCCGGCGGGAAAAATGGCGCGCCGAAACTGCGCTATGCCCACGCCGGGGGCCAGTTGCCGACCCGGATCGTGGTCCACGGCAGCCGCACGCGGCAGCTGCCGGACCAGTACCGACGCTACTTGGTCAACCGCTTTCGCGAGGCATTTGACCTGACCGGCGTAGCCATCCAGCTGGTGTTTCGGGACGGCGAAAACCCGTACGCCGGGCGCCGGAACGTGCTCACCCCGCGCCAGATCCAGAAGCGCAAAAGACTGCGCAGGTTTACCGGCCGACAGAAACGCTGACCACTCGCTACAGCGACCAGGACTGAAGATTGCGGCCCAGGGTGTGGAGCAGGGTAGGATCGTCGGGCGGCGTTGCCGAAGGCCAGTGCTCAACCAGCTGGCCACGCCGGTCAAACAGGTACTTGTGGAAATTCCACCGGGGCAGTATGTCGCTGCCCCATTGCTCGACCAACTCGCGGAACAGCGGGTGCGAGCCGCGCCCGATGACCGAGTACTTGGCGGTCATGGGAAAGGTAACGCCCCACTCCTCACGCACGAAGCGGGCGATGTCTTCAGCGCTGCCGGGCTCCTGTTCGCCAAAGTCGTTGCACGGGATGCCGATGACTACCAGACCCGATCGATGGTAGTCGGCATGGAGCCGCTGCAAGGCCGCATATTGCGGCGTGAAGCCGCACTCCGAGGCCGTGTTGACCAGCAAGATGGGCTGGTTGCGGAAGCGGTCCAGCGGCAGCGAGCCGCCTTCCAGGGCAGCGAAGGTGTGTTCGTACAGGTTCATGGGCGATCCTTTTCGTGGCAGCGGTCTTATTCGATCCGCCAGAAGCTACAATATCGCCCATCATGGAGCAACCCCACGCGCAAATGTTGAACGGCAGGGCAGTGGCCGACCGTCTGATCGACAACGTCGCGGCTGCGGTCTCGGCCCATCGCGAGCGCGGCGGAGCCCAGCCCGGTCTGGCCGTGGTGCTGGTAGGTGACGATCCGGCGTCCGAGGTCTATGTAGGCAACAAGGTCAAGGCCTGCGAACGGGCCGGCATTGCCTCACACAGTTACCGGTTGCCGCATGGCGTCGGCCGTGGTGAGCTGCTGGCCCGGATTGATGCCCTCAATGAAGATCCGGCGATTGACGGGATCCTGGTGCAGCTGCCCTTGCCCGGGCACCTTGACGAAAAAGCCGTCACCTCCCGCATCCACCCCGACAAGGACGTGGACGGTTTCCATCCCCACAACACCGGCCGCCTGGCGTTGCGCGATCCTGGTCTGCGCCCGTGCACGCCGCGCGGCGTTCTGACCCTGCTGGGCGCCTATGGTATCGACCCCAAGGGTTGCCACGTGGTCATCGTCGGGGCTTCGAACATTGTGGGCCGCCCGCTGGCCCTGGAGATGTTGCTGGCCGGCGCCACGGTCACGGTTGCCCATCGATTCACCCGCAGCCTGCGCGATCACGTGGCCCGCGCCGACATACTGTGCGTGGCGGTGGGCAAGCGCGGCGTGGTGGATTCCGACTGGGTTCGTCCAGGCAGCGTGGTCGTGGATATCGGGATCAACCGCGACGAGCACGGTCGCATCCACGGCGATCTGGATTTTGAGGCCTGTGCCAGGGTGGCGGCCTGGATCACGCCCGTGCCCGGCGGCGTCGGTCCGATGACCGTCGCGACTCTGCTGCAGAACACGGCCGAGGCGGCCGGGTTGGTTGTACTTGCTCCTTGATCGGCCGGGCGACCGTTGCCTGATGCTCGGATGATGCCGCTCCGGTTGTTGTTGAGGCAGGGGTTTCGCGATCTCGATGAAAGCCTTGCCCTGATCGAGCGCAGCCTGATTGTCGTTCTGATGCTGGGCCTGGTCATGCTGGGCGTGGCCGAGGTCGCGGTTCAGCTCCTCGATCTTCGCCGTCTTTCCGGCATCCCGGACTACGCCGGGGTAGTGTTGCTGTGGTTGATCATGCTGGGTGCTGCCAGTGCGGCCGCGCACAGCGCCGTGGTTGCGGCCCTGCCTTTGCTGCTGGCGGCAGCAGTCAGTGCGCTGTTGGGCTGGGCGGCTCTGCGGTTGTGGTTTTTTGATCTGCAACTGGGGTCATCGTGGGCGCCAGGATTGTCCGGCTCAGTGGTCCTGGCACCGCTGCCGCTGTGTTTTGCGCTGATGGCCGGACGATTTCTGGGTCGTGCCTTAGGGCCGAGACAGTCGCGGCATCAAGAGGCGCCGGAATGAACCGTGAGCAATCCACACGCCCGGTCGGTGGCGCAGCGACGCGAGCCGGGGCTGTCTGCTTTGCCCTGGTCGGTCTGTTGGCTCTGGCCACGGTCGGGCTGGCCGGTTTTGACAGTCTGGTCCTGATGCTGGAGTTTCGACGTCTGGCTGAGTTTCCGATCCTTGCCGCAGTACCGCTTTGGTTACTGGCCTGGCAGTTGCACTGTGCGCTCGCAAGGCCGGGTGCGGCGGCGCCCGCGGCCGGGCCCTGGCAGGCGCTTGCGCTGGCCCTGCTGGCACCGGGCCTGATGCTGTTGCTGTATGCCGTCGCCGCCGAGGCGCTGGCGCCGCTGCAGGCTCCGGCGTATGAGCAATTGCTGCGGGCGGCGCTGTTGCCGGCCTTGCTCGCAGCGCTTGTGGCGGGCGTGCTTGGCGGAAGGCCGGGCCGGCGGGCAGGCTGCAGCCGGCTGGCAGTTGTTGGTGGCTGGCAGGGTACGCCTGCGCTGGGTCTGTTGTTGTTGCTCTATACCGGCTGGCTCCCGGCGCAGGCCCTTGCCGCGCTGCTGGTGGGCTGGCTGGCGGTGCAAGCCGTGCTGATTCAGCGGCGCCTGCGCCTGACCGAGCTGTCGGTGCTGGCGGTGCAAGGGACAACAGCAGGCGGCTTAACGGTGCTGTTGTTCTGGCTGGCGTTGGTGGGATCGTCGTTCGCGACTGATTTGTTGCCCGTGCAGGCACTGGCGGTGATTGCGCCAGTGGTGCTGCTGGTCGTGATGGCCGCCGCAGGCTGGTGGCTGGGGAGGTTGTTGAACAATGAATTGTTCGCGATGGCCATGCTGGCCGCTCCCGCCGTCGTCATGGGCAATGCCGCGAGCGTGGACCCTGTCTGGATGGGCCTTGCCCTGAGTTCTGCGATTGCGCTTGGTGGCTGGCTCGGGCGAGACCGCCCGAGCCGTGCAGCGTCGGGCGGCTGCTAGTCGGCCGTTAGCCGCCCGAACCCTTGGCTCCCGCTGCCGGGCCAGGCGCGGCTCTGGATGCGGCTTTCTTCCGCCGCCGCTTCTTGCGCTTCTTTTTGCCGGCCACTTTGACTGGCTCGGAGGCTTGCCCGCCGCTGGTCTCGGCGCTTCGACCGCCGCCACCGTTGCCGGGCCGCTCGACTATGGCCGCGACTCCCATCCCACCGGCCGTGCACACCGAAATCAGTCCGCGTCCCGAACCAGCCTGCTCCAGAATGGCGGTGAGGGTGGAGAGAATGCGCGCACCAGTCGCGGCAAACGGATGACCAATGGCGACCGAACCACCGCGAACATTCATGCGTGAGCGATCAATGGATCCGAGCGCGCCGTCCAGGCCGAGGCGTTCGCGGCAATACCGTTCCGACTCCCAGGCCTTGAGGGTGCACAGCACCTGGGCCGCAAAAGCTTCGTGGATTTCATAGAAGTCGAAGTCGCCAAGACCAAGACCCGCTGCCTGGAGCATCTCGGCAACGGCCACGGCCGGTGCCATCAGCAGCCCCTCGTCGCCGTCGACAAAGTCGACCGCCGCGGCCCTGCCGTGGCTGAGGTAGGCCGAGATCGGCAGGTCGTTGGCCCGGGCCCACTCTTCCGAGCACAGGAGCACCGCGGCGGCGCCGTCCGACAGCGTTGAACTGTTGCCGGCGGTCAAGGTGCCTTGCTTGCGGTCAAAGGCCGGCTTCAGGCTGGCAAGTTTGTCCGGGTTGGTATCGGGTCGGATGATGTTGTCCCGGACCACGCCGTTGTGGCTGATCACCAGGTCGTCGAAGAAACCCGCTTCCCAGGCCGCGGCCGCTTTGCGGTGGCTCTCGACGGTCAACTCGTCCTGTTCCGCCCGCTCGATCTGCCACTCGCGGGCCATGCGTTCGCAGTGCTGGCCCATCGAAAGACCGGTTCTTGGCTCGGCGTTCCGGGGCGGCTGGGGAGCCAGTTCGGAGAATCGGAAGCCCTTGAAGACTTTCAGTTTCTGACCTATTGATCTGGCCTTGGACAGGCGGATCAGACGCTGGGCGAAGCGCTTCTGAAAAACGATGGGTGCATCACTGGTTGTGTCGGTGCCGGCGACAACGGCGCACTCGATCTGGCCAGCGGCGATCTGGCTGCCGGCCAGCAAGGCCGCCTGCAGGCTGGTACCGCAGGCTTGCTGCAGGGTGACCGCGGGGCTCAGGGGCGAGAGCGCGGTGGAAAGTACCGCTTCGCGGGCCAGGTTCCAGTCCTTCGAGTGGGTGGTCACCGCGCCGGCCATGACCTGGTCGATGACCTTGCCGTGCAGGCCGTAGCGTTCGACCAGGCCCTGGATCGCGGCGCTGAGCATGTCCTGGTTGGACTGGTCGGCGTACAGCGTGTTGGAGCGGCAGAACGGAATGCGAGCGCCGCCGACGATGACGGTTTTTCTCAAGCTGGTGCCCGACATCAGGAGTCCTCCTCGGTAGTAGTCGCAGGCGCAGGCGTGGCGTCGGTTTCGCCGCTACCGGCCAGGTAGTGCAGGGGGCCGCCGCGGAACGGAGCGAAACCGGTTCCAAAGATCATGCCCGCGTCCAGCAGGTCGGCATCTTCAACGACCTGGTCGGCCAGGCAGGCGCGACACTCATCGAAATACGGCTGCATGAGGCGCTCGGCAAGATCGTTCAGATCGTGCCCCTCGTGTGCTTTCGGGTCCCGCTGCGGTCTGCCCTTTTTCCATTCATAGAAACCTTCCCCTGATTTCTTGCCGAGTTTTCCGGCCTTGACCATCTCCTCGAGCACTTTGCGGTCTTCTGCCGCCTGCTCGCCCATCAGGGTGTCGATCACCCCCATGCCGACGTCCAGACCCACGGTGTCGGCCAGTTCTACCGGCCCCATGGGCATGCCGAACTGTTCGGCCGCGCGGTCAATCGCCTCGCGCGGAATGCCTTCGCGATGCAGTTTCATTGCGTTGCGCATGTAGGGTGCCAGAACCCGGTTGACCAGGAAGCCGGGGGTGGACTTGGCGGGCAGGGCATACTTGCCGATCTGGGTGGCAAAACTGCAGCCGTCGTCGACTCGCTCGGGCGCGCTGCCCGGATCATGCACAACTTCAACCAGCGGCATGCGCGCCACCGGGTTGAAAAAGTGCAGCCCGATCAGGCGGCCGGGGTCTTCCAGCACGTCGGCCAGTTCCGCCAGCGGAATGGCGGAGGTATTGGTGGCGATGATGGCATGGTCGCTGACCTTGCCCTTGAGTTCGGCCAACAGGGCGCGCTTGGCCTCCCGGTTTTCGAAAATCGCTTCGATAATGACATCGGCCCGGGCGACGCCATCGCCGTCCACGTCCGCCCGCAGGCGCTGGCGTGCCGCGGCCAGCGCCTCGGGCTTCTTCAGCTTGCGCCGGAACAGACTCTCGGCCCGTTTCAGGGCCGGTTCGATGTACTTCATCTCGCGATCCTGCAGGGTCACCTCCAGGCCACGGGATGCACACCAGGCGGCGATATCGCCGCCCATCACGCCGGCGCCGATCACATGCACACGGCGCGCCTTGAAGCTCGATCGTTTGCCCTGTGCCTTGAGTTGTTCCATCAGGCGAAACACCCGGCGCAAATTGCGCGAGGTATCCCCGGCAAGCAATCTGGGGACTTTTTCGGCCTCGAGGCGAATCATCTCAGCCTGGTCATTGCCGGCCTGCTCGAATGCATCAATCAATTCGAACGGAGCCGGGTAGTGTTCGCGCCGCGCCTTGGCGGCCGTCTGCTTGCGCATCTGTCGCACCAGCAGGGGGCGGACTGGAGCGCTGCCGGACAGGCGATCGACCAGCCCCGGCCGCCGATGACGCTTCTTGCGCATTACTGCGTTCCGGGCGGCCCAGCGCAGTGAACCGTGAATATCAACGACCTGGTCAACCAGACCCATGGCGCGGGCAGCGCGCGGGCGCAGCATGCGACCGGTCAGCATGATCTGCATGGCCTTGAGAGCGCCGATGGCGGTGATGGCGCGACCCGAACCGCCGAAACCCGGATAAATACCTAGATTGACTTCCGGGAATCCCAGGCGGGTGTGGTCGGCATCCAGAGCGATGCGCCAGTCGAAGCACAATGCCAGTTCCAGGCCGCCGCCCAGGCAATAGCCTTCGAACGCCACGACCGTCGGAAAATCCAGTTTCTCGATCCGCTCAAACAGCGCATGGACTTTTTGCACGTTGTCCTGCAGCACCTGCACGTCGCTGGTTGCGTCGAATTCGCGCACGTCGGCACCAACGATGAAGCTGCCCTGCTTGCCCGACATCAGCACCAGGCCGGCAGGGCTGGTGCGCTCGAGCTCGGTCACGATGGTGTCGAGCTCGGCAAGTACTTCGGTGCCCAGGCTATTGACCTTGTCGTCGCCTCGATCGATCGTCAACCAGGCGATGCCGTCAAGGTCGTGTTGAATCTGCCAGTGCTGGAAGGGCTGGCCGGAATGGGGGGTTGCGGACATGCTAGGGCTCCCGGGTGGGCGGCAATCATCTCCATCGAATAGTAGCATTTTCGCGCCCGTCAGCCGCCTTAAGGGCGAGTTCTGCGGTCAGGGCAGGGCGATGCCGAATGCCTCCAGGAGATCCACCGTTGCGATCAGCGGCAAGCCGACGAGGGCAGTCGGGTCGTCGCTGTGCAGGCGTTCGATCAGGCAGATTCCCAGGGCTTCACTTTTGAACGCGCCGGCGCAGTCCAGCGCTTGTTCCCGCTCGACATAGCGCTCGATCTGGGCGCGCGTCAGGGTGCGCATGCGCACCACCGTGGGAACAGTGCAGCCCAGTTCGCGCACCCCGTCGGTCACGTGAATGGCCGTGTGGAAGGTCACGCTGCGGCCCTGCAGGTCTTCGAGTTGTTCGACCGCACGGACGGCGCTGCCGGGCTTGCCCAGGGAGGCGCCCGCGCATTCGACGACCTGATCGGAGCCTATGACCACCGCCCTTGGGTATTGGGCGCTGATGGCCCTGGCTTTTTCTCCAGCCAGTCGCCCGGCGAGTGCAGCCGGCTCCTCGCCCGGCTGTGCGGATTCGTCGATATTGGCGGGGTGGACATCGAAGCGGAGCTGCAGGCGCTTAAGCAGTTCGCGCCGGTAGGGCGAACTGGAGGCCAGAATGAGACGGGGGGTGGGCGCTGGGCCGGAAGCGGTGGGCATGGAGTGGATCATTCAGCCATTGTGGGGAAAACAACCCCAATGGTACAATGGCAGGCTTATGTCGCGCGACTATCCGGACTGGCTCAATCCATTCAAGGCGGCCCAGGCAAGACGCGAGTTTGCCGGCACCGTTGCGCTGGCCCGGCTGGCTGCGGCGGTCGACCTGATCGAGGCGCCCGCAGACGAGGAACTAGGCTTCGAGTTGACGTTCGCGCTGGACGATCAACGCCAGGCCTGCGTCCGGGTGCGGGTGTTTGGTGAGGTGCCGCTGATGTGTCAGCGCACGCTGGTTCGCTACTTGCATCGAGTGGACAGCGAGTCGCTGGTCGGAATCGTTGCCAGCGAGGCGGCCGTCGAGGCACTGCCGGAGGATTACGAACCGCTGGTGGTAACCGAACCCAGGGTGCGCGTGGTCGACCTGCTGGCGGAAGAGTTGCTGCTGGCGCTGCCACTGGTGCCGAGAGCGCCAGACTCGGAACCTGTAGTGGCAGACCGCACGGCGGTGGAAGCGGCCCGAGGAGAAAACGTCCCGGCAGGCGGTGCGGACACCCAGCGCCCGTTCGCCGCCCTGGCCGAGCTGACCGGCAAGACGAAAAAGCACTGAATTTCAATCCAACTGCTAGGAGTAACACGAAAATGGCCGTCCAAAAAAATCGCAAAAGCCCGTCCAAGCGCGGCATGCGCCGCTCGCATGATCGCCTTTCAGGGCCGACCTTGTCCGAGGAATTGAGCACCGGCGAAACCCATCGCCGTCACCACGTCTCGGCGGAAGGATTCTATCGCGGCCGCCAGGTGGTAGAGCTGGCGCCGGAAGTCGAGGCAGAAGACGAGGACTGATCGTCCCCGCCAGGCCGGGCCGTGTCTCTTGGCGCAAACGTGCGCGTTGCCGTCGACGCCCTGGGAGGAGACGGCAGCCTGGCGACTAATCTTGAGGGTTGTCGGCTGGCGCTTGCGGCCGACGCGCAGCTGGAACTGCAGGTCTTTGGTCCGGCAGCACTGATCGAGCCGTTACTGGCTTCCTGGTCAGCGTCAAGGCGGGCCCGCGTGCGGCTCTTCGATGCCGCTGACGCGCTGCCATCGGATGCCGGCCCGGCGGCTGCTCTGCGCCACGGACGTGAAAGCAGCATGGGCCTGGCTTTGCAGGCGCTGACTGAAGACGGTGCTGACGCCGTGGTCAGCGGTGGCAGCACCGGCGCCCTGATGGTGCTGGCCCGACATCTGCTCGGCACCTGGCCCGGAATTGACCGGCCGGCCTTGATGGGGTCTTTGCCCACGCTTCAGGGCAGCTGCTGGATGCTGGACCTCGGGGCGAATATTCATGTCGATGCGCGTCGTCTGCATGAGTTTGCCCGCCTGGGCCGGACAGCGGTGCAAACGCTCAATCGGCGCGAGCCGAAAATCGGGCTGCTCAATATCGGAACCGAGCCAGGCAAAGGGCCCGATGTGGTGCGCGAGGCCGCTCGCCTGATCAGCGCCGATCCCGACCTGGATTTTCACGGGTTCATAGAAGCAGACCAGGTCTTCGCCGGCGCGATCGACCTGATCGTCTGCGACGGGTTTTCCGGCAATGTCCTGCTGAAAAGCGCGGAGGGAGCGGTCCGCCTGATGTTCGCTGAAATCGGTCGGCGCTTCGGCGGCAGCCTGTGTGGTTGGATGGCCAGACCCCGTTTGCGCCGTCTGCGTGACAGCCTGGATCCGGCGCGGCATAATGGCGCGGCCTTGCTGGGCGTTCGCGGTGTGGTCATCAAAAGCCACGGTGGAGCGAGCGCTTCCGGCCTGGCGCAAGCGCTGGGGCTGGCTGCGCGGGAGGCGCGTGAGGGTCTGAGCCGGGCCATGGAGGCCCAGTTCTGGGCGCTTGATTGAGCCGACAACGAGGGAGTTTGCGAATGTATTCGCGCATCATCGGAACAGGCAGTTACCTGCCGGAAAAAGTCCTGACCAACAAGGACCTGGAAGCGTTCGTGGATACCAACGACCAGTGGATCCGCGATCGCACCGGTATCTCGGAAAGGCGCATCGCTGCCGACGATCAGACCACCTGCGACCTGGCCGAGGAGGCGGCTCGTGCGGCCCTGGATGCGGCCGGTCTGGCGCCTGCCGATATCGACCTTCTGGTGGTTGGGACAACAACCCCGGACGTGGTCTTTCCGTCCACCGCCTGCCTGTTGCAGCATCGCCTCGGCATGGCCGAATGCGGTGCTTTTGATCTGAACGCGGCCTGCTCCGGCTTTCTCTACGGTCTGTCGGTGGCCGACCAGTATATTCGGGCCGGAACCGCGCGGCGGGTCCTGGTGGTTGGCGCTGAAACCCTGACCCGCATGCTCGACTGGAGTGACCGTTCCACCTGCGTGCTGTTTGGTGACGGCGCCGGTGCGGCCGTTCTCGCTGCCGATGAAGAGCCCGGTATTCTGTCGACTCACATCCACGCCAACGGCGGCTATGGCGACTTGCTCAAGGTGGATGTCGGCGTGTCGCGCGGTTTCCTGGCGGAGCCGCGCGGCGGTCTGAGCGTCCACATGCGGGGTAACGAGGTCTTCAAGGTGGCGGTCAATACCCTGGGGCGCATCGTCGATGAGACTCTGGAAGCCAACCAGCTGGAAAAAACTGATCTCGACTGGTTGATTCCACACCAGGCCAACCTGCGCATCATCAAGGCGACGGCGAAAAAACTCCAGATGTCGATGGACCAGGTGGTCGTTACCGTCGATCGTCACGGCAATACCTCGGCGGCCTCGGTGCCGCTGGCCCTTGATGAGGCGGTCCGCAGTGGCCGGGTACAGCGTGGCGACCGGCTGCTGCTGGAGGCCTTCGGTGGCGGTTTCACCTGGGGCTCAGCTCTGATTGTCTATTAAAAAAGCCTTTCAATAAACTGATTTTATGTCTTATCTTGCGTTCATATTTCCGGGCCAAGGGTCTCAGTCGCCGGGCATGCTGGAAGCATTGAATGAGCGTCATCCGGTGGTTGCAGAGACCTTTGCCGAGGCCGGTGAAATACTCGGCCTGGACCTCTGGACAATGGCCTGTACCGGGCCGGCCGAAGCACTCAACGCCACCGAGCTGACCCAGCCGCTGATGCTGGCCGGCGGCATAGCGGTGTGGCGGGCCTGGTGTCACCGCGATGGTGCGCCTCCGGTCAGGCTGGCCGGTCACTCGCTGGGCGAGTTCAGCGCGCTGGTCGCTGCCGGTGCCCTGGAGTTTGCCGACGCGGTTCAAGTCACGGCCGAGCGCGCCCGTCTGATGCAGGCCGCCGTGCCGCCTGGTCAGGGCGCAATGGCGGCCGTTCTCGGTCTTGATGAAGAAGTGGTGGAGGCGATTTGCCGTGAGGTCGCCGAGGACCAGCTGGTGGCCCCAGCGAACTACAATTCGCCTGGCCAGCTCGTCATTGCCGGGCATGCCGCAGCCGTGGAGAGGGCCACCCGGGCTTGTCTGGAGGCCGGAGCCCGGCGCACGCTGACCTTGCCGGTGAGCGTGCCTTCGCATTGCGGCCTCATGGCCCCGGCGGCCGCTAAGCTGGCGGTTGTGCTGGAGAAGGTCTCCTTGACCACGCCCACGATTCCGGTGCTGCATAACGTGGATGCCGGCATTCGAACCTCACCCAAAGCGATTCGGCAAGCGCTGGTGGAGCAGTTGTCGGCGCCGGTGCGCTGGACGGATTGTGTCCGCGAACTGGTTGCACCCGGCGTGACCACGGTGGCCGAATGCGGCCCCGGCAAGGTATTGTGTGGCCTGGGCAAGCGGATCAATCGCCAGGTGGAGTGGCTGGCGCTGGAAAACCCGCAGGAGATGGACGGGCTTGCCGCCCGGGTGTAGGACAACAGGAGAGAGACGATGAGCCAAAGCACTGCCCCCATCGTTGCGCTGGTTACCGGTGCCAGTCGCGGTATCGGCCGAGCCGTGGCCCTGCGCCTGCGCCAGGAAGGCCTGGAGGTGTTCGGTACCGCTACCAGCGCGGCGGGTGCTGAAGGCATTGCCGATCAGCTCGGTTCCGGCCGTGGGCTGGTTCTGGACGTGACCGAACCGGAGGCGGTAGATCGGGCCCTGGCGGCGGTGGTCGAGCGCGCCGGTCCGGTTGGGGTACTGGTCAACAATGCCGCCATTACCCGCGATCAACTGCTGATGCGGCTTCGCGACGAGGATTGGGATGCCGTTCTGGAGACCAACCTGAAGGGGGCAATGCGCATGACCCGGGCCTGCCTGCGGGGGATGATCAAGGCGCGCAGCGGGCGCATTATCAGCATTTCTTCGGTGGTCGGCTATGCCGGCAACCCCGGTCAGACCAACTATGCTGCCGCCAAGGCGGGGCTGGCCGGTTTTTCGCGCGGCCTGGCCCATGAGGTCGGAAGCCGCGGCATCACCGTCAACGTTGTCGCACCGGGCTTTATCGACACCGACATGACTCGATCGCTTTCGCCGGAGCAGCGCGAGCGTCTTCAGGGTACAATCCCCCTCGGCCATCTGGGTCGTCCAGAGGACATTGCCGGATGCGTGGCTTTCCTGGCCGGCCCGGACAGCGGCTACATCAGCGGCCAGACCGTGCACGTCAATGGCGGCATGTACATGACCTGAGGTCCGGCATGGATCAGCGGCAACACAGGCAAACAGCAGCAAGACTGGATCGGCCCTGCCTTTCGGGGGTTGTCGGATCCTGTGAGTGGCGCCGGTGGGCAGGATGCTCCGCCGGCGTCTTGATTGAGTGATTCTAGAGGATTTAAACAAATGAGCAGCATCGAAGATCGCGTCAAGAAAATCGTCATCGAGCAACTGGGCGTAAAGGAAGAAGAAGTCACTCCCAGCGCATCTTTCGTCGATGACCTGGGGGCCGATTCGCTGGATACCGTGGAACTGGTGATGGCGCTGGAAGAAGAGTTCGAGTGCGAAATACCGGATGAGGAAGCCGAAAAGATCAACAGCGTGCAGCAGGCGATCGACTACATCACCAACAACGTCGATCAATAAACGCGATCAGTCGATCGTCGTGACGATAGCGGGCAAGCATCTGCAGGGCAGCCGTCATGCGCGGTGAGCGCCGGGTGGTCGTGACCGGTCTGGGCTGTGTTTCGCCGGTCGGCAACGATGCCGTGGCGGCCTGGGAGAGTGTCAAGGCCGGTCGCAGCGGGATTTCCACCCTGACGGCGTTTGATGCGGAGCGTTTTTCGGCTCGCATTGCCGGGGAGGTGCGTGACTTCGACGTCGGCCGCTACCTCAGCCCCAAGGAGGCGCGCAAGTCCGATCGCTTCATCCATTACGGCATGGCGGCGGCCATTCAGGCGATCGAGGACGCCGGCCTTGCCGAGCACCCGGACGATGCCGACCGCCACGGATTGGCAATCGGCTCGGGCATAGGCGGCATCGCCACGATCGAACAAACCTACCAGGCCTACCTCGACAACGGTCCGCGCAAGATCTCGCCGTTTTTCGTGCCCGGGTGCATCATCAACATGATCGGCGGTAATGTCTCGATTCGCTATGGTTTCAAGGGCCCGAACATCAGCATCGTGACCGCCTGTACCACGGCCACCCACAATATTGGTGAGGCGGCCCGCCTGATTGCCTACGGCGACGCCGACGTCATGGTGGCTGGCGGAGCCGAGTACGGCACAACCCCCACCGCCTACGGCGGGTTTACCGCCGCCCGCGCGCTGTCAACTCGCAACGAAGAGCCCGAGCGGGCGAGTCGTCCCTGGGATCGAGATCGGGATGGCTTTGTTCTGAGTAACGGTGCCGGCGTGCTGTTGCTGGAGGAAATGGAACGGGCAATGCAGCGCGGTGCGCGAATTTACGGCGAAGTAGCCGGATTCGGGATGAGTGGCGACGCGCATCACATCACATCGCCGCCGGAAAACGGCGAGGGTGCGGCACGCTGCATGGCCAACGCCCTGGCCGATGGCGGCGTGCGTCCCGACCAGATCAACTATATCAACGCCCACGGCACCTCGACCCAGGTGGGGGATCGGGCCGAGTGCGCCGCCGTAAAGCAGCTGTTCGGTGATCACGCGGCCCGGCTCATGATGAGTTCGACCAAGTCGATGACCGGTCACCTGCTCGGGGCGGCCGGCGGCATCGAAGCGCTGTTTACAGTCTTGGCACTCAACGACCAAGTGGTGCCCCCCACGATCAATCTCGATGACCCCGATCCGGATTGCTGCGGCCTTGACCTGGTCCCCGGCGAAGCTCGCCAGGCGCGGATGGAATATGCCCTGAGCAATTCTTTCGGTTTCGGTGGCACCAACGGCTCATTGCTGCTGCGCCGTTTTCCAGGCGCTGCCTGAGCGCGTCACGGCCCCATTCCTGCCCGCCATGAGCGAGGTCTGCGTTCGCCGGCTTGACGAACCGATCGACCTGCTGGAAATCCACCGTCACGACCCGGACGCCTGGCCGTTTCTGCTCAGCAGCGAGGCCACATCGGCTGCCGGTCGCTGGAGCATTTTGTTTCGGCACAGCGGGGAAACCCTGGTGGATACCGGGGGCTCGGACTTTCTGGCGCGTCTGCGAGTGGCCCTGCCCGCGGCCTTCGCCGCCCCGAATCCTGGCTCCTGCGGGCTGCCGTTTACCGGCGGCTGGTTTCTCTACCTGGGCTACGAGGTCGCTGCCGAGATCGAGCCACGGCTGTCGGTACCGCCGGCGGGCGACGGCCTGCCGGTCGCGTGCGCGGCGCGCTGCCCGGCCGCGCTGCTGATCGATACAATCTCTGGCCAGCGCTGGCTGGCGGCCGAGTCCGGGGCCTGGCTGGAGCAGGCCGGCGCCGAGTTGGCGAGGCTGCCGACGCCGGCGCGGCCGCGTTCCGTCCTGCCCGAGCTGGAGCTGGAGGTGGATGCAGCCGAGCAGTTCATCGACGGCGTGGACCGCATTCGCGCCTGGATCCTCGACGGCGATGTCTTTCAGGTCAACCTTTCAAGGGAGTGGCGGGCGCGTTTCGAAACCGCGCCCGACGCCGCCGAGCTGTATCGCCTGCTGGCCCGAGCCAACCCGGCTCCGTTCGCCGGTCTGGCCCGGCTGCCGGGCGGAACCGTGATCAGCTCGTCTCCGGAACGCCTGGTCGAGGCACGCGGGGGGCTGGTGCAAACCCGCCCGATCGCCGGAACCCGGCCGCGTGGAACGAACCAGGAACTGGATCTGGACCTGTCGGGCGAGTTGCTTGGGCATCCCAAGGAGCGGGCCGAACATATCATGCTCATCGACCTGGAACGCAACGACCTGGGCCGGGTCTGCGAAGCCGGATCGGTTGAGGTAAACGAGCTGATGGGACTGGAAAGTTATACCCATGTGCATCACATCGTCTCGAACGTCCGCGGACGCCTGCGACCCGAAATCCACCCGGTAGACGTGATTGCTGCGCTGTTTCCCGGCGGCACCATCACCGGTTGTCCGAAAGTGCGCTGCATGGAAATCATCGCCGAACTCGAGGGTCGAGGGCGGAGCTTCTACACCGGCTCGATGGGCTACCTTGGGCTGGACGGCAGCATGGATCTCAACATCCTGATCCGCTCGATGCGGGTCAGCAATCGGCTGCTGACCTTTCGCACCGGTGCCGGCATCGTGGCCGATTCAGACCCCGTCGCCGAGGTCGCCGAGACTGAAGCCAAGGCACGTGGGCTGCTGCGCGCGCTTGGCCAGCCATGAACACGCTCGTTGATGGTCGACCAGACCAGGCCGTGCCGGCCGACGACCGCGGCCTGCTGTTTGGCGAGCATGTGTTTGAAACCATTGCCTTCTGGCATGGCCAGGCTCCGCTCTGGTCGGGCCACATGCAGCGCCTGGCGCGCGGCGCCGAAGTGCTGGGAGTGATGCTGCCGGATCCCGCGCAGCTGGCGCGGGATTGCAGGATCCTGCTTCAAGCCTGCCCCGATTGCTCCGCTGTGATCCGGATTACGATCACGGCCGGGAGCGGTGGACGGGGCTATTGGCCGGTGGCCCAGCCGCGATCGCGCCGGATTGTCCAGCGTCGGCCCTGGCCGAGTGATCTGGAAGACCAGCGTCGGTCCGGGTTGCGCGCCATATTCAGTGCCCATCGCTTGGCCGATGAGGGTGTCCTGGCCGGCCTCAAACACGGCAATCGGCTCCTCCAGACCCTGGCCGCCCGGGAATGCGCCCGCGCCGGTGCCGACGAGGCCGTGCTGCTCGACAGCGCCGGCCGTCTTGCCGAGGCGGTCAGCAGCAACCTGGTGCTGGTTGGCGCCGATGGGATCGCCACGCCGCCGCACCCGGCGGTGGCGGGTGTCGGCCTGGCCTGGCTGCGCGAGGAACTGGCTTCGGAGTTGGCTGAAAGCAGCGTCTTTCCGGCCGAGCTGGATGCCGTGAGCGAACTGCTGGTGATAAACTCGATTGGCGGTATTCGCCCGGTCACGCAACTGGGCCGATTTCGATTCGAGGCCGGTCCGGTATTTCGGCGGCTGCACACTCTCTGGCAAAGCAAATTGTTCTGATGCGCCTGACCCTGTTTCTCGTGATCTTCGCGCTGGGGCTGGTGACACTGCTGCTGGTTCAACGCTGGCATGAGTGGAACCGATTCCATGCTCTGCCGTTGAACCCGGACGGTGAACTTCAGCTCTGGGTGGCGCCCGGTACCAGCTATTCCGGCCTGGTGCGAGAGCTCGAGCGGCTTGGCCTGGCCCAGCCAGACTGGCAGTGGCGCTTGTTTGGCCGGCTGCATGCACCGGGCGTTCAGGCCGGCGAGTACCGCATTCCTGCCGCCAGCAGTGTCGCAGCGCTCATGCAACAGCTCGAGCGAGGCGAAACCCGCGACCATCGCTTGACCATCATCGAGGGCTGGACGCTGAACCGCCTGCGCGCCGAACTGGCCAATGATCCTCGCCTGGTGAATCGTGGGCACGACCTGAGCGAGGCGGAATTGATGGAAGGTCTGGGTTGCACCGGCTGTTTCGGCGAAGGGCGCTTCTTGCCCGAGACGTATTTCTTTACCCGCGGCAGCAGCGATCTGGATATCCTCAGGCGTGCCTACAGGGCCATGGAGGAGGCGCTGGCCGCGGCCTGGTCAGGGCGGGGCCAGGACCTGCCGCTGGCCTCACCCGAAGAGCTTCTGGTGCTGGCTTCCATCATCGAGCGCGAGACCGGCCAGGCGGCCGAGCGGAGCGAGGTCGCGGGTGTGTTCGTGCGCCGTCTGCAGCGCGGTATGCGCCTGCAGACCGACCCGACGGTGATGTATGGTCTGGGTGATGATTTCGACGGCCGGCTGCGACGCGTCCACCTGCGCACCGACCATCCTTGGAATACCTACACTCGCCACGGCTTGCCCCCCACACCCATCGCGCTGCCTGGGCGCGACAGTCTGCAGGCCGCCGCCCGGCCAGCGGAGGGCACAGCCCTGTATTTCGTCTCGCGCGGAGACGGGACCCATCAGTTTTCCGACACCCTGACCGAGCACAACGCCGCGGTCAACCGATACATTCGGGGGCGACGGTGAGGCGCGGGCGTTTCATTACCCTGGAGGGTGGCGAGGGTGCCGGCAAGACCACCGCCGCGGCCTGGGTGCTGGAATGGCTGCAAGGCGCGGGCCGGGAAGTGGTTCGAACCCGGGAGCCGGGCGGGACCAGCGCGGCCGAAAAGGTGCGCCAGATCCTGCTGGATCCGGACACCGGAGAACTGGAGCCGATGACCGAGCTGCTGCTGATGTTTTCGGCCCGAGCGGAAAACCTGGCCCGCATCATCCGACCGGCGCTGGAGGCCGGCCAGGACGTGCTGTGCGATCGCTTCACCGACGCCAGTCGCGCCTACCAGGGCGGCGGGCGCCGGTTGGGTATGCATCTGGTCGACCGCCTGGCCAACATTGTCCATCCTGACCTTCAGCCCGATCTGACTCTTTTGCTGGACGTGCCGGTCGCCGTTGGGCTGGAGCGGGTCGGCCGCCGTGGCGGCCAAAGAGATCGTTTCGAGCAGTCCCGCCAGGATTTTCTGGAACGGGTCAGGGCGGCTTATCTCGCCCAGGCGCGGCTGGAACCGGAACGGATCGTGGTCATTGATGCAAGTCTGCCCCCGGAACAGGTGCGGGAGCGAATCCTTGCCCAACTGCAGGCCAGGCTGACGTGATGCTGCCCTGGCTCAGGACCTGCCGTGACCATTTGAATCAGTCGCTGGCAAATGAGCGTCTGGGCCATGCGCCATTGCTCCATGGCCCGGCTGGCCTGGGCAAGCGCAGTCTGGCGGACTGGCTGGTCCGGCGCCTGTTGTGCCTCGCCCCCAATGATGGAAACCCGTGTGGCGCATGCCGTGCCTGTCAACTGCTGGACAGCGGTACTCATCCCGATCTGTTCGCGGCTGCGGTCCCGGAAGACCGGACCCAGCTGACGGTGGACGTCATCCGTGAGCTCAACCGTGGTCTGGAACTGACCCCTGCGCTGGGCCCGCGGCGCATCGGCCTGATTGCCGAGGCCGACCAGATGAACCGCAACGCCGCCAATGCCTTGCTCAAGACACTGGAAGAACCGGCCGGGCAGGCCTGGCTGGTATTGGTCAGCGACCGCCCGGATGCGCTGCCGGCCACGGTCTTGAGCCGTTGTCAGAAACTGGCCGTGAGACCGCCGCCGACGGAACAGGCCATGGCCTGGCTGGCAGAGGAGGTCAAGGCCGCCGATCCTGCACAGCACGAACTGGCGCTTGAAGTGGCCGGAGGGGCGCCCTTACGGGCGCGGCAGCTGCTGCAAGAACAATCACTGGAGTTCGGCCTCGAAATCCGCAGCGCTTTGCTGGAAATGGCCAAAGGGAACGTTCTGGAGCCCGGCCTGACCGAAACCTGGGCCGGGCGGGCTGACGAGGCTTGGCACTGGCTGGCATTCTGGACCCGCCAGTGGACGGGATCGGCGCTGGGTCTGGGCGAGGACACGGGCGCGCCAGCGGACGCCGAGAGGCTGGCTGAGCGCTGGCAAGCAGCGCTGACCGGCCGGGCCCTGGCCGACGGCTCGATCCGTGCTGACCTGTTACTCGGGAAATGGCTGCTAGAATGGGAAGCATTATTTCCCCCACGGGGCTGAGGGCCATGGCGCAGAAAGGCATCCTCTCTTACAACATCGAAAACAAGCAGGAGCTGTATGCAGCCTACATGCCGTTTCTGATCAACGGCGGGCTGTTTGTGCCGACGCGCAAGAATTTCCATCTAGGTGACGACGTCCTGGTGCTTCTCAGTCTCATGGGTGAAGAACGCATGGCCATTCCCGGCAAGGTAGCGTGGATTACTCCACCCGGTAGTCAACGCGGTATCAACAGCGGTGTCGGTGTCCAGTTCGCCGACGGCCAGGAAGCCCAGAAGGCGCAAAATTCCATCGTTGCCCATCTAGCCGGCATGCTCGACAGCGAGAAACCAACCCGCACGGTTTGACCCGGACCGACCCGGCCGCCATGCGGCGTGTAATGCATGTCGACATGGATGCGTTTTATGCCAGTGTCGAGCAGCGCGATGACCCCGCCCTGCGCGCACGCCCGGTGCTGGTGGGCGGGCGCTCGGCGCGCGGTGTTGTCGCTGCGGCCAGCTATGAAGCGCGGCAATACGGGGTTCGCTCGGCCATGCCGGGCGCGCGCGCCCGGCGCTTGTGTCCCCATGCGGTTTTTCTCGCGCCCCGCTTCGAGCGTTACCGCGAGGTTTCGGCCCAGATTTTCAGCCTGTTCCACGAGTGGAGCGATGAGGTCGAGGGCCTGAGTCTGGATGAAGCCTACCTGGACCTGTCTCTGGTCGCGGGCGATTGGGAAGAACTGACCCGGATAGGTCGGACCCTCAAGCGCGCCATCGCTGACCGTACCGGCCTGACGGCATCGGTGGGGATGGCGGCCAACAAGCTCCTGGCCAAGCTGGCGTCCGACTACGACAAACCCGACGGTTTCGTACTGGTTGAGCCAGAGCGCGTGCAGCCTTTTCTGGATCCCTTGCCGGTGCGGCGCCTGCCGGGTGTTGGTCGGCGCAGCGCAGAGCGTCTCAACGAAGCCGGGGTGTTGACGGTCGGTCAGCTGCGCGCTACCGCACCCGATCTCCTGACCCGGATGTTCGGCAGCCACGGGCTGGTCCTGGCAGAGCGCGCGCGCGGGCTGGATGACCGGCCGGTCCGCGCCGGCCGAGTCAGACGATCGATCAGTCAGGAAAACACCCTGTCTGAGGATGTCCATGAATTGCCGGCGCTGGGCAGATTGATTGACCGCCAGGCCGAGGAGGTGTCCCGGCGCCTGCACGCCAAGGGCCTGTATGCGCGCACGGTCACCCTCAAGCTGCGCTCCAGCGGATTTTCCACCATCCCCCGCAGCCGCTCGCTTTCCGGTTACACCCGATCGGCCTCGGTGCTGGCCGCTACGGCGCGCGACCTGCTCAACGACTGGAGCGACTGGCGCAGCGCTTTTGCCGTTCGCCTGGTCGGGGTAGGCGCATCAGGGCTGGCTGCCAGCCCTGAGGTAGGTGAGTTGCTGGAGTAGGTCTGCCGAGCGCCTTCAGTCCGAGCTTCTGGGGTCGCCGTACTGGTCGCGCAGCTCGCGCCGCAGAATCTTGCCGACGTTGGTCTTGGGCAACTCGTCGACGAATTCCACGTACTTCGGTACCTTGTAGCCGGTCAGTTCGTTGCGACAGTAGTCGCGCAGTTCCTTGACCGACAGGCTGTCATCCTTGCGCACGACTACCACTTTGACGACCTCGCCCGACTTCTCATCCGGGGCACCGATGGCACCGACCTCGAGCACCTTGGGGTGCGTGGCCACGATGTCCTCGATTTCGTTGGGATAGACGTTGAAGCCCGAGACCAGAATCATGTCTTTCTTGCGATCGACGATGTAGAAGTATCCCTTGGCATCCATACGTGCCATATCGCCGGTCTTCAGCCAGCCATCTTCGCCCAGTACCTTGGCGGTTTCCTCCGGCCGGTTCCAGTAGCCTTTCATGACCTGGGGGCCCTGGATGCACAGTTCTCCGGTTTCGTCGACGTCGACCGGGTTGCCGTCTTCGTCGATAACCCGGCAGGCAGTCGAAGAGATCGGCAGGCCGATCGCGCCGTTGTAGTCGGCCAGGTCCATCGGATTGATGCAGGCCGCCGGTGAGGTCTCGGTCAAGCCGTAGGCCTCGATCAGGGTGACACCGGTCGTTGCTTTCCATTTGTCGGCCACGGCGCGCTGCACGGCCATGCCGCCGCCGAGCGTCAGGCTCAGGTGCGAGAAGTCCAGATCTGCAAATCCGGGGGTGTTGAGCAACCCATTGAACAGTGTATTGACCCCGGTAATGGCGGTGAACTTCTCCTTGCCCAGTTCCTTGACGAAGCCGGCCATGTCACGCGGATTGGTGATCAGCACGTTGCGGCCGCCAAACTTCAGAAAAACCAGGCAGTTCGCGGTCAAAGCGAAGATGTGGTACAGCGGCAGGGCGGTGATGATGACCTCGCGCCCCAGGTTGATGTTGCTGCCAAGCCAGGCCGAAGACTGCTGCATGTTGGCCACCATGTTGCCGTGGGTCAGCATGGCGCCTTTCGATACCCCGGTGGTCCCACCGGTGTACTGCAGAAAGGCCAGGTCGTCGTGGGTCAGCTGGACCGGCTTGAGGGTTTCGGATTTGCCCTCGGTGAGCACCTTGCCCATGCGCACGGCATGGGGCAGGTTGTAGCGGGGAATCAACTTCTTGACCCGACGGAGGACGAAATCCATGATCGTGCCCTTGGGAAAGCCGATCATTTCGCCGATCGAGGTAATGATCACATGCTCGACGTCGGTGTCGTCGATCACCGCCTCGAGCACGTTGGCGAAGTTTTCCATGATCACGATGGCGCGGGCGCCGGAATCCTTGAGCTGGTGCTTGAGCTCGCGCGCGGTGTAGAGCGGGTTGGTGTTGACCACGACCAGGCCGGCGCGCAGGGCGCCAAATACGGCGACCGGATACTGGAGGACATTGGGCATCATGATTGCGATGCGGTCGCCGGGCTGCAGGCCGAGTGCCTGCATGCGGGCGCCGAATGCACGGCTGTATTCGTCGACCTGGGCGTAGCTCAGCTCCTTGCCGAAGTTGACATAGGCGACCTTGTCGGCAAAGGACTTGCAGCTGGTGTCGATCACATCGACGATGGAGGAGAACTCGGCCAGGTCGATTTCTTCGGGCACTCCCTGCGGGTACTCCGACAGCCACGGTTTTTCGATCATTTTGTACTACCCCTGATGTTTGGTTGGTCAAAACCCCAAGCTTGGCACAGCCTGCCGTTGCAGACAAGTCGGGAACCTGCCTTGCCGGAATTTCATTTGCTCGTGGAGTGAGTCGGGTATATCATCACGGGCGAACCGTTCCTGGCTGTGACATGGGCGAACAGAACGTACAGCGCTCCGGCGACGAATCGCTCCGCCGGGCGTTCATGAAGGCCTTGCTGGACGAGGTCCGGGCGCTGGAAGACATGCACGAGCGCAACATGTTCGAAGGCGGCGTGCGGCGCATCGGCGCTGAACAGGAAATGTTCCTGGTCGACCACGCCAATCGACCCGCTCTTTCGGCCATGCAGGTGCTTGATCAGACCGAAGACCCGCGCTTCACCCACGAACTCGGATTGTTCAACCTGGAAGCCAACCTGTCGCCGCTGGGTCTCGGCGGAGATTGCCTGCGCCAGCTGGAGAATGAAACCAACGAGGTGGTCCGGATTGCGCGCGAAAGCGCGGCCAAGGTGGGCAGCCGGGTGGTGCTGGTCGGGATTCTGCCAACGCTGACCAAGGATCACCTGAGCCTGAACGCCATGGTGCCCAAGGCCCGCTATTTTGCCCTTAACGAGGCGTTGCTGCGGTTGCGCGGCAGCAATTTCCAGATTTCCATCAAAGGGATCGATCAACTCAATCTGAATCATGACAACCTCATGCTGGAAGCCTGCAATACCAGCTTCCAGGTTCATTTCCAGGTCGACGCCGATGAGTTTGCCCACCTCTACAACATCGCCCAGGCGGTGACCGGGCCGCTGCTGGCAGCCTGCGTGAATTCTCCCATTCTGCTTGGCAAGCGACTCTGGCACGAGAGCCGGATTGCGGTTTTCGAGCACTCCATCGACGCGCGTTCGCAGGCGCATGCCGCGCGCGGCCACAAACCACGCGTGCACTTCGGCGATCAATGGGTCGACGAGTCGGTCATCGAGATTTTCAAAGAGGATATCGCCCGGTTCCGGGTCATCCTGACCACCGAGTTCGAGGATGACCCGATCGGTATGGTGGCGCGCGGCGAAGTGCCGCGGCTTAACGCACTGCGGCTGCACAACGGTACGGTGTACCGCTGGAATCGCGCCTGCTATGGCATCTCCGACAACGGCATGCCGCACTTGCGGATCGAGAACCGGGTCATTCCCTCCGGGCCGACGGTCCTGGACGAGGTCGCCAACGCGGCTTTTTTCTTCGGCATGATGGCCAAGCTGTCGCGCTCGGTCGACGATATCCGTCGCCATTTCAGCTTTGCCGATGTCAAGGCGAATTTCATGGCGGCCGCCCGCGAAGGTCTGCGGGCCCAGCAGATCTGGTTCGACGAGACCCAGATGACGGCCCAAGAACTGATTCTGGATGTCTTGCTGCCGGCCGCGCGCGAGGGGCTGAGCGAGGCCGGGATCGACGCCGAGGATATCGATCGCTATCTCGGCGTGGTCCAGAGCCGGGTCGAGCAGCGTCGCACAGGGTCACGCTGGCAGCTGGAGTCGCTGGAACAAATGCGCGGCTCGGGCAGTCCGCATGAATGCATGCGCGCCCTGACCGGCAGCATGATTGAACAACAGGAGGCCGGCAGGCCGATCGCCGAGTGGGAGCTGGCCCGCTTTTGCCCCAGCCAGGACTGGCGCGACAGTTATCGCACCGTTGGTCAGTTCATGGCCACCGACCTGTTTACCGTGCGCCCCGACGATATCGTCGATTTTGCCGCAAGCCTGATGGAATGGCGCTACGTCCGCCACGTCCCGGTGGAGGACGATTCCGGCCAGCTGCTGGGGCTGGTCTCGCATCGTCAGCTGCTGCGTTTGATCGCGCGCGGCGCGCGCCGCGAGGAACCGGTAACCGTGCGTGACATCATGCACGTCGACCCGCTCGCCATCAGCCCGGAAACCTCGACGGTTCAGGCGATCCGGATCATGCGCGAGAAGCGCCTGAGTTGTCTGCCGGTGGTGGATCCGGCCGGCAAACTGATCGGCCTGGTCACCGAACACGACCTGGTCGACGTGGCCGGTCGCCTGCTGGAGAGTTACCTGGACGACCAATCCTGATGCGTTGGCTGGCCATGGCCGCGCTGGTGACCCTGACGGCCTGTGCCCGACCCGCAGCCGAAGAGCAGATCCGTACCCAGCTGCAGGGGATGAGCGATGCGGTGGCCGATGGCAACGCCCGTTCTTTCATGACGCCCATTGCCGAGGATTTTGCTGCCGACACCTGGCAACTGGATCGGCGTGGCGCGCGCTTGCTGCTCCATCGAGAACTGCAAGCCCATCAGCGCATCCGCGTGCGCCTGTTTGATATCGAGGTCGATCTGACCAGCGATGACCGGGCCACGGCGCGCTTCCAGGCGGTGCTGACCGGCGGCAGCGGCCTGGTTCCCGAGCAGGGCAGCTGGTACCGGGTCCAGACCGGATGGCGGCGGAGCGGCAGCGACTGGGAACTGATCAATGCGTCCTGGCAACGCGTCGCCGGTCGTTGAGCAGCTGCTGTCAGACCACGTATACGAAAATAAACAACCCCAGCCAGACCACGTCGACGAAATGCCAGTACCAGGCGGCCGCCTCCCAGCCGAAGTGGTTGTGCTTGCTGAAATGTCCGAACGCGCAGCGAATCGCGATGACGATCAGCATCAGGGTGCCGATCACGACATGGATGCCGTGGAATCCGGTGAGCATAAAAAAGGTGGAACCATAAATACCGGAGCCCAGGGTCAGTCCGAGATCGCGGTAGGCGTGCACGTACTCGTACGATTGAATGCTCAGGAAGACACAGGCAAGGACGATGGTCGCCACCATCCAGAACAGCAGCGCGCCGCGCTGGCCCTTTTTCAGGGCCCAGTGCGCGATCGTCAGGGTCACGCCGGAGGTCAGCAGGATCAGGGTGTTGATCAGCGGCAGGCCGAACCCCGGAATGGTCTGGAAATCGCCGCCGAGTTCCGCCGGACCATGGGTCGGCCAGGTCGCCTCGAACGACGGCCACAGAAACTGGTTGGTCATTGCGCCCGTGCCCTCACCACCCAGCCAGGGCACGGCGATGATGCGCGCGTAAAACAACGCGCCGAAGAAGGCGGCGAAGAACATGACTTCGGAAAAAATGAACCAGATCATGCCCTGGCGGAAGGAATCGTCCACCGCCGAGTTGTACAGGTTTGCGCGCGATTCGCGGATCACCTCGGCAAACCAGCCGAAAATCATCACCAGGGTAATGCCGGCACCGATGGTGAAAAGCCACGGACCGGTGGGCCCGGCGTTGAGCCAGTTCGCCGCCCCGATCATCATGATGAACATGCCGACCGAACCCACGATCGGCCACTTGGCGGTAGGCGGAACGAAGTAGCTGCTGTGTGCCATCAGACAAGGACTCCCGAGTGATTCAATGCGCGGCAGCCAGCACCGCCGTCGCTTCGTCGTTTTTATAAATGATATAGGAAAGAGTTACCAGACTGGTGCCGCTCGGCAGGTTGGGGTCGACAATGAACCGAACCGGCATGTCGCGCGACTCGCCGGGGCCAAGCAGTTGTTCGGTGAAGCAGAAACATTCGGTCTTGTTGAAAAACAGCGCAGCCCGGCCGGGCGACACGCTGGGTACGGCCTGGCCCACAACCGGCTGTTCGGAGCGATTGTAGGCCACGTACAGAGTCTCGTAGAGCTTGCCCGGATGGACTTCCATCATGCGTTCGGTGGGCTCGAAACGCCAGGGCAGGGCAGAATTGACCGTGGCATCGAAGTGGACGGTCACCGTGCGCGACAGGTCCGGTTCGGAACTCAGTACTTCCGCGCTGGCGGCATCGCCGGTGCGCCCGCCAATGCCGGTAATTTCGCAGAACTTGTCATACAGCGGTACCAGCAGGTAGCCGAAGCCAAACATGCCGAAGGCTACAAGGGTCAGCAGTCCGGCGGTGCGCAATGGATTCTTGGTGGTTTCAGTCATGAAAAATAATTGAAGGCGGCTCGGCCAATGAAAAACAGGTAAATCACCAGAACCACGGCGGCCAGGGTGAGGGCGGTGCGGACGATGCCGCGCCGCCGGTCCCGGTGCATCCGGCTCTTGGGCTCAGTCGGTGGCATGTTCCGCTCAGGTCAACTTGTCGCGATGGACCGCCACGTTGTCTTCCACCAGCGGAGGGGTGTCGAACGTGTGCAGCGGCGCCGGCGAAGGTACCGTCCATTCCAGGCCACGCGCGCCATCCCAGACCTGGGCAGTTGCCTTCTCACCGCCGCGCACGCATTTCCAGATGATGTAGGCAAACAGCAGTTGCCCGAAACCGAACATGAAACCGCCGATGGAGGAGATCATGTTGAACTCGGCAAACTGCACGGCGTAGTCGGGAATCCGGCGCGGCATCCCGGCCAGGCCCAGGTAATGCTGCGGGAAGAACAGCACGTTGACCCAGATGGTCGACCACCAGAAATGGATCTTGCCCAGCATCTCGTCGTACATGTAGCCGGTCCACTTCGGTAGCCAGTAGTACACCGCGGCCATGATCGCGTAGACGGCCCCGGTGACCAGGACATAGTGGAAGTGGGCCACGACAAAGTAGGTGTCATGGTACTGGAAGTTCGCCGGAACAATGGCCAGCATGACGCCGGACAGGCCGCCGATGGTAAACAGCACGACGAAGCCCAGGGCGAAGAGCATCGGGGTTTCGAACGACATCGAGCCGCGCCACATGGTCGCGATCCAGTTGAAGATCTTGATCCCGGTGGGTACGGCGATGATCATGGTGGCGTACATGAAAAACAGCATCGCGCCCAGCGGCATGCCAACCGTGAACATGTGGTGGGCCCAGACGATGAACGACAGGAAAGCGATCGAGGCCGTGGCGTACACCATCGAGGTGTAGCCGAACAGCGGCTTGCGCGAAAACGTCGGGATGATCTCGGAAACGATCCCGAAGGCCGGCAGGATCATGATGTAGACCTCGGGATGGCCGAAGAACCAGAAGATATGCTGGTACAGCACGGGGTCGCCACCACCGGCCGCGTTGAAGAAACTGGTGCCGAAAAAGCGGTCGGTCAGCAGCATGGTCACCGCCCCGGCCAGCACCGGCATGACCGCAATCAGCAAAAAGGCTGTGATCAGCCAGGTCCAGACAAACAGCGGCATGCGCAGCAGGGTCATGCCCGGTGCGCGCATGTTGAGGATGGTGGCAATGATGTTGATCGCCCCCATGATGGAGGAAATCCCCATCAGGTGAATGGCCAGGATCACGAACGCGAGGCTGTTGCCGCCCTGCAGCGACAGCGGAGGGTAGAGGGTCCAGCCCGAGGCCGGCGCGCCGCTGGGCATGAACAGCGTGGCCAGCAGCAGGGTGAAAGCAAACGGCAGGATCCAGAACGACCAGTTGTTCATGCGCGGCAGCGCCATGTCCGGCGCGCCGATCATCATCGGCACCATCCAGTTGGCCAGACCAACGAAGGCGGGCATGACCGCGCCGAAGATCATGACCAGGGCGTGCATGGTGGTCATCTGGTTGAAGAACTCCGGATTGACCAGCTGCAGGCCGGGTGCAAACAGCTCGGCGCGGATGACCAGGGCCATGGCGCCGCCGACAAAAAACATCAGCAGCGAGAAAATCAGGTACATGGACCCGATTTCCTTGTGGTTGGTCGAAAACAGCCAGCGAGCCAGACCGGTCGGATGGTCGCCGTGATGATCGTCGTGATGCGTGGTGGCAGTAGACATGCTTGATTCCTGTGCTTGAAGCCTTGGTTTGAGTCGCTGTGCGGTCAGCCCTGATCCAGATCGGCGATGGTGGACGGCTGGATGACCTCGCCCTCCTCATCGGTCCAGGCGTTGCGCGCAAAGGTCATGGCAGCGGCGATATCCTGCGGCTGCAGACGATCGCGGAACCCGGTCATGGCAGTACCCTCGCGCCCGTTCAATACGGTTTGCAGGTGGTGCTCGAGATCACCGGTGGGCACACCTTCGCGAACCAGGGCAGGGAAGGCCGGTTCGATACCGCGCCCATCGTCCTGGTGGCAGGAGGCGCACTGGGCCTGGTAGATGCGCGAGCCGTGATCCATCAACTCTTCGCGCGTCCAGAGTCGGGCTGCATCGTGGGCCGCATCGGCCAGTTCCTGGCGCTGGCCGGCCACCCACTCGGCGTAGGCCTCACGCGAAACCGCCTCGACGACGATCGGCATGAACCCATGGTCGGCCCCGCACAGTTCGGCACACTGACCGCGATACACGCCTTCTTCCTCGATCAGCGTCCAGGCCTCGTTGATCATCCCGGGGATGGCGTCACGTTTCCAGCCCAGTTCGGGCACCCACCAGGAATGGATGACGTCGTCGGCCGTAAGGAGAAACCGGATCCGGGTGTCGACGGGCACGATCAGGCGGTTGTCGACCTCGAGCAGATAGTTCTCGACGTCGCGCGGGTTGATGCCGGAGCCTAGCTGGCGGGCGCGATTGCTGTCGCGATCCAGGGCCGAGAAAAAACTGATGTCGTCCTCGATGTACTCGTATTTCCACAGCCACTGGTAGCCGGTGATCTTGATGTTCATTTCGGCACCGGCGGTGTTTTCCATGTCGATCAGAACGCGCGTTGCCGGTACGGCCATCACGACCAGGATCACTACTGGTATTGCGGTCCAGATGATCTCGGCGCGGGTCGAATGAGAGAATTTGGCGGCCTGGAAGCCCTTGGAGCGGCGGTGCAGGACGATGGAGGTGAACATGGCGGTGAACACCAGCACCCCGATGACCGTCACGATGCCCAGGACAATGTTGTGGAGCTGATATACGTCCTGAGCGTAGGTTGTCACCCCGCGGGGCATGTTGTCGCCGACGGCGAACACCCCCCAGGTGATTACGCTGATCACCGCCAGCACGGCAATGGCCACGATCAGTTCGTTGGTTCTCTTCATCGTTACATCTACCTGTTTGAATTTCTCAGTCACGCCAGGCCGAACGCGGGCGGAGCGCGTCGTCTACCATTCGGGCCAGTTCGGTCCGTTCGCTCACCGGCAGGAAGGCGCCGATCTCGAGACGTTTTCCCTGGCTTGTAATGAATACGTGCACATCGCCAAACCGGCCGTCTTCCATCTGGATCCGCGACCAGGTCACGGGCCACTCGCTCTTTCGGCGCAGCCCGGCCCGGAAATGTTCCACAATGAGTTGATCGCCGGCCACGCGCAGTTCCTCCCGCGCCCAGTTTCCGCGCCAGGCGCTGCGGAAGCACCAACCGACCACGGCCAGGTGGAGCAGGGCGGCGAGCAGAACCGGCCACAACCCCATCATTACCGGCCACGCAACCACCAGCAGGGTTACAACGCACAACGCCGCGAACACGCCCATCAGCCGATCCAACGTCATCGAGAGGTTGGATTTGGCTTCGATTACGACGGATTCTGACGCCGATTCAGTGGGTTGCAAAGCGATCATGGCCAGTTGGCGATGGTGTCGGTGTGCGAACGAGTCGTATTGTAGCCGAGCGTGATGAATTCGGCCATGCGATTTTGCTCATATTTGTCGTCATCCGCTCTGTCGTCATCCCCGGCAGGCGGGACAGTTTCAACGTCTGGCAAAGCCTGCGGTACACTGGCCGCCGTCGCTCCTTGCGCCATGCCAAAGCCCATGTAATGCCCGCTCGCACTCCATCTTTCGTCCAACGCAATCTGCGCGCTCTTGATCCGCTCAGTCAGGCACTGGAAGCTGCCTGGACGGCGGATGAGTCCAGTCACGTCACTTTTCTGTCAGGCACGCTCGGACTGGACGAATCCGTTCGCTCCCGGGTCACCGAGCGGGCGGTTGATCTGGTGCAGCGGGTGCGCGCACGCAGTCGCGACCCCGGCGCCATGGAAGCCTTCATGCGCGAGTATGACCTGTCCTCGGAAGAGGGAGTGGTTTTGATGTGCCTGGCCGAGGCTTTGCTGCGGATTCCCGACACTGAAACCGCAGAACAACTGATCTCGGACAAGTTGTCCGAGGCCGACTGGGAATCGCATCTGGGCAAGAGCGGCTCTTTGTTTGTCAATGCCTCTACCTGGGGGTTGATGCTGACCGGCAAGCTGGTGCGCATCGGAAGCTCTTCGGTGCGCAGCGTTTCCACGACCCTGGCACGCCTGGCCAACCGCTCGGGTGAGCCGGTGGTGCGCCTGGCCATCCGGCAGGCCATGCGCATCATGGGCTTCCAGTACGTGATGGGCCGCACCATTGAAGAGGCGCTGGAGCGGGCCGACCGTGAGGAAAACCGGCGCTTCCGCTACTCTTTCGACATGCTCGGGGAGGCGGCGCTGACCGCTGACGACGCTGAACGCTACCTTCAGTCCTACGCCGACGCCATCGCCACGGTGGGAAAAACCGTCGCCGAAGACACGGTTTTCCAGGCGCCGAGCATTTCGGTCAAACTCTCGGCGCTGCATCCGCGCTACGAGCATGCGCGTGCGGATGTGGTTGTGGCCGAACTGTCCCCAAGACTGCTGCAGCTGGCGGTGCTGGCCCGCGAGTGCGGGGTGGCATTGACGGTCGATGCCGAGGAAGCCGAGCGCCTGCATTTGTCGCTGGAAATTTTTGAGCGCGTGCTGGCTGACCCGGCACTGGCCGGCTGGGACGGTTTCGGCCTGGCCCTGCAGGCCTACCAGAAACGTGCCTGGGCCGCGATCGACTGGCTCGCCGACCGCGCCAAACGCAGCGGGCATCGCATTCCGCTGCGCCTGGTCAAGGGCGCCTACTGGGATACAGAGATCAAGTTTGCCCAGATCGAGGGCCTGCCCGGCTATCCGGTGTTTACGCGCAAGTGCAGCACCGATCTTTCCTATCTCGCCTGCGCGCGCAAACTGCTCGATCAGCCGGCGCTGTTCTACCCGCAGTTTGCAACCCATAATGCGCACACCATCGCCGCTATTGCCGAACTGGCCGGGGCCGAAGGGGAATACGAGTATCAGCGCCTGCACGGCATGGGGCAGGCGCTGTATGAAGAGGTGCTCGACCAGCCCGGGTTCGGCAATGCCTGTCGGGTCTACGCGCCGGTTGGCAGCCACAAGGACTTGCTTCCGTACCTGGTCCGGCGGCTGCTGGAGAATGGCGCCAACACCTCTTTCGTCAACCGCATCGTTGACGAAACGCTCCCGCCCGAAGCGGTGGTCAGTGATCCGCTGACCCAACTCGCCGGGCTCGATCAGATTCCGCATCCGGCCATTCCTGCTCCGGTCGATTTGTATGGCAGCCATCGCCGCAACTCGGCCGGAATCAATTTTGCCCATCACCAGGCGCTGGAAGCCCTTCAGGGCGACATGCAGGCCAGCGGCAGCGATCAATGGCACCTGTACGTTAGCGACGGGCAGGGCGCTCCGGTGACCGTGCACTCGCCGGCTGATCTGGATGACCTGGTCGGCTGGATCCGGTTGTGTGAGCCAGCCGCCGTGGACGCAGCCGTGGCGCGCGCGGCCGCCGCCCAGGAAGCCTGGGATGGTCAGGGCGCGCGCGCGCGCGCCGACTGTCTTGATCGCATCGCCGATGCTTATGAGGAATGCCGCGCCGAACTCATGGCCCTGCTGGCGCGTGAAGGCGGCAAGACCCTGCACGACGGCATCGCCGAGGTTCGCGAGGCGGCTGACTTCTGTCGCTATTACGCCGCCATTGCCCGCTCCGAGCTGGCCGACCCGCTGGAAATGCCCGGCCCGACCGGTGAGTCCAACCAGTTGCGCTACCACGGCCGCGGCGTGTTCGCCTGCATCAGCCCGTGGAATTTTCCGCTGGCGATCTTTACCGGACAGATTGCGGCCGCACTGGTGACCGGGAACGCGGTCATTGCCAAGTCGGCCGAGCAGACGCCCCTGATTGCCGGGCGGGCGGTGGAGCTGATGCACGCCGCCGGCGTGCCCCGGGACGTACTTATCCATCTGCCGGGTGATGGCAGCCTAGGCGCGGCCCTGACCCGGCATGAACGGATCAGTGGCGTTGCCTTTACCGGATCAACCAAGACCGCTCGCCTGATCAACCGCAGCCTGGCCGAGCGCGCTGGACCGCTGGGCGTGCTGATCGCCGAGACGGGCGGACAGAACGCGATGATCGTCGACTCCTCGGCGCTGCCCGAACAGGTGGTGCGAGACGTGATCAGTTCGGCTTTTCACAGTGCCGGGCAGCGCTGTTCCGCGCTTCGCATCCTGTGCCTGCAACACGATATTGCCGACCATGTTCTGACCATGCTCCGCGGAGCCCTGCGCGAAATCCGGGTCGGCGATCCGGGGTTGCTGGGGACCGATCTCGGTCCGGTTATCGATCAGGGCCAGCGCGACATGCTGCAGGCCCACTGCGCACGCATGGATCAGGTCGCGCGCCTAGTCGCCAGGGTCGAGCTGCGTGATGATCTGCCGCGCGGCTCCTGGTTCGCGCCGCGGGTTTATGAAATTGATGATCTCGGGCTGCTCGAAGGCGAGGTCTTCGGGCCAGTGCTGCACGTGCTGCGTTATCGCGCCCGCGAGCTTGATCACTTGATCGACCAACTCAACGCAACCGGCTACGGCCTGACCCTCGGCGTACACAGCCGGATCGACCGGGTTCAGCAGCATATCGCCGGGCGTATGCGGGTCGGCAACGCCTACATCAACCGCAACATGACCGGAGCCGTGGTCGGCGTGCAGCCCTTCGGCGGCGAGGGATTGTCCGGGACCGGCCCGAAAGCCGGCGGCCCGAACTACCTGTACCGGTTTACCACCGAACGGACCCTGACGGTCAACACCGCTGCCGTGGGCGGAAACGCATCACTGCTTGCGCTGTCGGAATAGCGATGTACGAACAATATTTCGGCCTGAGTGAGCGTCCGTTCGCGATCACGCCGAACCCGCGCTTTGTCTTTTTGAGTCAGCGCCATCAGGATGCCCTCGCTCATCTGCTCTACGGGGTCGGCACCGGCGGCAGCGGCGGTTTTGTCCAGCTGACCGGCGAGGTCGGCACGGGCAAGACCACCCTGTGTCGCCTGGTGCTTGAGCAAGTCCCTGAAAATACCAGGGTTGCCCTGATTCTCAACCCCATGCTCAGCCCGCCGGAGCTGCTCCGTGCGATCTGCGTTGAGCTGGAGATCGATGTCGACAGTGCCGGCGACAGCATGCAGGCGCTGCTTGATGCGCTCAACCGCTACCTGCTGGCGCGTCACGCGGCCGGTGAGCGCGTGGTCCTGATCATCGACGAGGCCCAGAACATGAGCCGCCAGGGACTGGAGCAGATTCGCCTCCTGACCAACCTGGAAACCGCAACCGACAAGCTGTTGCAGATTTTGCTGCTCGGCCAGCCCGAGCTGCGCGAGTTGCTGGCGCGCCCCGAACTGCGCCAGCTTGCCCAGCGCATTACCGCACGCTATCACCTGGATCCCTTGAATGCGGAAGAAACCGAAGCCTATGTTCGGCATCGCCTGGCCGTGGCCGGTGCCGCACGCTGTCCCTTCGGCCGTGATGCGCTGAAGGCCTTGTATCGGGTTTCCGGCGGCGTGCCGCGGCTGATCAACATCATCGCCGATCGGGCGCTGCTGGCCGGCTATGCCGGTGAGCAGGAGAAGATTCATCGGCGCCTGGTGCATTCGGCCGCAGCCGAGGTCAGTGGTGAAGAGGAAGCGGAAAGCCATGGTGGCTGGCTGCGCGGGGCGGTCGCCAGCCTTGCGGTCGTGCTGGTCCTGGCCGGTGGCGGCTGGCTTGGCTGGACACTCACCGGAACCGATCAAAGCGCGGCCGAGACCAGCCCGCGTCCGGCCTGGCAGAACATGATCAGCGATGCCACGAGCGAGTCGGCCTGGCTGGAAATGGCCGCCGCCTGGCCGGGTCAGAGTCGCCTGGCCGTGGCCGCTGCCTGCGAGGGACCGGAAACGGTTGTCGACGGAGTCGCCTGTGTGTCGCTGCGCGGCAACTGGGCTTATATTCGACAGATCGGGCTGCCGGTGATCCTGCGCCTGACCAACGAATCCGGCGGGGGCTGGCGCCACGTGATGATGGTTGGTCTGATCGGCGAGCAGATCGTGTTGCGTCACCAGGGTCAGGAAATCCAGGTGCCGGCGCGTCAGCTGGATCGGCGCTGGCTGGGTGACTTCCTGGTGGTGTGGCCGGATGACGGTCAGATCCTGCGGCCGGGCCAGTCGGGCGCGACCGTGGTACGCATGAAAGAGCTGGCGGCAGCCAGCGACAGAATACCCTGGGAAGGTCCGCTGGATGATCGGTATGATTCGGAGTTCACCGGCTGGGTTCAGGCTTTTCAGCGCGGTCACGGTCTGAGCGATGATGGCATGATCGGCCCCGTGACCCGGCTTTTCCTCAAGGCCCCGCAGCGGGACGGGCCGGCCCTGATTATCGAACAGTCTTCAGTGAACTAGAAACCGTGTCCTATATTCTCGACGCCTTGCGCAAGTCCGAAAACCAGCGCCGTATCGGTCAAACGCCGGACCTGGCCTCGGCTCCGGCAGCTGCCGCCCGTCCGACCAGGCGCTGGCCAGCCGCCGCCGTGGCCGGATTGCTCGTGGTTGCGGTGGCCGCCGCGGGCTGGTGGTGGCTCAGCGACGGGCAAGAAACGGACGCCACCCCGCCGGTCGCAGAGATCGAAACGCCGGTTGCCGAACCGCCCGCCCGCGAACAAGCGCCTTCGCCCGACCGGCGGCGCACGGTAACAGACCGTCGCTCGCCCGCCCAAGAGCCGCCGGTACGATCGGTCTCGCGGCCGGCCCCGGCCCGCCCGGGCGCGGTCCCGACGCCCGCCCCGGTCGTGCCTGAAGGGGAGCGCGAACGACTGGTCGAGACGGTCGCGGAAGCCGAGCGGCTGATTGCAGAGCAAATGGCCCATCAGGCCGGGGAGCAAGCGGCAGAGCAAGCCCGGGAGGACAGCCGGGCCGGGCAGGAGCCCGCCGCTGCCGATCTGGAGCCCGAGGAGAAGGAGCTGGCTGGGGCCTGGGAGCCTGAACGATCTGATTTTCTCGAGGCCTGGGAACTGCCGCTGGATGTGCGCCGCGAGTTGCCTGAACTGAAGCTGAGCATCCACGTATTCAGTCTCGAGCCCGATCAGCGCTTTGTCCTGATCAACGGCGAGCGCCGTCTGGAAGGAGACGGCCTGGGCTCGGGGGTCCAGCTGGTCGAAGTCAGCCGCCAGGGCGCGGTCATCGAGTTTCGCGACTATCGCTTTTTGCTGCGGCCGTGACGCCGCGCTATCAGAGCCGTTCGCTATCGGCAGGTCCGAGCTGGATCTGGCCGTGGTCGCTGAGCCTGCTGTCAGTCGTGATGGTCGTGGTCAGCACGATCTACCTGGCCGGCCGTAGCGATTGGTTCGGCGACTGGCTGGAATTGTTCAGCTTTCGGCCCAGGGCAATTGTCGACCTGCTGGCGGCATCGACCAACGGCGAATCGCTGTGGCTGCTGGGCGGGTTGTTTTCGGCCCTGTTCCTGCACGTGGACTGGATTCACCTGCTGGGCAACCTGGCCTATTTCTGGGCCTTCGGGGTCAGTGTCGAAAAGGCTGTGGGTCACTTCAAATTCCTGCTCCTGTTCCTGATCCTGGGCGGAGCGGCCAATCTGTATACGGCCTGGCATCTCTATGACGCCCAGCAACTGCCGGTGATCGGCGCCAGCGGCGGCGTTTCCGCCATCATGGGGGTGTACCTGGGGCTGTTCCCCCGTCGGCGTATGGGCTTGTGGCTCCCGCTGGGTCTGTATTTGCAGTTTGCCCGCGTGCCGGCGCTGCTGGTGATTGGCTCCTGGTTCACGCTGCAGCTGCTTTACAGTGCGTTCGGTCCGCCGGCTCATGAAGTGGCGTGGGCGGCCCACCTGGCCGGTTTTGCCGTTGGCCTGTTGGCAGCAGTGCTGTTGCGCCTGCTGCCCGGCACTTTGTGCCTCGAATACCGCGACGAGTAACGCGCCGCGGCTTTTGGGGGCTGGCTGAGGGCGTGGTGGTGTGCTAAGGTTCCGCGCTGTCAAAGCCTTAGCAATGAATCGTCATGTCCTTGTCCCGTTGTGCCTGGGTTGGTCTTGTCTGCAGCATTCTTCCGGTCAGCGCCTACGCGCAGGCCGGGTCGCCCCAGCAGGTCTTCTGGGATGCACTGACCGGCTTGTGCGAGCAGGCTTACAGCGGTCAGATGACCGGTTTTGCCCGTCCCGGCGACGATGGCTGGCTCGATCGAGAAGTCATCATGCACGTGCGCGAGTGCAGCGACGAGGAAATCCGGATTCCCCTGCATGTGGGCGCTAACCGTTCACGAACCTGGATTCTTACCCGCATTCCCGGCGGGCTGCGCCTGAAACACGACCATCGCCACGCCGACGGGAGCGAAGAGGCGGTGACCTGGTATGGCGGGCACACCACCGATCCCGGGCGGGGCTGGCGCCAGACCTTCCCGGTCGATGATTACTCCAGCGCCTTGTTCCTCGCCAACGGCCTGGAAGTTTCGGTAGGTAATTTCTGGTCGATGGAAGTTCGACCGGATGAAGGCATGTTCGCCTATGAACTGGTTCGGGCAGGGCGCCTGTTTCGAGCCGAATTTGACCTGAACCGCTCGGTGGAGGCACCGCCGGCGCCCTGGGGACACGAATAAGCCGATGAACCAAAGAGACGATCTGCACAAGGTATTGCCCGGCAAACGAACCTGGCTGGAACGCTCGCTGGGCGCCATCGAGACGGTCGGCAACAAGCTGCCCGATCCGGCGGTGCTGTTTTTCCTGCTGATGGTGCTGGTCTGGCTGCTCTCGGCGGTGCTGGCGCCAATCCAGTTCGATGCCGTACACCCCAGCACGGGTGAAAATATCCAGGTTGTCAATCAGCTTTCGGGCTCTGAAATGGCCAGCTTTCTGGTCAACATGGTGCAGGTGTTTGTCAACTTCGCCCCGCTCGGTATTGTGCTCGTCGCCCTGCTGGGTGTCGGTGTAGCCGAACACACCGGCTTCATCAACGCCGGCCTGCGCCGGCTGCTTGGCTGGACCTCGGTCCGATTGCTGACCCCCATGGTCATTCTCGTGGCGATCATCTCGCACACGGCCGCCGACGCCGGTTACGTGGTGGTCATACCGCTGGGCGCAGTCATGTTTTACGCGGCAGGACGCCACCCGCTGGCCGGCATCGCGGCCGCTTTTGCCGGCGTATCGGGCGGCTTTTCGGCCAATTTCATCCCCTCGGCGATTGACCCGATGCTGGCCGGGATCACCGAAGCCGCCGGGCAGGTGCTCGATCCGACGCTCTACGTGAATCCGCTGGCCAACTGGTTTTTCATGGCCGCATCGAGCATCATCGTGATCGGGGTTGGATGGTGGCTGACCGACAAGGTGGTGGAGCCGCGTCTGATCAAGGACACCCCGGTCGATGGCGACATGTCCGAAATGCCGACCATGGAAGGTCTGAGCGCGGCCGAGTCGCGCGGCCTGTTGTGGGCAACCATCGGCATCGTGGTCGCCCTGGCGCTGTTGACCATCGCCGTGCTGCTGCCGGATTCGCCCCTGCGCGATCCCAATCCGGACCTGGCTTTCCATGAAAGCATCACCTCCTTCGGCGCCCCCTTGATGCGCTCCATCGTGCCGCTGATCTTCATTCTGTTTCTGATTCCCGGGATCATTTACGGCTATGCCGCTGGCACCATCGAAACCCATAAAGACATCATCAAGGGCATGACCAAGGCGATGGAGTCGATGGGCTACTACATCGTTATGGCATTTTTTGCCGCCCAGTTCATTGCCGCTTTCTCGGCATCGAACCTGGGCATCCTGCTGGCGGTCAACGGCGCAGAGTTCCTCCAGGCGCTGAATTTGCCGGCCCAGCTGACGATTGTCGGGATCGTTGGCCTGACCATGTTCGTCAACCTGTTTGTCGGCTCGGCTTCGGCCAAGTGGCTGATCATTGCGCCCATTTTCGTACCCATGTTGATGCAGCTGGGGATTTCGCCGGAGTTGACCCAGGCCGCCTACCGGGTCGGTGACTCGACCTCCAACATTCTGACGCCCCTGTTGCCTTACTTCCCGCTGGTGGTAGTGTTCTGCAAGAAATATTTTCAGAACGCCGGAATCGGCACGCTGATTTCCATGATGCTACCGTACGCGGTGGCCCTGTCGATCATCTGGACGGCATTCCTGCTGCTGTACTGGGCTCTGGGACTGCCACTGGGCCTGCAGGCCAGCTACACCTATCCGTAACAACTCTGCCGGCGCCGGACGAGCCCATGGTCATCAGTCTTGATCGCACCCTGCACTGGGTGATCCTGTTTTCCACCGCGGTGTTGCCGCGGTCGTGGCGGGTTCGATCACGCTACCGGCTGCTCCAGCGGCTGCAGTGGCGCCTGCTCCGCCGGGCCGATATCCTGCTGATTCGGCACCCGAAGACCGGCGGGACGTGGCTGCGCACCATGCTGACGCATTTGTACGCCCAGCACTACGGTCTTTCCTCGCGACGGGTGTTCAAGTCCGATGAACTGGCCCGCCAGAACCCGGAGCTGCCGCGCTGGTTGATCAGCAACGGGACGGCCAGCTGGGAAGGCCTGGTCGGTGATCTTTTCGCCGCCCGCTCAGAGCAGCTGGCGGGCAAGAAGACCCTGTTCGTTGCCCGTCATCCCGGCGATATCGTGGTTTCGTGGTACATCCAGTACACCAAGCGGACCAAGGCATTCAAGCGCGAACTGCTGGAATGGGAGGCCGACGAGCCCATTGACCGCGCCGCCATCAGCCGTTCGGAGTTCATCCGGCACCCGGATTTTGGTCTGCCGTGGCTGATCCGATACCATAACTTCTGGGCTGATCAACTGCGCGATCGCGACGATGCGCTGATCATCCGTTACGAAGATCTGCGCCGGGCGCCTGAGCAGAGCCTGGCCAGAATTACCAAGTTCATCGGTGCGCCCTTCGACGCCGACGAAATTGCCGCGACCGTGGCATTCACCGACTTCGACAACATGCGCAAACTCGAAGAGCAGAATTATTTCCACAACAACTCGCTGAAGCTCAGGAACCCGGCGGACCCGGAGATGCGCAAGGTCCGACGGGCGAGGGTGGGTGGCTACACCGCTGACCTTGACCCGGACGACCGGGCCTGGGTCGATGAGCAGATCGAACGTGAGCTCGACCCGGTGTTCGGCTACGGAGCCGAAGGGGCCGTAGCCGACCGGTAGTCCGGCACGGCCCTGCTGGTCGCCGACGCCGTCTCGATCAGCGCGCTGATCGGCACCAGTTCAACCCCATAGGCTGCCAGTCCGGCCAGCGCGTCGGGAAGAAACTCCAGCGTCTCGGTATGAGGGTGGGCAATCGCGATGGCCTGGCCGTCACGCCGGGCGGTTGCCAACAATCGAGCCCACGCGCTTGCGATGGCGTCCGGGTCGCGGTCGTGATCCAGGAACACCTGCCGCTCGGCGACGCCGAGCCCGGCCTCCCGGGCGCTGCTGGCCAGCCGGGTGGCGGGCGTGGTGCGGCTGTCGATCACGAACAGCGGCTGATCGCGTTCGCCGTTGAGCAGCACTAGGCCTTCGATCAGGCGGCGCGTCGCCTGCGGGTCTGCGGTAAAGCCGCTGCCCTGGTGGTTGTTGAGGCCGATCGCCCCGCTGACTCGATCGCTGGCCCAGGCCAGGTGCTTGCGCATCCGCTCGGGCGACCATTCCTGACGCGGGCAGATCGGGGCATCACAGTCCAGCGGGCCGGCCCGGCTCAGCGGCAGATGGATCAACACCTCCCGGCCCTGGTCGCCGGCTCGCCGAGCTAAGTGGCGCGCACCCGGCGCGTTGGGGATGACGGCAACGGCTACGCGTTCATCCAGCGCCAGCACGGCCTCGTCCATGACCGACTGGAAACCGATATCGTCCATGATCAGCGCGATTCTTGGTTGCTGGTCGGCCAGCGCGACCGGGCCGGCGCACAGCAGGCAGCAGGCAGCAGCTCGCAGCAATTTGCCGGCCAGCTGATTCACGGTCGCTGCAGCCAGTCGACCGGATCGACCGGCTGCCCGTCCTGGCGCAGTTCGAAATACAGGCCGTCGCTGTCGGCCCCGCCCGAGCGTCCGGCCGTCGCAATCACCTCGCCGGGGCGAACCCAGGCGCCAACCTCGTGGATCAGGCTTTCGTTGTGGCCATAGAGGCTCATCACCCCATCCCCATGCTCGAGAATGGTCAGCATGCCATAACCGCGCAGCCAGTCGGCATAGGCCACCCGGCCATGAGCAATCGCCCGCACCTCGGCGCCGGCAGTGGCCTCCAGCAGCCAGCCGGTCCAGCGAACCTCGCCACCGCGCGGGTCTCCGTAGCGCCGAATCACCCGGCCCTCCAGCGGCAGCGGGAGCTCTCCCTTGAGGTCGAAAATCGAAGGCACCTCCAGGTCCATGGGGATATCGCGCAGGGCCCGGGCGAGCTCCTCGATCAGTGCCTCGAGGTCGGCGGCGTCCCGGCGCAGTTCCTCGACGCGGGCACCGCGCTGGCTGATGCGCTCTTCGAGCCGGGTCAAGGCCAGATCCCGGGCCGCACGTTCGCGCTCGATTCGATCGATCGTCACGGCCTGCTGCTGATTCAGGCCCTCAAGCCGCTCGTGGTCGTGGGCCAGTTGCCGACGGTCACGGACCAGGGCTTTGGCAACCGTCTGCAGGCCCTCGATCAGATCGAGCCGGGTCCGCGCCAGGTGGGCGTGGTAGGCCAGATGGCGATTGAGGCGGCGCGGATCGTCCTGGTTGAGCAACAGCTGAAGTCGTGAAGGCATCCCGTGGCGATAGGCTACGCGCAGCTGTGCGGCCAGTTGTTCGGCCAGTGCAAGGCGGTTTTCCTCGGCCTGATCGATGCGAGCCTGAAGCTCGTCCAGGCCGACGCGGGTCTGGACCATTTGCTGTTCGGTTCGACGGCGGGCCTGCTCGGCTGCCGCCAGGGCCCGCTCCGATTCGGCCAGGTCACTCAGGTGGCTGTCGCGCTGCTCCAGATCGCGGTCAAGGCGCTCCTGGATGTGCCCGATCTGCGCGCGCAAGGCCTCGAGTTCGCGCTCCAGTTCGGCCGGATCCTGGCTTGCGGCCAGCGTCGTGGCCGTCAGCAGAAGCAAGCCGACGATACGGGAGAAGACCTGCCCGTCAGGCAGCCACATCGAACAGCGGCTGACCGGTCATCGCCGCCGGCCGGTCGAGGTCGAGCAGGGCCAGGATGGTCGGGGCAATGTCGCGCAGACTGCCGTTGTCAATTGACGCAGGCGGCCGCGGACCGCAGTACACCAGCGGCACCTGGTTGAGGGTGTGGGCGGTGTGCGGCTGGCGGGTGTCCGGATCCAGCATCTGTTCCACGTTGCCGTGATCGGCCGTGACCAGCATTTCTCCGCCGGCTTCCTCGACCGCCGCGCGGGCGTTGCCCAGCAGCTCATCGACCCGCTCAACCGCCTCCACGGCAGCGTCAAAGCGGCCGGTATGCCCGACCATATCCGGGTTGGCCACGTTGCAGACGATCAGCTGATGGCGTCCGCTGCGGATTTCGCTGATCAGGCGTTCCTCCAGCTCTGGTGCGCTCATTTGCGGCTGCAGGTCGTAGGTGGCTACCTTCGGTGAAGGAATCAGAACGCGCTCTTCATCGGCAAAAACCTGTTCCTCGCCGCCGTTGAAAAAGTAGGTCACGTGGGCGTACTTTTCGGTTTCTGCAATCCGCAGCTGGCGCAAGCCGGCCCGGGAGACCACTTCGCCGAGCAATTCCGGCATGGTGGCGGGAGGGAATGCCACCTGACAGGGCAGGTCTTCCTGGTAGGCGGTCATGGTGACCATGGTGGCCAGGCTGGGCCGGCGCGCCGGGAACTCGGCAAAATCCTCGGCGCAAAAAGCGCGCGTCAGCTGGCGGGCGCGGTCGGCGCGGAAATTGAAGAACACGACGACATCGCCATCGCGGATCGGTGCGCCCGAGCCAATCAGGCTGGGCTGGACAAACTCATCGTCTTCGTCGCGAGCATAGGCGTCGGCCAACGCGGCCGTGGCGCTGTCGGCCTGGAACGGTGCCTGGCCTTCCACCATCATCTGCCAGGCTCGTTCGGTTCGGTCCCAGCGCTGGTCGCGGTCCATCGCGTAATAGCGCCCGCAGATATCGGCAATGCAGGCACCGTCGATGCGTTCTACGGCTTGCTCGAGCCGGCGCAGGGAGGCCTCGGCACTGCGCGGTGGCGTGTCACGGCCGTCCAGGAAAGCGTGAACGGCAATCCGGCCGCTGGTCTTTTCGGCACAAAGGTCGAGCAGGGCCATCAGGTGATTCTCATGGCTATGGACCCCGCCGGGCGACACCAGCCCCATGAGATGGACCGTGCCGCCGGTCTCGCGGGCCTGCGCCAACGCGGATCCAAAGGCCTCATTGGCGATGAACTCGCCGTCCTCGATGGCCTTGTTGATGCGCGTGAGTTCCTGGTAGACGATGCGGCCGGCGCCAATATTCATGTGCCCGACCTCGGAATTGCCCATTTGCCCGTCCGGCAAGCCAACGTGTTCACCGCAGGTGTCGAGAAAACCATGCGGACATTCCTGCCACAGACGGTCCCAGTTCGGCGTGTGCGCGGTGGAGATGGCGTTGTCGGGGGCCGCCTCGCGATGGCCCCAGCCGTCGAGAATCAGCAGCAGCAGCGGCGCAGGTCGATTCATGCCATTCACCATTTCCGTGGGAGTGGGCTGGATTATTTCATATCTTGACCGCCGGATGCTGACAAGCAGGGCCGGAATGGTCGATAATGGGCGGCTTTGACCTCTGTTGAACACGGCATGGATCGATTGATCGAATTCATCGGCAACAATCTTCTGCTCAGCGGCCTTTTCGTGGCCATTCTGATTGCGTGGCTGGCCTGGGAGGTCGCGCGCCTGGGGCGCAAGTGGAAAGAGGTCGGTACGCTGGAGGCCGTGCGCCTGATCAACCGCGAAGACCCGCTGGTGATCGATGTATCCAACAGCACCGATTTTGCCAAGGCCCACATCAACGGCGCGCTGCACATGCCGCCGTCGCGGATCGAGGCCGGCAATCAGCAGTTGCTCAAGCAAAAGGGGCGCCCGGTGCTGGTCTATTGCCAGCGTGGCCAGGTCTCCCCGCAGATGGCCAACCGGTTGGTCAAGCTCGGTTTTGAACAAGTTCATTCCCTGTCCGGCGGTCTGACCCAGTGGCTGAGTGATAATCAGCCGGTCAGCCGGCACAAGGACAAGGGCGGCAAGAAATCCAAGCCGTCCGGCAAACAGCGCGGCAAGAAAGCGCAGGCACAGAACGAGGAATCCTGACGCCAGCGCGGCTCGCGCTTGGTTTAATTACTTTCGCAATTCCACATTCAATACTTAAGGATCGACATGGCAGAAGAAACCCCCGACAACGCCGCCGCCGGTGCCCAGGCAGGCGCCACCGAAAACAGCGGCATGCAGATGGTCATGCAGCATATCTACCTCAAGGATGCCTCCTTCGAGGCGAAATCACCGCAGGAACTCGATCAGTCGGGCGGCCAGCCGGACATCAACCTCAATCTGGCCCAGCGCACGGCCAAGGTTGGTGACGACCGCTGGGAAGTCATTCTGACCGTCACGGTCACGGCCAGGCAGGGCGAGGCCACCGCTTTTGTGTGCGAAGTCCAGTACGGCGGCATCTTCCAGTTTGCCAACGTTACCGAGGAGCAGATGCCGTACGTAATCAACGTCCTGTGCCCCAACGTCCTGTTTCCTTATAACCGCTCTCAGATCGGCACCCTGATCACTGCTGGTGGCTTTTACCTGCCGCCGCTGCAGCCGATCAACTTCGAGGCGGTATTCCGTCAGCGCCTGGCCGAGTCTCAGCAACAGCAGCAGGCCGAACCGGCGGCAGAAGACAAGCCAAGCGTCAACTGAGTCGCATCGTGAGCCGACGCATTGGCGTTCTCGGGGCCGGTTCCTGGGGAACCGCGCTCGGCATGCACCTGGCGCGGCGTGGCCACTCGGCCTGCTTGTGGGACATCAGCAGCGAGCATGTCGAGGCCTTGCGCCGCGACGCCAGCAACGAGCGTTATCTGCCGGGCATTGTCTTTCCGCCGGGGCTGGCGGCGCACTCCGACCTGGAGTGGGTTTGCTCTCACAGCGATCATCTCCTGCTGGTGACCCCGTCGCACGCCTTTGTCGAAACCCTGGCAAAGGTCCGGCCCTGGTTAACGGCGCAGTCCGGCTTGGCCTGGGCAACCAAGGGTTTCGAGCCCGGCAGCGCGCGCCTGTTGCACGAAGTCGCCGAAGAAGCACTCGGCGCCGAAATCCCGCTTGCGCTGATCACCGGCCCATCGTTTGCGCGCGAGGTGGCCGAAGGCCTGCCGACCGCGGTCACGGTAGCCGCCTCCACCCCCCAATTCGGCGCCGCATGGGCCGAATGGCTGCACGGCGATAATTTCCGTGCCTACTACACCGCCGATCTGCCTGGGGCAGAGCTGGGCGGGGCCCTGAAAAACGTGCTCGCCGTGGCCTGCGGCATCGCCGACGGTCTCGGCCTGGGCGGCAATACGCGGGCCGCCCTGATCACCCGTGGTCTGGCCGAAATGATGCGCCTGGGGCGCGCGCTGGGCGCCAGCCCCATGACTTTGACCGGCCTGGCCGGCGTCGGCGACCTGGTTCTGACCTGCACCGGTGATCTGTCCCGCAATCGCCGTCTTGGCCTGGCCCTGGCCGAGGGCAAGTCACTGGATCAGGCGGTGGCCGAAATCGGGCAGGTGGTCGAGGCGGTGCGGACCACCGAAGAGGCCATGCGCCTGGCGGCCCGCTACCAGGTCGAGATGCCGATTACCGAGCAGGTTCACGGCATCCTGTTCGAGGGCTGGAGCGCGCGCAAGGGTGTGCAAATGCTCATGCAGCGCGAGCTCAAGCCGGAGACCCATTAGCGGGCGCCGCCGGCACCGCTGAAACCGCACTGGCGCCAGGCCTCGTAGACCGCCACGGCGACCGCATTGGCCAGGTTGAGACTGCGCGCTCCCGCACGCTGCGGGATGAACAGACGCTGGCCTGCCGGAACCCTGGCCAGTTCTTCATCCGGCAAACCGGCGCTTTCACTGCCAAACAACAGCACGTCACCCGGTTGGAACGGCCATTGATCCAGTGGTCTGGTTCCGCGCGTGGTCAGCGCGACCCAACGGCGCGGCCCCAGTTCATCGCGGCAATCGTCGAGCGAGCGGTGACGTCGGTAGTCGGCGTGCTCGCGATAATCCATGCCTGCGCGCCGCAAACTGCGCTCATCGAGCCGAAACCCCAGCGGCCCGATCAGGTGCAGGCGGGCCGGGGCATTGACGCACAGGCGCATGATGTTGCCGGTATTGGGCGGAATCTCCGGCCGAAACAAGACAATGTCGAACATGAGCGGCTCCGGGTAAAAAACGGGCTTGATTTGGCCGGCAACAAAGCGTAAGGTACATGACCGCATCACAAGATGTTGTGGCTTGCGTGCCCCCACGGCACAACGGGTTGTGAACAAGTGCTTTGGCAACCTGTGTATAAGTAATAACTATCCGGACAAATCAAGAGGTTGTGGCATGAGTGTTTCGGCAGAAGCGTTGACGGCGGCGTTCCCGGAAATTTCGTTCCAGGAAGCGTCGCTGGACATCTGGGACAAGAAATATCGGCTGAAGTCCAAGTCGGGGGAAATTCTCGATACCGAGATTGACGATACCTATCGCCGTGTTGCCCAGGCCCTGTCCTCGGTGGAGGCAACCCCCGAGGCACGCGAGACCTGGTTTCGAGAGTTCCTGTGGGCCCTGCGGCGGGGCGCCATTCCGGCCGGGCGGATTACCTCCAACGCCGGCGCGCTGGATCACAAGCCTGCCACCTCCACGATTAACTGCACCGTATCGGGCACCATCGGGGATTCGATGCACGACATCCTCGGCAAGGTCCACGAAGCCGGTCTGACCCTGAAGGCCGGCTGCGGCATCGGCTATGAATTCTCGACCCTGCGCCCGAAGGGTGCCTACGTATCAGGCGCGGGTGCGCATACCTCGGGGCCGCTGTCGTTCATGGACATCTACGACAAGATGTGTTTCACGGTCTCTTCAGCCGGCGGGCGGCGCGGAGCCCAGATGGCGACCTTTGATATTTCGCACCCGGATGTCATGGATTTCATTCGGGCCAAGCGCGAAAACGGCGTGCTGCGTCAGTTCAACTGCTCGCTGTTGATTACCGACGACTTCATCCGTGCGGTGCGCGACGACGGCGACTGGCAACTGGTGTTTCCGGTGCTCGACAGCGAAGTCGGGGAACTTGATCTGAACGATCCCGAGCAGGTGATCTGGCGTGACTGGCCCACTTGTGCCGGGTATGTCAGCGATGAAGAGGGTCGAGTTGCCTGCCGGATTTATCGCACCGTGCCGGCACGGCGCCTCTGGAACCTGATCATGACCTCGACCTATGACTATGCCGAACCGGGCTTTGTTCTGGTCGATCGGATCAACGAGCAGAACAACAACTGGTGGTGCGAAAACATTCGCGCAACCAACCCGTGCGGTGAGCAACCGTTGCCGCCCTACGGGGCCTGCCTGCTGGGCTCGGTCAACCTGACCCGCTTTGTCGAGGACCCGTTCACCGAACAGGCCCGCTTCAACTGGGACGAGTACCGGCGCACGGTCAAGATCTTCACCCGGTTGCTTGACAACGTGGTCGAGATCAATGGCCTGCCGCTCGGCGAGCAGCGGCGGGAAATCGAATACAAGCGCCGCCACGGCATGGGTTTTCTCGGCCTGGGATCCACCCTGACCATGTTGCGCATGCGCTATGGCCAGTCCGATTCCATGGAGTTTACCGAACAGGTTGCGCGCGAGATGGCCGTGGTCGGCTGGGAGACCGCGCTGGAACTGGCCGAAGAAAAAGGTCCGGCGCCGATCATGAACGACGACTTCGAGGTGACCGCGCAAATGCTGCGCCAGCGGCCGGAGATGAAGCGCGACGGCTTCCAGGTTGGTGATCGTGTGCCGGGCCGCTTGCTCCATGCCCGCTACAGCCGCTACATGCAGAAGGTCGCTGAGGTTGCGCCCGATCTGGTCGAGCGCCTGGCCCAGACCGGGGCCCGCTTCACCCACCACACCTCGATTGCCCCGACCGGGACGATTTCGCTCTCCCTGGCCAACAATGCCTCCAACGGCATCGAGCCCAGCTTTGCCCATCACTACAATCGGAATGTGATTCGCGAAGGGCGCAAGAGCAAGGAAAAGGTCAGCGTCTTCTCTTATGAACTGCTGGCCTACCGGTCGCTGGTCAACCCCTCGGCCATGCCGTATTCCGAAAACCCGGATGAGCAGCTGCCGGACTATTTCCTGACCGCAGAAACCATCACCCCGCGCGAACATGTCTCCATTCAGGCCGCGGCGCAGAAGTGGATCGACTCGTCGATCTCCAAGACGGCCAATGTCCCGACCGACTACCCGTACGAGGATTTCAAAGACATTTACCTGTTTGCCTGGGAGCAGGGCCTGAAAGGCTGCACCACCTTCCGCTTCAATCCGGAAGCCTTCCAGGGCGTGCTGGTCACCGACAAGGATCTTGAGTCCACGACCTACTCATTCGAGCTGGAGGATGGTTCGACGGTTGAGCTCAAAGGCCATGAAGAAGTGGAGTACGACGGCGAAGTCCACACCGCGGCCAATCTCTTCGATGCCCTCAAGGAAGGGTATTACGGCAAATTCTAAAGGCGGCGAGAACACCATCATGACGGTAAGAATTGACAAGAAAATCGTTGGTTATCAAGTGGGCGGAAATGAAAGCCAGAAACAGGATCAAGCTTCTGAGGCAGCCGCTCCGCGCAAGGCCGAAATCATCCGGATGCATGAAAAGCTCGAGCGTCCGGAAGGCATGGAGTGCCTGGAAGGTGCTACCTACAAGATTCGCACCCCGCTCGATGACCACGCGCTGTACGTGACGATCAACGATATCGTGCTCAACGCGGGCACCGAACACGAGCAGCGCCGGCCGTTCGAGATCTTCATCAACTCCAAGAACATGGACCACTTCCAGTGGATCGTGGCGCTGACCCGGGTGATGTCGGCGGTGTTCCGCAAGGGCGGGGATGTCACCTTCCTGTCGGAGGAGTTGCAGGCAGTTTTCGACCCGAAAGGCGGCTACTTCAAGCCTGGGGGTCGTTTCGTGCCCTCAATCGTGGCCGACATCGGGGCCGTTGTCGAGCACCACCTCAAGCGCATTGGCATGATCGAGCCGGATGAGCTCAGCGAGCAGCAGCAGCTGATACTGGAGCAGAAACGCGCCGAATACGAGGCCATGGAGCAGCAGGACTCAGGACAGACAGCAGAAAAAAAAACCCTGACTGACGCGAACAGCGCGGACGAGGCCTCTTATCCGGCCACGGCCAGCGTCTGCTTCAAGTGCAACACCAAGGCCATGGTGCTGCTCGACGGCTGCCAGACCTGCCTGGCCTGCGGCTATTCAAAATGCGGTTAACGCTGTAAGACCGGGTTGCGCTAGTCGCGGAAGTTCTTGAACTGCAGGGGCAGGGCCAGTTCGGCATCCTTGAGCAGCTGAATGGCCGCCTGCAGTTCGTCGCGCTTCTTGCCGGTGACCCGCACCTGGTCGCCCTGAATACTGGCCTGTACCTTGAGCTTGGCGGCCTTGATGCGCTTGACGATATCGCGTGCGTGGTCCTGGTTGATACCCTCCTGCACGTGCAGCCGACGCAGCGCAGTCTTGACCTGAATTTCGGGATCCTGCGGGTCGATCGCGTTCAGGTCGATCCCGCGCCGACTGAGCTTGGCGTACAGCACATCCAGCATCTGCTCGAGCTGGAACTCGGACTGGGTGCGAAGAGTAATCACCAGCTCATTGATTTCGAAAGAAGAATCGGTTCCCTTGAAGTCGAATCGGGTGCCGACTTCGCGGTTGGCCTGATCGACCGCGTTGGATAGTTCGTGGTGGTCGATCTCAGATACGATATCGAAACTGGGCATGGTCCGGGCTCCTTGGAGAATCAGGTAATCAATGCCTGCATTGTAGTCGGGCAGGCGTTTGTTTCAGCAACTGCTTTGGACAGGGCAGGGTGCTATTCGTATACTGGCGCGCGACCCACTCATGCAACCCACTCACGCAGGAGAAACCTTTTGATGAAGCTTCGATTGCTACTCGCAGTTCTTGCCCTGCTGGTCATGGTGGCCGGCGCGGAAGCCGAGTCTGCCCCTCGCCCGATCACCCACGAAGACCTGTGGCTGATGCCTCGAGTCGGCGCCCCGGCGCTGAGCCCGGACGGGACTCGGGCCGTGGTAGGTGTACATCATCCGGCCTACGCTGGCGACGACGCCGAAAGCAATCTGTGGCTGGTCCAGGTCGATGGCAGCGAACCGCCGCGCCAGCTGACCTTCAGCACCGGAAGCGAGGCCCACGTTGCCTGGAGCCCGGACGGCCAGCGTATTGCCTTCAGCGCCACGCGCGACGGTGACGACGCCGCCCAGATTCACATCTTGGACCTGTCGGGCGGCGGCGAAGCCCGGCCCGTGACCCGGATCAGCACCGGTGCCCGACGGCCTGTGTTTTCTCCCGAGGGTGACCGCATCGCTTTCACCAGCACGGTTCATCCGGAAGCGATGAACAACGACGACAGCCGCCGCATCCGTGAAGAAGAAGAGGCTCGCGAGCATCATGTGCTGACCTACACCGGTTTCCCGATCCGGAACTGGAATAACTGGCTGGGCGAGCGCCAGCCGCGCTTGTTTGTCCAGACCATCGGCGAGCCCGAAGTTATCGACCTGCTGGCCGGTACCGACCTGGTAGCGCATCCCGGGTACGACGGCGCCCGCTCGGCCGGCGGCAGCGAGCTCAGCCCGGTCTGGGCTCCGGACGGTCAGTCGGTCCTCTTCGTGGCCAGCCGCAACCGGAACCGTTTCGCCTTCGATTTCACCCATACCGACCTCTGGCAAGTGCCGGCCGGTGGTGGTGAACCCCAGCGCCTGACCGGTGATGACGACGACCCGCGCGGTGCCGACAGCTGGTCTGGACCGACCTTCAGCGCGGATGGATCAACGCTGTTCGTCCGCCGCACGCCGCGAACCGAATACGTCTTCAATTCCTCGCGCCTGGTTGCCATGGACTGGCCCGACATGGAGAATGCCCGCGAAATCGTGCTTCCCGATGCGCGCTCGGTGCGCGGCTTTGCCGTATCACCCTCCGGCGAAGAGGTCTTCATCCTGGGCCAGGATGCCGGACTGGTCCGGATTTATCGGGCCAGCAGCACTGGTGGCGAGGCGCGTCCTGCCTTTGAGCAGTCCCAGGGCGTCTACAGTGGCCTGGCCATGTCGAGCAACCCGGACCGACCCACCCTGTTGGCAAGCTTTGCAACCGCCGGGCAGTTCTCCGAGGTCGTTCGGGTGGATTTGGCCGAAGGCGGGCACCAGAAAGTGACCGGGTTTACCACCGAGCAAACCGCGGATCTGGATTTGCAGCCGGTAGAGCATTTCTGGTTTGAAAGCGAAGAAGGGCTCGACATTCACAACCTGCTGGTGCGGCCGGCCGGGTTTGATCCCGACCGCCAATACCCGATGCTGGTGTTGATGCATGGCGGCCCGCACTCGATGTGGACCGATAGCCCCCATATTCGCTGGAACTATCACCTGCTGGCCGGCAGCGACTACGTCGTGTTGCTGACTAACTTCAAGGGCTCAACCGGCTTCGGAGAGGACTTTGCCCGCGCCATCCAGGGGGACCCCCTGCGCGGCCCGGCCAACGAGATCAACCAGGCCGCTGATATTGCCGTCGAACGCTTCGGCTTCATCGACGGCGATCGCCAATGCGCTGGAGGTGCGAGCTACGGCGGCCACCTGGCCAACTGGATGCAGAGCAGCACCGATCGCTACCGCTGCCTGATCAGCCACGCCGGCCTGGTCAACCTGATCACCCAGTGGGGCACCAGCGATGCCGTCTACCACCGCGAAGCCAATCTGGGCGGGCCGCCCTGGGAGATTCCCGAGGTCTGGCTGGACCAGAATCCGCTGATGTATGCCGATCAGTGGCAGACGCCCGTGCTGGTCACCATCGGCAAAAAAGACGAACGGGTGCCGCTGTCCAACGTGCTCGAGTACTGGACCGCCCTGCAGCGCCAGCAGATCGAGAGCCGGCTGCTGGTCTACCCGGACGAAGACCACTGGATCATGAGCGGCCCCAACAGCCGCCACTTCTACGGCGAGGTCTCGGACTGGCTGGCGCGCTGGCTGCTCGACGACTGAACAGGCCAAAGGAAACGCCCCGGACCCTGCGGGTACCGGGGCGTTTTGCCGCAGGCCGGGGGCGGTCGAATTAGACCACCAGGGGCTCCCAGATTCCGGCAAGCAGTACGGCGGCCCTGAGGAACAGGACACCGGCCAGGGCGGCGACGGCAGACACCGCCAGCAAGGGTTTCTTTTTGCCGAACAACAGGGTGAAG
>PXBD01000057.1 GCA_003565625.1 Gammaproteobacteria bacterium
ACGAGGGCGCCTACCTGCAGCGCAAGTTTGCCGCCTTCTGGGGTTCGAACAACATCGACCACCAGGCCCGAATCTGTCACTCGACCACGGTCGCCGGTGTTGCCAACACCTGGGGCTACGGGGCGATGACCAACTCCTACAACGACATGCATCAATCCAAGTGCATGTTCTTTATCGGCTCGAACGCAGCCGAAGCCCATCCTGTGGCCATGCAGCATGTCCTGCGCGGCAAGGAAAACGGCTCCAAGCTCATCGTTGCCGATCCGCGCATGACCCGCACCGCGGCCCATGCCGATCAGCACATCACGTTTCGTCCCGGCACGGACATTCCCCTGATCTGGGGCCTGCTCTGGCACATTTTCGAAAACGGCTGGGAAGACCGCGAATACATCAACCAGCGCGTCTACGCCATGGACGAAATCCGCCAGGAAGTCGCCAACTGGACACCGGCCAAGGTCGAAGAAGTGGCGGGTGTACCGGAGTCGGTGGTGTACCAGGCCGCCAAGACCATGGCCGAGCATCGTCCGGGCACCATCGTCTGGTGCATGGGCGGCACCCAGCACCACGTTGGCAGCGCCAATACGCGTGCCTATTGCGTGCTGCAGCTGGCGCTGGGTAACATCGGCAAGATCGGCGGCGGCGCCAACATCTTCCGCGGCCATGACAACGTCCAGGGCGCAACCGATGTCGGCCCCAACTGCCAGACCCTGCCCGGGTATTACGGGCTGGCTGATGCTGCCTGGCAGCACTGGGCGCGGGTCTGGGACGTGGATTACGAATGGCTGCGCGGTCGCTTCGACGACGGTCGTTATGCCGACAACTCCGGTGAACCGGCCCATCCGATGAACCTGCCTGGTGTGCCGGTCTCGCGCTGGATTGACGGCATCACGGAAGACCCGGCCCATTTCTCGCAGCGCGACAACATCCGCGCCGTGTTCTTCCAGGGTCATGCAGTCAACAGCCAGGTTCGCGGCCCGGAAATGAAGGCGGCCGTCGAAAAACTCGACATGGTCGTGATCTCGGACCCGTATCCGACCCATCTGGCGGTCATGTCCGAGCGCACCGACGGGGTGTATCTCCTGCCTACGGCAACCCAGTTCGAGCAGGCTGGTTCGTGCACCGCCTCCAACCGCTCCCTGCAGTGGCGCGAGAAGGTCATCGACCCGCTTTATGAGTCCAAGACCGATGCCCAGATCCTGTACATGTTTGCCCAGAAGTTCGGTTTCGCCGACAAGATGTTCAAAAATATCTCGGTCGATGCCGACGGCAATCCGAATCCGGAAGAAACCCTTCGGGAAATCAATTCCGGTGCATGGACCATCGGTTACACCGGCCAGAGTCCGGAGCGGTTGAAGCTGCACCTCGAGAACAAGCACACCTTCAACACGACCACGCTCAAGGCTGAAGGCGGTCCCTGCGACGGGGATACCTACGGTCTGCCGTGGCCTTGCTGGGGCTCGCCGGACGTCAAGCACCCCGGTTCACACGTGTTGTACAACACCGAGCTGCCGGTCTCCAAGGGTGGTCTGCCGTTCCGGGCCCGCTTCGGCACCGAGCACAACGGCAACAACATTCTGGCCGAAGGCTCCTGGAGCAAGGACTCCGAGATCCAGGACGGTCATCCGGCGGTCAATTACGGCATGCTGCGGGCGATGGGATGGCACACCGAGCTGACCCCGTACGAGATGGCCACCATCGCCTGGGTCGCCGGTCTGGCCGACCGGCCCAACGGCAGCGTCAGCGAATCCGACATCGCCCAGTATCGCGACATGGAGTCCGGTGCTCTGGATGGCGTGGCCTGGCACACCGATGTTTCCGGCGGCATCCAGCGCCTGTGTCTGCAGCACGAAGTCGCACCCTTTGGCAACGCCAAGGCACGCTGCATCGTGTGGACGTTCCCGGACCCGGTGCCGCTGCATCGCGAGCCGCTCTACACGCCGCGCTACGATCTGGTCGCTGAGTACCCGACCTACGAAGACATGCAAACCCGCTGGCGTCTGCCGACCCGCTACGCCTCGGTCCAGGCCACCGACTACTCGGGTGATTTCCCGCTGGTCTTTACCAGTGGACGCCTGGTCGAGTATGAAGGTGGTGGTGAAGAAACCCGTTCGATGGCATGGCTGGCCGAACTGCAGCAGGAAATGTTCGTCGAGATCAACCCGTCCGATGCCAACGACCGCGGTCTGCGTGACAACGACTGGGTCTGGCTGGAAGGTCCCGAAGGTGGCCGCATCAAGATCCGGGCGATGATTACCCCGCGCGTGGGTCGAGGTGTGGTCTGGACGCCGTTCCACTTCGGTGGTTGGTTCGAGGGCAAAGACCTGATTGACCGATATCCCGACGGTACCGCGCCGTACGTGCGAGGCGAATCCTGCAACACCGCCAAGACCTACGGATACGATCCCATCACCCTGATGCAGGAGACCAAGTCGACCCTGTGCCAGATCCAGAAGGCCGCCTGAGGCTAGGAAGGAGGAGACAAGACAATGGCTCGAATGAAATTCCTTTGCGACGCTGATCGCTGCATCGAATGCAACGGCTGCGTGACCGCATGCAAGAACGCCAACGATGTTCCGTGGGGTGTGAACCGTCGTCGGGTGATCACCCTCAATGACGGCCTGCCCGGCGAGAAATCCATCTCGGTGGCCTGCATGCACTGTACCGATGCCCCGTGTGCGGCAGTCTGCCCGACCGACTGCTTCTACACCACCACCGATGGCATCGTCCTGCACGACAAGGACCTGTGCATTGGCTGCGGCTACTGCTTCTACGCCTGTCCGTTTGGTGCCCCGCAGTTTCCGACCACCGAAGCCTTTGGGGTGCGCGGCAAGATGGACAAGTGCACCTTCTGTGCCGGTGGTCCGGATGAGCCCGGCACGGCCTCGGAGTACGAAAAGTACGGCGCCAACCGGATTGCTGACGGCAAGCTGCCGGCGTGCGCCGAAATGTGCGCAACCAAGGCGCTGCTGGCCGGTGACGGCGACCTGGTCGCCGACATCTATCGCAACCGCATGATGAGCCGCGATGGTCGCCCGCAGACCTGGGGCTGGGCCAAGGCATACGGGGCAGGGGCATGAGCCTGCGACGCTCATTGCTGGCCGTCGGCGCAATCGCGCTGACGGTTGGCCTGACCGGTTGTTATGAGTCCTCCGATGTCACGCGATTCGAGCCCGGGCAGTACAAGGGTGCCGATGACCCTTTGCTGGCCAAGTTGGAAGACCCGGAATTCCGGGCCGAGCTGGATCAGCGGTTCGAAGGTCAGAGGGATCGATAAATGCGCCTGATGCATGGACGAACAATGGCATGGGTTCCCGGCCTGGTGCTGGCATCCGTACTTTTGACAGGTTGCAGCTCAGAGCACCATGCTGAGCCCTGGATCAACCCGGGCCAGGCCGAGATCATCGCCGAACGTGATCAGCGCGATGCACAGACACAACAGCAGCTGCGTGACCGGGGCAGAGCCGGCCAGGCGCAGCGCTAGTTTGGAGAAAGAGAGCATGGAGAAGCAAACCAGGCAAACAACGCGCTCCCGCAAAACGCTGCGGCGCATCGCGGCCATGACGCTTTTCGTGGCCGTGGCTGCGATGGTCGTTCCCCTGAGCGGATACGTGTACGTGGCCATGGCCCAGGAAACCGAGCAGGCCCAGACCCAGGTCCAGCCATGGGCCGAAACCAACCCGCGCTCGGATGTGTGGCGTCAGGCCCGACAAGCAACGGAAGGTCGCAGCGCGATCCGGGGCCCCGGCGCCAACGTGGTCATGACCAGCAGTGGCGAAACCTTCCGCCAGATTCGCATGGGGCCGCTATCCACTTATGCGCCCTGGTACCTGGCCCTGATGCTCGGTGCCGTCGCCTTGTTCTTCATCATTTCCGGCGGCGGTGAAAAAATCGCTGCCGATTCGGGCAAGCGGCTGCCGCGCTGGTCACGCTTTGATATCGCCCTGCACTGGTTTGTCGCCATCCTCTTCCTGGTCCTGGCAATCACCGGTCTGAGTCTGCTGTTTGGACGGGCGGTGCTGATTCCTCTGATGGGGCCGGAAGGATTTGCCGCCTGGGCGCTCGCGTCCAAGAACATCCACAACTATGGCGGTGCGTTTTTTGTCGTGGGCGTGGTGTTGATGATCGTGGCCTGGACCCGGTACAACATTCCCGACGCCACCGACGTCAAGTGGCTGCTCAAGGGCGGAGCCTTCGGCAAACACTTGCCGGCCGGCCGCATGAACGGTGGTGAAAAGGCCTGGTTCTGGGTCAATGTCGGGGCCGGCATCATTGTTTGCGCCACCGGCGTCATGATGATCAATCCGCAGGTTTTCGAGTCACGCGAACTCTTCCAGCTGAACCTGATTGTCCATGCCATTGTGGCAATCCTGTGGCTGGGCGCGAGTTTCGGGCACATGTACATGGCCACCCTGGGTGCTCCGGGTTCCATGGACGCCATGACCAAAGGTCACGTCAGCTCGGAGTGGGCCAAGGTCCACCACGACCTGTGGTACGACGAGGTCAAGGATCAGGAATTCAGCGACGATCAGCCCCGCGAGGCTGCCCCCGGGGGTAATGCCTCAACAAGCTCTGCCTGACATCCCTCACCCACATCCAGTAACGAAAACAGCCGGCGATTCGCCGGCTGTTTTCGTTATGCCCGCAGCACGGCTTTCATGATTGTGAGGATTTGAGCGCGGTCAAGTTCCTGCAAGCCACGGCCTGTTACCTTGCGCTCCACGCTGTCAACAGTGCTCCCGCCCGGGCAGCACGCACAACGGTCTGGAGACTTCCATGAACAAACTGCCCGAAAAAACAAAGCTCGCGCCCATCGATAACGGCCGCCGTCGACTCATGGCTGGCGCAGTCGGCGCCAGCGCCGCTGCCGGCCTGGGGCTGGTGAGCTTCAGTGCCCAGGCCAGCCCTGATGTGGCCAAAAAAACAGCCGTAAAACCAGTCGGTTACCACGAAACCGATCATATCCGTCGCTACTACCGCAGTGCCCGCCAGATATAACACCCTAAAAAAGCGACGTACACCTAACAAGGAAATTTCATGAAATTGATTCGCAAGCACGCAGCAGCCAAGCCTTCAGGGGCAGCACTGGGCAAGCCGTTCGATCGACGCGCTTTAATCAAACGTTCCGGCTTGACCGCCGGCGGAACCGCGCTGGCCGCGAGCATGCCGTTGAGCATGATGCGACGCGTTGATGCGCAGGTCTCCCCCGAAGCAGAAAAGGGTCCCATCGAGAAACGCACCACGATTTGTTCCCACTGCTCGGTCGGCTGCAGCACGATTGCCAGCGTTCAGAACGGCGTCTGGATTCGCCAGGAACCGGATTTCGATTCGCCGATCAACCTCGGCGGATACTGCGCGAAAGGCGCATCGCTGCGTGCCCACGCGAAAAGTGAAAAGAGGATCAAGTACCCCATGAAGCTGGAGGGCGGCCAATGGCGCCGACTCAGCTGGGAGCAGGCAATCGACGAGATTGGCGACAAGATGCTGGCAATCCGCGAAGAGTCCGGGCCTGATGCCTTCTGGTTCTCCGGATCGTGCAAGGCCAACAACGAAGCGTCTTATCTGCAGGCCAAATTTTCGGCCTTCTGGGGCACGAATAATCGCGATCACTCGGCGCGAATCTGTCACTCCACCACGGTGGCCGGCGTAGCCAATACCTGGGGCTACGGTGCCATGACCAATTCCTACAACGACATGCATAACTGCAAGTCGATGTTTTTTATTGGTTCCAATGCTGCCGAGGCCCATCCTGTCGCAATGCAGCACGTGCTGCGGGGGAAAGAGAACGGGGCCAAGATCATTGTCGTAGACCCCCGTTTTACCCGAACCGCTGCCCACGCAGATCAGTACATCCGCTTGCGGCCCGGCACCGATATCCCCCTGATCTGGGGCATTTTGTGGCACATTTTCGAAAACGGCTGGGAGGATAGGGAGTTCATCCAACAGCGCGTGTACGCCATGGATGAAGTTCGCCAGGAAGTCGCCAACTGGACGCCTGACAAAGTCGCAGACGTGACCGGCGCCAGTGAGTCTGAGCTGTACGAGGCCGCAAGAACCCTGGCCGAGAACCGGCCCGGCACCATCGTCTGGTGCATGGGCGGCACCCAGCACCACGTAGGCAATTCCAATACCCGCGCCTATTCGATTCTCCAGTTAGCCTTGGGCAACATGGGTAAATCCGGGGGTGGTGCCAATATTTTCCGGGGCCACGACAACGTGCAGGGCGCGACCGATATCGGTCCACTGTGCAACACGCTGCCGGCATATATGGGTTTCTCTGACAATGCCTGGAAGCACTGGTGTCGAGTCTGGGACGTTGAGTTCGAAGACATCCGCAGCCGCTTCGACACGTATAGCCCGAACGGGGTGCACCGCATGAACGTCCCGGGGATTCCGGTTTCACGCGTGGTCGATGGCATCATGGAAGATGCGGAAAACCTTGGGCAACGCGGCAAACTTCGCGGGATCTTTTTCCAGGGCCTCTCGGCCAACGCGATCGCTCGCGGACCCGAAATTCAGGAGGCCCTTGGGGCGCTGGATCTGGTCATCGTATCCGACCCGTTTCCGACCCATATGGTGGCACTGTCCGATCGCACCGACGGGGTGTACTTGTTGCCAACGGCAACCCAATTCGAACAGGCCGGCACCGTTACCGCCTCGAACCGCTCCATTCAGGTCCGGGAAAAAATTCTCGATCCGCTGTACGAATCCAAAACCGATTCACAAATCACCTATCTGCTGGCCCAGAAGTTTGGCTTTGCCGACGAAATGTTCAAAGGCATTGCCATTGAGTCCGGTGATCACCCGGTCTGGGAGGACGTGCTGCGCGAAATCAACAGGGGCGCATGGACGATCGGGTATAGCGGGCAAAGCCCCGAGCGGCTCAAGCTCCATATGGCAAACAAGTACAGCTTTGATACGACTACGCTGAAGGCAGAAGGCGGTCCCTGCGACGGCGAGACCTACGGCTTGCCCTGGCCCTGCTGGGGGACACCCGAGCAAAAGCATCCTGGAACCCATATTCTGTGGGACCCCAGCCTGCCCGTATCCCAGGGTGGACTGCCGTTCCGGGCGCGCTTCGGCACCGAACACGAAGGCGTGAATCTTCTGGCCGAAAATTCGTGGCCTGCTGAATCCGAGATCCAGGACGGACATCCGCCGGTTACCTACGGCCTGTTGCGCAGCCTGGGCTGGCATGCGGACCTGACCCCTTTCGAAATGGCCACGATCGCCTGGGTGGGCGGCCTGACCGGAAAACCGAGCCAAACGGTTGCCGAAGAAGAAATCGCGAGCTACCGAACCATGGAGTCGGCCGACCTTGATGCTGTCGCCTGGCATACGGACATTTCCGGCGGAATCCAGCGGATCTGCCTCAAACATAACGTCGCTCCCTTCGGCAATGCCAAGGCCCGCTGCAAGGTGTGGACCTTCCCCGATCCGATCCCGGTGCACCGCGAGCCGATCTACACCTCGCGTTACGACCTGGTGTCTGACTATCCGACCTACGAAGACATGAAAGAGGTGTTCCGGGTACCGATTCGCTATGAATCGATCCAGAAGGATGATTATTCCGGCGACTACCCCCTCGTGTTAACGACCGGCCGTTTGGTCGAGCACGAAGGTGGCGGCGCGGAAACGCGTTCAACCGCCTGGTTGGCGGAATTGCAGCCCGACATGTTCGTGGAAATCCATCCCGCCGACGCCAACGATCGCGGCTTGCGCCGGGGCGACTGGGTCTGGATCGAAGGTCCGGAAGGCGGCCGGATCAAGCTCAAGATCCTGGTTACCCGTCGGGTGGGCCGCGGCGTGGTCTGGACCCCATTCCACTTCGGTGGCTGGTTCCAGGGCGAGGACCGTGAAGCGAAGTACCCGGAAGGCACGGCTCCCTATTCTCGAGGAGAGGCGGCCAATACGGTCACCACCTACGGATATGACCCCATAACGCAGATGCAGGAAACCAAAGCCACTCTGTGTCAAATCGTCAAGGCCGCCTGAGGCCGAAGGAGATAGAAATGGCTCGAATGAAATTCCTGTGTGACGCGGATCGCTGTATTGAATGCAATGGCTGCGTAACCGCCTGCAAAAACGCCAACGAAGTGCCGTGGGGCGTGAATCGCCGTCGCGTGGTGACCCTGAACGATGGTGAACCGGGAGAGAAATCGATCTCGGTGGCCTGCATGCACTGCGATGACGCTCCCTGCGCGGCAGTCTGCCCGACCGACTGCTTCTACACCACCACCGACGGCATCGTCCTGCACGACAAGGACCTGTGCATTGGTTGCGGCTACTGCTTTTTTGCCTGCCCGTTCGGGGTGCCCCAGTTCCCCGAGCAGAGAGCGTTCGGCTCGCGCGGTCGGATGGACAAGTGCACCTTCTGCGCCGGCGGGCCCGAAGAGCCGGGCAGCCAGGCAGAGTTTGAAAAATACGGCGCCAACCTGATCGCCGAGGGCATGCTCCCGGCGTGTGCGGAAATGTGTGCAACCAAAGCGCTGCTTGCCGGTGACGGTGACCTCGTGGCGGAAATTTTTCATCACCGCTCGACCAGCCGTGATGGCCGACCACAGACCTGGGGCTGGGCAACCGCGTACGGAGCCGGCCTGTCATGAGTAGGCAAAGCATGCTGACTATTTTTGGCGCGCTGGCGCTGGTCGTTGGTCTGACCGGTTGTTACGAGTCCTCCGATGTAACGTTTTTCGAAGCCGGAAAGTACCAGGGCGGCGATGATCCGCTGCTGCAAAAGCTGGAGGATCCGGAGTTTCGAGCCGGGTTGGACCGCCGCTTCGATGGCCAGAGGGATCGCTGAAAATGAAGAACCAACTGAAGCAACCAAAGACCCGAAACGCCCTGCGGCGCATCGGCTGGCTGACGGCGCTCGTTGTTGTCTTCGCCATGGCCGTGCCCCTGACCGGGTACGTGTACGTTGCCGTGGCCCAGGATGATGAGCGGGCTCAACAGAGCCAGCAGAACCAGGCTTGGAGCGGGACAAATCCGCGCTCTGAGGTCTGGCGCCAGGCGAGGCAATCCTACGAGGGCGTCTCGGCCGTCGATAGTCCGGCGGCCAACGTCCTGATCTCCAGTAGCGGAGAAACCTTCCGCCAGGTCCGGATGGGGCCGGTATCGACGTATCTGCCCTGGTTCCTGGCGTTCATGCTGGCGGCCATGGCCATGCTGCACGTTTTTACCGGCGGCGGTCACAAGCTCGGGAAACTATCCGGCAAGCGGCTTCCTGCCTGGTCTCTGTTCGACCGGGTTCTGCATTGGTACGTGGCGGTTCTGTTCCTGGTTCTTGCCGTCACTGGCTTGAGCCTGCTGTTTGGCCGCGCGGTGCTGATTCCGGTCATGGGTCCGGAAGGTTTCGCTGCCTGGGCCAGGGCGTCGAAGTTCATCCATGACTGGGCCGGTCCGTTCTTCGTCGTCGGAGTGCTGGTCATGAGCGTGGCCTGGCTGCACCACAACAAGCCGACCAAGGTTGATCTGCACTGGCTGCTCAAGGGGGGAGCGTTCGGCAAGCACCTGCCGGCCGGGCGCTACAACGGTGGTCAGAAAATCTGGTTTCTTGTCAATGTGGCCGCAGGCCTGATCGTGTGCATCACCGGCGTTCTGATGTTGCTGCCGAACATCTTCGAGAATCGTGAGTTGTTCCAAATCAACCTGATCGTCCACGGCATCGTCGGCATTGCCTGGTTGGGCGTCAGCTTCGCCCACATTTACATGGCCACCCTGGGTGCGCCCGGTTCGGTTGATATCACGACCAAAGGCCATGTCAGCAGTGAGTGGGCCAAGGTCCACCGTTCCCTGTGGTACGAAGAGGTCAAGGATCAGGAGTTCCAGGCCGAGCAGAAAAAATCGACGGCTTCCTGAGCAGGGCAATCAGCGCCTGAAAGAAAACAGCCGGCCACTGCGCCGGCTGTTTTGCCTTATAGAGAAAAAAACTCGTTCAGGGTGATCAGGCGTTCCTGTCCGTTCACTTCTACGCACAGACTGCCATCGGGCGTTACCTCCTGGAATACGCCGGCGACGGTCTCTCCGTGATCGAGCGCCACGAGTACCGGGTCCCCGGTCGCACCCTGCCGGCCCTTCAGCTGCAGCAGGACCGGCTCAAGGCCCTCTTCATCCCAACGGTTGAGCCAGTGCAGGAAAGAGCGGGCAAAATCCTTCAGCAGTTGCTCGGGCAGCAGTTCCGGAGTGCCGCCTTCGGTGCAAACACAGCCGCCGTCGATCACTTCGGCAGGCTCTTTGGCCACGTTGATCGACACCCCCAACACCAGCCAGCCTTCCTTCGGGTTGTGGCGCAGCTGGACTCCGCCAACTTTGCTTCCGCTAAGCAGGATATCGTTCGGCCAGCGATACGCCAGGTCGGTCATCGGAGCAACTTCCTCGGCGATGGCCACGCCCATGGCAACCAGGCCCACCAGGCCGATCTCGCCGGCTTTCCCGGGCTCGAATTCCGGCTCCAGGATCACGCCGAGATACAGCCCCTGGTCGGGTGAATACCAGGTCTTGCCCGGCCGGGCAGGGCCGTTTTCCTGTGCTGTGGCCCAGACCAGCGTGCCCTCGCCGTCGCCTTGCCGGGCCATCTCGACGGTGCGTGCCAGGACGTTGCTGCGGTCGTTGAGTGGAACCGGCTCGTAGGCGGCCGGTAGTTCCAGTGGGTTTGCAAACTCCATGCTCATTGCTGGTTCTGCCTCAATGCAGTTTTGAAGGGTGGGTTTCGAGGCTGTCCATCAGTCGACGCAGTTTCTGAACCTGCGCCGACAGCAAGCCAAGCGTGTTGTCGTGCGCGCCCAGCGCCGTTTCGAGAATCTCGCGGGCTGCGTCCTTGCGGCCGCTGTCGCGCAACAGTGCCGCCAGCACCCCGCAGGCCTCCATGTAGAGTGCGTCGGTTTTGCCGACAACGCGCGCGGCGGTTTCCAGCACGTGGGCCAGCAAGGGCTCTGCCAGCTCCGGTTTGCCGCCCTCGGCATACAGCTGACCCAGCCCCGCCAGGGCGGTCAGGGTATGCGGATGGTCGGCGCCCACCAACTGGCGCCAGATTTCCACGTCCGATCGATACAGGGCCTCGGCATCGGCCCACTGGCCGCGGTCGCGCAGCAGGTCGGCCAGGCTGAGCAGGGTCGTGGCAAATGCGGCACTCTCGCTGCCGCTGACCTTGTCCCAGGCATCGAGCGCGCGCCGGAATAACTGCTCTGCCTCCTCGCCCTTGCCGGCAGACTCCAGCACGGTCGCCAGGTTGTGCAAGGTACTGGCAGTATCGGAATGGTGCTCGCCGTGCAAAGCCAGCCGGGTGGACAGCGCGCGCCGATACAGTTGTTCAGCCTCCTTGAATTGCTGTTTGGCGTCCAGCGCGGTGGCCAGGTTGTTCAGACAGGCCGCGGTTGCGGCGTGCTCCGGGCCGAAAGCCGACTCGGTAATGTCCAGCGCCTCCCGGTACAGCGGTTCGGCCTCGCCGTACTGAGCGCTCAGGTAATACACGTTGGCCATCTGATCAAGGCAGGCCGCGGTTGTGGGATGACGCGCACCCAACTGCTCGCGCGCCATTTTCAGGGCCTCAGCGGCGGTATCGGCCGAGGCTTCGAGCTGGCCGGAGGCCTTGTAGACCGCGCCCAGATTGGCCAGCCAGGGGACCAGCCGGGGGTCATTGGCGCCCTGCTGCTGTTTCAGCGCTTCCAGCCCGGCGCGATAGGTTTGGGTGGCCGCTTCCAGGTCGCCGCGTTCCTCGTGCGCACACGCCACGCGGTGACGCACGCTTTCCGTGGCGCGATGGCCCGGCTTGTTGTGTTGTTCGCGCAGGGCCAGCGCTTCGCACAGCAGCCGCAACTGCTGATCACCGTCGGTTTCGGGGTGAATGCCCAGGCGCTCCAGCAGGCCCGCCTGTACCTCGATGGCCTGGGTGCCGATCGCGGCAGTCAAACCGGCCTGCAACCATTCCTGCGGAACGGACTGACCGGTAGCGGCTTCAACCAGGGCGATGACGCCGTTGAGCACTTCAGCCTCGAAGGGATGGGCCTGGAACTGGGCCGCCACCTGGTCGACCAGGAACTGCTGGTCGCCCAGACGGCGCCATAGCACCAGCGACTCCTGCCGTGCCCAGGGCTGAGAGCACAGGGCCAGCCAGTCGCGGTCCAGCAGCCCGGCCAGCAGGCGGTCTGCCCGGCCCGACTGGGCGTGGTGCCACAACGCCAGCAGGCGAGAGGCTTCGCCTGGCTCGGCGGCATGAAAATCCGCCAGCGCCATGTGTCGTTTCTGGCGCGCGCCATGATCGGCCAGGCGGCCGGCTGCGGCCAGCTCGCGTGCGGTCGAACCGGCCAGCGCGACCTGGTCACCAGCCTGTACGACCAGCGCCCCAAGCTGCGTCACTGCCGCGGAAACATCGCCGCCCTGCAGTTGTTCGAGCTGCGCCAACGACAGTCCGGCACGCGAGGTCCACAGCCACTCGGCCGCTTCGCGGGCCGCCGGATCACCCAGCAGCTCGCGTCCCCGCTGGCGCAGATCCGGCAGGTGATCGGGGAGGACGTGCTGTACGACCTTTTGGGCCCGGTCCCGATACAACTCGGCCGCGGGCCCGGGCCGCACCGACACCAGGACGGAAACCCCGGCCGGCAGCCAGTCGGGAATCCAGTCCAGATCCGGCTCCAGACCGCCGCGGGTCAGTTCCTGGCCGTCGGCGATTGCAATACAAAAGCGTCCGCCGGCAGCCGCACGGGCCAGCCAGTTCGGCAACGCCTCGCGCATCACTTCCAGGTCGTCCGGGACCGGGTCGGCAAACCCGCAACTGGTGCGAATGGCGAGCAGCAAGCGCCATAAAAAGCGATCCGGATTACCGGTCTCGCCACCCAGCCCGGCATGATGGAAAAACAACCGATCGCCGCCTTGACGTGCGCTGGCCCAGAGCGCGGCCGCCTTGCCCGAATCCCCGGGGCCGACCAGCACAGTGAGTCCGTCCTCTACCGCCAATGGTCCTGGCGGGTCATCGAGGCCGGCGGTGAAAAGGCCCATCAGCCGGTCTTCCGGCAGCGTCGGTTCGCTTGGCTCGATCATCAGTTCGACGCCCTGGTCTTTGAAAACAGAAAGTGATTATGCATCAACCATGCAGCATTCGAGACGTCGCGGCCCACAGCCCATCGACCGGCGCAGCCTCTTGTCAGTGCCGGTGCAAATCCTGCTATTGACCCACACGCCAGGATTGGGGACAATACCCGGCTACCTCGTGGCTACGTAGCTCAGCTGGTTAGAGCGCGGCACTCATAATGCTGAGGTCGGTGGTTCAAGTCCACCCGTAGCCACCACCTATTTCCTTTTTTGAAACAATCACTTACGCTTGATTCTGGCTGGCGGTTTTCCGGCTCGGCTGGCCCGATTTTGTCCCTGGGACGAAATTGGGACAGAATTGGGACAAACGAGGGTGGACCGCTGACCCCCAATTGCCCAAAACGACCTCAGCACTATCCCGCTTGGCGGGTCGTTTTTTGCCAAAACGGCGCGACCTAAGCACGTTTTATGCTCTGCTCGGGCACAAAGTATCAGTGCAAATTGGGAATGTGACCGATGCCTGAAAAAACACTCAAGCCCGGCTGGATCAGCGAGGTTTTGCCGAGTCGGCGCCGCCCGAAATGCCGGCGGACGGTCTGATGCCCATGCTGGTCGGCCGTCGCCCCTGCACGGAAGTCGAAGCGATCCACCGCGGTTTTGGTGGACGCGAATCCGCCCGGCGTCGGCAGGTGCTGGCAGAGACGCTGCGGGTTTTTCAGCAGGCCAATCCGGCCGATCATTTCCACCAGCTGGCGCGCGAGAACCACGCGCGCTGGGCCAGCAAGGCCGAAGACTCCCCGGCCAGCCTCGACGTGCAGATCCATGCGGGCGACTGGGGTGATGTCACGCTGGATCTCAGCCGTAGCTACGGCCAGATCTTCGCCGTCCTCAATATGGCCAATGCCTACGTGCCCGGTGGCGGCTACATCGAGGGCGCGGCATCACAGGAAGAAAACCTCTATCGCCGCAGCGATTGCCACTTCTATATCCGCGACGAGGATTACGACCGCGACACCGACCGCTACCGGCCGCACATGACCGAGCTGATCTCCGGTGCGATGGGCCGTGTTTATGTGGATACCCGCCATCCACGTGTTTGCATTCGCGGCGCCGAAGACCTGGACCAGCCGAACCTCGGCTACCGCTGGCTGGAAGAAGACGAAGTGTTTTCCTTCTACGAATTGCGGGCTGCCGCCCAGGATCTGCGCCATGGAGACCTGTTTGACCCCGCACTGGCCCGGGCAAAAATCGCCGCCCAGCTCGACACCCTGATCGATGCGAACATTCGCCACGTCGTGCTCGGTGCTTTCGGCTGCGGTGCCTTCCGCAACCCGGCCGACGGTGTGGCCGAACTCTATCGCCAGGAGATCGAGCAGCGTCAGGACGCGTTTTCCATCATCGCGTTTGCCATTCGGCAAATGCCCTACCAGGCATCCAGCTTCATTCCGTTCCAGCGCGTGTTTGACCGGTGACTTCCTTCCCGCCACGCCCGGCAATTAACCAAAACCTTCGATGGCCGAATGCGCGCCGGTTTTGCGTCATCATGAGTGGACCTGACAAGGACGATTGCCGGTGTTTCATAGAATCGGGCTGTGCCTGCTGGCGGCTGCGCTGTCGTTTTCCGGCCATGCGGCGAGCGGGGTGGACTGGACGGCGGCCGAGATGCAGCATGAAATCGAACTGGAGGCCGCCATCAGCCGGCTGGCCTTTTCAAGTGACGGTGAATGGCTGGCAGGGGCCGGCGAGTCGACCCTGAAAGTGTGGGAGGTGGCAAGCGGCCGGCTCGCGCACCAGCTGGATGACCACCCCGTGCCCTGGCCACCCCGCGTGGACGGGA
>PXBD01000091.1 GCA_003565625.1 Gammaproteobacteria bacterium
ACTCAAATGGAAAGAGATTTAACTAAGATAGCCACACAGGCTAATAAATGGATACTTCAAATAGAAATAATTGTAGCCCGATTACCGATGAATGTCTCATTTCGTGTGAAGAAGGCTCCAGCCTAGTGGAATTACTCGTAACCATGTCACTGCTGCTTATGGTGATATTTCCTGCTGTTTTTTTTATGGGGTATTCTTCAAAAAATTCACTTAATAAAAACAAGATTACTGCGTCGGGAATTGCCCAATCTGCAATGGAAGAAGTACTTCAAAAAAATAGATGGGAAGATGATGTTATAACGACTTCATCCGGTACAAATTGGATCATTACAACTGAAGTAAAGAATGAAAGCGGTCTCGTTTTGCTTCGGGTAAATGTGTCTCGAAGAGATGAAATTATCTCCGAATTTACGACTGTACGTTTACCAGATGGTTGGCAGAATACCAACTCAGACCTGTGAATTAAAGTATGGTAACCTAATAAGGGTAATTAATCGAAAATGAAACCATATATAAATATAACTGATGAGAAAGGATTTTCGCTTGTTGAAATACTTGTGGTATTGGCGTTAACCGGCATTCTTGGGGGTATTATGATAACCACTTATTTTTCCATGGAAAAATCGTTTACTGAGTGGCGGCAGAATTCAATCTTAGAAAGAGAAACTTACAAACTTATTCATATTGTAGCAGAAGATTTGTATAAAGTTGTGGAAATAGATGAAGTCAGTGCACATTTCATTTCCTTTAAACGGTCAGATAACCACCAGGTGCAGTATGAATTAAGAGAACAAAATCTTACCAGAAATGACCGGATGCTGAACAATCCGGACCTGTTTGTGACACAGTTTAATATTGAGACGCATTTATTGCAGGATTCTGTTTATGATTCCCGGCCTGAGCTTATCCGGGTTCAATTGGGCATTTCAAATGCAATAGATACTCTCCACACGAAAACGGCTGTTCATTTGCGAAATCCAATGGCATGGAAACCGGTAATTGAAAATTAATATGAAACATCCGCCATCAGTATTAAACCGTAGTTTTAAAAAAAGGCAGGGCACAAGCCGTGAATTTGTCTTAAAGTTAAAAAATTTTAGGAGCGGCTCTGTACCCGAAAAAAAGGTTATCGATTTTACAAGGGGATTTGCCGTTATGATAAAAGCGCGCCTGTCAATTACCCAGGCACTTGATATTTCAATAGACAGATCCGATGATGAAAATTTCAAACATATATTAAAAGTAGTATCAGCAAAAGTAAATGCCGGTCATAGCCTGGCCGACAGCCTGTCTGCGTTTCCCGGTGTTTTTAAACCGCTTTATATACACCTTGTGGAAGTTGGTGAAGCATCCGGAGTGCTGGATGAAGTACTGTTCAGGTTAACAGAGTATATGACCAAAAGTTTTGGTTTTCGTAAAAAAATTAAAATGGCTCTTGTATATCCCGGGGTGGTTCTGAGCGTAGCGGCAGGTGCTATGATTTTTATGTTGGTTGTTATGATTCCTGCTTTTGCCGAAATGTACAGGGACTTTGATGCAGAATTACCAACAATAACTTTATTTGTACTTGGTTTAAGTGAATGGATGACCCGATTTTTTTGGATACAGATAATGGGGATTTTATTAGTTGGAACCGCATGCTATCAATTGTATAGAAAGCCTGCCATTAGGTACAAAGCGGATCGGCTTATTTTTAAATTGCCGTTTTGGGGTGGTATTTTGTTGAATAATGTGATTGTACGTTTTTGTCAAACACTGGGGACACTCATAAAAAGCAGGATAACACTTTTGAATGCACTCTCTATAATCCATAAATCAGAAAACAATCTACTTGTTAAAGAAGCATTAAGTAACGTTCTGAAAGCAGTAAAAAAAGGAAGCAGTTTTGGGGCATCTCTAAAAAATAACAGGATTTTTCCTTCAATTGTCCTTCAGATGATCAGTGTGGGAGAAGAAACTGCGGAATTGGATAAGATGTTGTTTCATATTTCCGATCATTTTCAAACCGAAGTCGATTTGAAGGTTGAAACACTTACTTCTGTTATTGAGCCGGTTCTAATTGTTATACTTGGCGTTATTTTGGGTTTTCTTATTGTTGCGATGTATCTACCCATGTTTGAAATGATGAATGTGATCGGATAGAAGGTATCCGGTAGCTTATTACGAAAATATATTAAACCTGCATAATATCGCTATTTCAGTATCTTTTTTAGTACATACCCTGTAAATGAAAACCCAAGTACTGAAAGCGGAAAGTAAATTCAATCGGAATTTGCTAAATAAACTTAGAATCTTAAATTGTGCGTTAATGAGTGAATCAGAAAGGCTTGATTCCTGGTGTACAGTTTTGAGCGCATATTGAATATAGATTTATACTGTACCTGTATAATCGCTTTCTCTCCTCATTTAATTTAATACTCAATCATATGCGGTTTATTCAACGGTGGCTTCGCTTATTATGTATAGTCTCCTGGCCAGAAGAACCAGACTCCTTCTGTGATAGGTCATATATCAAAAGCTGATCAGTGCTGGTAAAAGATTGACTTTTTTCATTACACAAACTTATTCCACAAGAGGGGGTATTACGTATGCCTTCAGGGAAAAATATTTATTTAGTCGGATCTAACAAATTATTAAACCAGGCTGTAGAGTATGTTTTAAACACCAGGGGGTTCAATGCTGCATCAGGTGAATATGAAGTGTTTTTCAGAAATGAGAGAAAACTAACGGCTGATTTAGATATTGTCGTTTGGGAGGAACATTACCTGGAATCGAGAGGTGCAACCGTATTTGATTCGTGGAACTTTGTTGAAAAGAACTTCAGATCCGTGTTTATTTTAAATAAAAAAACATTTTCTTTTTTGGGGCTTGGGCTTACCCACGGGGTGGATGGGTTTGTACACACAAAAGGAGGGGTCAAAGAGCTTGAAACAGGATTATTAAATGTTTTGAACGGCTCGATATATATAAGCCCCCATTTTTCCGGTGTACATATTCTTAATGGGAAAAAAAAGTACGATGCAAAGAAAAACGGAACTCAATTAACAAGCCAGGAAGAAAAGATACTTGAATTTGTATGGCGAAAAAAAACAAGTAAAGAGATCGCTAAGATATTGAGTATCAGTCCGAAGACGGTTCAGAATCACCGGTATAACATTTGCAACAAACTGGGTATATCGGGCCGTGGCCGTAATAAATTATATGAGTTTGCAAGTACCTATTTTGAGACCTTGATGTAATCTGGATATCCCTTTCTGTAGTTGCATCGCGTTGATTAACAAACTTTCCACTTCCCGTCTGTTTGAATGATGTACCTAGGTAGTTCAGGTAAAAAATGAGTGCAGGTACCTATTTCCCGTCTAGTGTTGTTCTGCTACAATGTTCCAGAAGCTAAAGTTATAGCAGTACTAACCAAAGACAACTACAATG
>PXBD01000019.1 GCA_003565625.1 Gammaproteobacteria bacterium
AAAATCAAAATCACCTTATTTCAATTCCTCTCAGGTACGATTAAAAGCCATGATCCGGGCGATCACCGCGCAAACATCATGTAATTTCAATTCCTCTCAGGTACGATTAAAAGGGCCTTAGCGCTTACCCTTTTAGTGCCCGATAAGTTTATTTCAATTCCTCTCAGGTACGATTAAAAGCTATGCGGGATGTGAAGGTTCACACATTCTGCATGAGTATTTCAATTCCTCTCAGGTACGATTAAAAGAAAGAACGATTCACTTTTATAAAAAGTAATGATGACTTTATTTCAATTCCTCTCAGGTACGATTAAAAGTCCGATGCTCTGGCCTGACTGAGCTACAGTGGTGTAATTTCAATTCCTCTCAGGTACGATTAAAAGGCCAACGATGCGCCGGACTTGTCTTCCGCACCGTCGTTATTTCAATTCCTCTCAGGTACGATTAAAAGTCTTTAGCAGACCCGAAAAAGTCAGGGTTTGCGTCATCGATTTCAATTCCTCTCAGGTACGATTAAAAGTTGCGAGATGTTGGGTAAGATTGAGTATCATAATATTTCAATTCCTCTCAGGTACGATTAAAAGCGGCTGCGCTGTGCATTGCAACACCTACGCCTGTTTCGTATTTCAATTCCTCTCAGGTACGATTAAAAGCCGTACAATTCGCCAGGGTTCGGTGACTGATACATATTTCAATTCCTCTCAGGTACGATTAAAAGTCTAAAGTGGGCGGAGCGCAGGAATATCTTGTTCGATCATTTCAATTCCTCTCAGGTACGATTAAAAGTGCATTCGTTTCGATATTGAACCGGATGCTATTCTATTTCAATTCCTCTCAGGTACGATTAAAAGAATCAATGAAGGGATAAAAGAAACCTGCGTGACGCATTTCAATTCCTCTCAGGTACGATTAAAAGGGTACAAGATTCGTGAGCTGAAATACCCGAATGATATTTCAATTCCTCTCAGGTACGATTAAAAGTAATATTGACTCCATACAGTTACGACAGGGAAACAAGATTTCAATTCCTCTCAGGTACGATTAAAAGCCGGATTTTCGAGTGCTAATATCTCGGTTTATGGGCTTTTTTGCAAGGTTTTTTGAGGGAAAATGCCGGAACCCGGTCGTCGGTCTCCGGTGGCGTAATTTTGCCCGGAGACCGACGACGGCGATTCTTGCAAACCGGGGCGCATTTTAGCACTCATGCCTCAGTTATCTGTTGTTTTCTACCTCAGTACGTCAAAGATCGACGACCAAAACGGCCTATAACATCGTGTCGGGGGGGTTCCGCTCTTTACCGACGATCTCTTTGTCGAGCCATTTACTGTCCCGGCTCAGAAATATAATTAAACTGTCGTCCTCTTTCATGATTTTTCCGGCCCGGGCTTTCAGCTCTTCGAGCTTCGAGCGGGTTATTTCACCCTCAAATACCGAGTTCTGAATCCAGGTAAGGTATTGGCGGCAAAGCTTCAGCATTTTGCCCACCCGCTTTTGGTTGATGTCGTATACCAGTATAGCGTACATAGCGATTCGGTTTTACAGGTGTACTATTGTTGGTTACCATTTTGCCTTCCAGGGTTCGTATGCCTCGATCTGCATCACGTGCTTTACAAGTTTATAACATTCCATGCGGACCAGCCGCTTATAGCTGACGTTTCTTTTGAGTTTTTTGTGCTGAATGGTTTCTTTCAGGCGTTCTTCGAATGCGCGGATGAAGGTTTGCTTCGCTGATTTTTTGAGCATACACAGCTGCTCTTGACGGTCGAAATCTTTCGGCTGAATCTGTTTTTTATTCAGCACGCTGAAAATGACCCGATCCACCAAAACCGGCTTAAAGATTTCGGAAAGGTCAAGCGCGAGGGAATAACGCCGGGCTCCGGGTTCATGCAAAAAACTGATGGTCGGGTTCAGCTGCGTGTGATAAATTACAGAAAGGCAGGCCGCATAGCACATCATATTTCCGAATGAAATGAGTACGTTGAGTTCATTTTCCGGAGGTCTGCGTGTACGTATCCCGAAAAAATATCCGGGTATAATTTTGTCGAAACTCTGATAATAAACCTGGCGGATATTGCCTTCAATGCCCATCAGCTCCTGCACGTTTTCAGCTTTGCCGATGCCGGCGGAAAACAACTCCATTTTTTCAATCTCGGGATCCACCTCCGGGCCCCGGTTTCGGTAGTATTTCAGGTTTCGAAGCATATTGGCCGCTGCGCCTTCAACAAACTTGCGGGCGAGTACCAGCCGTTTGTATTTGTCGGAATAATGCAGCACCTGATTGACCTGCACTTGCCCGGCGAGCAGATAATCCTTGGCCATAAATGATCCGGTATAGTGCTCATAATAGTCGAAAAAATGGACATTGATTCCATTTTTACCCAAAAAGTTGTACATGGCCGAATTGGCATCCAAACTTCCAAAACAATACAGGTCCTCCACACCCTCAACCGGAATATACCGGGGCTTTTGTTCATTGCCCTGCTCATCTACCGGTATGAACTTCAGGGTATTATCGCGGCGGGAAAGCCGGCCGGGGTTGAAAAGATAGTAGGTTCGTTTCATGGTGTGTGTTTAATTATTACAACATGAGCATGTTATTTTACCCCTGAAATATCAACATACAGTAAACTCTGTGGGTTTTATGATACAAAAACCGAAAGCAGGCAGCCGACACCTGCCGTATTAATCTGTCGTGATAAGAATATTATTGTTCCATAAAAAATATAGGTTAGTATCGACAATACACTAAAATAATGTCGACTTGAATAGACAATGGGTGAAATTTAACCGGCTGCTTCAACCTATTCCTCCTCGCCGGCATAACAGAATTCGTAATAACTGCACGACTTGCAGATGGGTTTGTTGATTACCGGCGGACAAGCATCGCGGGCGATAATCTCTTCGGCTTCTTTAATCCATTTTTCTACATTCCGGCGGCTTTCGGCGGTCATTTCAATGGTTTTGGTTTCTTTCAGCTTCGGATATTCGAGTTGTGCGGTTACTCCTTCAACCCCGTTTTGCTCAAGCAGCCACATATAAAAAAGCACTTGGGCAGTATGCGCATGCTCAACTTTGGATGATTTCTTTACCTCGTGGATGACCCGGTTTTTCTTGTCATAGAAATCGATCTTCGATCCACCCACTTCCAGCTCCGTAAACTTTTCAGCCCGGCGCGTGTACGTCGTTTCGCCGATCACCTTACCCTCACCAACCACATCCGAAGTATGCTCCATCCTGATGTGCCGCGCAAACAGCCAGAGCTTGCGCTTGCAGGTGAGGAGGTAGGCTATGTGGGTTCCGGTGACGGGCATTTTGTGGTTCTATTTTATCTTCGCTAAGACC
>PXBD01000011.1 GCA_003565625.1 Gammaproteobacteria bacterium
AGCACTGGCGTGAGCAGGGGCTGGAGCAGCGCCCCGGCAAATGGGGCTTGAGTGATACCGAACTGTTCGAGCAGTCGATCGACCAACTGCACCGTCTGCATGCCATGGATCAACCCTTCAATCTGACCCTGCTGACCATTGGCACTCACCTGCCGGGCTATCTGTACCGTGAGTGTGATCCTTATCCGGACGGCGAGGACCGGTTCCTGGATGCCTTGCACTGTGCCGGTCAATTGCTCGGCGACTGGTTGCAACGCCTGCGCGAAGAACAGTTATTGGAGGACACGGTGCTGGTCATTACCGCGGATCATCATGTCTTCCCCAATCCGGATATGCGGGCGCTGTTCGGTGATGATGTGCTGGATCGACGGCTGCCGCTGATCGTGATCGGCGAAGATCTGCCCGAACCGCAACAGACCAGCGGGGCGGGTTATGACTTGCCGCCGACCGTGCTTGACCTGCTTGATATTCAACACAATGCGCGTTTCATCCTCGGACGATCGCTGGCACGTGAGTCCTCGCGGCCAGATTACTTCGTCAAGCGCTATGCGGATATTCATGAGGGCCAGGTGGTTCAGCCACAGGCCAACGGCTGCTCGGAGCAAGACCGGGGTGATCTGACCCTTCCGCTCAATGCATGCCACCGCCAGCAGCTCAGCAGCTTGCTGGCGTCTATTCTGGCTGGGATGTCGCGGCCGCCCGATGAGGTAATCTGCGGTCTCGGGGTATCCGGCAACTTTGCTTCACTGCCGTCGGATCCGCAGGACGCTTTGGAGATTGTGCTGGGTGGACAGGAACAGTCTGACCGTTTCATTTTCCAGGGCCGGCCCGTCGACCCTGCGCAAAACGGATTGTTCGTGATGGCGCTTGATGAGGACGGTGTGGTGTTGCAGCGCCGTTTTGTGCCTGAGCCCGATGCCGACGGCCAAGTGCCGGAAGAGTTGCTGGAGGTGCCAGACGCCCGAGAGTTTGTTGTGCTTCATCACGTCGCCGCGCGGCAAGATATCTTGCCGCGCATTGAAGTGCTTGATTCAGCCGGTGAGCCGCTGCTTGAAAAAACGCTGGACGCGTCGGTTGACACCGGGCTTGAGTTCGATATCTCGAGCCGGTTCTGTGTTGAATGAAATGGCTCAGTCCAGCACCAGCATGAACTCGTATTGACCCGGCTCAAGCTCCATTGCAGCAACGGCCTTGTTTGAATAGGGGTTGATTCGCACCGGCGGCATTGCGGTCTCACCCGTGGGTGTGACCACCACCAGCCGCAACTCATCCTGCCGACCGATCGGAACGCCGCCACCGGTATACCAGTTGCCGCGTCCCCAGGCGCCGCTGATGTCGTTGCGGTAGTAAAGGGTCAGTTCCACCGGGCCGGTCCAGCCGGATACGTTCATCAGCCAGCGGTGGTTGATGCCGCTGAGCTCTTCATCAGGTTCGACTGTGACGGCGAGGGTGGTGGCGCCGAAGATCTCAATCGGCTTGATTGATGCCATGGTAAAGCCGGTCGGGTCGGTCAGGAATACGCTTCGGTTCCAGCCCTCGTCGATTGTTTCCTCGGCCTGGTCTTGAGGGCCCGAGGGGCGGTCAATCTGTCGCTGAAGAAAGCGGCTTCTGAGTTTGATGAAATCACGAATCGATTCGGTTTGGTCAGCAAACCGGCCAGCCATACCGTGATGGTTTCTCGGGTGTACGGAAAAAGCCTGAGGTCCGCGCGTAATATTGAAACTGTCTTCAAGTTGTTCTGCCAGCTCAGCAGCGAGTTCCAGTTGCAGCTCGGCGCTCAGGCGCTCGTCCAGCAGTTCGGTCAGGCGCGCATAGGCCTGGTCGCGAAGCGCGGGAGTTCGCATGAACTTGTTGAACAGTTCGTTCCCGGGCTGTTGTGCGGTGGTCAGGCGATATTCGTAGGCAAAAAAGTCGTTGGTCACGTCGAAGAAGTTTCCGCGCCAGTGCGAGCCCAGTGCCAGGTCCTTGTCCCATGGGATGAATTTCCAGCGCGCGTCTGCGTCTTCGTGATCAAGGTAGAGCCAGTAGTCATCGGCAAACGAGTCGATGTCACCCAGAATCCAGTGCAGGGCCAGCCAGTCGATGAAATTGTCGACATCCACCCGCTCGGCAAAGCCGGCAGCAAATTCGGAGCCGGCCGGCGTGGCCTGAACCCACTCGATCAATTCAAGTACCGGCTCCCATTCGGGGTCGCCGCGTGAGCCGAAGGTGTCGGCAATCAGCGCAAGCCGCTCCTCGCGGTCAATGCCGGAAAAATCGTGGCCAAAGGCTGATAGGGCCAGGTCGTCAAAGTCCCGAAAGTTGTCTCTGACCAACGTGCCCTCGGGGTTGAGCCCGCTCTGCTCGAGCAGGTTTTCATCGACGCGCTGGATGTGGGTGTAGGTGCCCTCATAGATGCCGTTGATCCACAGGTCGAAGTGTCGGGTTTTCGGTGCCGGATGATCCAGACGGTGGAACAGCTCGAAGCTCAACGCCTCGCGCATGCCGGTCGGGTCGGTGTACATGGCGTTGAGGTTTGCCCGGTCGCTGCCAAACAGCAGCGGCTGCGGGTTCTCGAAACGGATGTTGAAGGACTTTTTCGGCAGCCGGCGGGAGGAACTGCCGCGGAAGCGAACGCCGGTGAGCGCCTGTACCTCATCACTGCCGTCAAAACGCACCTGGCCCGGCAGGCGGTCGTCGCTGAAGGGGCTGCGCCGATAGAGCTCGTCAAGGTCTTCCGGCGCCATCTCCAGGTCAATGCGCCGCCCGGTGGCGGCCAGTAGATCGGGGCTGGCGCCGAGTTCACTCAAATGCAGCCGGATCATGCGCCCGTCCGGCTCGCGCAGGTCGAACTCCCAGCCCGCCTCGGTGCGGGTCAGCAGGGCGCTGCCCTCGGTATCAAAGTCCAGGCCATCCGGGCTGATCGGCCCGTTGAACGAGCCGCCGCTGACTGCGAGCAGTTCCTCGAAGCGGATGCTGTCGGCACCGGCCACCACGCCGGACCCGATCCGCCAGACCTGCTGGCCGTCCTCGTCGTAGCCGAACCAGTTGAGCACCAGCTGATTGCCGCCCAGGGGGGTGAAGGTCAGGCCCTGTCCATTCAGGTCCGGATCAAACCAGACCCCGGCCAGTTCGCTGAGCAGGGGATCGGGTTCGGCGATCTCGCCACAACCGGCCCGTTCGTCAAGCGCGGTCAGCTCGCGCCCGTCCATGGCACCGAAGGCGTCGCCGTCGGCCGAAAACCGCAAAAGCGCCTGGCGACAGTCAGGCTGTTCGCTATCGGTGGTGAACACCAGGCTGGCCTGGCCGACGCGCTGGATATCAAGCTCGCCATCGGTGTTGCCGGTCG
>PXBD01000052.1 GCA_003565625.1 Gammaproteobacteria bacterium
AAGCCCTCTTTGCCCTGGGCCATGCAGAAGCCGCACTGGACTTGCTGTCCAGTGACGACATCCAGAGCTGGCGCAATATGATCGCCCTCGGCGCTGGAACCACCATGGAGACCTGGGATCCCTCCTTTAAGGCAAACACCACCTACTCCCATCCCGCAGCGGCCTCCCCCGTGTATCTCCTTCCCTTGGGCCTTTTTGGTATCGATGCCATTGAACCGGCGCACAAGCGTTTTAGCGTCGAACCACGCCCCGGCGATCTCCAAAACGCCTCCGTCCGCGTCCCGACGCTTTCCGGAACCATCGAGGCGGCCTTCTCGCAAGAACCGGATCACTTGGTCTTCCATCTCACCGTGCCCGCCAACACCACCGCTGAATTGCGACTGCCCGCCGGGGACCTTGACAGTGTGCGCGAGGGGGGCAAGCCACTGCCTGATACAGGAGTAATCCGTCTCCTCAGCGCGGACGATCACTCCGTTCAACTGGAAGTTCCCTCCGGCACTTACGCATTTTCGGTTGCGCTTCCCAGTACTGACTAGTCAGTTCGGCCCACCTTAACCTGTCGAGGGCGAGGGCTTGGTCCGGTTCCGACCAGGTCGGCCCGACTCGCCCCGCCTTATTCAATAAGTAGGCGGGGCGAGTCGCCCGGCTACCGCCGGACTCGGAACGGCTAAAATATGGGTGTCTTTTGAATTTACCCACAGGTTAACTTCGCCTTGATTTTCTACTAAATCTGTGGAAATGTAAGGAATGCTAAGTTTACAAGCAAAGGTCACTTCTAAAGGTCAAATCACGATCCCAAAGCACATCCGGGAATCGCTTTCGATCCGGACGGGAGATCGGCTCGAGTTCTCATTGGAAGCTTCAAACCGAATCGCTCTCAGAAAAAAAAGCGGGGTGGGTTCATCGGCGGGTTGTGCAAAGAGTCGTGTCAAGCCTGGGTTCAAACCTTTGACCGACCAAGCGATCGACAAAGCCATCCGGGAACACATGAAACGGAAATATTCCCGCGACGCGCGAGGCAAATGATCGCATTCGACACAAACTACCTGCTCCGGCATGTATTGGATGACGACCCGAAGCAGTCCGAAAGGGTTCGATCTTTGATTGATTCGGCAGAAAAAGAAAATCAACAGATTCTTCTTCTCGATCTGGTGATGATGGAGACCTGCTGGGTTCTGCAAAGTGTCATGGGGTTTGACCGTGCTGACTGGTGTCATGTTCTTCAACAATTGCTACACGACCCAGCCTTTTGCTTCGACGACACCACGCGCTTATGGAACACCTTGGATCGTTACCAAAGTGGAAAGGCCGATTTCGATGACTACTTGATTCTCGGCCACGCTGAATCCGTCGGCGCGAAACTTGAGACATTCGACAAGAAGCTCAGGCAGGAACTTTGAAAGACAGATAGGCCTGAAATGAAATGGTAGCGGCGGCACGATACCTGCCCTCCGTAGCCTCGGCGAAGGGGGGGATTAATCACAGAGACGCCTCCGCCCCGAGGCGTCTCTGTCCAGATTGGCTACGAATCGTTCCCATCTGGCGCTGGCTGTTGGTGCAGTAGATCGCCGCGGTTTTATTGCATTATCACTGATAGATTTATACAAGAAGAGGAGAGCTTATTAAAAGTAAGTTCCCTTTACAGCGCGCCTTTCCGCCGACAAGTTTTGACTACTTGTCGTCACAGGAATATGGGCCGAAGCCCACCCAATTTCCTGATCGCTCCAACCATAGATGGATACCATGAAAAAACTCCTCACTATACTCCTCCTTGCCCCGCTGCTACTTGCCGTAGTCATCCTCGCCCCTCGCAGTGCCGTCGCAGCCGAAGTCACGCCCGCCGGTCTGCGCACCGAACACCTGGTGGATCCCGTCGGCCTCGACGCCGCCGAGCCGCGCTTCTCGTGGCGCATGGACGATCCCGCGCAAGCCACCGGGCGCGCGCAGTCCGCCTACCATGTGCGCGTGGCTTCCAGTAAAGAGCTCCTCGAAAGCGGCCAGGCGGACCTCTGGGACAGCGGCAAAGTCGCCACCAACCAGTCCCAGCTCATCCCCTACGCCGGTAAACCGCTCGCCTCCAATAACGAAGTTTATTGGAAAGTCCGCCTCTGGACCGAGGACGGCACCGCAACCCCATGGAGCACCCCCGCCCGCTTCACCATGGGATTGCTCGAAGCGTCCGACTGGAAAGGCCCGTGGATCCACCACCCGGATGCGGCTACCCAGCAGCACATTTGGTTCCGTCGCAACCTGACACTCGAAGAACCGGCGCAATCGGCCCTCATCCACATCGCCTCGCTCGGCTACCACGAACTCTTCATCAATGGCGAAAAAGTCGCCGACCACCACCTCGCCCCGGCCGCATCACGCCTCGACAAGCGCGTCCTCTACCTCACCTACGACATCGCGCAACTGCTTCAACCAGGCGAAAACACCATCGCCATCTGGCACGGACCGGGCTGGGCACAATACCGTTTCTTCGAAACCAAGCCCTCCCTGCGCATCCAGATGGATGCGACTTTGGCCGATGGCCAGGCGCTTTCCCTCGCCTCGGATGCCTCATGGCGCTGCGCCGTCAGCTCCTCCCAGAACAACGGCGGCTGGCGATATGCCAACATGGGCGGCGAACAAATCGACGCCCGCCTACATCACGACGATTGGAACCTCCCCAATTTCGACGATAGCCAATGGCAGGCGGCAGCGGAAAGGGATGTCGATGTCACACTCTCCGCCCAGATGATGGAGCCCACACGCGTGATCAAGACCATCCCCGCCCAATCCGTCGCCCGCTATGACGATGGCTGGCGCTTCGATATGGGGGAAAACTTCACCGGTTTCCTTAAGGTCGATCTGCGCGGGCTGTCCGAGGGCGACGAGGTGTTGATCCAGGTCGCCAACCGCGAAGGCGAGGTCGAGGATTTCCACCAGCGAGCCCTCTTCTTCAGCGCGGGCGAAGCGGAGGAAACCTTCCGCCACCGCTTCAACTACATCGCGGGCCGCTACGTCACCATTACCGGATTGAAAACCGAACCCCGCACCGAGGATGTCACCGGCCTCGCCCTAAGCACCGACGTCCGCCGCACCGGCTCCTTCACTTCATCCAATGCGCTTTTCAACCGCATCTATGAGGCCGACCTCTGGACCTGGCGCGCCAACCTGACCGAGGGCTTCACCGCCGACTGTCCACACCGTGAGCGGCTTGGATACGGTGAGGTTGCCTTCGCCTGCGCATGGGGCATCGCGTTCCCGAACTACGACTCCAGCGCCCTCT
>PXBD01000090.1 GCA_003565625.1 Gammaproteobacteria bacterium
ATAGCAGTGCGTTGATGGCCATCCAGCCCAGCATTCGATCGCTGCGCTCGGCCAACAGGGTGCCCGCCGCGCTGCCGACGCCAACCCAGATCAGCCAGGCCGCGAGGATGATGCCGATGGATAGCTCGTTGCCGTGGAACACCATCAGCAACTCGCGCAGCATTACCACCTGGGCCAGTTGCGAGACCACCCCCAGCATCAGCACCGAAGCCAGGTGGGCGGGCAGTCGCGGCATGTTCAGGTCTCGGGGCTGGCGGTCTCCGCGATCACCACCAGCCGCTCGGCTTCAAGGTCGTAGAGGCCGCCCCGGCAGTCGCCGTACATCCCCAGCACCTCGAAGCCCGAGCGCGCCAGCAGTGCGCCAATCTCGCCGGCCGACCAGACCCGGTGCGAGAATTCGGCGCGGTGGACGCGGTCACCGTCGATCAACAGCCACTCGTTTTCCAGCCGGGTCAGGTTGTCGGTCAGCAGGGGGCGTTCGATCAGCAGCAGATCGTCGTCGTACTCGGTCAGGTGAACCGGTTCAAGGTTGCGGGCCAGGTATTCCACGCCGACCAGGTCCAGCACCAGCCTGGCGCCGGGTTTCAGGCTGGCGTGGATGTTGGCCAGCACCCGGAGGTGGTCGGCCTCGTCGCGGAAGTAGCCGAAGCTGGTCCACATGACCAGCACCAGGTCGAAAGCCTGTTCGCGCCGGAACTGGCGCATATCGGCCTCGACGATCTCGATCGGTAGCTCGTCGACGGCTTGCTCGAGCTGATCGAGCAGCAGACGGCTGGTATCCACGGCCGTGACCGGATACCCTGCCCGGGCCAGCGGCAGGGCGTGGCGGCCGGGGCCTGCGCCGAGGTCGAGCACGGGTCCGGGCGCGATGCCGGCCAGCTCGACCAGGTTTGCCACTTCTTCCGCGCCGCTGGCAAACGTGTCCTCGTTGAACATCAGCGGTCCAAACGTGCGCCAGAAATCTTCTTCCAGATACCAGTCCCGGCTCAAGGCCATTCTCCTCGGTGGGGTGTTGTTCGGCCTGTCGGGCTGCGCCACGCTGGGCTGGTACGGCCAGGCCGCGCGCGGCCAGCTCGACATCCTCTCCAAGCGCGAGGATATCGCACAACTGCTGACCGATCCGGCGACCGATCCCGCCCTGGTCCGGCGCCTGGAGTCGGCCCTGGAGATTCGGGCTTTCGCGGTCGCCGAACTGGGCCTGCCCGACAGCCGCTCCTATACCCGCTACGCCGATCTCGGTCGCGACGCGGCGGTCTGGAACGTGGTCGCCACGCCGCGCTTTGATATGCGCCCGAAAACCTGGTGCTATCCGCTGGTCGGCTGCCTGGCCTACCGCGGCTTTTTCGATCCGGATCGGGCCTATGCCCTGGCCAGAGATCTGGCCGCCCAGGGCTACGATGCCGCAGTGTTCCCGGTGACGGCCTATTCCACCCTGGGCTGGTTCGCCGACCCGGTGCTCAACACCATGCTGGGGCGCGACGATGCCGGGCTGGCCGCGCTGATTTTCCACGAGCTGGCCCACGAGAAGCTGTTCGTGCGCGGCGATACCGAGTTCAGCGAAGGCTATGCCGTGGCCGTGGAGCGGGTCGGGGTGGAGCGCTGGTTGCAGGCGCGCGGCGATGAAGCGGCCCTGGCGCGATGGCATGGTGATCAGGACCGGCAGGCCCGTTTTACCGGGCTGCTGCTGGATGCCCGAGAGGCCTTGATCAAGGCCTACGCTGCCGATGATTCGGCCGAGTTCATGGAGGCAGAGCGCGAGCAGGTGTTTGCCGAACTGCGCGCCGCCGTCAGCGCGCTGGACGAAGACAGCGGCGAGCAGCGCTACCGCCGCTGGGCCGAGCGCGATCTCAACAACGCCCACCTGGCCCCGGTCGCGACCTATGAAGCGGCGGTGGCCGGATTCTTGCGCCTGCTGGACGATTGCGGCGGCGATATTGACTGCTTTCATGATCGCGTGGCGGCAATGGCGCGAAAGGATGCAGCAACCCGCCGGAAGGTTTTGCGCGATACTGCGCAGTGATGTGCCGATTCTGGACACCCGCTTGATTCGATCCTCCGCTCTGACGCTGGTTCTGGTGGTCTGCCTGCTGCACAGCAGCGGCGTGGGCGCCCAGAGCATGCTGGTTGACAGCGACCGGCCGGCGATGAGTTGCCTGCCGCCGGAAGATCGCCTGGAGCGGATCGAGCCCGAGCGCGGTGATGATTTGCCGGTGCTGATCGATGCCGAGTTTTTCAGCGCCGAGCGCGGCCAGCCGGTGATTGCGCGCGACCAGGTTCGCGTCCGCCAGGGGGATCGCCGCCTGGAAACCGAGGAGCTGGTGTTCGATCGCGAGACCGGACGGTTGGATCTGCCCGTGCTGCTCCATTACCGCGATGCTTTTATTGCCATCCGCGCCGAAAGCGCGTGGGTGGACTCGCAAGCCTCGCGCGGGCGTTTCGAGACCGTCGGCTACCAGATCGCCGGCTCCGACGGTGCCGGCCAAGCGGTCGTAATCGATCTGCTGAGCCCGACCCGGGCGGAACTGGAGGAATTCGACTTCACCACCTGCGACCCGGCCGACCCGGACTGGCAGCTCAAGGCGCGCCAGGTCAGGTTGAACCTGGATCGAGGCCAGGGCGTGGCCCGCCATGCCCGGCTGGAATTCAAGGGAGTGCCGATCCTGTACTCCCCCTGGCTGAGCTTTCCGCTCAGTGAGGAGCGGCAGAGCGGTTTTTTGTATCCGCAGTTCGGCTTTTCCAGCGACGACGGCCTTGATCTGCGCGTGCCCTGGTACTGGAATATCGCGCCGAACCAGGATGCCACCTTCACCCCGCGCTGGATCCAGGATCGCGGCATGATGCTGGGAACCGAGTATCGCTTCCTGACCCGCCGCCAGCGCGGCCAGGTGGACCTGGAAGTGTTGCCGTCGGACCAACGGGCCGACCGCAATCGCTACTACGGTCAGTTCGACTACCGCGCCACGCTCCGGCCGGGCTGGTGGTCGACGGTCAATCTCAAGCGTGCCTCCGATGACGAGTACTTCGTCGACCTGGGCGGTGACCTGGCCGACTCGGCGGTCCAGTTTCTGCGCTCCAGCGCGCGTGTACGCGGCAGCGGTCAGCGTTGGTCGCTGGATTTTCTGGCCGATACCTTCCAAGTGCTCGACGAGGCCGTCTCGCCGGCGGCCGAGCCGTATCGTCGTCTGCCGCGCGTTCGGGCCCTGTACGATCAGCCACTGCCCGGCAATTTTGATTTCGACCTGGACGCGGAACTGGTGTATTTCGATCGCGACGTCGGGGTCACCGGTGGCCGGGTGGATGTTTATCCGCGGCTGCGCTGGAACTACCTTCGTCCGGGCGGTTTTGTGCGCCCGGCGCTGGGTCTTCGCACCACGGCTTATGAACTGGATGGCGGCGCCGAGCGCAGTCTCAGCCGGACCACGCCCATTGCCAGCATAGACAGTGGACTGGTCTTCGAGCGCTCGCTTGCCGATCGGCAGCGTATCCAGACTTTGGAGCCGCGCCTGTTCTACCTGTATGTCCCCAGCCGTGACCAGTCCAGGATCCCGCGCTTTGATACCGCGCCGCTGACGTTTGGCTTCAGCCAGCTGTTTCACCACAATCGCTTTTCCGGACCCGACCGCCAGGCCGATGCCAACCAGCTGACCCTGGCCCTGACCTCGCGTCTGATCGAAACGGCAGATGGACAGTCGCCGCTGGATTTCAGCGTCGGCCAGATTGTGTATTTCAGCGACCTGGAAGTTCAGTTGCCCGGGCGGTCGGTGGATAGCCGCAGCCGTTCTGCGACCGTAGCCGAGGCCAACTGGAGGCCGCGCGAGCGTCTGCGCCTGAACGCCGGCGTGCAGTGGGACAGCGTGGAAAATGAAACCGAAGTGGTCCAGTTCGGTCTCAGTTATCGCGGTCGTCATGCGCGCCAGGTCGCGCTGGGGTATCGTTTCCGACGAGACCGGCTGGATCAGGTCGACGTGCGCGCCCGCTACCCGGTGCGCGAAAACCTGAACCTGATCGGTCGGCTCAATTACTCGTTCGAGGAAAGCCAGGCGCTCGAGGCGCTCGGTGGAGTGGAGTACGAAAGCTGCTGTTGGGCGGTGCGGGTCACGGCCCGGGAGTGGATTCGGGACCGCGACGCGGAAACGCGCCGCGCTGTCTTTCTGGAACTGCACCTGAAAGGCCTCGGCAGTCTGGGCAGGCGGCCCTACCCACTGTTCGCCGGCCAGCGCTGAGCAAAAGTTACCCTACTGGAGATACGGTTGAAACGAATGAACAAGATTACACACCCCGTGGCCATCAGTGCCTTCCTGCTTATGTTTGCACCAGCGCTGGTGTTTGCCCAGGCCTTGCGCCAGGATCTCGACGGTATCGTCGCGCTGGTGGAGGAAGACGTCATCCTCCAAAGCGAGCTGGATGCCGCCATCAGCACCATCGAGATGCAGGTGCGCGGACGTGGCGAAAATCTGCCGCCGCGCGGAATTTTGGAAGAGCAGGTGCTCGAGCGCCTGATCATGACCCGGCTGGAGGTGATTCGAGCCCAGGAAACCGGTATTCGCGCATCCGATGCCAATGTGGACCAGGCCCTGCAGCAAGTGGCGCGGCAGAACGGGATTACGCTGGGTCAGCTACGCCAGGCGATCGAGGCCGACGGCTTCGATTTCGAGGAGTTTCGGCGCCAGATGCGTGAGGAAATCCTGTCTTCTGAACTGCGCCAGCGCGTGGCGGCCAGTATGGATGACATCACCGAAACCGAGGTGGATATCCTGCTCGCGTCCGGCGGGATCGGTGGGCCAGAATACAACATCTCCCAGATCCTGGTCCAGGTGCCTGAAGGCGCCAGCGCTGCCGAGGCGCAGGCAGCGACGGAGCGCACCCTCGAGATCCGCGAGCAGATCCTTGAGGGCATGGACTTCGCCTCGGCGGCCATTGCTTTTTCGCAGGCGCCGGATGCGCTGGAAGGCGGAGAGGTGGGCTGGCGCCAGGTCAGCACGCTGCCGCCGCTGTTTGCCGACGCGCTGGAACCGCTCGATCCGGGCGAAATCACCGAGCCGATCCGGTCCCCGGGCGGTTTTCTGCTGCTGCGGGTCAACGATGTGCGCGAGACCTCGGAGGTGATCGTGCAGGAGTTTCGGGCGCGTCACCTGATGATCGAGCCGTCCGAGATCCTGTCGCTGGAAGCTGCCGAGCGCCGGATCCGCGATCTGCACGAGCGGATCGAGGCGGGGGAGGACTTTGGTGACCTGGCCCGGCGCTATTCGAGCGACGAGTCCTCGGCCAATATCGGCGGGCGCCTGAACTGGTTCCCGGCCGGACAGTATGGTCCCGAGGTGCAGTCGGCGCTGGAGGCGCTGGAGCCCGGTGAGCTCAGCCAGCCGTTCCGCACCGGCATGGGCTGGCACCTGGTGCGCCTGGAAGAGACCCGTGAGGCTGACCGGACTGTGGAGGCCTTGCGCTCGCAGGCGCGCGAGATGCTGTTTCAGCAGAAGGCCGCGGACGAAGTCGAACGCTTCCTGCGTCAGCTGCGCGCGGAATCGTTTGTCGAAATCCGGCTTTGATGTCGGGCCCTGACCGGCTGCTGCTGACCGCAGGCGAGCCGGCCGGGATCGGCCCGGAGCTGGCCTGCCGGCTCGCGCTGCGAAACTCCGATGTCGTGGTTGTAGCCGATCCTGACTTGCTTGGCGAAACCGTCGGGCGTTTGGGGTTGGACGCCTCGATTGCTGTGCTCGATTCAATTGCTGACCGGATTGACTCTGTCGGTGAATCCGGCCAGATTTTGTGCCTGCCGGTCGCCTTGAGCGCGTCGGCCCGGCCGGGCCGGCTGGATCCGGCCAACGCCGGCTACGTGCTCGAAACCCTGCGCCTGGCCGCAGGGCTGTGCCTGCAGGGTGCAGCGGCCGGCATGGTTACTGCCCCGGTGCACAAGGGCGTGATCAACGACGCCGGCATTGCCTTCAGCGGCCACACCGAGTTTCTGGCGGACTGTGCGGGCGTCGATCGGGTCGTCATGATGCTGATTGCCGAGCGCCTGCGCGTGGCCCTGGTGACGACCCATCTGCCGCTGGCCCGGGTGGCAGATGCCATTACCGCCGAGCGGCTGGAGGCTACGCTATGCATTCTGCACTCGGATCTGCAAACCCGGTTTGGAATTGAGCGGCCGCGCATCGCCGTGCTGGGCTTGAACCCGCATGCTGGCGAGGGTGGGCACCTGGGGCGCGAAGAACTCGAGGTGATCGAGCCGGTGCTGGCCGATCTGCGCGCTTGTGGGATGGCACTCGACGGGCCGCTGCCGGCCGATACCGCCTTCCTGCCCGAAAAGCTGGCGGCGTTTGACGCTGTGCTCGCCATGTTTCACGACCAGGGTTTGCCGGTGCTCAAATACGCCGGTTTCGGGCGCGCGGTCAATGTCACCCTGGGCCTGCCGTTTGTGCGCACCTCGGTGGATCATGGTACCGCGCTGGATCTGGCCGGCAGCGGTCGGGCCGACGACGGCAGCCTGGCCGCGGCCATCGGCCTGGCCCGGGAGTTGGTTGGCCGGTCAGGTTGAGCGGTCGCGTGCAAGCCCATCGCCCGCGCAAGCGCTTCGGTCAGCACTTTCTGCACGACCAGCAAGTCATCGATCGGCTGGTGCGGGCCATAGCGCCGCAGCCGGGCGAGCGCCTGATGGAGATTGGTCCCGGCGAAGGCGTTCTGACAAGGCCCATGCTGGCCGAGGGGGCCCGGGTAGTGGCAGTGGAACTGGACCGTGACCTGGCCGCCACCCTGGCCGAGCGGCTGGGCCGCCCCGAGCATCTGGAAATTGTGCAGGCCGATATCCTGGAGGTCGATGTTGCCGATCTGGCTGGCCGGCATCGCCTGCGCGTAGTCGGCAACCTGCCCTACAACATTTCCACCCCCATCCTGTTCCATCTGTTCGATCACCTGGATGCGTTGGGCGAGATGGTCTTCATGCTGCAAAAAGAAGTGGTCGATCGGCTGGTCGCCGGGCCGGACAGCAAGGACTATGGCCGGCTATCGGTGATGGCTGCCTTCTTCTGCGACCGGGAATGGTTGTTCGACGTCCCGGCCAGCGCCTTCCGACCCCCGCCACGGGTGACCTCGGCGATTGTTCGGCTGCGTCCGCGCCGACTGGACGCGGCCCGGCTTGGGTTGCTGCCGGCACTGCAAGAGGTAGTGCGCCTGGCTTTTGGGCAGCGCCGCAAGACCCTGCGCAACAGTCTGCGAACCCTGCTGGACGAGTCGGCCATCAAGGCCGCCGGGATCGACCCGGGGTTGCGCGCCGAGCGCCTGGAACTGGGGGAGTTTCTGCGCCTGGCAGAGCAGGTGAACCGGTAATCAGTTCACCACTCGAAGATCTTCCAGTGGGCTGGCCGCACAGGCCCCATATGCTCGTGGCGCGAATCGAAGTTACCGTCGCCCGTGGTGTCGATAAGGTAATACGCTGGCCCGACGGCGGGGACGACCCGGATCATGTACACCATGCCGCCGATCGCATATTCCTCGATGATCTGGCCTTCCTCGCGTCGGATGGTGACCTGCGGCTCAATCTGCTCATCCGGGTTCTGGACCTTGGGCGGCAGCGGTTCGCGGATGGGTGGTGGCGGCGGTGCCGGTGCGTCCGGCGGCGGGTCGGCCAGCACCGGAGATGCCAGCAACAGGGTGATCACAAACAGAATCGGGCGAATCATGATGGTCGTGCCTCCGCGTCCACGCAGAACTGGAGTCTAGCAGAGCGGCGATTGCCGTCTGTATTGACTTGGACTGCAGATTTGTAAAGACATTCACTCCGGTTCGGTTTTGGTACGGCGGTGATCTATGATGGAATATCTGTTTACTCTCTGGAATCCTGCCTGTCCGCCATGTCCGAGCGTCCGCATCTTTGCCTGATTGACGGCTCTTCTTACCTGTACCGCGCTTTTCACGCCCTCCCCAGCCTGACCAACGCAAGCGGCGAACCCACCGGCACCGTGTTCGGAGTAGCCAACATGCTTCGACGGCTGCTGCAGGAACATGATCCGGAACGCGTGGCGGTGGTCTTCGATGCCCCGGGCAAGAACTTTCGCCACGAACTCTATGCTGAATACAAGGCCAATCGCCCGCCCATGCCTGATGAGCTGCGGGCGCAAATCGAGCCGCTGCACGAATTGATCGACGCCATGGGTCTGCCGCGGGTGGTGATTGCCGGGGTGGAGGCCGATGATGTGATCGCCAGCCTCGTGACCCAGGCCCGCGCCCAGGGCCTGCGGGTGCTGATCTCGTCCGGCGACAAGGATCTGGCCCAACTGGTCGACGAGCAGGTAGTGCTGGAAGACAGCATGCAAGGCAAGCGCTATGACCCTGCCGCGGTGACCGACAAGTTTGGCGTTGAGCCGAAGCGGGTGGGCGACCTGCTGGCGTTGACCGGTGATACTTAGGACAACATCCCTGGTGTTGACAAGGTAGGCCCGAAGACCGCGGCCAAATGGCTCAAGCAGTATGGTGATCTGGAGGGTCTGATCGAAAGGGCCGACGAGGTCGGCGGCAAGGTCGGTGACAATCTGCGTGCGGCCCTCGAGCAGTTGCCGCTGGCGCGCGAATTGGTGGCGCTGAGAACCGACGTCGAGACTGGAGTCGAGCTGGAGTCGCTGCCCGGCGTGCGCCCGGACCATGAGCGATTGGTTGAACTGCTGCGCCGGTTCGGTTTCTCGACCTGGCTCAAGCAGTACCAGGAAGAAGGCGCCGACAGTCAGGGTTCAGACGCGGGCGAGCTTGAGGTGGAAACCGTGACCACCAGAAGTCAGCTCGACGCCCTTGTCGAGGCCGTCTGGGCGGCCGATCTGGTGGCTTTTGACACCGAAACCACCAGCCTGGAGCCGCTGGACGCCGAACTGGTGGGCCTGGCTTTTGCCATCGAATGCGGCAAGGCCTGGTACATCCCGCTCTGCCACGTCGATCAGAACACCGAGTTTGATCGCGACGAGGTGGTCGAGTCCTTGCGGCCCTGGCTGGAAGACCCGGCTCGGGCCAAGCTGGGTCAGAACCTGAAATATGATCTCAACGTGCTCGAGCGCGCCGGCATACGCCTGGCCGGGGTGGTTCACGACACCATGCTGGCCTCCTACGTGTTTCACTCCACCGCTACCCGGCACGACATGGGCTCGCTGGCCGTGCGCTATCTCGGCCGCCAGACCACCAGTTACGAGCAAGTCGCCGGCAAGGGCCGGGTGCAGCTTCGTTTCGACCAGATTCCGGTGGCCGACGCTGCCGAATACGCCGGCGAGGATGCCGAGGTGACGCTGGCCCTGCATCGTCATCTGTGGCCGAAGATTCAGGCTGACGGGCGGCTCCAAGCCGTCTACGAGGAGCTGGAAATCCCCTTGATTCCGGTCCTGGCCCGGATGGAGCGCATCGGGGTGGCCCTGGATTGCGAGCGGCTGGCCGTCCAGAGTCGGGAGATCGAGGGTCAGTTGAGCGAACTGCAGGCGCGGGCCCACGAGGAGGCAGGACGTGAGTTCAACCTGGGTTCGCCCATGCAGCTACAGGCCATCCTGTTTGAAGAGCTCAAGCTGCCGGTGGTTCGTAAAACGCCCAAAGGGCAGCCTTCGACCGCCGAAGACGTGCTGCAGGAGCTGGCCGCCGACTACGAGTTGCCGAGGACCATTCTCAAGCACCGCAGCCTGGCCAAGCTCAAGAGTACTTATACCGACCGTCTGCCCGAGAAGGTGCACCAGCGCACCGGGCGCGTGCACACCCACTATCACCAGGCGGTCACGGCAACCGGGCGCTTGTCCTCCACCGACCCCAACCTGCAGAACATCCCCATTCGTACCACCGAGGGGCGACGCATCCGCAAGGCCTTTGTCGCGCCGGCCGGCGCGGTTCTGCTGGCGGCTGACTACTCGCAGATCGAGTTGCGCATCATGGCGCACCTGTCCGATGACGAGCGTCTGCTCGAAGCCTTTGCCGCCGGCGAGGACATCCACCGGGCCACCGCCGCCGAGGTGTTCGACTGCGCGCTGGATGCGGTCTCTTCGGAGCAACGCCGGGCGGCCAAGGCAATCAACTTCGGGCTGATGTACGGCATGAGTGGCTGGGGGCTGGCGCGGCAGCTGGAAATCGACCGCAAGTCCGCCGATGCCTACATCCAGCGCTACTTCGAGCGCTACCCCGGCGTGCAGACTTATATGGAAAGTATCCGGAAGACCGCGCGTGAGCAGGGTTACGTGGAAACCCTGTTCGGCCGCCGCCTGCGGACCGACGAAATCCGCTCGCGCAATCCGGCCCGACGCCAGGCGGCCGAACGGGCCGCCATCAACGCGCCCATGCAGGGTACGGCCGCCGACATCATCAAGCGCGCCATGATCGCGGTGGATGGCTGGATTCAGGCCGAAAACGCCCCCGCCAGGCTGGTCATGCAGGTTCACGATGAACTGGTTCTGGAAGTCAAAGAGGGTGCGCTGGCGTCGGTTCGCGAGGCCGTTGAGACCTGCATGCGCGATGCCGCCGAGCTGAAAGTGCCGCTGCTGGTGGAAGCAGGATCCGGGCCAGACTGGGACAGCGCCCATTAGAAAATTTTTCCAGCACCCGGAACTTCCGCTGCAGTGCCCAGTCGTAGTAGTCACCATGCGCATGGTGGGGTTCGCCTCCCTCCCTAGGCGAACCCATCGGAGTTCGGTTTCAGTCCCCAAACCGGATCCGACTCAAGGCCCCGGGTCCTCCCTCGCCCGGGGCCTTTCTTTATAAAGAGTTTGCTTTTGGCCTGATTGAGGCGGTCGGCGGCCGCATCACTTTGTGAGCCGCGCTTCCCACGGGTTAATGACGTTGAGACGAGTTGCCTGGAATGGTGCAACGTCGCGCGTAGCAATGGCAAAGCCGCGCGCGATCACGATGGCGGCGATATAGCCATCTGCCTTGCCGATGGCCTTGCCCTCCTCCCTTGCCTGCGCCATCAAGTCGGCATAGGCCCGGGAAGCATCCAGGTCGAAGGGGAGAATGCGACTTGTAAACGCAGGCAAAACCTCTCCCTCCAATCGGTCCTGATAGATTGTGCGTCGTTTACCTGCCGGCATGGTAGCCAAGCCGAAGCGCAGTTCGGCGACTGTAATGGCGGACAGATACAGGGTTTCCACCATCTGGGTGTCCACCCAGGCCAGCACGTTCGGATTGGGTTCGATCTTCCACAACTCGGAAATGACGTGGGTGTCAAGGACGATCATTCAAAGCTCATCGGTTCGGCCGGGGTCTTGTCACGGAGTTGGTTGATTTGTTCGACTTCAGATTCGGTCAACCCTCCTGCTTCGCAGGCTATGGACGCCAGCAGCGTGCCGAGCTTCAAGCGGCCCTCGGGCCTTGCCGCCTTCTCCAGAATGTCGCGAATTTCCGCCTCCGCGCTGCGGCCGTGCAGGGCCGCACGAACCCGAATGGCCCGGTGCACTTCATCCGGAACGTTACGAATGGTGATGGATGGCATTGATTGCGGTCTCCAATGACGCTTGCACTAATTGCATTTTATGATAGTGCAATCACCAGCGCAATTTCAGCGAGAAGAACCCGGACATGCGGAGCGCCGGCCGAAGCCTTTGGGAGGTCAAGCGGCGAAAGCTCGCTCTCTGGAAAGGGTGAGCAGGCCGCCGGAAAGTGTTTGAGGAACTGGCATGACCAAGGCAATTTTAGACCCGGAAGAGCAAGAGCTTCTTGAGGCACACGAATCCGGAGAATCCGAATCGGATGTGGATGTCGATCGCCGGAAGTATCGTGTTCGCCGCACAACTCAGCACGGCTTGATCGCTTCGATGGGTTCGGCGTTGACACCCTGCGCTACCAACCCGGATCGCCGCGCTCGCTGAGTCATTCCGGAGTCCGCGCGTTGCTCACCGACTTACACGGCGCGCTTTGGGTTGGCACTTGGAACGGGCTGAATCGCGTTGACACGTCCGATCTGAACGTTCGGCAAATCACCGCACCCGCGCCGTTCGGCCAGCAGCCGTTTGTGGTGCAGCCCGATGGCCTGGGCCAGGTTTGTGATCATCGGCTGCTGATTCTCGCTCGCGAGGGTGTCTGGTGGCTGGACCTCGCCGGTGAAAACCAGGCACTGAACCCGCTGATTGCGCTGGAAACCGATCCGGCGCTGCTGCCGCAGAGCTGGCAGGCGGTGGACGATCAAACGGCTTGGCTGGCCAATGACCGAAAGTTGTGGCGTCTTCACTGTGAGCCAATGCGCCTGGAGTTGGTCGAGAAAATCAAGGGCGGCAGCGAGCCGGATTCCGAGCGGGACCGGGCAAGAATGGCTCTCCTGCCCGATGGGCGCCTGCTGTGGGCAAGTAAAGATGGCCTGCGCCTTGCGAACTCCGCAGGCGATTCTGCTAACTCAATCCCAAGCCCTTTACCGGATTCCTGGCGCGACCAGTCACCGTTGGCTCTCCATGTTGACGACCAGTCCGGCGTCTGGGCCCTGTTGCCGAACGCCCTGCTCGTGATGGATACCGACGATGCCGAGCGCTGGACCGCTGCAGCCGAGTGGCTTGAAGCACTGCCGGCCGACATCAACCACCGCCTGGAAAGCGCGCGCAGCGGTGACGGCTTGACCTGGCTGGCCGGGACCTTCGGCTTGGGTGTGGTCGAAGGCCCGGGCCTGCGCGTGCGTTTGCTCGGGCATGGCCCGGCCCGAGCCGATTCCCTGCCATCAACCCTCAGTCGCATGGGCTACCGCATCCTGGCCGATCGTTTCGGCGCGCTGTGGATCGGCGCCAACCTGGGCGGTCTGGCCCGCTATGTTCCCGAGCAACATCGTTTCGGCCGGTTGCCGCCGCCGCATGAAAGTGCCGGCCGGATCGTGCGCGGCGTGGCCGAGGTCAGTGCCGGCCGGCACAGCTGGCTATGGCTGGGCTACGACGATGCCGGTGTCCAGGTGCTGGCGCAGGACGACGGCGGCCGCTTCGTCTCCACAGCTATTTTTGGCTCCGATGGCGGCTCATCCGGCGTGCTGCCCAGCGATCAAATTGTCGCCATGGCCCGTGAGCCCGGCAGCCAACGGGTCTGGATTCTCGGTCATGACTGGCTGGGCTGGCATGCATCGGACCCTGCCGGGGAATCGCTCAATATCTTGGCCACACCCCCGGGTTTCTCGGAATTCAGCGCCAGGGCGCTGAGCTTCAGCCGCGACCGCCGTTACCTGTTCATCACCACATCCCGCAACCTGTGGCGCCTGCCGCTGGACGAGGCAAGCGGGCCGCTGCAGGCCGTGGATTTTGATCTTTCCTCGCAGCCGGGCGCTGACTTTTATCCGGTTGCCCAGCTCGCCGACGGCACCATCGCCATCGGCTGCCGCCAGGGCCTGCATCTGTGGGATCCAGATTCCGGCCAGCGTCGCACGCTGTCGCTGGGCGTAGACCAGCCCGGTTCGCCGGCCAGATTCGTTTTCAGCCTGGCGCAGGCGGCCAATGGTGATCTCTGGCTGGGCACCCACGGCGGCGGCCTGGTTCTGATTGCCGAAGCCGATCTTGGGCTGGACGAACCGCCCGTGCAGCGCTGGAACACGCAGCAGGGCCTGGCCGACAACACCATCTACGCGATTCTCGAAGACGATGAGGGCTGCCTCTGGCTCAGCAGCAACCGCGGCTTGAGCCAGTTCTGCCCTGACCTGGATCGGCCGCGCAACTTCAGCCTGCACGACGGGCTGCAGGCCTACGAATTCAACGGCCGGGTGGCCGACATCGGACCCAGCGGCCGGTTCTACTTCGGCGGCATCAACGGCGTCAACAGCTTCTGGCCTGAACGCATCGTCGATCACCCGCAGCCGCCGGCCATCCGCATGACCGGACTGGCCGTGGCCGGAGACCCACTGGAGTCCGTTGCGTGGGATCAGCCCCTGATCCTGCGCCACGATCAGAACGAACTGGTCATTGAATGGCACTGATTTAAGCCGCAGCCCTTCGAGGTCGACCGTACATCTTTATGTTTTCTCGTGCTTTTTCCCGCGTGGTCTGTAAGCGTGGAAAAGGCTTCGGTCTTCGCTTGACATGCCG
>PXBD01000021.1 GCA_003565625.1 Gammaproteobacteria bacterium
ATGAGCCAATTGATGCTGGTGGAGCCGTATATAACGAAGATGTATTACGACTTCGGATGTCACTTGAAAATCTTCAAAACGATGCACCGGTTGGCTCTTTTGGTTTCCGTTTACAATATGCGCCAGCAGAAGTGTGCAGTCTAGTACCTCATGCCAGCTGGAATGATGTTGGAGCGATATCTGATACAAATTCAGCTTTTCGTGGTTTCGCAAATAGTAGTGTAGCGGATGGCGCTACTCTTACGACACTTCGATTGAGTCAGAGTACAATTCCTGGTACCTATCAAGAACAAAATAATTCACCATTGTTAGTAAATGCTGTGGATGTAACAGAAGTGGTTGAGTTTGATTGGGTGATAGAAAGTTTTGATCCAAGTCCAAATACAGAGTACTGCTTCCGGATGATTCGAGACAACGGTTCACCGCTTGGTTCGTACGACGAGTTTCCACAATTAGTTACTGGTGGTCCACCGTTTGCTCCAAACTTATTTACGCCATTTGATAATAAGCACGAGCCAGAGCTACGTCCGGAATTTGAATTCAGTGCTATTAGCAACGCGGGTGAAGATTTACACTATCAAATCCAAGTCGCTACCGATCCTGGTTTTACGAGCGTGCTGTTTGATAGAAATTCTGACACAAACTCAAACCAGTTTGAAAATATAATCAATCTGTCAGATCGCTCACCGTTTACTGGCGGGCAGCGTATTCAGTTTACTGCTCCGACTGATTTGACTGACGGTAACACATATTGGTGGAGGGTACGTGCTCGTGATCCGGATGGGTCAAATCTGTGGAGTGATTGGGCATTACCAGAAAGTTTTACTATTAATGAGGGCATTACTTTAACCGAATGGTATCAAACTACACCAGAGCAGTTTGCTACTAATAATCTAATTAATGTAGCTACCTCTTCATCTGGAGTAGAAATTGTTTCTGGTGAAAGTGCAGGTACGATGACTGGTACGCCAATCGTATTTAATGATGTTCAGGAGGGGAATGCTTGGGGAGAGGTAAATTGGATTGATACACAAACCAGCGGCACGATTCGGTACCAAGTTGAGTACAACACTGGTGGAGGATGGGCTTTAATTCCAAATTCTGATTTACCTGGTAACTTAAGTGGTTTTACTAGTGCTCCAATCAATCTTTTGAGTTTAAATACTGATACGTATGGACAGATACGACTAGCGGCAGATTTTGATGGATCTGATTTAAGTATTGATGAATGGCGGGTCACTTGGGGTGAACGAGTTAGTACCCCCGAACAGTCGTCTCCGTTTAATCACGAAAAAGTATCTACGCTCACCCCAGAATTACAATTTGCTGCAACTGATCCTCAGGGTGGAGGACTAGAGTATGAATTGTCAATCTCTACTACGGCTGACTTTACTGCTAGTACTACTTATAATTCAGCCAGTGATAGTGGGTTTACTAACCTGATTACGACAGCTGATACCCATCCATTTAACTCAGGTGAATTGATTGGGTTTACGCCACCAAGTGCTTTTAGTGAAGGTGAGACCTGGTTTTGGAGAGTACGAGCCAAAGATCCAGGTGGTACAGATGTATTCTCACCATGGTCAGTACCGTATGCATTTACTATTGATACGACAGTTGATCGTTCTACTTGGTTCCAGACGCTGCGTGATCAGTTTTTACAAGGTCAGCTTGATGGGACTGAAGCAACAAATATAAATGTTGTAACACCGAGTGATAAGGTTGGTGAATTTGGTTCGGTAGAGGTAACTAATGGGGTATGGACTACTGTCCAGACTGATCTTACATATAGTAATCCAGTAGTAGTCACCTCGGTGCGATACGATAAAACGACTGAAATACAACGTGTTAGTCGAGTGCGGAATAAAGGGGCGAATAGATTTGAAGTAAGGGTGGCTAATTACGACAACACAGCTGGTGGTAATACAACTGTCGATTATTTGGTAATGGAAGCAGGCGATGTATTCATTAGCGATAGTAATGGCGGTACTCGGATTGTTGCTGGAAGTGCTGAGGTTAGTGCAGTAGCTGCTTCATCGTTACCATTTAATCCTGGTGGAACAGTAGTTAACTTTTCTCCTTCGTTTATTGACACTCCAGCTGTATTTACTACAGTGAGCACTAATAATGACCCAAGTTGGGTTTTCTCTAGTACATATGACGGAAGTGATCGGCGTGAAGTTCCAACAGCTTCTTCACTTGGCCTGTTCCTTAATCGTAGTTTTGAGAATCCTTCCCATGGTCCAGAGATGGTTGATTATATAGCGATAGAGCAAAATCAAGGTACGAATGATGGAATTGAATTTGAGTCATTGTTAAGTGAGACTGAGGTTACAGGTACCCCTACAGCTGTATCTTTTGCAACTCCTTTTAGTAGTACACCTCAGGTGTCATTAGTCCAACAGGCTTCACAGCGTGATGCTGGTGGTGGTTATGCGGTAACGACTGGTATTAGTGCGACTGACCATACGGTAGCGATTGATTCAGATGGTACGTCTGCTGACCGTACTAGTGAACCAGAAAATACTGCCCACCTTGCATTTGGGGCTAGTTCAGGAATATTAATTCGCGAAGTAAATCCACAAGGTTTGTTGCCATTTACTGACCAAGGTGATAATACGTTTACTACAACAGTAAATGGCGAGCCGTGGGTAGTGCATGAATATATCACAACAGGAACTGGGAGCTTTACACCACCAGAAGGTGTGACAAATGTACAGGTATGGGCAATTGGCGGCGGCGGCGGCGGCGGGTCTCCGACTGCAAACGGTGGTGGAAATGCCTCGGGCGGTGGCGGTGGAGGTGCGTTTGCGAGTAGTACAGTATCAGTTTCAGCGCCAACCTCATACAATATTCTAGTCGGAGAGGGAGGAACAGCGCAGGTGGATGGAGTTTCTTCAACTTTTGGAACTGCCCCCCTTGTTAGGGCAGCTGGTGGTTCGCGTGGTAATGTGACCGCTCCGGGTGCAGGAGGTACCACTGCTGGTTCGATTGGAGACTTGTTATATCGTGGTGGAAATGCCGCAGGCGGCGGTGGTGGTGGAGCGGCTGGTACCACCGGTATTGGCGGTGATGCTTCAGGTAATACTGGTGGAACTGGTACTGCAATATATGGTGGAGATGGTGCAAATGCGGCAGGGAATGCGCCCGGTCTTCCAGGTGATAACTACGGTGG
>PXBD01000074.1 GCA_003565625.1 Gammaproteobacteria bacterium
ACGCTTTCCCACGCCCTTGCGGGTCGTCGAGACATGACTCGGAGCCCATGTGAATCGCTACTTCTTCATGGTAAGACTCTTTCATTCTCTATGTTTCACCGGCTTTCATCGGCGCTTTCGGACTGACCCCTTTTTCCTCAGACGAATGCTCACAGCATGGTAACACACACAATCACACAGGTTTAATTCGGGCGGGGAAACAACCGTTTTCCGCTGTGAAGAGTCGGTTTGTTACAGATATCCCTTCGACTGAAAATACCGACCTAAGACCACAACACCTGCTATGATTCCCAACAATAACCCTAGTAAAAGAATACGAATATATTGTTTTGTGTTAATTCGTAATCCGAAGGCATCATATATGGTATTCATAATCTCCGGTCTATATGATGGGTCTTTGTTGTGTCGGATATTAACCAACACGAGATTTCCTATCCAGATGATAATACAGGTAAGCCAAATCGCAAAAAAAAACAATGTTGTATTCTGCATTCTTATTTCCAGATGAGATTCCAGAGGCTCTGGGCTCTTTGAGATATTCCACTACCGAGATCTCGTAACGACATGCTTCTAGCACCACCAAAAGCGTAACCTCCATGAAATTCTAAAGGAATCGATGGGGGGGTCATTTTTGCTCCTGCTCCAATGTATAAATCATGTTTCCATGGTCCCTGATTAGGTTCGCCGCACTCTGAATCTGTCAGTGTAACATCGTAACCGAGTACTATCGGCTTCGGTATAATCGTAGCAGAACATCCAAATGTCGGAGCCCACCCATAACCCCATTCTTCTGGACGTTGAGCCTCTGAGTAAGAAAAAACAGCATTAGCCGATCCACCAATAGCTGATCCGGTAATGGTCAATGGGGTGATCGAAGCAGCAATGCCAATGCGCCAATCTAAAGGATTCCAGTTGTGAGCGCTGCCTGTGACTTGAATGGAGGCCCCAAAACGTTGGAGAATTGCGATATCGGCACTGACTCCAGCGGCAACGGTCGCTAATCCCAGTGGATCAGTGTAGTTGAGCGGGTTGTTGTTGCAGAAGAGGTAGTTGCCGATGCCGTTGGGTTCGCCGGTGATGCCGAGGGCGAGGTTCATGTCGGGGCCGGTGAAGGAGCCCCATTCGGGGATGTAGGTGCGGAAGCGGTAGTAGTAGTGTCCGGCGCGGGCATCCCATTCGCGCCCCTGGAAGGTGTAGCGGTTTTCGACGCCTTCAAAGGTGTTTTCGGGGCGGAGGTTTCCGAAGGTGTCATAGTCGTATTGGTTGACGACGACACCGTCTTCGCGGACGATCTGCTGGACTGTTCCGGCTTGGTCGGCGAGATAGTAGTAGGCGGTGCGGCGCCCGCCTTCGATATCCACAAAGCCGATGCGGTAGTCGAGTTCGGGGCGGATCCAGTAGATGCGGCGGCGCGCTATGCCGCCGCCGGGATTGCTGACGTATTCGGCAATGACGTCCTGCCCCTGGTACACAAAGCGGTAGCGGATGACGCCGGGGGTGCCGGGGCCGAGTATGAGAGCCACACGGTTGCCGAGGTGATCATATTCGGCGCGCATGCTGTTGGCGGGGTTGGTGTGGTCGGTGTAGCGGATAAGCTGCCCGCGTGAATCATAGGTGTAGTCGTAGCGGCGTCCGGCGACGAAGCGGCGGGTGATACGTCCGCCGGCGTCGCGTTGTGTCTGTTCAAGTCCGAATTCGAGTGCGCCGATGGAGGGGGCGGTGAGATGGCGGTACCATCCGCGCAGATCGGCGTTATAGCCGGGGACGGGCTGTCCGGCGCCGCGGGCGGCGGAGGCAATGGAACGGATGCGGTAGCGGTTGTCGGCGGTGAGGCCGGGATCGGTGTAGATGCTGTTTTCTTCGATCGGAACGATGCTGTTGGAGGGCCAGTAGCAGTTCCAGCCGGAGTATAGCGCGCTGTCCCATGTGACGGCGGCGCTGTAGCCGTCGTTGAGGTAGATGTTGTTTTGCAGGATGGCGTCAGGGCTGTTTTGCAGGGTGAGGCGGCCGGTGGCGTTGGTGCCGTCGAAGGTGTTGCCGATGATTTGCGCGCCGTGGCAGCCGTCAATAATGACGGGGGCCTGTATGACGCAGGCGGTCAGGGCGGCGCCTTGTACGCCGGTGAAGGTCAGCGCGGCGGAGGGGCTTGAGGCGGAGGCGGCATGGGCCGGGCGGCGTCCGCGATTGGCGGCGGCGGCAAGGGCGGCGGCGGAGTTGCCGCTGCCGCTGCCGGTCAGGGAGAGAAGTCCGGCGGCGCTGTTGGTGTGATTGAGGTAGAAGCCCTGGAAGCGGACGTGGTCGGGGGCGGTTACGTTGATCTGACCGGAGATGGTTGTGCGGCGGTCAATTCCGCCGCGGATAATGAGGGGGGCGTCGGCGGTCGGGCGCAGGGAGGCGAATTGAGCGCCGAGGGCGATGTTGTTGGTGTAGAGAGTGCGGCTGATGACGATGATCTGGGGCACGGCGAAGGTGTTGGTGCCGACGGTTTCGACCAGATTGGTGAGGGCGGCTTCGACGGTGAGGTATCCGCCGGGGCCGACAACACGGATGGCGGCGCTTTCGTAGGGCGCGCGCAGTTTGCTGCCGAGAAAGGCGTTCTGGACTTCGCGCACTGCTCCGGCGGCGGTGGGGATGAAGGCGGCGGATTCGGCTCCGATGGAATGCGTGCGCCGGGCGCCGTCGGCGCGGTAGGTGCAGGTTTCAATCTCGGCGCCGCGCTGCGCGCTGAGTATCCAGCCGTCGTTGTTGAGGGTGAAGTTTTCGGTTGTGCCCAGGTGCAGGAGGGTGCGGGATGTGATATAGCCGGTGTTGGCATCGCGCTGGAGCGTTACCCCGGCGGATGTGCCGTGCAGGATTGAGACCGGCTCTTTCTGTTTGTTGTATGTGATGATGGTTTCCGGCGCCCCGCCGCTGCGGGTGATGCTCTCGGGGCGGACGTGGTCGGGGGAGAGCGTTTCCCGGATGGATGACAGGGCAGGATCCAACGGCGTCCGTGCGGAATGCGCCGACGGCACCGCAAGAACCGTGAACACTGCCAAAAGTAAAGCTGCAAGCCTGCCGGTATTCATGGGGAGAATCTACCAACCGATAGCTTCTGACTCAAGCAAACAACATCCGAATCTTCCATCCTTCCCGCCAATCACACAGGTTTAATTCGGTTGGAAAAATAACCGT
>PXBD01000053.1 GCA_003565625.1 Gammaproteobacteria bacterium
CCACCAGGACCTTCTCGATGCGGTAGCGATGGAGCAGCTCCAGCACCTCGTCCTGCCCCGCGCCTTCCTGGACCGTGACCAGCTTGTCCTTGCGCGTCATGATGTTGCGCACCGGGTCGTCAAGTTTTTTCTCGAACCGCATGTCGCGGCTGGTGACGATGCCGACGAGTTCGTTGTGATCAACCACCGGCACCCCGGAAATGTTGTGCAGGCGGGTCAGATCAATGACTTCGCGGATGGTGGTGTACGGGCTGACCGTGATCGGGTTCTTGATCACCCCGGTTTCGTATTTCTTGACGATGCGGACCTGCTCGGCCTGACGCTCGATGGACATGTTCTTGTGAATCACCCCGACCCCTCCGGCCTGGGCCATGGCAATGGCCAGGCGCGCCTCGGTCACACTGTCCATGGCGGCCGAAGCCAGGGGCACGTTCAGGCGCAAATCCCGGGTAATCCGCGTTGCCAGGTTGACATCCCGCGGCAGAATTTCGGAGTAATCCGGCACCAGCGAAACGTCGTCAAAGGTCAGGGCTTCATCGAGCAGGCGCATGGGGGATTCTCCGGGCGGGTAAACCGTTGTATTCTATCATGCAGTGCTCCCGGGCGGAGTTGACAATCCGGGGCAGCCGAATATACTACGGCCCAATTCCAACTGTTCTGGAGGCAGGTTTTGAGTCGTCACCGAAGAAACGGCGGTTGTTCTTGCGCGCGTCTCCGGTAGCCTGCCTTTACCTTGAAGGCAGCCTGGCGAAGTTGCGCGCCCGGGCTGCCGCCCCAACCCTCCCAATCTGATCTCGCACTTTCGATCCATATGGGCGTGGCTTTTCGAGCCCCCATGGTGCAAACGTATGTGATCAGAAGGGTCCGTTTCTACGGTGCCGACCTCCTGCCGTTGTTTTTTCAAGCACAGCGCAAAGAGGCCCACCATGAGCAACAAAAAAACTCTTCTTACTTGTCTGCTTGCCGGTGTCCTGCCGGTTTCTGCCTGGTCTGCCGGCGGTCACTACCCGGTCGATGATTCCGAAATCGGTGATCCGGCCGATTTCGCCATCGAGGCCTGGTTCACCCGCTACGACGGCAACAACTCCGAGTACGCCATACTGCCGTCCTGGCGGCCCGGCCTGACCCCGGTGGAACTGGTCGCCGGACTGATCCGCGTCGAAGAGGACGGCGACACCTTCACCCGCTTCGAACCCGCCGCCAAGTGGCAGTTTTCGCCCGTAGCACCCGGCCGGCTCGGTACGGCCGTCTACCTCGAAGTCGGCATCGAAGACTCCGACTGGACCGACCTGCTGGTCAACTTCCCGCTGAGCTATGAACTGCCCGATGCGCCCTTGGTGCTGCACGGCAACCTCGGCTGGATCCACGACCGTACCGGCCGCGACAACGTCGATCGGGTGTTCGTGGGCGGCGCGTTCGAGTGGAGTCTGACCGAACAGTTCGACCTGATCGGCCAGGTCTACCGCGAAGGCGCGGACGAAGAAGTCGAATCACAGCTCGGCCTGCGCTTCCACTTCGACCACAGCTTCGAATACCTGAACCTGGCCGGCGGACGCACCCTGACCGGCGATGACAAAGACTGGTTCTTCACCGTCGGCTTCGGCCTGGCGTTTTGACCAAGCCGCTTCAGTAACAAATACCTGCCCGGACGCAGATGGGCGGTGAACTGAAACCCTGAACACAAGGAAACCGACATGGCAGAAAAAGGTGCAATTATCGAGCTGATCGCGCTCCTCCGCCTGCAGCGCGAGGAAGACGCCGTCGAAAAACTCGAAGAAATGGCGGTGCAGGATATCGCCGATGCCATGGGCGAACTCGAGCCGGAAGAGCGCATTGGAGTCATGCGACTGCTGCCGGTCGAACGGCGAACCGATACCTTCTCCTACCTGAGCCCCGGCCTGCAGCGCGAGGTCATCGACAACCTGGAGCAGGCCGAAGCGCGAAGGGTGCTGGCTGAAATGGTGCCTGACGACCGCACCGCTTTTCTGGAAAGCCTGGAGCCGGAAGACCTGGAGAACTTTCTCAAGCTGCTCCGGCCGGAAGATCTGAAACAGTCACTGAAGCTGCTCGGCTACCCGGAAGAATCCATGGGTCGCCTGATGACGCCGCGCTTTGTCGCGGTCCGGCCGTCATGGACCGTGGCGCGGGCGCTCGACCATATCCGGCACGAGGCCCATCGCGGCGAAACCATCAACTTCGTGTTCGTGACCGACGAACGGGGCCGCCTGCTCGACGCGGTCAAGCTGAAGGATTTCATCCTGGCCCGCCAGGACGCCAGGGTCGAGTCCCTGATGACCGAAGAGTTCTACTCGATCCAGGCATCGGCAGACCGCGAGGAAGGGGTTCAGGTCATCCAGCGCTATGACATCAATACGCTGGCCGTCACCGACAAGCACGGCGTGATGCTGGGCATCGTCACCGTCGACGACATCATGGACGTCGCCGAGCAGGAAATTACCGAAGACTTCCAGAAACTCGGCGGCACCGGTGCCCTGAACATCTCGCTGCGCGAGGCATCACCGGTATTCCTGTACCGCAAGCGGATCGGCTGGCTGATGATCCTGGTCCTGGTCAACCTGGTTTCCGGTCTTTCCATCGCCATGTTCGAAGACGCCATCGAGGCCGTCATTGCCCTGGTGTTTTTCCTGCCGCTGATTATTGCCAGCAGCGGTAACGCCGGCAGTCAGTCGGCCACGCTGATGGTGCGCGCGCTGGCAACGGGTGATGTCGAACTCAAGGACTGGCTGCGCTTATGGGGCAAGGAATTTTCGGTTGCCCTGGGACTGGGAGTCACCATGGGGCTGGCCGTCTCGATCATCGGATTCTGGCGCGGCGGGCCCGAACTGGGCCTGGACCTGGCCATGGTGGTCGGCTTTGCCATGCTGGCGGTAGTCATCATGGGGGCCATGCTAGGCATGCTCCTGCCGTTCATCCTGCAGCGCCTGAACATGGACCCGGCCACGGCCAGCACACCGCTGATCACCTCGGTGGCCGACGTACTGGGGATTCTGATTTATTTCTCGATTGCCAGTGCAATCCTGACCTTGCCCAGCCCGGTGGGCTGATACAAAGAACAGGCTCAGGGGCGAACCCAGCGAAAAAAACGCATCGGCGGGACGTTGAGTGGCTCGAACTCCACCTCGGGTGGGCCGAGGATTTCTCGGCCCATGCGACCGACATGGCCACGGAACTGGTAGGCGACAAACACCCCGCCAGGGCGCAGTTGATCGCGCACCGCCTCGAGCACGGCGTTGCCGACCTCGCGCGGCATGGTCGAAAACGGAATGCCGGAGACGATCGCGTCCGGCGCCTGCAGGCCGTGCAAGGCAAGAATCTCGCCCAGGTCGGCCGCGCTGCCGGTGTGCGAGACCAGGCGCGGGTCACCCATCTCGTCGAGCAGTTCGGCGAACTTGGAATCCAGCTCGATGGTCAGCAGCCGTGCATCGGCCGGCATGGCCTCCAGCAGCGCCCGCGTTGTGCCACCGACACCCGGCCCCAGCTCGACCACGCAGCGCGCCTGACTGACCCCGGCGGCGCGCACCAGGCGCTGCTCGAGAAAGCGCGAACTCGGCACCACCGAACCAACCTGGTCCGGGCTGCGCAAAAAACCGCGGAAGAACTCCACCACACGGCCGCCGCGCCGCCCTCGGCCGGTCTCAGACTCTTCAAGCATGCTGAGCGCCCAATCGATACCAACCGGCAGTCTACCATCGCAAAGGGGTTTACCTGAAACCCCGCAGCCGTTATCCTTACGCGCCTTGGCCAAACAAGGCCCGCCGGCACCAGCGAATGGATGCGACAATAGAAGTTTACGGAGAGGTGGCCGAGTGGCTGAAGGCGCTCCCCTGCTAAGGGAGTATGGGGTTTGTAGCCTCATCGAGGGTTCGAATCCCTCCCTCTCCGCCATCCCCCAAGATCACGCTCACCAACGCCTCGGCCAACTCCTCCGCACTCGCCTCCACCGTCTTCAACACCATCTCCGCCTGCTCCGGCACTTCATACGGCGCGCTGATGCCGGTGAAGTTGGGGATTTCGCCGGCGCGGGCCTTGGCGTAGAGGCCCTTGACGTCGCGTTCTTCACACACCGCCAGCGGGGTGTCGACGAAGACCTCGATAAACTCACCGTCGGCAAAGCGCTCGCGCACCATGCGGCGCTCGGACCGGTAGGGGGCGATGAAGCTGACCAGGACGATCAGCCCGGCGTCGGTCATCAGCCGGGCGACTTCGCCGACCCGGCGGATGTTTTCAATGCGGTCGGTCTCGGTGAAGCCTAGGTCGCGGTTGAGGCCGTGGCGAACGTTGTCGCCGTCGAGCAGGTAGGTGTGGTGGCCCATGGCCAGGAGTTTTTTCTCGGCCAGATTGGCAATCGTGGACTTGCCCGAGCCCGACAAGCCGGTCAACCACACGCACTTCGGTACCTGCCCTTTCTGGCGCGCGCGCACGGCCTGGTTCACGTCCACGGCCTGCCAGTGCACGTTCTGGGCCCGGCGCAGGGCAAAGTCGATCACCCCGGCGCCGACGGTGGCGTTGGTCTGGCGGTCGATGAGCACGAAACTGCCCAGGTCGCGGTTACGCGCATAGGGCTCGAACGGCACGTCACGGTCCAGTTCCAGGTCGACCCGGGCCACGGCATTGAGCGAGAGCTCGCGCGCGGCCAGGTGGTCCTGGGTGTTGACGTCGATCTGGTGCTTGATTTCGCTGACCCGGCCGCCGACCCGGTTGGTGCCGGTCTGGACCCAGTAGTTGCGCCCGACCTTCAGCGGCTCGGCGTCCATCCACAGCAAGTGCACCCCGAACTGGTCGGACACCTCGGGCGGATCATTCGCCGCGGCCAGCACATCACCGCGGCTGACGTCGATCTCGTCGTTCAGCGCCACCACCACCGCCTGCCCGGCCATGGCGCGCTCCACGGGTTCGGTCCCCACGCGCAGTCCCGCCACGGTGGAGCGTCGCCCGGAAGGCAGGGCCACCACCGCATCGCCCACCGCCAGCGGGCCGCCCAGCAAAGGGCCGGCAAAACCCCGGAAGTGCTGATCCGGCCGGCACACCCACTGCACCGGCAGTCGGAATGCGCCATCGGGCGCTTCGCCCTGCTCGGCCGCGGCCGCTTCCAGCGCGGCCAGCAGCGTCGGGCCCTCGTACCAGGGGGTGTTGAGCGAGGGTTCGGTAACGTTGTCGCCGTCCAGTCCCGACATCGGAATATGCGTGACGCGCGCAATACCAAGCTGGTCGGCCAGGAACAGGTAGTCGGCGACGATGCGCTCGAACACGGAGCGATCAAAATCGACCAAATCCATCTTGTTGACCGCCAGGACCACGTGATCAATGCCCAGCAACGAACAGATGTAGCTGTGCCGACGGGTCTGGGTCAGCACGCCCTTGCGCGCATCGATCAGCACCACCGCCAGGCGCGCGGTCGAGGCCCCGGTGGCCATGTTGCGGGTGTATTGCTCGTGGCCCGGGCAGTCGGCAACGATGAACTTGGCCGAGTCGGTGTCGAAAAAGCGGTAGGCGACGTCAATCGTGATGCCCTGCTCGCGCTCGGCCGCCAGACCATCAACCAGCAGGGCGAAATCGAGTTTTTCGTTCTGGGTGCCGTGGCGCAGGCTGTCGGCTTCCAGCGTGGCCAGCTGGTCATCGAACAGGCGCTTGGCGTCATAGAGCAGGCGGCCAATCAGGGTGCTTTTGCCGTCGTCCACGCTGCCGCAGGTAATGAAGCGCAGCAGCGGCTTGGTCTCGTGGGCGTGGAGGTAGGCTTGAACGGAGGGAGCAGCCATCAGAAATAGCCCTCCATTTTTTTCTTCTCCATGGAGGCGGCCTCGTCGTGGTCGATGGCCCGGCCCTGGCGCTCCGAGCTGGTCACCAGCAGCATCTCGCCGATGACCGCCTCGAGCGTGTCGGCCTCGGACTCGACCGCGCCGGTCAGCGGATAGCAACCCAGGGTGCGGAAACGTACCGTGCGCATTGTCACCTCGTCGGGCTCCACCGGCAGGCGCTCATCGTCGACCATCACGATCATGCCGTTGCGGACCACGGTCGGGCGCTCGGCGGCCAGGTACAGCGACGGCACTTCAATCTGCTCACGATAGATGTAGAGCCAGATATCGAGCTCGGTCCAGTTCGACAGCGGAAATACGCGCACGCTCTCAGCCGTATGGATGCGGGCGTTGTACAGGTTCCACAGCTCGGGGCGCTGGTTTTTCGGGTCCCAGCGGTGGCGGTCGGTACGGAAGGAAAACACCCGCTCCTTGGCGCGCGACTTCTCCTCGTCGCGGCGCGCCCCGCCGATGGCGGCATCGACCTGGTGATGGCTCAGGGCCTGCTTCAGGGCCTGGGTCTTCATGATATCGGTATGCACCGTCGCCCCATGGTCAATCGGGTTGATGCCCTGGGCACGGCCTTCCTCGTTGGTCCAGGCGATCAGCCGGCAGCCGGTCTCGACCGCGCGGCGGTCACGAAACTCGATCATCTCGCGGAATTTCCAGCCGGTATCGACGTGCATCAGCGGAATCGGCGGCGGGGCTGGGTAAAACGCCTTGACCAGCAGGTGCAGCAGCACCGAGGAATCCTTGCCCACCGAATACAGCAGAATGGGGTTGCGGAAACTGGCCGCGACCTCGCGGATGATGTGGATGGCCTCGGCTTCGAGGCGGTCGAGGTGGCTCAGGTTCATTTTTTCACCAGGCTGGAGGGTTTATTCCACCGTCACGCTCTTGGCCAGATTCCGCGGCATGTCCACGTCATTACCCAACCGGATCGCGATTTCAAGGGCCAGCAATTGGCACACCACCATCATCTCGAAGAACTCCAGCATGGGGTGGTCGTAGGCGCGGATCTGGATGATGTCGTCGGCCAGCTCGAAGTATTCGGTGGTAATGGCAATAATGGTCGAATCGCGCGCCGAGAGCTCTTCGACGTTGCTCTTGATCTTGTCGTAGAGCCGGCTTCGGGGCATCAGGGCGATGGTGAACAGCTCGGCGTCGGCCAGGGCGATGGGGCCGTGTTTCATTTCGCCGGCCGGGTAGCCTTCGGCGTGCAGGTAGCTGATTTCCTTGAGCTTCAGTGCACCTTCCAGGGCCAGCGGGTAGAACAGGTCGCGGCCGATGAAGAAAAAGCCGTGGCCGTGCAGGTAGCGTTTGGACAGGCGATGCAGGCGGTCATGCACGCGCGGCTGAATGGCGACCGCCTCCCGCACCCGGCGCATGGCCTCGATTTCGCGCCCGCCGGTGTCGGCATCCAGCACGCCCTTGACCTGGCCCCAGTGCACGGCCAGCAGCCACAGCGCCATGACCTGGGCGGTAAAGGCCTTGGTCGAGGCCACGCCCTTCTCGATTCCAGCGCGCAGCAGCACGGTATGCGAGGCGGCGCGGACGATGGAGCTGTTGTCGACGTTGCACAGGGCCAGGGTGTCCAGGCCTTGCGCGGCAGCCAGTTTCAGGGCCTCGAAGGTATCGGCGGTCTCTCCGGACTGGGAGATGACCACGAATAAGCCCGTCGGGTCCAGCACCGGTTCGCGGTAGCGGAACTCGCTGGCAATCTCCACCCGCGCCGGCACCTTGGCCAGGCGTTCGAGCAGGTAGGCGCCGGTGAGTGCTGCATGGTAGCTGGTGCCGCAGGCGCACAGGGTAATCGAGGTGAACTGCTCCAGCCAGCCGTCGGGCAACTCGTCCAGGCGTACACCGGTCTCGGTCAAACGGCCGGTGAGGATGTCGGAAACCACGGCGTCTTGCTCGTAGATCTCCTTTTCCATGAAGTAGCGAAAGCCTTCCTTCTGCGCGGCAGTACTGGTGGCCAGCAACGGCGCGGTTATAGGCTCGGCGGGCTGGTCTTGTTCGTCGAACAACCGAATACCCTCGGCCGAGGCCACGCCCCAGTGGCCGTCTTCCAGGTACACGGCCTGGTCGCACACCCCCACCATGGGGGCATCGGAGGAGGCGAAATGGACGCCGTCGGCGGCCTGGGCCAACTGCAGCGGCGATCCCTGGCGGGCAAAAAAGACCTCGCCGGGGCGGGTTTCAGTGACCAGCAGAATGGCGTAGGCGCCGTGCAGGGCATTCAGGGTGGCGCGAAAGGCCTTGAGCACGGCGTCCTCCCCGTCGGGTTGCTCGGCCAGCAGGGACTCGAACAGGTGGACGATGACCTCGGTGTCGGTCTGGCTGAGAAAATCGCCCGGCACCTGCTCCCGAATGGCCTGGTAGTTCTCGATAATGCCGTTGTGGACCACCTGGCTGTGGGTCAGCCCGTGCGGATGGGCGTTGGCCTCGGTCGGCTTGCCGTGGGTGGCCCAGCGGGTGTGGCCGATGGCCGCAACCGGGCCGGAGGTCTGGTACTCGCCCACTCGATGGACCAGGTTGTCAAGCTTGCCGACGGCGCGGAAACGCGTGATCCGGCCCTCTTCGAGCAGCGCAATCCCGGCCGAGTCATAGCCGCGGTATTCCAGCTCACGCAGGCCGTTGAGCAGGATGCCGCAGGCCTCTTGTTCCCCGATGTAGCCAACAATGCCGCACATAGGCCACGTATGCCCTCTAGTGTTTATGCCAACTCATTACGATACCACTGGGTGCTGGAGCGCGGGCAGGCAGGAGATCCCGGATATCGCCTTCGGCGATTCCGGGATGACAGGGGGACAATTCCGGGATGACAAGGGGGAAGCAATTCCAGGATGGCAAAGGCCGTGGGGCTTTGCGCGCTGGCAGACGCCGGAAAGCGCTTCACCGGCGCCTCGCCGGGGTCTTCAAACCACTGCAGATAGTCTTACTCCCCGGCAATACTCTTCACGCCGCCGCCTTCGGAGACCAGATTGCGGAATTGGGGGGTCATTTTCATTTCACCTCTGGGCAAATGTGCCCATCGAGCGGCTGAATGGCAAGGCTGCCCTGTTAACCAAGGTTGACATATTTAGAAACCATGCGTACGATGGTCGAGTGATCGAGCTGGTTAAAACGAACGTGTTTGATCAATGGCTGCGCAGCCTTCGTGACCGGACGGCGCGGGCGAAAATTGAGGTTCGTCTCCGACGCCTGAGCCTCGGCAATCCCGGTGACGTCAAGGCCCTGGGGAAAGGTGTATCCGAACTGCGAATTCCTTACGGCCCCGGGTATCGCGTGTACTTCCTCACAAAAGGTCCCATCACGGTCATACTGCTGTGCGGTGGCGACAAGCGCACCCAACGTAACGATATCGCGTTGGCCCAATCAATGGCAACAACATGGAAGGAGCAGGACATTGGAAACTGCTGAAGTCACTTTCAGCCGCTACGACACGGCGGACTACCTGGAAACTGAAGAAGATATCGCTGCTTATCTCAAGGCAGTTCTGGACGAAAATGACCCATCCCTGCTGGCAGCCGCACTGGGCGATATCGCCCGCGCGCGCAACATGAGCCAGTTGGCCAAAAGCGTCGGGATGAGCCGAGAAGGTCTGTATAAAGCGCTTTCTGGAAAAGGAAACCCAGCTTTTTCCACCATCAGCAAAGTCGCCAATGCGCTAGGCCTGCAGATTCGCATCGAACCACTCACGACATCACATAGCCAGCGCTGAGCTGGCGCACTGCCCCGGAATCGCCCGCCCCCCCCTTGTCGCCCCGGAAGCGCCACAGGCGATATCCGGGGCCTTCAGCGTGCCGGGAGCCACGAATCTGCGACAGCGGCGCTTCAGATCCCGGATATTCGCTACGCGAATTCCGGGATGATTGGCGTGTTACGGGCGGAACCGGTCGAACGGATAGCAAATCCTCATCGGAAACTTCGCGCAGATCGGATTTCGCGAGCTCCACCAGCTTTCAAAATCCACGTAACTCCAACCTCAAGCTGGCTTTACCAACCCCAACAATTCCCGCGGAAACCCCGGCAACCGGGTCAACACCCGCCCCATCAACCCAACCAAACCCGGATTGGGCTCGGCCGGCAGTTCCGCCAGCAAGCCCTGCAGCCGCTTGCGGTTGGCTGCCAGGGAGAACTCCTGCAGGAAGAAGGCTCGCCGGGATGCTTGCTTTTCGGCGGGTTCCGGCAGGCTGGCCAGCGCGCGGGCCAGGACATCGCCCAGATCATCCCAATCGGTGACTGGCTGTGCAGTCTCAGCAGGTTATCCCGGTCAGTGCTAGACGACTGATGGCCGCCTTGTTGCAAAGCCAAGCCCAGCCCCGTACGCTTGCCAGATGAGCAAACCAATCGCTTCCGGTTTTCGCCCTGAATGGAACACGCTCTCGCTGTTCTTTCTGGTGGCCTCCCTCGTGCTGGCTTCGCCCGCGGTAGCCGAACCCTCCGGCTGTACTTCACTGGAAGCGGTGAACGAAGTGCCCGGCGTGGACTTTGCCAACCAGATTCAGCCGATTTTCAACGAGCAGTGCATCGCTTGCCACCAACCGGAAGGCAGCGGCGACATCAACCTGCTCGAGGGTGCGGCCTGGGACTCATTGGTAGGGCAACAATCGACCCGCAACCCTGATCACTTGCTGGTCGAGCCGTTCGCACCGGACGCCAGCGTGCTGCTCAAGTCCGTCAACTGCGATGATCCGGGCGGGCCGTTTTTCCGCATGGGCGACCTGAGTCTGGAAGAACAAGCCCTGATGCGCGACTGGATTGCCCAGGGCGCTCACCCTGCACCCTTCGAGCCTGAAATCCCGGCCGATGTGAGCCTGCGGGAGGTCTTTGCCGAAGGGACTTTTGCCGGCGCTCTTGGCCTTGTCAATGCGGGCGATGGGTCCGGGAGGTTGTTCGTGTTCCGGCAGAATGGCGTTATCCAGGTATTCAAACCGGGTACCGAGCCGTCCATGTTCATGACCCTGCCCGGCCCGCTTTCGGTGGGCGGCGAACGCGGCCTGCTTGGCCTGGCGTTCCATCCCAACTTCAGCGACAACGGCCGATTTTTCGTCAACTATACCGCCGGCAGCGGCCATCCGTCCGGGGCAACCAGCCCGGATACCATCATCTCTGAGTTCCGGACCGACCCAAACACCGGACTGGGAGACCCCGACAGCGAACAGGTTCTGATGACGATCACACAGGATTTCGGCAACCACAACGGTGGCCAGATCAAATTCGGCCCGGACGGCTTTCTCTACATCGGCATGGGCGACGGCGGCCGGGGCGGCGATCCGTGCGATCGGTCACAAACACTTGATCCCGGCCAGATCGTCACCGCAGGCGATTGCAAAGACGACCCATCCGTTGCCCTGCTCGGCAAGATGCTGCGCATCGACATCGACAACACCACACCGGCCGGCAACAACAGTCTCTGTGCGGCCAGAACGGATGGCTCGGCACCATACGCCGTGCCAGACGACAACCCCTTTGTCGGCGAGGCCGCCTGCGCCGAAGTCTGGACCCTGGGCCTTCGCAACCCATGGCGATGGAGCTTCGACCGTAAGACCGGGGACCTGTGGATTGCCGACGTGGGCCAAAACCGATGGGAAGAGGTCAATCTGCAGCGTGCCGACCATCCCGGCGGCGCCAACTTCGGCTGGCGCGAGTGCGAGGGGCCGTACACGTATCCACCACAGTCACCGCCCGAAGAATGCGGTTTCGAGCATCACTTTCCGGTGTTGCACTACCCCATATCCGGGCAAGACGAATGCGCGGTGACCGGCGGGTATCGCTACCGCGGTTCGATCAGCAGCCTGCACGGCGCTTACGTCTACGGGGATTTCTGTTCAGGCCGCATCTGGTTTGCCGGGCAGACCGGAGTCAACCGATTTGACGAATTGGTATTCGCGGAAGCAGGCTCCGACCTACGCAGTTTCGGCGAAGACGAAAACGGAGAGGTCTACGTGGTGCGCCGCGGTGGCATCTGGCGGCTTGTTGGCGATGAACTGTTCACCGATCGGTTCGAGGGCGGAGGCGACTGAGGGCCGCAACCGCCAGGCTACTACCGTAGCAGTGTAACTCCTGCATGGGAGATCCAGGATAATCACCCCCAATCCCAGGGATTCAAAACCGATACCGGCAAATCGTCGAAATGTCTGGTATTGCGTGTCGCGATACTCGCCCTGTGCGCCAAGGCAATACCCGCGATGAACGTGTCGCGGATATCGACCGGGCGACCGGTGCGCTGGCGCTCGGCAGCAAGACTTGCCGCACAGTCTGCTGCGCGAACGTCAAATACGGCAACACGGTGATCCAGATCCTGCTCGACCAAGGCGTCGAAACCTTTCTGCAAATCAGACCTGCGCCGACCCTCGACCATCGCGGCCAGGCCGAAGCGCACCTCAAACAGCGTGATGCTGGTAGTCCAGAGCGCTTCAGGCGCCTGCGCGTCCAGCCAATCCAACACCGCAGGTTGCGGCCGGCGCTGCATCACTTCTGAAAGAACATTGGTATCAAGCAGAATCACGGGTCGATCGCGCCCGCCGCTGCAGCGCAGCCTTTATGTCTTCATCCAGATTGCGAACCACGAACTGGGCCATAGCCAATCCTCAGAAAGCCACCAAACAGAATGATATCACGATATCTCACCATCACCCCGAACCCCGCTTTCCACAGTGCCCGACTGCTGTCTGCGCTGATACCCTGCGCAGTTGTGGAGAGGGCATTTCAGAAAGTCCATGCGAGACGGCATCAACGTTGGACAGCCTCGCGTGCCCGCTCCAGCAAACCCTGATTCGCCGCGACCAGGTAGTCGAGAAAACCCCGCTGCGCGATTGTCCTCTGAACCAGTGCGGGGGGCAAGAATCGGGCCATCTGCGCACCAAAGGCGCGGCCGTGGAGTATCTCCGGCAGCGCCACCAGGCGCCGCTCCAGCGCACCCTGGTAATCAGCCACGCCATAATCGACAATCTTGGCGCTGAGCCACGCCGAATTCACCGTCGCGCCATGCTGCTGGAGCCAAGGCAGATCCCAGAGATCGCGGTAGCGGTCATCTTCGATGCCACCACAGCGATGAGTTTGTCGCATAGCACCTCCGAGAGACTCTCGACGGGCACCAGAATGTCTTCATAGCCATCGGGCAACGCGGCGTAATTGCGCCGCAATGGTCGCAGTTCAGTCGAATACGCCGGCACATTGGCGATTTCGAGCCGAACCCGCTGTCTTGGCAAATCCGGCCTCGCCGGCACCGTGGTCACAATGACCTGCCAGCGACTCACAGCCGCGCCCTGGGTGCGCTCGACGCTTTGATTGACGGCAGGCGCCTTGACCCGCACATCGAGCCCGTAGTGGCGCGTGATGAAAGACTCAATCACCCGAGCCATGCCCTCGACATCTCCGGCAGCGAATGCGGTCCCACCAGCGAAATCAAGATCCTCACTATAGCGCGGCGCACCGTGGCAAAGCCGCAGACTGGTCCCACCCTGGAAAACAAGCTGATCCAACACAGCCGCCTCGTCCAGCGCTCGCAGGATCTCGTAGTGCAGGAGTTCCTTCTCGACCACCGGGCGCAGGGACGCCAACTCCGGTGACTCGCTGATCGCGGCATCGACCAGGGTGTCAAGATTCATCCCTCGCACCGCTCCTCGATGATCTCCTCCAGTGCTTGCGAGTCGACCATGTCGCAGTTTCTTCCGACGCGCTTCAAGTCACGCCAGGCCGCCTCGGGAGTGGCCAGTCGAAGCGGCCGGTCTGGTACCAACACTGTCGCCTTCAGGATAGCGTCCAGCGGCCTCTTGGTGTGCGTGAACTCGATCGTACCCCAAGGCGTTCGAAAGACGCCCTTGCGCCCGGTGGTCATCACGGTGAGGTGGCCCACCGGAATCTGCGAGATCGCGCCCCACTCGGAGAGCGCCGACTCAAGGCTGACATAGTTGTATTCCCCGCGGCGGATGGCCCGGGCGATCCGCTCGAGATCGTAGCCATCGTTGCGCTGTCCGGTCGGGTAGACGTACACCCCGCGG
>PXBD01000049.1 GCA_003565625.1 Gammaproteobacteria bacterium
AGGTTCGCCACCGTGTCGTCGACCACCATGATGGTCGGGGCCGTGGCAAGAGGTTCAGTCACCGGTCTTGCCGTCCGATGCCAGCAGGTCAAGCAGGGCCTGGTATTCAAACCGGGCCGCCAGCGCTTCGATGCGCGTGGCCGCGGGCGCATCGTGCGCGCGGATGACCTCGATCTGGTTGGCGACTTCCGCCATGTCGCCGGCGCGCACGGCCGCTGCCAGCGGCGCGCGCAAGGCGGGTGGCAGCGGCGCCGGGTGGGCCAGTTCAACCGGCGGGCTGTCGCCTGCGGACTCATGGCGGTAGCGAAGCGGCAGCTGCTCGGCCAGCGTGTCCAGCAGGTCCTCGAGTCGGAACGGCTTGCGCAGGTAGGCATCGAGGCCGGCCTCGGCCAGGCTTTGACGCTCTTCGGCCAGCGCGCTGGCCGTGACCGCCACGACAGGCAAGTCAGGCCCGCCGGGCAATTCGCGCAGACGCCGGGTTGTTGCATAGCCGTCCAGACCCGGCATGCGCAAATCCATCAGCACGACATCCGGCATCTGCCGTTGGCACTCGGCCAGTGCTGCGGCTCCGCTGTCAGCCAGGCAGACCTGGAATCCGATCGGCTCCAGCAGGTCACGGAACAGGGCCAGGTTGTCGGCATGATCATCGACCGCCAGAACCCGGACCGGTTCGAGCGGGTGGGCAATGCCGGTGACCCGTGTACCAGCCCGCGGTGACTGCGGCACCGTCTGGCCCGGCTTGAGCGGCAATTCGAACCAGAAGCAAGCGCCGCGGCCGGGCTGACTGATGACCGACATCTCGCCACCGAGCAGTTCCACCAGGCGGCGGCTGATGCTCAGGCCCAGGCCGGTTCCGCCGGCATTGCGGCCTGCCTCGCTCTGGTGGAAGCTCTCGAAAATCCGCTCCTGCTGGTCGGGAGCGACACCGGGTCCCGTATCCAGTACCTCGAAGCGCAGGCGCGGCACCTGCGACTCGTGGTCGTCGTGCGCGGCTGGGGCTTGCGCGACCTTGATCGACACGCCCCCTTCGCGCGTGAATTTCAGGGCGTTGCCCACCAGGTTGATCAGTACCTGACGCAGTTTGCCGCTGTCGCCGTGCAGCTCATCGGAGACATCCTCATTGACCACGGACTGCAGGTACAGGCCGAGGTTTTCAGCCCGGAGGCGGAACATGAGTTCGATGTCACCGATCAGCCCGCGCAGGCTGAAATCCTGCTCGTGCAAATGGTCGCGCGAGGACTCGAGCTTGGAGAAGTCGAGCACGTCATTGATCAGCGAGAGCAGATGCTCGGCGCTGCGGTTGATGGTTTGCAGCTGCTGGGCCTGGTGGCCGCCAAGGTGCTGATCGCGCAGCAGCAGTTGGGCGAAGCCGATAATGGCATTCAGGGGCGTGCGCATTTCATGGCTCATGCTCGACAGGAACGCGCTTTTGGCCCGGTCGGCGGCTTCCGCCGCCTCGCGCGCGATCTTCTCGGACTCGGCCCGGCGCCGGTCGGTGGTCTCGGTGATCATGGCGCAAAGGCCGACGACCTGGCCGCCATGATTGCGAACCGGGAACTTGGCGGCATCGAAGTAGCGCAAGTCGTGCTCGCCGGGCAGGGTCTCCTCGATCCGAATGGTGCGCCCGTGTTCAAGGACTTCACTGTCGTTGTCCATGAACTGGCGAGCGGTGTCGGGATCGAAGATCTCGAGGTCCGTGCGCCCGAGAACTTCGAGGCGATCCCGGCCGGTGGTGCGCTCCCACTGGCGGTTGATCAGCGTGTAGCGGCCCTGGGTATCCTTGACCGCGATGATGGCCAGGCTGGTATCGATCAGGTCGGCCAAAAAGCGTCGGTTTTCCTCGATTTCATGCAGGCTGGCGCGGCGTTTCTCGATGTTGACCAGCATTTGGGCAAACACCACCAGCAAGCGACGTTCGGCATCGCTGAAGAAGTGGCGCTGCTGGATGGAGTCCAGGCCAAGTGCCCCGATGCAGCGGTCGTTGTCCATCATCGGGACCGCAAGGCTGGAGCGGATGCCGTAGGGTGACAGCAGCCGGTGGTCGGGGTCGTCATCAGGGAGTGCTTCCACGTCTGGAATGTGCACCACCTGTCCCTGACGATGCTGCTCCGGCCATCGTCCCAGCCACTCCAGCGGGAAATCGACCAGTCCTTCGACTAGCGGCTGGGTGCCATCGCTGACCCACTCGAAGGTGTTCCGGCCGCGTCCGCTGGCATAGTCGTAGGAAAAGATGAAAAAGCGGTCGGCGCCAATGAACCGGCCCAGCCGCTGGATCGAATGCTCGATGGTGGCATCGACCTGTGCCAGCGGCAGGTTGATGAAGGTGGCCGACAATTCCGAGAGCATCTCCTGCAGCCGGGTCTGACGCTCCAGTTCCTGCTGTGCGCGCCGGCGCTCGGTGATGTCGCGACCAATCGACTGGATGGTCAGCAACTGGCCGCTGTCGTCGAAGAAGGCGCGATCGGTCCATTCCTGCCAGATCGGCGCGCCATCTGCGCCGATGGCTTCATGCTCGTAGGTCTGGCTCGGTTGCCCGGGCGTGAGTCGGGACAGCCGTGCGCGGATTTCGTCGTGGTGGTGCTCCGGGACCAGTTCCAGGAATGACCGGCCAAGCAGTGTCTCAGGCGCCTGGCCAAAAGCTTCGGCGTAGCTCTGGTTGACGTAGGTCAGCGTAGTATCGGCGTTGAAGCGACAGATCAGGTCCGGTTGATAATCGAGTAGCGCCCGTAGCAGGGCTTCATCGTCGCTGGCTGATCGAGCCTCGGTCGCCGGCTGAGGCGGCGTTTGCGTGATGCTGCTCACGGGAGGGCGGGCTGGTTGTGCGCAGATGAGCTCATGCGAAACGAAACTGTTATTCCGACTGTCATATCCTAAAATCCCCTTGTATACAACCTGTTAAATGTAACATGCGCGTCATGCATGCTGCCTTATCCATGTGCCTTTTCGACGGCGGGATCACAAACCGCCTGAGCGCTGTCGGCTATGCTCGAGCATTGCGACTGGATGACCGATGGACATGATCCGTCACTGGCAGGATTTGACTTCTCCGGAACTGGCGGCGGCTGTGCGTCCAGATGCCCTGGCGGTCCTGGCGCTGGGCGCGATCGAGCAGCATGGCCCGCCCCTGCCGCTGTCGACCGATCTGGATAT
>PXBD01000078.1 GCA_003565625.1 Gammaproteobacteria bacterium
CCGCTGCTCTATTCCAAGGAAGCATATATGGTACCACCCGTTCTCAACATCTATTCGCAAAGGGCTGGACATAATTTAATAAGAGTACAGTACACTTCAGACAAGACAACCACTAATTTGTCGGAAATCGGGACGTGACCCCTATAGCCCGCGGAAGGTGATTTTTATTGAGTCTCGGGCTCCGTCTGCATCCAATCTGAGACATCGATTTCCAGATACTCTTCGAGAAAGCGGCCTGTCTTATTATTTGCATTTACATGAACATAGACGGCGGGAATCGAAACAGGCAGATCAATCGAGATATCAACCTTACCATCAGTAATTACAATCTCCGGAGACAAACCGGCGTCCGACGGATATGCCCATACCCGCATATTGTATTCGGCGTATTCATCGGGAACGGACAGATGAATCCGTCCGCGCGTTGCAGCTTCCGTGTCTTTGGATTTATTCACAAATTCCGCCAACGGCGAACGCGGAGTGTAATCAACGTGCGGCAGTTCCGTCAGCTTTAGATACAGTTTGCGTAACAACGAACGGGCATATTCAGCGTCCTCATCAAGCACAACCCCACCTTGGCGTCGAGGAATTGTCATGTACAGAAAAACATTATGATAGACCAATACCCGATGGTTACGACGTGAAATTAATATGCTGTCGGGAAATCCTTCTTTATTAATCCAGACATCAGCGTTCAAGAAATCAAACGTCCTTCTTGTGTCTAAATAGGCCTGCAATTGTGCCCGTGCAGAAGAATCATACATACCAAATTCCAGATTTGATATTCCATAATGTTCGACATGCAAAAGAGGAATATCACTTATATCAAGATAATGTTTGTCGTATAAACGAAAACGAATAATTGATGGAAAGAATATTTCCTCGATGTGCTTCAAGTCAAAACCGCGAACAACATCTCGAATGTTATCATATAAATTGACATCAGGCGAAACAATGACCTTGCTTTCCGGCCAAGATGCTAGAATCTCTCGTAACCTCATAAAATCAGGATCATCCAAATAAGCTTTATCATTGAGAACCTTGAGAAGATCAGAATCAGTACTCTGTTGAGACATGTACCTAAAATAATTTATGATTCGGTCCGACGATAACGCCATAACGCATGTCAAAGACACACAGGCAATAATCAGAGAAGCACAGCGAAAGGTTTGCTTACAGTTTAATATATTATTACTCATCATAATTTACCTCCACGCCCCCACTTGCAGGACCTTCTCGCCACTTTGGATTTCTCCAATCGTTGACATCTGCCATCACCAGTTTTTGATGATACGTTTCCATCAGTAAGTTCCTTGGCAGAATATACCGTGGCTCACCCGGGCGGTTATCCACACCAAGGCTGGCATCCCAAACATTGCCGTCCTCATCGGCGTTCTTTACTTGCACAAATATGTGAAATTTAAAATCACCTTCAGGATCAAATCTTTTTGGATCGTGAACTCTTTGTATCGGAATGATAGGGTGGTGCCTGAAGTCAAATTTTATACGCCATTGGTATTCAGCACCAACTGCAGCACTAAATGCAATCGAGATACAGTTAATATCAGTACAATTAACTGTAGGCAACGGCATTGGCGGTTCTTCGCTATCAACATGATCCAGAAACTGTGCTAGATTCAGTCGATACTTATTTCTATCAAATCGAGTATATCGAGGATCTGGATGATATCCGATATACGGAATATGATAAAAAAGGCCGTGAACAATTCCGTTCTTGGCTGCATTCGCATTATTTGCGCCTCCGGCATAATCATCATGGCATGCATAATCAAGCACCCTGACCCATGGCTTTTCCATTGGTGCTTGAGGTTTAGCGAGTATCACATAAACCCGGTGTTCCCCTGTTTCCTCCACTGTTTTCTCGGCCAATTCTATGCCGTTGGCCCTGCTGATAAGCCAGTCCCATGAATCGAGCAGAATTGCAACTTCGTTTGGCAACGCCGCGGTCATTGTAAACGTTGTCAACTGCGACACGCCGTCATTAAACGCCACAGTACGTTCCGCCAGGTCAGGAAGACTGCCATTCCTGGCAACAGCCCTGAATCTTGCATTATTAATTGCATCCGATGGGAGTGCTTTAAGTCTAACCTTTATCAGCGGTTTGTTATTCTTGATGTAACATGCCGGATCATTTTTGTCCTCTGACAGATCCCACTCCGGCGCGGCAATATCAGTGTCCTTGTCCGCTTTGATTGTTACACCGTTGTTTTGTATTGATGCAGGAACGTGATTGAAATGTATTTCCTCAACACTGAAACTTACCACCGTCACCATGCAGGTGTCGGCACAGAGGACGGTGCCGGCGGGGTATTCGTAGCGGAAGCTGATTTCGACATCGGCGGCATTCGAGCTGGTGTTGACTCCTTCGATCCAGAGGGTTTGCGGGACATCGTCGTAGAGGAAGTCTTCGCTCAGATTCCAGTATTTTTCGCCCGCGCCGTCAAGCAGCGCATCGCCGCGCATCGCCGCGTTGGTCCAGATTCGTATTTCGCCGCCGGGATCGTCCTGCTGCACTTCAAGCACCGCCCTTCCGACATCAACGTTTTTTACACGCCGTACTAGTTGAAGCATAACCAGTCTGCTGTCTTCGTCAACATCGTTATCGCCGTTTTCATCTTCGCCGTTGTCGTTTTCTTCTTCCGGCGGATCGTTCAGGCAGACCAGCAGGCCGGGGGATTCGGTCATCCAGCCGGCGACCGGGCCCTCGCTGCCGTCGGCGGCAATCCCGCCGTCGCGATTGCGGTCAGCCTGTATTCCGGCCTGTAACTGCGTGCGCAGCTTGAAAATAGCGTATGCCCCGGCGTTATAGCCGGTTTCATTCTCGTTGGTCGGCGAGCTGGTGAAGGTGATTCTTTTGATCATCGGCCCCGGTTCATCTGTGGTATGCCAGGCATCGTAAACCGTATTGGTAATATGCTGTATCTGGCTGGTGCCGCCGGACAGCTCACCAAACCGGATCAGGACGGCATTAGTCACCATGTTGCCGCCATCGGTCTTGTCATAAAGTTCGATCTCGATGTCCCCGCGGACGGTGTAATGCTGGATGCATTCGACAAATGTCGGCCCGAGTCCGTTGGTAAAAGCCCATTCAGCGGTGTCGGACCAGGCAAA
>PXBD01000042.1 GCA_003565625.1 Gammaproteobacteria bacterium
CACCAGCTCGCCAGCGCCATCTCGAACGACGAACCGGTCGGCATCAAGAAACTCGATCGTGTAGGTATCGCGGTCGGCATCGATATAGGCCTGCCGATCAACGGCGTTCTCGACGGCGATGTAACCGCTGCCGTTGTTGCCATCAGCCTGACTCGCACTGACCACGCCGTTGCCGTCGCGGATGCCCATGAAGACCTTGTCGCCGGTGTCGCCGTCGCGCATGGTGATGCCGGGGCCGATGCTCAGTTCGCGCTGGATGCTGTCGCCCTGATAGGTGATTTCGCCGCCCTGGTTCACAAACGGCCGGGTGCCGGCCTGGGCGCCGGCGAAGATGTATTCACCATCGCCGTCGCGGGTGTTGGCAATGGCCACCAGCTGGTCGAGGCGCTGGCGCAGCTCGACGGCGATCTGGCCGCGGTCGCCGTCGCTCAACGGGGCGTTGGAGGCCTGCACGGTGAGTTCGCGCACGCGCTGGATGAGGTCGCCGGCCGACTGGATGGCCGATTCTTCCACCTGCAGGCGTTGCCGGGTGCGGCTGACGTTGCGGTCGTAGACTTCCTGGACCTTGACGCCGCGCTCGAGCTCTTGCAGGCGAGCGGCCCCGACCGGGTCATCGGACGGGCTGTTGATCTTGCGGCCGGTGGACAATTGCAGCTGGGTCTGGTTGAGGCTGCTCTGCTGACGGAGGATGCCGGCCAGCCCCTGCTGAAAGATCTGGGATGTGGAAATACGCATCTTGGCTTACCTCACCGCGTTGATCAGGGACTGAAAGATCGTATCGGCAACCCGGATGACCTGGGCATTGGCCTCAAAGGCCTGCTGGAACTTGACCAGATTGGCCGCTTCTTCTTCCAGGTTGACCCCGCTGACCGAATCGCGCGCCATGCGCGACTGGGCCACCAGGCCGCGCTGTGCCTCAAGCGCGGTGTTGGCCGAGGCGGTGGCGCTGCCGACCCGCGAGACCAGGCCGTCGATCTGGCCGAACAGGGTGGTTCTGCCGCCGTCGAGCAGGTTTTCGGAAAACAGCCCGGCCATGCGCAGGGCGTTGCGGTTGTCGCCGGAGCCGCTGGTGTTGGCCTGGACGGTGAACTCATCGTCGGCGACCGGTTCACCGTCGATCTGGACGGTCCAGCCATTAAAAGCAACCTCACCATCCGAACCCAGAGTGCCGGTGACCGGGTCCCCTGCTCCATCGAGGATCGGGGCGCCACTGCCATCGGCCAGGTTGTATTCGGTAGCGCTGGTGAACTGAATCCTCACCGTGTCGCTCAGGTTCGGGTTTTCGATATCCGCCACTTCGCCAAACGAAATCGTCGCATTGCCGATATTGCCCAGATCGGCGGATGCCCGAACCGGCGCTGCCGCTGCCAGCTTCGCCGGGTCGCGGAACAGCGCGTTGATTTCGCTGGCGGCGGTGCGGGTGGGCTGGATCTGGAAGCGGTCGCCGGCGACGAAGTTTGTGACGTCGGCAATCTCGAATAACACGCCGTCCACCACCCGGCTGACCGGATCGGTTCCGTCCAACTCATCCGGTGTCAGGTCAAAAGTCGACGCTGCACCGGTCGATGTGTTGGTCAGCGTGAAATCCGTGCCGTCAAAACTCAGCCGATAGTCATTGCCGGTCAGCTCAGATGGATCACTGATCGAAACCTGCAGGTCACCGGGGACGGCTTGATTGGCCGAAGCACCCAGCACCACGGGCTCACCAACGGTGAACAGGTTTTCACCCAGCGCTCCGTTCAGATCCAGACCTTCGCCCTGGATGCGGTTGAACTCCTGGGCCAGGGCCACTGCGGTGCGGCCCAGCTCGTTGCGGGTGGGTTCGAGGATTTCGCGCCGGAAGTCGATCAGGCCGCCCAACTCCCCGCCCCTGAGCTGGTTGGTGACCGGCGTATTGCCGATGCGCACTTCCTGGGTCTGCGGGCCAAAGGCACCGTTGCCAACGCTCAGGCGATTGACGCTTTCGCCCAGCACGAGGTTCTGGCCGTTGCCGATGAATACATTGACTACGCCGTCGCCCCGATCCACCGTATTGACTTCGATCTTTTCCGATAGCTCGGCAATCAGCTGGTCGCGCTGGTCGAGCAAGTCGTTGGGCCCGGCACCGCCGGAGGCGCCCTGGGAACGGGCAATGCGTTCGTTGAGCTCGCCGATGGCCGCGGCCAGACCGTTGATGTTCTCCACGGCACCGGCCACGCGACCGTCCACTTCGCGGCCGATGGATTCCAGGCGCGAGTCCAGGGTGTTGAAGCGTCGGGCCAGGGATTCGGCCTCGGAGATCGCCACCTGGCGAACCGGGGTGGAGGACGGGTCATTGGCCAGCCCTTCCAGGCTGGTAAAAAACGACTGCAAGCCGTCGGACAGGCCGCTGGCTTCGCTGCCAATGGCATCCCCGACGCGCCCGGCCAGGCTGGCAAAAATGCTCAGACGACCCTCGCCGGACAACCCGGAGCGGATCTCGCTGGTCAGAAAGTTATCGAACACCCGGCTGACGCTACTAATCTGCACGCCGGTGCCCTGGAAGCTGCCGCCAAGGAATTCCGGCGGCCGCGACGAGAAATTGACGCGCTGGCGGTTGTAGCCCTCGGTCGAGGCGTTGGCGATGTTGTTCCCGGTGGTCGCCAGCGCCCGTTGGGTGGCCAGCAGCCCCGATGTTCCGATTTTCAACATGATGTGTTCTCTCCTGCCGGCACTGTGCCGGTGTGCAACGGCCCGGGCCATTCCCGGTAGCCCGTTTTGGCCGTCGATGGTCTTTTAGCGGCCGCCGGTTGCATTTCTTTAGCCCCGCCCATGACCGCGAACAACGTCGAAGATGCGGGTGATCTTGGCGGCATAGTCCGGGTCGGTGGCGTAGCCGGCCCGCTGCAGACCGCGGGCAAAGGCGCTCGCGTCGCTGCCGGCCTGCAGGGCCTCGGCGTAGCGCGGGCGCGAGGTCAGGAACTGGACATAATCGCGCGCGGCCTCGGCCGGCGAGGCATAGGCGCGGAAGCGGGCGCGCTCGCGCACGGCCTCGCCATCGATGATTTCCAGGGTGGTGACGCTGACCGTGTCGCCGTCCCAGTCCGAACCGGCCTTGATGCCGAACATCGCCCAGGCCGGGCTGCCATCGGGCCGCTGCATGACGTGTCGACCCCAGCCGGTCTCGAGTGCCGACTGGGCGACGATGGCCTCGGCCGGCACGCCCAGCCGGGCGCCGGCCTGGCGGGCCAGCGGCAGCATGCGCTCGATGAAATCCTGCTGGTCGGCAAAGGCCGGCGCACGCTCGGCTGGAATGGAAGAGGTCGCGGCGCCTGGGGCAATCGCGGGAGCACTGGGCTGTGCCTCGGGCGCGGGCGCTGGCGCGAGGCGCGGCGGCGGGCGCAGATCCACCCGCGGCGGCACCGGGAAGCCGCCTTCGGGCACCGTGGCCGGGCCGGGCGGCGGCTGCATCTGTTCGACCATGACGTCGGCCAGGCCGATGCCGCCGTTGCGCGCCATGTCCAGGGCAATCTGGCGGTCGTAGAGCTCCATGTAGCGATCCATCTGGCTGGAGTTGAACAACTCGCTCTTGATCCCGGCATCGCGCATGGATTTCAGCATCAGCTGGATGAACAGCGCCTCGAACTGCTCGGCGGTCTCGCGCGTGGCCTGGGGGTCGTGATTCTGCGCGGCCAGGCGCAGCTCGGCCATGTTGCCGGTATCGGCAAAAAAGGTCGACTGCGAAGGCGCGATGCTCATGCCCGGCCGGCCGCGCTCAGATGACGATCAGCTCGGCGCGCAGGGCCCCGGCCTGGCGCAGTGCTTCCATGATCGCGACCAGGTCACCGGGCGCGGCCCCGACCTGGTTGACGGCCTGGACGATATCGTTGAGTTCAACACCGGCATCGAACAGGAACATTCGGGCGTCCTCCTCGACCACCTCGATATCGGTGCGCGGCGCGACCACGGTTTCGCCTTCGGCAAACGGGCCGGGCTGGGAGACATCGAAACGTTCAGTAATGGTGACCGACAGCGAGCCGTGGGCTACCGCGGCCGGCATTACCCGCACGTTGGAGCCGATGACCACGGTGCCGGTGCGCGAGTTGACGATGACCCGGGCCGGTGCCGAGCCGGGGTGGACTTCCAGGTTTTCCAGGGTGGACACATAGGAAATGCGCTGCGATGGATCTGCCGGCGCGCGCACCTCGATCGAGACCGCGTCCAGCGGTCGCGCCGTGCCCGGACCCATGACCTGGTTGATTGCCTCAACGATACGGTGGGCGGTGGTGAAGTCGGGCGTGTGCATGTTCAGCAGCAGGGTGTCGCTGGCCAGAAAGCTGGTCGGCACTTCGCGCTCGACCGTGGCACCGTTGGGAATGCGACCGCTGGAGGGCACGTTGACGGTAATGCTCGAGCCATCCTGGCCGGAGACACCAAAGCCGCTGACGGTGAGGTTGCCCTGGGCGATGGCGTAGATCTCGCCGTCGGCGCCACGCAGCGGCGACATCAGCAGGCTGCCGCCGCGCAGGCTGTTGGCGTTGCCGATGGAGTTGACGGTGACGTCAATCTTGGTGCCGGGCTTGACGAACGGCGGCAGTTCGGCATGCACGGTGACCGCGGCCACGTTCTGCAACTGCGGGTTGACGTTGTCGGGCACGGTAATGCCGAACTGCTGGAGCATGTTGTTGATCGACTGGACCGCGTAGGGCACCTGGCTGGTCTGGTCACCGGTGCCGTCGAGGCCCACCACCAGGCCGTAGCCGACCAGCTGGTTGGAGCGCACCCCCGACACCGAGACCAGGTCCTTGAGACGTTCGCCCTGCCAGGTCTGGGCCGGTACATCGCCCATCACGAGCAACGCCAGCAGCGGGATCAACACGATTGGTAGACGTTTCATGACCATGTCCTTTTAAAACGGCATCCAGGGCGACTGGAAGAAGCGCGACAGCCAGCCTTGGCGGTTGGCGTCGTCGAGCGCACCGGTACCGCGGTAGTCGATGCGCGCGTCGGCCAGCTTGAAGCTGGGGACCGAGTTGTCGGGCAGGATGTCGGCCGGCCGGACAATGCCGGCGATGCGCAGGAACTCGCGGCCCTGGTTGACCGTGATCCAGCGCTCGCCCTTGACCATCAGGTTGCCGTTGGGCAGCCGCTCATAGACAGTCACGGTCATGTTGCCTTCCATGCTGTTGGACTGGGTCGAGTTGCCGCTGCCGGAAAACTCGCTGGCCGAGTTCAGCGAGCCGCCGAACATCGGCAGGCCGCCGGAGTTGTCGCGCCGGGTCGGCGAGCGACCGAACACGGTCGGGTTGGCGATCTCGGCGTTGGTGTCCTTGGAGGTTGATGTCGAGGCACTGGTCGTGGCGGTGGTGCGCTCAACCAGGCGCACGGTCAGCGTGTCGCCGACCCGGCGCGCCTTGACATCATTGAACAAGGCCGCGCCCACCTGCTGCTGGAAGATCGCGCCATTGGGCGGGCCGAAATCCTCGACCGGCGGCGCCTCGGGAAACGCCGGCTCCCAGTCAGGGATATGCTGCGGCGCGGCGCAGGCAGCCAGCGTGCCGATCATGATCAGGCCGAAGGCAGTCTGCAGCAAAGTCTTCATGAGTTCACCTAGAGGTTGTTGTTGATGTAGCGCAGCATCTCGTCGGAGCTGGAGATGGCCTTGGAATTCATTTCGTAGGCGCGCTGGGTTTCGATCATGTTGACCAACTCCTCGACCACATTGACGTTGGAGCTTTCCAGCGAGCCCTGGGCCAGGCCACCGAGACCGTTGATGCCCGGGTTGCCCTCCAGCGCAGGACCGCTGGCGCCGGTTTCGACAAACAGGTTCTCGCCCAGCGGTTCGAGGCCGGCCGGGTTGATGAAGTCGGCCAACTGCAGCAGCCCCACCTGGACCGGCTCGGCCTGGCCCGGCAGGCGCACGCTGACCGTGCCGTCGCGGCCGATGGTCACGCTCTGGGCACCCTGCGGAATGTTGATGTTGGGCTGGACCTGGTAGCCGCTGGAAGTGACCAGCTGGCCGTCGGAGTTGATCTGGAACGAGCCGTCGCGGGTGTAGGACACGGTGCCGTCGGGCAGCTGGATCTGGAAAAATCCGCGCCCCAGGATGGCCACGTCAAACGCGTTTTCGGTTTGCTGCAGGTTGCCCTGCCCAAACAGCTTTTCGGTGGCGACCACGCGCGCGCCGGTGCCCAGATACAGCCCGGAGGGCATCTCGGCATCCTGGGCCTGCTGGCCGCCGGCCTGGCGGATGTTCTGGTAGACCAGGTCCTCGAACACCGCCCGGCCCTTTTTGAAGCCGGTGGTGGAGACGTTGGCCAGGTTGTTCGACACCACCGCCATGCGGGTCTGCTGGGCGTCGAGTCCGGTCTTGGCAATCCACAGTGCTTTCATGTTCTATTTCCTTAGAGAAAAAAGACTCTCTTGCTGGAATCTGCCCTTGACTAGCAGCAAAATGGATGCCAGCTGCTTCAGGCCAGGCGCATCAACTCGGCCGCGCGCGCGCCGTTGTCGTCGGCGGTGCGCATCATCTTCACGTGCAGCTCGAACTGGCGCGAGAGCTCGATCATCTCGACCATGGCCTGGGCCATGTTGACGTTGCTGGACTCGAGATGGCCCGAGATCAGGCCGGCAGCGGCATCGGCCGGCGGAATCTCGCCCTCGCGCGGGCGGAACAGGCCGTCGGTGCTGCGATCAAGATTCTCGACATCGGGTCGAACCAGGCGGATGCGATCGACCACCGCCTGCACATCAGGCTCCTGCCCCAGCGGGATTACCGAGATGGTGCCGTCCTGGCCGACCGTGATCTTGCTGTTGGGCGGCACCGCAATCGGCCCGCCGTCGCCCAGCACCGGATGCCCGGCGCCGTTGGTGACCAGGCCGGTGGCGTCAACCTGCAGATCGCCGCGCCGGGTCAGGGCCTCGTCGCCGTCGGCGCCCTGCACCACCATCCAGGAATCTCCGCGCAGGGCGATATCGAGGTCGCGTCCGGTGGCCTGGAGGGTGCCGGGGGCGAAATCGACCCGACTGTGATCGGACACCACGTTGACCCGCGAGCGCAGCCCCCGGCCCTGGATTTCCTGCCCGACGGCGTCTTCCAGGCTGGCCTTGAAGCCGGTGGTCGAGACGTTGGCAATGTTGTGGGCGGTGACCGCCTGGCCTTTCATGACCTGGTTGGCGCCGGTCATGCTGACATACAGCAGTCGGTCCATGACATTCCTCCTTGCAGGGAAACGCCAGGCGCCCTAGTGGACGCGCTGGCTATCAGATGGATTCATCGGATGTTGATGATGGTCTGGGTGACCTGGTCGGCGGTCGAGATCATCTGCGCGTTGGCCTGGAAGGTTCGCTGCGCAGTGATCATGTCGACCAGTTCCTTGGCCAGATCCACGTTGGCGGCCTCCAGGGCACCGGACTGAATCGTCCCCAGGTTGCCCGTTCCAGCCGTTCCCCGCAGCGCCTGACCCGAATCAAAGGTCTCGGCCCAGCGGGTATCGGAAACGTTTTCTAGGCCTTCGGGGTTCGTGAAGTTGGTGATCGCAAGCTGGCCTAGCGGTGTGGACTGACCATTGGTGAATCGCGCAAACACAGTGCCCTCGGTAGTGATTTCGATCGACGCCAGCCGGCCACTGGCGAAACCATCCTGGGTCAGGCTGTTGACGTTGAAAGTGTTGCCGAACTGGGTGACGTTGGAAAAGTCGGTCTCGATGACCTGATCGTCGTTCGCGGGCGTGGCGTCGAAGGGATCGAACTCGATAACGCCATTGACAGGATCAATCAACTGCCCGCTGGTATCGAATTCAAGCTGCGCGCCTGCCGGTGTCAGGTTTTCGCCGTCAACGACCAGGTAAACGTTCCAGGCATTGTCAGCCGCATCTTTGGCGAAGTAATAAGTGGCGGTCCGAGCCGCGCCGAGCGAATCGAATACCGTCACCGAGGTCGTGTGGTTGTAGGAGTCCGGATCGTCAGGGTCGAAAGCAGCAACTGCGGGCTCTTCGGCATCTGACGGCAGGTTCAGACCAACACTGACTTCGTTGGTCTCCGAAGGAGATGCGTCAGTGGTGTCCAGCTGTAGATCGATTTCGGTGCCGGTATTGAACGTGTCGGTGCCGGCAATCGGCGGGAATGCCTGCAGGCGCAAGCCCTGGTCATTGACCACAAAACCGTCTCGGTTAACGCCGAAATTGCCGGCCCGGGTATAGGTCAATTCGCCGCCACCATCCTTGAGCGTAAAGAACCCGCCACCAACCAGTGACAGATCGAGGTTGTTGTCGGTAAACTCCAGCGATCCTTGCGAAAACTGCTGCTGAATGGAGGACGGGCGCGCCCCGAGGCCGGTCGCGTTCTCGGAGACGTTTTGCAGGCCGGTCGCAAACAGCTCGACGAAATTCGCCCGTGAATTCTTGAAACCCGTCGTATTGACGTTGGCGATGTTGTTGGCCGTGGCGCTCAGGCTGGTGGATGCCGCGTTCAGGCCGGAAAGTGCAATCTGGAAAGGCATGGTTTTGACTCCTTACACGTCAAATAGCAATAGGTTTGTCAGGAAATTTCCTTGGCCTGGCCAAGTGGCACGGGCCCGATGCCCGCAAGGTTGATCACGATTTCTCCGTTTTTCGAAGAACCCAGGGTGACGCTTTCAATCCGGCCCCAGACCAGCGTTTCCGCGGCCTGGGACTGGTTCCCGACGCCCACCGAGGCCGAGACCTGGTAGCTGCCGGCCGCGCGCTGGTTGCCCTCGGCATCGAAACCGTCCCACGAGAAGGTCGCGCGACCATCGGCGCCGACGCTGGCCGGTATCCGCCGCACCAGCGCGCCGGACCCGTCGCGAATGGTGACTTCGGCCTGCAGCGCGCCCGCGGGCACCTCGATGACCCCGCGGACCGGCGTTTCGCCGTCAAATCCGGCGCTGGCGCTCTTGACCAGCGCCTGGCGGTCTACCATCGAGGCGGCCTGCAGAGCCTGGCTGCCTTTGAGCGCCTGGGCCGTGGCGTCAAAACTTTCTTTGAGTTCACCGATGCCCGATACGGTCGAGAACTGCGCCATCTGGCCGAGGAAGTCGCCGTTTTCCATCGGCTCGAACGGGTCCTGGTTCTGCAGCTGGGTGATCATCAGGCGCAGGAACTCTTCCTGGCCGAGTTCATTGTTGGGGCTGGTCGGCACTTTCGGGCCATCGTCAAACTGACGAATGCTCGAAATTCCGCTGAAATCCATCATCGTGATACTCCTTTACCGGCCGAGATTGAGGGTGCGCAACATCAGCTCCTTGGAGGTGTTGAGCACTTCGATGTTGTTCTGGAACGAGCGCGAGGCCGAAATCATGTTGGCCATCTCCTCGGCAATGTTGACGTTGCTTTTGTAGACATAGCCCTGCTCGTCGGCGAGCGGGTTGCCGGGCTCGAACAAGCGCTGCGGGGTGGCGTTGGATTCGACCACGCCGAGCACGCGCACGCCGGCCGAAGCACCGCCGCGGGCCTGCTCAAGCGCGGTCTGAAACACTGGCTGGCGCGAGCGGTAGGCTTCCTCCTCGGTCGTGCTGACCGAGTTGGCGTTGGCCAGATTGGAGGCGGTGGTGTTCAGGCGCACCGACTGGGCGCTCATGCCGGAACCTGCAATATCAAAGACTTTGAAAAGACTCATTGACTCTGACCCTTGATGGCGGTGATCAGACCGCGGATGCGGCTGTTGAGAAATTCCAGGCTGGCCTGGTAGCGCACGGCGTTTTCGGCAAAGGCCGCCTGCTCCTGCTGCACGTCGACGGTGTTGCCGTCCTGGGCCGGCTGGGTTGGCACGCGATACAGCATCGGTGCCTGGCCCGGGGCCGCGCCGTTGGCCAGCATGTGCCGGGTGTGGGTAACGCGCAGACTGTCGCCGGCCCCCGCGGTCTGGCGCAGGACGGCGTTGAAGTCCAGATCGCGGGCCTTGTAACCCGGCGTATCGGCATTGGCAATATTGGTCGCCAGCACTTCGTTGCGCTGGCTTCGCAATTGCATGGCCTGGGCATGCACACCAAAATGCTTGTCAATATTCAAGGTCATGGACGGCACCTCTTCGCTTGCCGCTTGGGTTGTCGGCCAAACTGCAGCAAAGTCTGTGCCAGCCCCCTGGTGAGCGCACATTGAGCCGGCGCAGCGGCACTGGCCTGCCGCAGCGGCTTCGATCACCGGCAAGCATTTGCCGCCTGTCGGCCGACCCCCTCCGGCCCACGGCCGTTGCGGCACTGGCATCGTTTTTGCTTGCCTGTCCGGGCATGAAGCCCAATCGCCACAGAACGGACGCAAAACCCTCAACGGGGCGCAATCTTTTTGTTGTGCTGCTGGCCTGCCTGGTGGCGGCCGGCCCGACGCTGGCCGATGACATCCAGCCGCTGGAGAGCATTCGCGCAGCGGCCGAAGCGTTCGTGCTGGCCGAGATCACAACCGCCAACGGCACCGAGGTCACGGCCGAGGCCGGGCGCCTGGACCCGCGGCTGCGCCTGAGCCTGTGCGAAGACTCACTGGAGACTTTTCAGGCGGCGGGCAGCAGGCTGCGCGGCAATACCAGCGTGGGCGTGCGCTGCAACAGCCCGCGGCCGTGGAGCATTTATGTGCCGGTGCGGGTACGCCAGGAGGCCGAAGTGGCCGTGCTGACCCGCAGCCTGGGCCGCGGCACCCTGGTTGATGCCGACTCGGTCAGCCTGCAGCGGCTGGATACCGGCACGCTGGGCTTTGGCTACTTTGACGACATCGACAACGTGGTGGGCCAGACTCTGCGGCGGGCCGCGGCCGCGGGTACGGTGCTGACCCCTGACCTGGTGGCCATCCCGCCCACGATTCGCCGGGGCGAGCAGGTCACCCTGCTGGCCGAGCGCGGTGGCATTGCCATCCGCGCCTCGGGCCGAGCGCTGGCCGACGCGCGCACCGGTGATACCATACGGGTACGAAACCTATCCTCGGAACGCGTTGTAGAAGGCATTGTGCGCGGACCGGGCCAGGTGGCGGTGCACTCACCATGAAGGCAAAGCCATCGGATTGGGCTAAAGATATCGGCGAGCGGGCCGCTATCGTCTATACTGGAGACACGCTTAACGCGGAGACGGCATCATGGTTGACAGAATCGACGGGCTGATCACGCCCCCCGGAACACAGCCGAATACGCAGACCAGCCGGCAGGGCAGCCCCGCCAGCGAGGCGCGCCCGGCGCCGTCCGAGCGCCCACCTGCCACACCGGAAACCGATTCAGTGAGTCTGACCGAGTCGGCTCGGCAGCTCAGCGAATTGGCCAGCGAGGCTTCGTCTGGTGATGCCGTGGACATCGGCCGGGTAGAAGATGTGCGCCAGGCAATCGATGACGGCACCTACCAGATCAACCCGCAGCAGATCGCGGAACGACTTCTGGCCACGGAAGACAGCATCGGGGAGTAATCCGGCATGTTGCAGGGTCCGGGCCAGTTCAGGCACTCCATCAACAACCTGCTTCGGACACAGGGTGAGTGCGCGGACGAGTTGCTCAGTTCACTGGAGGCCGAGCGCGAGGCGCTGGCAGCCGGTGACGCTGAGCAACTCGATGTTGTAACAGCCACGAAATCTTCCCTCTTGCAGCGTCTCGACGAACTCGGCCGCCAACAGGCCGATCTGCTCGACGGGCTGGCGTTCGGCCAGCATCCCGACGGCATGAGCCAGGCCCTGTCCTGGTGCGATCCGGGTGGTGATCTGGCCCGATTGCAGAACCTGGTGGTTGGGCAGCTCGAACGCTGTCGTCGTCTCAACGAACGCAACGGCTTGTCCGTGCAACACCGACTGGGCTACGTGCGCCGGGCGCTGGACGTTCTCTACGGAGCACCCGCCGGCAGTGGCGATGTATACGGGCCCGACGGGCGCGCCAAAGCTTCTTCTTCGTCACGTCTGCTAGCCTCGGGGTGAGCAGCGCGGAGAGCTCCCGGGAGCCGGAAGCAGTCCGACAGCCCGAACAGGTCCGTGCGCTGCTCCAGCGCCTGATTTCGGGTCGCTGCATGGCCCATATCTGGCACCCTTCCGGAACGGAAGCCCATCTTTCCACCCTGCTTGGCCTGAAGCCCGGCCAGGGCGTTTACCTTGATGCTCCGATGGACTCGGTGATTGATCTGTACCGCAAGGGGGATGTACTGGATGTCCATTCCCGCCTCGACGGTACAGCGGTGCGCTTTGCGACCAAGCTGCAGTTGTTCAGCCGCTACAACGGCTATCCGGCCCTGCTCTGCGCCTGGCCCGAAGAAGTACATCACTACGAGCGGCGCACGTCGTTCCGGGTGCGCGTGACCGGATCGACAATGGAGGCCGAGCTGGCGCTGGATGACGACACCCGTGTCCACGAGGCCCGCCTGGTTGACCTGTCCGTCGGCGGATTTGGCGCCCTGGTCGATACCGAGGCTCGTCTGGAGCCCGGCGAGGTGCTAGACTGCCAGCTGGATTTGCGTGGGTCAAAACTGACGCTGAAAGCGGCCGTGCAGGGCTTCAACGAAGCTCCCGGAACGCGTTTTTGCCGCCTCGGGGCGCGTTTTGTCGAGATTGATCCCGCACAGGAGCGGCGGTTGAGCAAACTGGTTCTGGAACTGGAACGGCAGGCGATTCAGCACAGCCGCGGTCACTAGCAGACTCCGACCGCAAGCACCAACCGCCCAGTCCACGGCAACCACGATTCGGACGGCCCGATCAGCAATGAGCACAAGATACCCAGCGGCTGCACCACCCGGCGAACCCGCCGACAGGGACGACGGCCCAGACACCATGGTGTACCTGGCCCGGCAGCCGATTTTTGACGACGAACAAGGCATTTACGGCTACGAGTTGCTGTTCCGCGACTCCAAGGACAATCGCTCGCACCTGGACGAGGCCGACGCTGACCAGGCCACCGCGACCTCCAAGCTCATGCTCAACACCATGATGGAGCTCGACCTCGGGCGCCTGGTTGGCGACAAGCGCGCGTTCTTCAACCTCGATCACCAGTTCCTGCTGGCCGGCACCGACCTGCCCTTCAGCAGCGAGCATATCGGCATCGAAATCGTCGAAAACGTGCCGGTCAACGACGATACGGTGAAGGCGGTCGCCCAACTCGGCATGCTGGGCTACACCATCGCCCTGGACAACTTCACCTGGCGCGAAGGCATCGAGCGTTTCCTCGAGCACGCCGACTTGGTCAAGATCGACATCCTGACCCATGACGTGATGGCCCAGATCGAGATCATCAAGCGCCTCAAGGGTCACGACGTCACCATGATCGCCAAGTCGGTCGAGACCCGGGCCCAGTTCGAGCAGTGCCGCCGGCTGGGCTTCAAGTACTTCCAGGGTTTCTTCCTGTGCCGGCCGACCACAATGACGGCCAAGCGGCTGCCGGAAAGCAAAATGAACGTCATGCGGCTGGTTCGCAAGCTGCAGGACCCGGAAGTCAGCCCCGAAGAACTCGAAGCCATCATCCGCAACGACGTTGCCCTGCACTACCGCCTACTGCGCACGGTCAACTCGGCCTATTACGGCCTGGCGGTCAAGATCAAGTCCATCCAGCACGCCATTGTGTACCTGGGTATTCCGGCCATTCGCAGCTGGGCGCGGCTGCAGGTAATGGCCGGCGTGGACGACCGCCCGAGCGAGCTGATGCGCCTGGCCCTGATCCGGGCCCGCATGTGCGAACTCATGACCGCCCAGATGGCCAAGCAGACCCAGGACACCGCTTTCACCGCCGGGCTGTTCTCCCTGCTGGATGCGTTGATGGACGTACCCATGGACGAGGTCATCAGCCTGCTGCCGCTGGATGACGACCTGGTCGACGCCCTGGTCAAGCGCGAGGGGCCGTACGGGCGCCTGCTCCAGACCGTGGTCAGCTACGAACGCGGCGAGTGGGACGAGATCAACGACGAACTGTTCCCGGTCGAGCGCCTGCGACGCAGCTACCTCGAGGCCGTCTCCTGGGCCACCGACCAGTACCTGGCCCTGACCGAGTGAACCCAGGCAACCAAGCCGTGCTGGACGAAACGGAAATCCGACGGGCTGACCAGGCCGTCGCCGAATCGCGCATGGTCTCTGGTGCCGCAGCACTCAGCGGCCTCGATGAACACTGGGCGGAGCAATCGGCGATCGGGCTGGACACCGAGTTTGTCCGCGAGCGCACGTTTTATCCGCGCCCTGGTCTGGTCCAGGTCAGCGAAGGCCGGGAGATCTGGTTGCTTGACCCGGTCGCGCTGCCAGAGATACCGGCGCTGGGCAAGCTGCTTGAAAACCCGAACTGCATCAAGATCCTCCACAGCGTTGGCGAGGACATGGAGGTGTTTCGGATTCTGACCGGGACGGTGCCCGATCCACTATTTGACACCCAGATTGCCGCGGCCATGCTGGGCTATCCGCTGCAGTACCGCTACGAGCAGCTGGTGGGCGAAACCCTGGGGGTGGAACTGGCCGGAGGCAAAGCGCGTTCGAACTGGTGCAAGCGCCCGCTCACCCGCGACCTGCTGACCTATGCCGCCCAGGACGTGATCTGGCTGCCGCGTCTGCAGGCGCTGCTGGCCGAGCGCCTGGAGCAGGCTGGTCGACTGGACTGGCTGGAAGAAGACTGTGCCCGCCTGGTCGAGAATGCCCGCAGCGAAAGCAGCGCACCGGCGCTGGGGCGGGTCAAGGGCGCGGGCCGCCTGAGCGACCCGGCCCTGGCCATCCTGGAGGGCCTGGCCGAATGGCGCGATGAGATGGCCCGCAAGCGCGACCTGCCGCGCAGCTTCGTGATCCGCGATGACGATCTGCTGCGCCTGGCAGAAAGCGCTACGCGTGGCGATCTGGACCGCGCCCTGCGCGCCCTGCCCGACCCGGTGCGAAGACGCTACCGGGATGCATTTACCGACCGGATCGAGGCCGGCGGCAGAACCGACTTTGCGCGGCCGCCCGAACTGACCCAGCTCACGCCCGAGCAGCGCGACCGAATTCGATTGATCCAGCAGGCTGTGGGCAAGCTTGCCGCCGAACTCGACGTCGAGCCGGCCCTGATCGCCAGCAAACGCGAACTGACCCGCATCATCCGTGGCGAACGCCCGCCCTGGCTGGACGGCTGGCGCGGCCCACTGGTCTCCAAGCTGCTAGAATCCTGAGCCTTGCCAACACCTCGCCTCGGTAGCTCAGGGGATAGAGCAGCCGCCTCCTAAGCGGCAGGTCGCAGGTTCGAATCCTGCCCGGGGCACCAACCAAACAAATCCAGAGGGAGCCTATTTATGCCCATGCTTAGCGGAAAAAAAGCCCTCATCGTCGGCGTTGCCAGCCCGCGTTCGATCGCCTGGGGCATTGCCGAGGCCATGCATCGGGAGGGGGCTGAACTGGCGTTTACCTACCAGAGCGACAAGCTCAAGTCACGGGTTGACAAGATCGCCGCCCAGACCGGCTCGGACCTGGTCATGCCGCTGGATGTGTCCAGCGATGAACAAATCGATGCCGTCTTCGCCGAACTTGGCAAGCACTGGGATGGCCTGGACATTATTGTCCATGCGGTCGGCTTTGCGCCGCGCGAGCAGCTGGAAGGTGAGTTTGCCGACGTGGTTGACCGTGAGGGCTTTCGCATCGCCCACGATATTTCGGCCTACAGCTTTGCCGCCCTGGCCCGGGCCGGGCGCGCGCTGATGGCCGGACGGCGCGGGGCGCTGTTGACGCTAAGCTACCTGGGCGCGGTACGGGCCATGCCCAGCTACAACGTAATGGGCCTGGCCAAGGCCTCGCTGGAAGCCTCGGTACGCTACCTGGCCCATGGCCTGGGGCCGGCCGGTATTCGCGTCAACGGCATTTCCGCAGGCCCGATCAAGACCCTGGCCGCCGCCGGCATCCCCAGGTTCCGCGCCATGCTTGAGCACGTGGAAACCACCGCCCCGCTGCGCCGAAGCGTGAGCATCGAAGATGTCGGTAATGCGGCGGCGTTTCTGTGTTCGGACCTGGCCGGCGGAATCACCGGCGAGATCACCTACGTCGATGCCGGCTACAACATTGTCGGCATGGCCGGCCTGGAATAAGGCCAGCCGGGGCCGGCATTTACAGGCGGTCTTCCACGACCCGGATACGGGTGTTTTCGCGCAGGTAGGCCAACAGCCCGCCGACCTCTTCGTTGGCCTGCAGGAACCGAATCTGCTGGCGCATCAGGTTGCGTTCCTGCTCGCTGGCCAGGGCGGGATTGCCGGCCCGCACCGCGTGCAGCCGAACCAGGGCGTAGCCGCCGCGATGCGGCAACACGTGCAGCCCAGGCTCACCGTCGGGCACCGGCAGACGAAACACCTCGGCCAGCAACTCCGGGCCGTGCTGAAAGTCGAACCGGCCCATGGCCTCGTATTCAGAAAACACCAACACTTCATCGGCTTCGGCGAGTTCCGCCAGGCTGGATTCGGCCGCCTGGTCTTTCAGTTCCTGGGCCTGCTGGCGCGCCAATTCACGGGCACGGCTGTCGATCAGGCGCTGGCGAATGTCGTCGGCCACTTCATCCAGCGGGCGTGGCGTGGCCGGGAAGTGCTCTTCGAGTTGAATCACCACCAGCTGGTTGCGATCGAGCTCGATGGGATCGGAGATGCTCCCGTCGAGCAGAACCAGGTCGGAGAAGGCAGCCTGCACCACGCGCTGACTTGCGGCCACGCCTTCACCGCCGCCGCGCGAGAAGGGTTCGGCCTGGCGAATGTCCAGGCCCAACTCTGCGGCCAGCGGGTCGAGTGAACTGTCGTCGGCGAACACCAGGTCAACCAGCCGATCGGACAGTTCAATGTAGAGTGTTTCGGCCTCACGCTCGCGGAACTCGGCGATGATTTCGGGCCGCGCTTCTTCAAAGCTCATGCCCTCGGGCTCGCGAATCTCCTCAAGCCGGATCACGTGCCACCCGAACGGCGAGCGCACCGGTTCGCTGAGCTCGCCGGCAAAGGTCAGGTCGTAGAGGGCGTTTTCGAACTCATCGACCATGTCACCGGGCTCGATCCAGCCCAGTTCACCGCCGGCATCTGCCGACCCCGGATCATCAGAGAATTCGCGGGCCAGGTCAGCGAACGGCTCGCCGGCCAGCGCCTGCTCGTAGACCTGCTGGGCCAATGCCCGAGCTTGATCCTCATTTCTTTCGGGGCCGGTTTCGATCAGGATATGAGATGCCTGCCGGGACTCAGGCGTGAGATAGCGCTGGCTGGCGGCCTGGTAGCGCTGGCGGAGTTCTTCTTCGCTCAACTCCAGGTCGCGCGTCATCGCCACGGTGTCGAGCTCCACGTAGCGAATGCTGACCTGTTCAGTGGTCAGGAAGTCGTCCTGGTTGGCCTCGTAGAACTCCGCAATCGCCTCATCATCGACCTCGACCTGGTCAAGAAACAGCGCCACCGGGATCTCGATCAGATCCAGCTGGCGGGTTTCGTTTTCCAGGCTGAGCATGCGGTCGATCTCGGCTTCGGTCACGATGGTGGAAAACGAGACCGAGGTCGGCAGCATGCGCACCATCAAATCCTCGCGCAGCTCACGCTCGAAGCCGCGCGGCGTGCGCCCGGATCCGCGCAGGGCCTGGCGATACAGTTCCGGGTCAAAGCGACCGTCGATCTGAAAGGCCGGTATCTGGGCAATGATGTCGCGCAGCATGGTTGCGCTGATGCTCAGCCCCATGGATTCGGCATGCTGGCGCAGCAGGCGCTCATCGATCATTTCTTCGAGATGCTGACGGCGCACCACCGGCTGATTGGTCGCGATCTCGTCGTAGGCATCACCCTGCTCCTGGCGCAATTCCGCCCGAAAGCGGGCAAAGCTGGTCTGGAACTCGCTGGTGCTGATTTCGTCGTCGCCAACCGTGGCTACGGCGTCCTGCGGCACGCCGCCGCCAATGTAGCTTTCCACTCCGAAAAACAGGAACGGAATCGCCAGAAGGCCGAGGATGAAAATGGCGACGACGCCGGTGACGCGTTCGCGAATGGCTTGGAGCATGTCGTTTTGGAAATCCTGGTGAGCCGGTAGCGTAAAAAAACAAGGCGCCTAGAAAGGCGCCCTGTTCGGTGTTGGCGGAGTGGACGGGACTCGAACCCGCGACCCCCGGCGTGACAGGCCGGTATTCTAACCAACTGAACTACCACTCCGTGAAACCTGGTGGGTGCTGACGGGCTCGAACCGCCGACCCTCGCCTTGTAAGGGCGATGCTCTCCCAGCTGAGCTAAGCACCCCGGGCAACAAGCCCTCTATTTTATCGCGTCTTTGAAGCCTTTACCAGCCTTGAAAGACGGAGTTTTGGATGCCTTGATCTTGATGGTTTCGCCGGTGGCCGGATTACGGCCGGTGCGAGCGGCCCGCTTCTTGACAGAGAAAGTGCCGAAACCGATCAACGAAACGGTGTCGCCCTTCTTCAGCGCCTTGGCAATCGACGTGGTGGTGGCCTCAAGGGCACGCTGCGCATCAGCCTTGCTGAGGCTAGCGCCGTCTGCGATTGCGTCGATCAATTCTGATTTGTTCATACGTTTTTAAGCTCCAAAAGAATTCAACAAAAAACCGCCGATCCGGCTACCCCCCGGCGCCGTTCATGATTCAAGCGGACAACCCTCTTCAGCCGCTCATGTTATCCCAGCGCGCCCATACCGGCAAGCCGAACTTCCTGCAAAACCGGGATTTCTCTGCCCGATTTGAACAATTTTTACCTACTCGGGCTCCTAGTGGGCCCGAATCCCGGTTTCCTTGCCGTCGGGACCCGCTGCGCGTGCTGCATCACCGGACTCCCCTTCTGCTTCCGGCAGGCGCTCGAGCGCCAGTTCCAGCACTTCATCGATCCACTGCACCGGCCGGATATCCAGGCCCTTTTTGATGCGCTGCGGGATCTCGGCCAGGTCTTTTTCGTTTTCGGCCGGAATCAGCACCAGGTTGATACCGCCGCGCAGGGCCGCCAGCAGCTTTTCTTTCAGACCGCCGATGGGCAGGACCTTGCCGCGCAGGGTGATTTCTCCGGTCATGGCAACATCCGAGCGCACCGCCACCCCGGTCAGAACCGATACCAGCGCGGTCACCATGGCAATGCCGGCGCTGGGGCCGTCCTTGGGCGTGGCGCCTTCGGGTACGTGGATGTGAATATCCCGATTCTGGTGGAAATCTTCAGCAATTCCCAGCGCCTTGGCGCGCGAGCGAACCACCGACAGCGCCGCCTGGGCAGATTCCTGCATGACGCTGCCGAGCTGGCCGGTGTGGGTCAGCTTGCCCTTGCCGGCCAGGGCCGCGGCCTCGATCTGGAGCAGCTCGCCGCCGACCTCGGTCCAGGCCAGGCCGGTAACCTGGCCGATCTCGTTTTCTTCTTCCGCCCTGCCGTAGCGATGCCGGCGCACGCCAAGATACTTGTCGATGTTGCGCACGGTAACTTGGCGGCTGTCCAGCTTGCGGTCCAAGCTGAGTTCCTTGACCACCTTGCGACAGATCTTGGCCAGTTCGCGCTCGAGGTTGCGCACCCCGGCTTCGCGCGTGTAATGGCGAATGATGTCGGTAATTGCGCCTTCGCTGATGCTGATCTCGGCGTCCTTGAGCCCGTGCTGCTTGATCTGCTTGGGCAACAGGTAGCGCGTGGCGATATTGAGCTTTTCGTCCTCGGTATAGCCGGGGATGCGGATGACTTCCATCCGGTCCAGCAGCGCCGGCGGAATATTGAGCGAGTTGGCCGTGGCCACGAACATCACTTCCGACAGATCGAAATCCACCTCCAGGTAGTGGTCACCGAAAGTGTTGTTCTGCTCCGGATCGAGCACTTCGAGCAAGGCCGAGGACGGGTCGCCCCGGAAGTCCATCGACATCTTGTCGAGTTCGTCGAGCATGTAGAGCGGGTTGCGGGTTCCCACCTTGCCCAGGTTCTGCAGCACCCGCCCGGGCATGGAGCCGATGTAGGTGCGCCGGTGGCCGCGAATTTCGGCCTCATCACGCACGCCGCCCAGGCTCATGCGAACGAACTGGCGTCCGGTAGCACGGGCAATCGAACGGCCCAGCGAGGTCTTGCCCACACCCGGCGGTCCGACCAGGCATAGGATCGGGCCCTTGAGTTTCTTGACCCGCTGCTGCACGGCCAGGTATTCCAGGATGCGCTCCTTGACCCGTTCGAGGCCGAAATGATCCGTTTCGAGAATGTCTTCTGCCGCATGGAGGTCGTTGCGGATGCGGCTGCGCTTTTTCCACGGCATCATCAGCATCCAGTCCAGGTAGTTGCGCACCACCGTCGCTTCGGCTGACATCGGCGACATCATCTTAAGCTTGTTGAACTCGGTCTTGGCCTTTTCCAGCGCCTCGGCCGGCATGCCGGACTTTTCGATCCTGGCCTCGAGATCGCCGAGATCGTTACCCGATTCATCCAGGTCACCCAGCTCTTTCTGGATGGCCTTCATCTGTTCATTGAGGTAGTACTCGCGCTGGGACTTCTCCATCTGGGTCTTGACCCGACCGCGGATGCGTTTTTCCAGCTTGAGGACGTCGATCTCGCCCTCGACCAGCGCCATCAGCCGCTCCATGCGCTTGAGTACCGAGGCGGTTTCGAGAATCTGCTGCTTGTCTTCGATGCGAATACCGAGATGGGCCGCGATGGTATCGGCCAGACGGCTGGGGTCCTCGATGCCGGAAAGAGTGGTCAGGAGTTCGGGCGGGATCTTGCGGCTGAGCTTGACGTACTGCTCGAACAGCCCGGTCAGGCTGCGAGTAGTGACCTCCAGAACGCGCTCGTCATCTGCTCCTTCGGCCTCGAGATGGCTCCAGGAGCCGGCCAGGTAGCCCTCGGTTTCCTCCATCTCGTGGATGCGCACCCGCTCCACGCCTTCGACCAGCACCTTGGTGGTGCCGTCGGGCAGTCGCAGCATCTGCAGGATGGTGGCAATCGTGCCGCAGTCGAACAGGTCTTCGGCTTCAGGCGACTCGGTTTCGGGATTTTTCTGGGTGACCAGCAGAATCTGCTTGTCAACGTTCATGGTCTCTTCCAGCGCCCGAACCGAGCGCTCGCGACCGACGAACAGCGGAATCACCATGTGCGGAAAGACCACCACGTCGCGCAGGCTCAATACCGGCGTCGGCTGGCGGGAGGTCGTATCAGAGGCGCTGCTGGATGCGTGGGTAGCCATAAATTCCTGGTTTGGTCTGGAAGAAAGGTGCAGGCTCAGATATTGGCCTTGGCACCGCGGGATTCAAGGTACCGGCCGCCTGCAAGGGTGACGTAAACAGCCTGGCCCTGGCCAAGCCAGGGCTTTGCGGAGGTTGCCGGCGAGCCTCAGCCCTCGGCGCCGGCGCGCTGTTTCGGGTTGCTTTCGTACATCAGGTAGGGCTTGGATTCGCCGTTGATGACCGCCTCGTCGATGACCAGCTTGCTGACGTTGTCCATCGACGGCAGGTCATACATGCTCTCCAGCAACACGTTTTCCAGAATGGTCCGCAGTCCACGAGCACCGGTCTTGCGCGCCATCGCTTTAAGCGCAATGGCGTGCAGCGCGTCTTCACGCACTTCGAGTTCGCAACGGTCCATTTCGAACAGCTTCTGGAACTGCTTGATGACGGCGTTTTTCGGCTCGATGAGGATTCGCACCAGCGCCTCTTCATCCAGCTCCCCAAGGGTGGCAATGACCGGCATGCGGCCAACAAACTCGGGAATCAGCCCGAACCGGATCAGATCCTCGGGCTCGACCTTGGCCAGCAGCTCGGATGCGTTTTCGCTGTCGGCTGCGCGCACCTCGGCCCGGAAACCAATGCCGGCCGATTCCGAGCGCGCCTGGATCACCTTGTCGAGCCCGGCGAACGCACCGCCGCAAATGAAGAGGATATTGCGGGTATCCACCTGCAGGAATTCCTGCTGCGGATGCTTGCGCCCGCCCTGCGGCGGAACCGAGGCCATGGTGCCCTCAATCAGTTTCAGCAGCGCCTGCTGCACCCCTTCCCCGGACACATCGCGGGTAATGGAGGGGTTTTCGGCCTTGCGCGAGATCTTGTCGATCTCATCGATGTAGACGATGCCGCTCTGGGCCTTTTCGACGTCGTAATCGCACTTCTGCAGCAGCTTCTGGATGATGTTCTCGACGTCTTCACCCACGTAACCGGCTTCGGTCAGGGTGGTCGCATCGGCAATGGTGAACGGCACGTTGAGCATCCGCGCCAGGGTTTCGGCCAGCAGGGTCTTGCCCGAACCGGTCGGCCCGATCAGCAGGATATTGGACTTGGCCAGCTCGACATCATCGCGGTGCTTGTGCGACTCGAGCCGCTTGTAGTGGTTGTAGACCGCCACCGAAAGAACTTTCTTGGCCGGCTGCTGGCCGATGACGTAATTGTCGAGGAACGAGTGGATTTCGCGCGGCGTAGGCAACTGCTCGCGCTCTGCCAGGCTGGATTCTTCCAGCTCCTCGCGGATGATGTCGTTGCACAACTCGACGCACTCATCGCAGATATAGACGCTGGGGCCGGCTATGAGTTTGCGAACCTCGTGCTGGCTTTTGCCGCAGAAGGAACAGTACAGAATCTTGCCGTCGCTACTCGAATCACTCATCCGAACAGTGTACCCGATACGATGAACGCTTATGTTGACTGCCGCGCGCTGAGCACTTCGTCGATCAGACCGTATTCGCAGGCCTGTTCGGCCGACAGGAACTTGTCCCGGTCAGTGTCATTCTGAATGGTTTCAAGGTCTTGCCCGGTGTGGTGCTGCAGGATCCGGTTGAGCGTGTCCTTGATCTTGAGGATTTCGCGCGCGTGAATGTCAATGTCCGAGGCCTGGCCCTGGAACCCTCCCAGCGGCTGATGGATCATGACCCGCGAGTGCGGCAGGCAGTAGCGTTTTCCGGCCGCACCGGCAGCCAACAGCAGCGCACCCATGCTGGCCGCCTGACCGATGCACATGGTGGACACATCCGGCTTGACGAATTGCATGGTGTCGTAAATGGCCATGCCGGCGGTCACTGACCCGCCTGGAGAATTGATGTAGACGTTGATGTCTTTTTCCGGATTTTCCGACTCCAGAAACAGCAGCTGGGCGACGATCAGGTTGGCCGAGTAGTCCTCGATCGGTCCGACCACGAAAATCACGCGCTCCTTGAGCAGACGTGAGTAGATGTCGTAGGCACGTTCGCCCCGGGCCGATTGCTCGACCACCATGGGGACCAGATTGAGGGCTTGTTCGTTCATCAATTCTCCAGCGCTTCCTTGAAAGTCATGGTTTTCTCGGTCACCTTGGCCTGGTCCAGGACCAGGTCGATGACCTGCTCTTCGAGGACCAGATTCTCCAGTTGTTCCATCAAGCGCGCGTCATTGCGGTAAATCTCCATGATCTGGGCAGGCTCTTCGTAGGTTTCGGCCACTTCCTCGAGCTTTTGCTGGACCCGCCCGGCATCAATGCTGATGTCGTGCTGGCGAGCCATCTCGCCCATAAGCATCCCCAGACGCAGGCGGCGCTCGGCCATGGGCAGGAACTGCTGCACGGGCAACTCACCCTCCTGCCCGGTCTGCTGCTGCAGCTGCTGGATCATCTGCCGGGCTTCCTGCTCGACGCTGGCCCGGGGCAGCTTGATATCGGAATATTTCTCGCCGAGGGCGTCGGTGACCGCGGTCTTGACCCGGTTGGTCACGGCCTGGCGCAGCTCACGCTCGAGGTTACGGCGCACGTCGGCGCGCAGCTGCTCGACGCCGCCGTCGATTCCGAACGCCTCGGCGAACTCATCATCGACTTCCGGCATGTCCGAGCCTTGGACCTCAACCACGCTCAGCTCGACCCGCGCGGTCTTGCCGGCCAGGTCCTGGTAGCGGTAGTCGTCGGGAAAGGTCAGTTCCAGCTCTTTTTCCTCGCCGGCGGCCATGCCCTGCAGTTCCTTTTCCAGCGTCGGGAACGTTTTCATGTTGCCGAGCGTCGGCGCCAGTTCGTGATGACCGACGTCGGGCACCCGGGTCTCTTCGAGGTGGGCGACGTAAGTCAGGCGCACGCGGTCGTTGTCTTCGGCCGCACGCTCGACCACTTCCCACTGGCGTCGCTGCTGGCGCAGATTGTCGATCATGTCGTCGACGTCGCTTTCGCCCACTTCGGCGACCGGGCGCTCGAACTCCAGGTCGGCCACTTCAATCGCGGGCATTTCGGGAAAGACTTCCATCTCGGCCACGAACTCGAAGTCACCTTCGAAATCCAGGCCGGCCGCCGGCTGCAGGCGCGAAATGCCGGCAACCCGCATCTCTTCCTGGCCAATTGCCTCCTGCAGGCGCGACTCCATGACCTGGCCCAGCACCTCTTCGCGAACCTGTTTGCCGTAGCGCTGCCGGATCACGTTGAGGGGGACACGGCCGGGCCGGAAGCCCTTCAGCCGCACCTGCCGACGCAGTTCGTTGAGGCGCTCGTTGACCTGCGCGGTGATGTCGTCGCCGGGAACCTGGACGGTCATCCGGCGCTCGAGGTCACCGGTTTTTTCTACGCTTACCTGCATGCTCGATTGTCTCGCGATTACTGAAACTCAAAAGCCGACGCCCTGCATGGCCGCCGGGTGCCGATCGTGGATTGGTGGGCCATCAAGGACTCGAACCTTGAACCTACTGATTAAGAGTCAGCTGCTCTACCAATTGAGCTAATGGCCCGGAAGTGGGGTGAGCGACGGGGATTGAACCCGCGACCTCTGGAGCCACAATCCAGTGCTCTACCAACTGAGCTACGCCCACCACAGGCAAAATTGTTTATTCAAGCCGGGTATTGTAACTCGCCCCGGCCAGTCTGGCGCGCCCGGCAGGACTCGAACCTGCAACCGCCGGCTTAGCATACCAGCTACCGCTTTCGCGGCCTCCCACCCATGGCGGGAGTTTGTGGTCTGGACTCTCTCTTCACCATCTCAGGTGCTGCACATATAGTCTCTACGGAACCCGTCGAAAATCCTTCGCGAGATGCACCCCTCGCGACTGGAGATTCTTGGTCGCCCTTACCCTCAGACAGGCCGAGTAACCGAACATTTGGGGATCAATGTAGTAACACTCGTCCGTATCAGGGCAGTACACGCAGTAGATGTCGACCTCGCTTTTGTCGACTGGCACGCTATGGGTCCCATTTCTATCGGCCCAGGAAGTCCAAAACTTGACTTCCAATTTCCCCGTGCGATCCAGCTTGCGGTACTTCACCTGTATCCGAACGAAGCGACCTCCCCGATACGCCACTAAGTCAAAAGGGGCGTGTTCAGTCATTGGCAGCAGGATGGAAAACCCCTGCTCAAACAAATCCACCTGAGCCTTCAGGACTCCCAGGTCACCCTTGTCCTTGGTGAGATGCATGGCAGTCAATCGAATCCACTGCCCACGATCGTACACCATCGCACGCGGTAACCGACGGTTTCCACGGGATTGCCATCAGCCGGCTGTTGCCGCTGTTAAGGTTTCCCCGTTACGGTGCAGTCCACCCTGACGGTTCCGTTTCCCGCCAGGGGCTCCTTTTGTGACACAACCCTAAGGCTGCGCTGCTCAAAGGCCGATGCTCTATCCAGTTGAGCTACGGGCGCCAAGTCAAAAATCGTTTCAAACTGGTCGGGGCGGCAGGATTTGAACCTGCGACCTACTGCTCCCAAAGCAGTTGCGCTACCAGGCTGCGCTACGCCCCGATCCTCAGCCGATCAATTCTAGAGACTCATTCAGGCAAGGTCAATGAATTTCCTTGCGTTTCAGCCCTGAATTTCATGCCCGCAGGCTGAAACTCGATCGCGGCGCCAGCGCCTGCTCGGTTTCCAGCGGCAAAACCCTGGGCGCGCGCTCCTCGGCCGCCGGCGCATCGGCGGCGAATCTTTCCGACCCTTCCCCGGCCGTGCGCTCTTCGAGTTGCTCGGCCGCGAGCTCGCGCCGGGCCTCGGCGGCCATCTGCCGCGCCCGCGCCGCCACCCGGTAGTCCTGTGGAGAGGGATCGACCGGCGCCAGCGCAGCTCGCTCGATGACTTCGGCCTTGGCAAGCGCCTCTTCAGGATCAGCGGGTACGCTGGTATCAATCGAGACTTCACCGCCGACCGCGTAGCGGCGACCGTCCGGGCCGACCTGGTACTGGTAGTTTGCCGGGCTGGTGACGTATTGACCTCCGGCCGCGACGTGGGCCAGTTCGTGCGCCCGCACCGCCCGGTCGCGCTGCTGCAGTTGTTGAACCAGCGCCCGTTCGGCTTCGCTCAGATCCAGCGGGCCGCGCTGGCCTTGCGGCGGCCCGGACTCGCCGGCCGGCCCTTGCGCGTCAGAACCCCGCTGCTCGGTGGCGACCGCGGCATCCGGCCGCGCCCGCGCCGCCGCAGGCGCGGAGACCGGAACGGGAGGAGTAACCGCGGCGATTTGCATAGGAGTTGTAGTAGCACAAGCCTGCAGCGCCGCGCAAGGCGGGGCTTTTCATATCTGGCGCGCCCGGAAGGATTGCTGCGGCTGCGCCGCTCGGTTCGAACCTGGGGAGGTTCGACTCGGCCTCCGACCACATCAGATATGAAAAACCCCGCGCAAGGCGGGGCTTTTCATATCTGGCGCGCCCGGAAGGATTCGAACCTCCGACCGCCTGGTTCGTAGCCAGGTACTCTATCCAGCTGAGCTACGGGCGCGTGTAAGCCGGTAATTATGGCGCAGGGCTGGAGAGTGGTCAACCGGAATTTGCGAAAGAATTGGATTTGATGTGGTATTTTCGCGGCATGAAAGAAAAGCCTGCTATCGGATTCGCGGCCACGCTGCCACTGCCGCTGTTTGCATCGGTGATGGGCACCTGCGGTCTGGGGCTGGTCTGGCATGCAGCCGAGTCCCGCTGGGGCTTCGAGCCGCTGATATCGGGCTCCCTCACGGTGCTGGCCGGGTTGATTTTCGCCGTTCTGCTGCTCGCCTACGGCTGGAAAGTTCTGCATTATCGAGATCGTGTACTGACCGAAATTCACCACCCGGTGCGGATCAATTTCCTGCCGGCTATTGCCATCAACCTGATATTACTTGGGATTCTGGCGCGGCCCTGGCTGGAGCCCCTGTCAGATTCGCTCTGGATGCTGGGAGCGGCGCTGCAGCTGGTACTCACCGTGGCGATTGTCACCGTCTGGTTCAACAAAGAGCGCCCGCCCAACAGCCTCAACCCGGCCTGGTTCATCCCCGCCGTGGGTAATGTGCTGGTACCGCTGGCCGCGGTGCCGGCCGGATGGGAACTGACTGCCTGGTTCTTTTTCAGCGTGGGGATGTTTTTCTGGGCGATCCTCGGCACGCTCGTGTTTTATCGCCTGGTCACCGGCGATGCGCTGGAACCACCGATGCGCCCCACCCTGGCCATTCTGATGGCCCCACCCGCGGTTGCCTTTCTGGCCTGGCTGCAGTTGTCCGGCGGTGAAACAGGGGCTGGCCTGATGCTGTACTTCGTCGCCCTGCTGACCTTTCTGCTGCTACTCCCGCAGGTACCGGGGTTTCTGAAGCTGCCGTTTTTCCCCTCGTGGTGGGCGTATACCTTTCCACTGGCCGCCTTCACCGTCGCCTGCTTCCGTTTTGCCGAAACCACCGGCGCGATTGGCAACGGACCGCTGGTCTTGCTGACCGGCCTGGTCACCGTCGTGATCGTCAGCGTGGCCGCCCGGACCCTCGTCGCCGTCGCCCGAGGCGAACTGGCCGCGCATTGAGCCTTGGCGAGACGCTGGTATTCCGCTTTGGTAGAGTAGAGTCTGCTTTGCATCCATCAAGCAAGGAGCGTTCCCTGATGAGCAGCAAGATCGACCAAACCGTTGTTCCCATAGTCAAATTGGCGCTCAATAATGAGGCCTTTCGGGATGAAGTCATTACCGGGAAAGAGTGCCAGCTGGTGCTGATGACGATCCAGCCGGGCGAGGAAATCGGTGCAGAGGTACACGAAGGTCACGACCAGATCCTGGTATTCGTCGAGGGTAACGGCCAGGCCGTGATCGAAGGCCAGGTGCGCGAGGTCGGCACCAACGACCTGGTGTTCGTGCACGCCGGCGCCGAACACAATTTCATCAATACCGGCACCAAGCCACTCAAGCTCTACACCGTCTACGCCCCGCCCGAGCATGCAGCCGGCACCCGGCACGAAGACAAGGCCGAGGCGGATGCGGCGGAAGAGGATCATTGAACGAGAGCGTTTTATTAGAACGAAAAACCCCCCGCGATGCGGGGGGTTTTCATTTCTGGCGGAGAGGGAGGGATTCGAACCCTCGGTACGGGATAAACCGTACACTCACTTTCCAGGCGAGCCCGTTCGACCACTCCGGCACCTCTCCGTGAAACCTGAATTGCTCAGATAATCCCTAATTGTAAAGCACCAGACATCGAAAATGCAGCCGGCCTTGCGGGCATTTTGTGACCTTCCGGCCGGTCTGTTTGCGCGGGCATGTTAGGGTTTTCTGTTAAAAAGCTTACAAAGGACGCGCATTGGACGGGGACGTCATCATCCGCATTGCGGATTTGTACAAGATATTCGGAGGACAGTCGGCGCAGGCCATCTCCTTGCTGGACGAGGGATTGAGCAAGGATGAAATCTTCGCCCGCACCGGCCAGACCGTTGGTGTGCGCGATGTTTGCCTGGACATCAGGGAGGGCGAGATCTTTGTCGTCATGGGGCTGTCGGGTTCGGGCAAATCGACCCTGATTCGCCTCATCAACCGCCTGATCGAACCCAGCCACGGCCGCATCGAGATTCGCGGCCACGACATCGTCGGCATGAACGACCGGGAGTTGATCGACCTGCGGCGCAAGGATCTGGCCATGGTGTTTCAGTCCTTTGCCCTGATGGGCCACCGCACGGTGCTCGACAACGCCGCCTTTGGCCTGGAAGTAGCCGGCGAGGCACGTGACAAGCGCCGGGCCCGGGCGCGCGAGGCGCTCGAACAGGTCGGGCTGGCGGCCAACGCCGACAGCTACCCGGATGAGTTATCCGGCGGCATGCAGCAGCGCGTCGGGCTGGCCCGGGCGCTGTCTACCGACCCTTCGATTCTGCTGATGGACGAAGCCTTCTCCGCGCTCGACCCGCTCATTCGCACCGAGATGCAGGATGAATTACTGGCCCTGCAGCACAAAAAGCGCCGCACGGTGATTTTCATCTCGCACGACCTGGATGAGGCCATGCGCATTGGAGATCGCATCGCGATCATGCAGGACGGCGCCGTGATCCAGGTCGGCACGCCCGAGGAAATCGTCACCGAGCCGGCCAATGACTACGTCAAGGCCTTTTTCTACGGTGTCGATGTCACCCAGGTGTTCTCGGCCGCCGACATCATGGACAAGACCCAGGTCACCGTGATCGAGCGCCCGGGCATGGGCCTGCGCGCAGCCCTGGAAGCACTGCGGCGCCACGACCGCCAGCATGCCATCGTGGTCGATGAAGACCAGCGTTTCGAGGGCGTGGTCTCGGCCGAGAGTCTCGTCGAGGCCATCGATACCGGGGACAAACCGCCGTTCGACCGGGCGTTCGTGGCCATCGAACCCATTGCACCCGACGACAGCCTGGACTTGCTGATCGGCCGCTGTGCCGGCACGACCGTGCCATTGCCGGTAGTGGATGACCGGGGCATCTACCGCGGCACGGTATCGCGCACCCGACTGCTGCGCACGCTGGATCGCGCCGGCGGCAGCAGCCAGCCCGAGGAGGTTGCCCATGGATGAGTGGCTGCAACGCCTGCGCCTGCCAATCGGCGACTGGGTCGAGTCACTGGTGGCCTGGGTGCAGGATCACTTCACTCCGCTGCTCGACGGCATCGCCGGGTTCATCGGGCTGTTTGTGGATTTGTTCCAGAACACGCTGCTGTGGCTGCCGGCCTGGGCTCTGGCCCTGATCCTGATCGGCCTGAGCGCCTGGCGCGTGAGCTGGAAATTTGGCCTGTTTGCACTGATCGCGCTGGCCACCATCATCGGCATGGGGCTGTGGGTCCAGACCATCCAGACGCTGTCGCTGGTGCTGGCTTCCAGCCTGGTCGCACTGCTGGTCGGATTGCCCATCGGCGTGGCCATGGCCCGCAGCGATATCGTTGAATCAATCTGCCGGCCGGTGCTGGACTTCATGCAGACCATGCCGCCGTTTGTCTACCTGATACCCGCGGCGATCTTTTTCGGCCTGGGTACGGTCCCGGGCGCAATTGCCACGGTGGTCTTTTCCATGCCGCCGGTGGTGCGCCTGACCAACCTGGGCATTCGTCAGGTCAGCAAGGAGCAGATCGAAGCCGGCCTGGCCTTTGGCTGTACCCGCTTTCAGCTGCTGCGCAAGATCCAGTTGCCGATGGCCATGCCGTCGATCATGGCCGGCGTCAACCAGACCATCATGCTGGCCCTGTCGATGGTCGTGATCGCCTCGATGATCGGCGCCGGCGGGCTCGGCAATACGGTGCTGACCGGCATTCAGCGCCTCAACGTCGGGCTTGGCTTCGAGGGCGGTCTTGGCGTGGTCATCCTCGCCATTCTGCTCGACCGCATCACCCAGAGTATTGCGCCCAGGCGCCGGTAACCCGGGCGCCAGGGCACATCCGGCGCCGAACTGGCGCCAGCCTGTGTCGAAAGACACCAAAAACACTCGTGAAAAGTAAGGAGAAAACCATGCAAGGAAAATTGCTGAAGATCCTGTTTGCCCTCATCCTGACCGCCGGCCTGGCGTTGCCGGTGCAGGCCGAAGACCCGATCCGGATTGGCTGGACGGCCTGGTCGGATGCCGAGTTCATCACCAAGCTGACCGCACAGGTGATTGAAGATCGCATGGGTCGTGAGGTCGAGTTGATCCAGACCGACATCGCGCCGCAGTACCAGGGCCTGGCCTCAGGCGACATCGACATGATGATGATGGCCTGGCTGCCCGGAACCCATGAAGACTACATGGAGGCCGTCGGAGCCGATATCGTCAGCCTCGGGATCCTCTACGGTTACGCGCGCCTCGGCTGGGCCGTACCCACCTACATCCCGGAAGACCAGTTGTCCTCGATCGAAGACCTGAAAGACGATGCCGTGCGCGGCCAGCTCAACGGCACCATCACCGGCATCGACCCCGGCGCCGGACTGACCCGGCTGTCCGAGCAAGCCATTGAGGACTACGATCTGGACGGCTACCAGCTGCAGATTTCTTCCGGCGCCGGCATGACCGCAGCGCTGGCCCGCGCGGTACGCCGCGACGAGTGGATTGTGGTCACCGGCTGGAGCCCGCACTGGAAGTTCGGCGCCCATGAGTTGCGCTACCTGGAAGACCCGCAGGGCACGCTCGGCAGCTTCGAGCGCGTCCACGCCATGTCTCGCCAGGGCTTCTACCAGGACAACCCGGACGTCGCCTTGATGGTCTCGCGCATTCACCTCGACCTCGAAGAACTCCAGGACGCCATGTTCTACGCCCAGGAAAACTCCTATGAAGAGGCAGTTACCCGGTTCATCAACGACCACGGCGAACTGGTCGACTACTGGGTGACCGGCAGCCTCAACTGATTGCTGCCCGGCACCTCGCTCCACCGAAAAGCCCCGCTACGGCGGGGCTTTTCTTTTGCCTTACGGACTGCCGGCGTTTTCGCCCCGCGGCGGGATGGGCTGCGGCTCGGGCTGAAGAACGGGCTCGGCATCCAGTCGTTCCAGCAGTACTTCAACCGCGCGTTCAAGCTGGGCGTCTTCGCCGCGCCAGGTCGCGTGCGGCAGGTTTTCGACCTCGATATCGGGCACCACGCCGAAACCTTCGACCAGCCAGCGACCTTGCGCATCGAACTGCGGGCTTTGGGCGGCGCGCATGACGCCGCGGTCGACCAGACGATTGGTGTCGCTCAGCCAGACCCCGGCACCAGCGGTGCGCTGGCCAATCAGCGGGCCCAGCCCCAGGGTTTTGACCCCGGCGGCAAAGGTCTCGCCGTCGGAGTAGGTCAGCGGGTCGACCAGCACGACCAGGTGGCCACGGAAGGTCTGCTGCATGTTCCAGAACGGATCGCCGAACGGACGCTGCCAGAACATCCAGGCCCGGCGCAGGAGTTTCTCGATGATCCAGCTGTCGATGTTGCCGCCGCGGTTGCGGCGCACGTCGATGATCAAGCCCTCGCGGTCGATGTTGGCGTAGAACTCGCGGGCAAACGTGGCGATGTCGTTGGGCCCCATGGCGTTCAGGTGCAGGTAGCCGATGCGGCCGCCGGCCTGCTCATCGATGTGCTCGCGCCGGGTCTGGATCCAGTCCTGGTAGCGCAGGGCCCAGTCGCCGAAGGCGCTGACCGGCTCGACAACGGCGGCCCGGTCTTCGCCGGCGCGAACGTAGTCCAGGCGCACCTGCTGGCCGGACTGGTGATCGAGGCGGGCGGCCAGGTCGGCCAGGGAGCGCACGGCACGGCCGTTGACCGCGGTGATTACATCCCCCGGCTGCAGGCCCACCCCGGGCCGGGCCAGCGGCGAGCGATCGCTCGGCAGTTCCGGGTCGGTCGTGTAGATGCGCACGATGCGCAGGCCCTCATCGACCGCTTCGAACCCCGCGCCGAGAAACGCCGGCGAGCCCGATTCCGGCTCGCGTTCGTATTCCCCGCCGCGCACCTGCGAGTGCAAGACCCCCAGCTCGGCGACCATCTGGCCGAGCAGGTCATCGAGCTCACGGCGATCGCCGACCCGTTCGGCCAGCGGCTCGTAGCGGGCGCGGATGGCCTCCCAGTCCTGGCCGCGCAGATTGGGGTCGAACAGGAAATCGCGCTGCATGCGCCAGGCATCGACAAACATCTGCCGCCATTCCGCGGCCGGGCGCACCGGCAGGCGCCAGTCGCCCAAGCGAACTTGATGCGGCGACAAATCCCCCGGCGGACGACTCCCGGCATCGACGATGTACATCGGCCCCGAACCACTGCCATAGAGCAGCTTGCGCCGGTCGGCCGACAGCTCGAAGCGGCTCACGCCGGAGGCGAAAGTCTCCAGGCTGGGCCGGTCAGGACTGAAATCGATGGTCTTGAGGCTGGTGCCGCTGTCGTCGCGATCGAGCAGGTACAGCCGATCACGCGCCGCGGCCAGCGAGGAATAGTTGCCCGGCGCGACGTCGACCTCGTACAGGCGCCCGGCCAGGCCGACGAACACGATGGCCTGCGGCTCGTCGTCCGTATCGGCCGGCTCCGTACTCAGCTCGGTGCGCGGAGCCAGCGCGAACACGTTGTCCGGCTGCAGGGCGTAGGCGTAGAGCTGGGTGCGCCGGTCGAACAGGGGCCCGAGATTGCGATCCCCCCACGGGCTGCCCGGCGTGGCCTGGAAATGGCGGTTGGACAGAAAGTACAGCCAGCGTCCGTCGGGGCTGAAACTGGGTGAAAAACTCTCGTAGCGATCGCTGCTCAGCACGTGGGTGCGGCCATCGGCCACATCGACCAGCACCAGCTGGCGCCGCTGCAGGGCCGTATCGGCCCGCGACACGGCCAGAACGCGGCTGTCGGGCGACCAGGTGATATCGCCGTAGCCGGCTCCGTCGGAGTCTTCCAGCAGGCGGTTGCGGCCGCTGTCCAGGTCCAGTAGCCACAGCCGGCCCGGGCGGTCGTCGTGGGCAATGTAGCGGCCGTCGGGCGAGACCACCAGGCGGTTGCGCTGGGTCTGGCCGTCGTCGGTCAGGGCTTCGCCGTCACCGCTGCCGTCGGCCGGGAATCGCCAGATCTCGTGCTCGCCGGTGGCATCGACAATAGCGTAGACCCAGTCACCATCCGGTCCGAGCACGGCCTCACGGGCGCGAGCACCGTCTGGCAGGGCCAACTCGATGCGACGAATGCTGTCGGTTCCGGCCAGGGCGACCTGGCCGCGGGCGGTGATCGCGACGCGCTCGCCGTCAGGACTCAGGCTGACGCCATCAAGAAAGCGCAACGGCTCGGACAACCAGCGGGTCAGGCCCTGGGCGCGATCGCTGGCCAGTTCGATGTCCAGCGCTGAATCGCTGGCCGAATCGAGATCGAACACGCGCAGGTCGGCCCCGTGCTGGTAGACGATGCGCCCGGCGGCGAGACTCGGCGAGCGCACCTCGAACTCGTCGTGGAAGGTCAGCTGGACGATCTCGCCGTTGTCGGGGTCGAAGCGCCACAGGTTGGCTGCACCGCCGTCGGCATCGCTGAGCAGGTACAGCTGCCCGTCCCACCACATCGGCTGTTCCAGGTTGGCGTCGAAATCGGCCAGCAGGCGCTCGGCTTCGGTGTCGCGCTCGGGGTGAAAGCGCCACAGCTGGGCCATGGCGCCGCCACGGTACTCGCGCGCGTTGTCGGCGGTCAGGGCCAGGCCGAAGCGGGTGAAGTAGATCGTGCCGTCGTCGCCAAACGCGGCCTCGCGCGCGTCCATCAGCGGCAGTTCGCGCACCGCCAGAGTGTCGGGGTCAACCGCGCGCAGCAGCGTGAACCAGGCCGGGCCGGGCACTGTGTTGGTGGCATAGAGTACTTCGCCGTCGGGCGTCCAGCCCTGGACGCGGACCTGGCCGCTCTCGAAGGTCAGACGCTTCGGCTCACCACCGCTGACCGGCATCACGTAGACCGCCCGGCCGCCACCATAGCTGCCGCTGAAGGCCAGCCGGCGACCGTCCGGGGAAATCGCCGGTTCGCGCTTGGCCTCGGCGTGGTTGGTCAGGCGCGCAGCCGTGCCGCCATCCGGGGAGACCGTCCACAAATCACTCTCCGAGACGAACACCACCTGCCCGGCACCGGCGGCCGGCTGGTGGTAGTAGCCGGATACGGCGGCCGGAGCCTGGGCAGCCAGCGCCACAAGCGCAGCGAACACAACGACAGGGAAAAAACGCATGCAAACCTCGTGAGATCGGCAAAAGACAGGTACTCAAGGATACCCGGGGCATGACAGAAACCGGTCGCGATTTTTTATTCCGCCATTCTCGGATTTTGAGAAACTGTACATTAGTATAGTCATCAGGCTTTCCCGCAGGTACGCACCAACCATGTCAGAACCACGATCCTTGCAGCACCTGCTCGACCAGCGCAGCGACCTGTGGCGGGGACAGCGCCGACCGCCGGCCGCAGTTGCCGCCAGCGGCCGGGCCGAACTGGATGCCTGGCTGCCCGACGGCGGCTGGCCGCGCGGGCGGCTGGTGGAACTGCTGCCCGAGTACCTGGGCTGCGGTGAACTGGAACTGCTCCTGCCGCTGCTGGCCGACCAGACCCGGCACGGCCAGCCGGTGTTGCTGATTGCCCCGCCGCTGGTGCCCTGCCCCCAGCGCCTGCACCGGGCCGGCATCGCCCTGGATCGGCTGGTGGTAGTGCACGGCCCGGATGATGCCCTGTGGGCGGCCGAACAGGCGCTCAAAAGCGGGGTCTGCGGCAGCATCGTGACCTGGCATCCGCGCGGCCGGGTCGATCCGCGGCCGATTCGTCGTTTGCAGCTGGCCGCGCGCGCCAGCGATGCACCCGCTTTTGTCTGCTATCGCGCCGGCCAGAGCCCGGCGCCGTCGCTTTCGGCCCTGCGGCTGGGGCTCGCCCCCGGCCCGCAGCTGAGCCTGTTGCGCGGCGACGGCCCAAGCCGGACCCTGCACCTGGGCCGCGCCAACGTCATCGAGCTAGCTGCCCGGCGGCGACAGACGGCGCCCTTGTCGTGAGCGAAACCGGGTCATGAGCAAGACCAGCCGATCTTCGCTGTGGGCCGGGCTGTACTGCCCGGGTCTGCCCCTGAGCGCGGTCTGGGACCATCAGCCCGGACCCGCGATTGCGGTGCACGAGCACCAGCGCGGCCAGGCGCGCATCTTCCAGGCCGGACAGCGCGCCCACCAGCACGGCGTACGCCCGGGCATGAGCTTAAGCCAGGCCCTGGCCGTGCTGCCGCAGCTGCAAAGCCGGCCGCGCAGCGCGGCCATGGAGCAGCGCGCGCTCGAACAGATCGCCCTGGCCGCCTATGGCCACAGCCACCAGGTGGTGCTGGCCCCGCCCGATAGCGTGCTGCTGGAAATTGCTGGCAGCCGGCGCCTGCGCGGCGGGCTGCGGCCACTGCTCGAAGAACTGGTTGACACATTGAACCAACAAGGCCTGCGGGTGCGTTGCGGCAGCGCCACGGTGCCGGCCGCCGCCCGCCTGCTGGCGCGCACAAACCAGCATGCCCACTCGCCCGAACACCTGCAACGCAGGCTTGATGCCCTGCCCATTGAAGCGCTGGGCCTGCCCACGCGCCAGGCGCAGGCCATCACCGGCTGCGGCCTGCGCCGGCTGGGCGAACTGATCCAGATGAGGGCGCCGGAACGCGCGCGCCGTTTCGGCAGCGCCCTGAATGCCGAACTCGACCAGCTCTACGGTCGCCGGCCCACTCCGCTGGCCGGCTGGCAGCCGCCGGAACGCTATCGCCAGCGCCTGGAACTGCCCGTGCCCAGCGACCGCAGCGAGGCTTTGCTGTTTGCCGCCAATCGTGCGCTTGATCATCTCGGCGGCTGGCTGGAGGTACGCGACCGCGCCCTGACCGGCCTGCACATCCGCCTGGAGCGCGAAGACAGCGGCAACCCAATCGTCTTGCACCTGAGCCTGGCCCGGCCCGGATTCGACCGCACCCGGCTGCTGGAGATGCTGGCCCTCAAGCTCGAGCGCATTCGCCTGCCCGCAGCAATTGCCGCGCTGGTACTCAAGGCCGAGACCACGCTTGAATATCGCCCGCCCCAGGCCGACCTGTGGGACAACCGCAATCGCAGTGATGCCTGGCCGGCCCTGCTCGACCGCCTGCGCGCGCGCCTGGGCGAGGACGGCATCAACGGCATCGCCGCGCACGCCGACCACCGCCCCGAACGCGCCTGGCGCTGGGTTCCGCCCGGCACCACGACACCGTGCACCGAAACCCGCCCGCGCCCGACCTGGCTGCTACCCGCCCCGCGCCCGTGCTGCCGCGCCGATTTTCGCCTCGAAGACGGCCCGGAGCGGATCGAGGCCGGCTGGTGGGACGGCCACGACTGCAAACGCGACTACTGGGTTGCGCGCGACCGCCACGGTCGCAAGGTGTGGATCTTCCACGAACACCAACCGCGCTCAGGCTGGTTTCTGCATGGCCTGTTTTCCTGAATCAAATGCTCCTGGCTTGTTGGGTATGATGCGCTTCGACCCCGGCTATTCGAGCCCGCCAATGAACCCCGATCAGATCACGATTTTTGCCATCCTGCTGGTCACTATCGTCCTGTTTGTCTGGGGCCGCTTTCGGCATGACCTGGTCGCGGTGATGGCGCTGCTGGCCTGCGTGATCTTCGGCCTGGTGCCGGGGATGGACGCCTTCGAGGGCTTCGGCCATCCGGCCGTGATCACGGTAGCAGCCGTGCTGATCCTGAGCCGCGGGCTGCAGACTTCCGGCGCGGTCGACATCCTGACCGAACGCTTTTTACCCAAAACCGATAACGCCTTCATCGCCAACGCAATGCTGGTCTGCCTGGCCGCGTTTTTGTCGGCGTTCATGAACAACGTCGGCGCCCTGGCGCTGCTGATGCCGGTGGCCATCCAGCTGGCCCACAAACACGGGCTTGCCCCCGGACAGATGCTGATGCCGCTGGCCTTCGGCTCGATCCTTGGCGGCATGATGACCCTGATCGGCACCCCACCCAACCTGATCGTGTCGGGCTTTCGCGCCGATGCCGGGCTGGGCTCGTTCCAGATGTTCGACTTCACCCCCGTTGGCGTAGCCGTGACGCTGGCCGGGCTGGCGGTCATCCTCGGGCTGGGGCGGTTCCTGATCCCGGTCCGCGAGCGCTCCGACCTGGAGGATTTCGATACCGGCGACTACCTGACCGAAGCGCGCGTGCAGCCAACGTCGGATGCCATCGGCCTGCGCCTGAGCGAGGCCGAAGCCAAAATCGACGAGACCGGCTCACAAATCGTCGGCCTGGTCCGCGACGAGCGGCGGATTCGGTCCCCGCACGGCAACTACAAACTGCAGGCCGGCGACATCCTGGTGATCGAAGCCGAACCCAAGGCGCTGGTCACGGCCCTGAGCAAGCTCGACATCCACCTGGAAGAAGACAAGCGCGAGCCGCAGATTGAAACCCGCCGCAATCACGACGAAACCGGGACCAGCCTGAAGGAGCCGGCCAACACATCGAAGGACGTTACCGGCAAGACGAAGACCCAGAGTGACCACGAAGAACCGAAAGACAACAAGAAGAACAATTCCGACGAGGCCGAGGAAATCGCGCTGATGGAGGTGGTCGTGATGCCGACCTCGGGCATCATCGGGCGCTCGGCCAGCGCCATGAAGCTTCGAAGCCACTACGACATCAACCTGCTGGCGGTTTCGCGCCAAGGGCGGCGCACGGTCGCGCGCTTGCGGACGCTGCGCTTCCGCCCCAGCGACGTTCTGCTGCTCCAGGGCCCGCTCGAAACCGTGCAGGAATTCGCCATCAACAACGGCTGCGTGCCGCTGGCCGAGCGCTCGCTCAGGATCCCCCGCCCCGGCCAAGCGCTGACCGCCACTCTGATCATGCTCGGCGCGGTCGCGATTGCCGCCCTGGGCCTGCTGCCGACCGCAGTGGCGTTCGCCTTGGGCGTACTGCTGACCGTGCTGACCCGCCTGGTCCCGCCGCGCAAGGTCTACGATGCGGTCGACTGGCCGGTGATCGTGCTGCTGGGCGCGCTGATTCCGGTCGCCGGTGCCATGGAGAGCACCGGTGCAGCCGACCTGCTCACCCGCACCGCGCTGGAACAGCTTGCCGACAGCGGTCCGGTCATCGCCATGGTTCTGGTGATGGTGATCACCATCCTGCTCTCCAGCGTGATGAACAACGCCGCCACCGCGGCGGTCATGTGCCCGATCGCGATCAGCTCGGCCCGACTGCTGGAGGTCAACCCCGACAGTCTGCTGATGACCGTGGCCGTGGGCGCATCGTGCGCGTTCCTGACCCCCATTGCCCACCAGAACAACACCCTGATCCTGAGTCCGGGCGGTTTCCGCTTCGGCGACTACTGGCGGCTGGGGCTGCCGCTGGAGATTGTGGTGGTTGCCGTCGGTGTGCCGATGATCCTGCTGGTCTGGCCGCTATGACTCGTATTGCTGCGGCCATTTTCGACATGGACGGTCTGCTGATCGACTCCGAACCGCTGTGGCAGGATGCCGAGCTGACCTGTTTTCTGCCGCTGGGCGTGCCGGTCACCCGTGAACTTTGCAAGGAAACCGCTGGCCGGCGCATCGACGAAGTCGTACGCCTGTGGCAGGAGCGCTTCGGCTGGGACGGGCCCGATGCAGACGAGATGGTCCGGCGCGTGCTCGACGAGGTCACCCGGCTGATCGTTGAGCGTAGCGAGGCCCTGCCCGGCGTCCACGACACCATGCGCGCCCTCCAAGATCAGGGCATTCCCATGGCGATCGCGTCGTCGTCGCCGCCGGCGCTGATCGAGGCGGTAGTCGCCAAGCTGGACCTGGCGCCCTACCTGCAGCTGACCCACTCCGGCATCCACGAGCAGTACGGCAAGCCCGACCCGGCGGTGTTCCTGACCACGGCGCGCAAGCTGGAAGTTGCACCCGAACGCTGCCTGGTGTTCGAAGACGCCCCCGCCGGCGTCACCGCCGCTGTCCGGGCCGGCATGCAGGTAGTGGCGGTACCCTCGGTGTTTGACCCGAAAGACCCGGCCTTCGCGCAGGCCGATCAGGTGCTGGGGAGTTTGCGGGAATTCGAGTTGGCGCGTTGGCTCTGAACAGATGTTTAACCGCGGATGAACGCAGATAAACGCGGATGTAAAGAATCAAGAACTCCACGAGTTGGAAGTTGTTTTGATCAAGTCAATCATCTGCGTTCATCCGCGTTCATCTGCGGTTAGAAATCTTTTCCAACAACAAGCAATCAGTCGCGGCTCGCCGGATTCAGGCGATCATGCAAATAGGCATAGATCAGCGCACTGATATACGCGCTCTGCTTCAGGTTGGCCGCGCCGCCGTGCCCTCCTTCAATGTTTTCGTAGTAGAGCACGTCGTGGTCCTGTTCGAGCATGCGGGCGACGAACTTGCGCGCATGGCCGGGATGGACGCGATCATCGCGGGTGGAGGGGGTGACGAAGGCCTTGGGATAGTCGGCGTTTTCGTCGAGGTTCTGGTAGGGCGAGTACTGGCTCATGAAGGCCCAGTCGTCCGGGTCGTCCGGGTTGCCGTACTCGGCCATCCAGCTGGCCCCGGCCAGCAGCAGGTGATAGCGCTGCATGTCCAGCAGCGGCACCTGGATGATCACGGCGTTGAACAACTCGGGGCGCTGGACCATCACCGCGCCGGTCAGCAGGCCGCCGTTGGAGCCGCCCTGCATGCCCAGGTGCTCGGCTGAGGTGATGTCGCGCTCGATCAGATCCTCGGCCACGGCAATCAGGTCATCGAACACCCGCTGGCGGTTTTCACGCAGGCCCGCCTGGTGCCAGCGCGGGCCGAACTCGCCGCCGCCGCGGATGTTGGCCAGCACGTAGACCCCGCCGCGCTCCAGCCAGGACGAGCCGATGATGCCGGAGTAAAACGGCGTCCGCGCGACCTCGAAACCACCGTAGGCGGCCAGCAGCGTCGGGTTGGCGCCGTTGGCCTCGAAGCCTTCCGGCTTGACCACGAAATACGGAATGCGCTCACCGTCGGCCGAAGTGGCAAAAAACTGTTCAACCTCCATGCCGTCGGTGTCGAAGCGGGCCGGCTCGGAGCGGATCTGGCGGCGCGTGTCGGCCGCGGCATCGGCCTCGTACAGGCGCGAGGGGGTCAGGAAGCCGGTGTAGTTGAAGTAGAAAGCATTCGAACGATCATCGGTGCTGACCACGGCCAGGCTACCCATGGGCGGCACGTCCAGGGCGTGGCGTTCCCAGCCGTCCTCGGTGCGGGTAAAGCGCAGAAACTGACCGGTGACTTTATCCAGAATCGAGACAATGACGGTGTTTTCCGTGGTCGAAACACCGTTGACGGCCTGGCGTTCGTTGGGCTGGAACAGGACTTCGAAAGCTGGCTCTCCGGCCAGCACCGACTCCATGTCGGCGGCCAGCAGCGCGCCCTGGGCGTACGTGGTCTCGCCCACGGTCCAGTCGGATTTCAATTCCACCAGCAGTTGCCCGCCGATGATGCCGGCCACGTTGGCGTCATCGGGCACGTCGACGCGGATGGTTTCGCCGTCGCGCAGGACGTGGTATTCGCGGGTAAAGAAGCTCGGCAGGCGCACGATCATGTCCCAGGGAGTATCCCCGTCCCAGAAGCGGCTGCCCCAGACCAGCACGTCATCGCGCTCGGCCTCGAACACCAGTTCGGCCTCGCTGCGATCAGTCCCGCGCCGCCAGATATAGACCTGGCGCGGATACTCCGAGGTGGTCATCTGCTCGTCCTCGAAAGCGGGGCCGAAGAACACGCTGTCGCGGTCGCGCCAGCTGATGTAGCTCTTGGACTCCGGCAGCACGAAACCGTCTTCGACAAACTCGCGGGTTTCGAGGTTGAACTCGCGCCGGACGTTGGCGTCGGCACCGCCGATGGACAGACCGATGATGCAGCGGTCGTAATCCGGGTAGCGGCAGCTGGCACCGCCCCAGACCCAGTTTTCGTCTTCGGCTTCGGCCAGGGCGTCGACGTCGATAATGGTGTCCCACTCGGGCCGTTCATCGCGGAAGTTCTCACGACTGGTCATGCGCCAGATACCGCGCACGTGCTCGGCGTCGCGCCAGAAGTTGTAGATCTGCCCGCCCCTCAGCGACGGGTAGGCAATGCGGTCATCGGCGGTCAGGATGTCGAGGTTGCGCTCGTGGATGGGCGCAAACAGCGGGTGGGATTCGAGAAACTCCACCGAACGTTCGTTCTGTTCACGCGCCCAGTCCAGCGCCTGCTCGCTCTCGATTTCTTCGAGCCAGAGGAACGGGTCGTTGTCAGTACTCATGGCAAGGCCCGGCCAGGTCAGAGCTGCAATCAAAGGAAGAACGGATCGTATATTCATTGTCGTGTGCTTGGTCCAAATCAGGTTTCCAGAAACAAAGTGGTTGGTCAGATCACGATCAGTCAAAGCGCAGATGCTTGACCGAGCGACCCTCGTTGGCGATTTCTTTCAGCGAGTCGATACCGATGGCGATCTGGCTGTCGACGAAACGCTCGGTAATGATGCGGTCGGAGGCGTCGGTTTTCACCCCGTCGGGGACCATGGGCTGGTCCGAGACCAGCAGCAGGGCGCCGGTCGGAATCGAATTGGCGAAGCCGACGGTGAAGA